>JAIVJS010000073.1 GCA_020199905.1 Acidobacteriota bacterium
GAACGGTCGGAGGCGGGACGCTCGCTCGGGTTCCTCTGACCGGCGGTGCCCCCCGCGAGATCCTCGAGGACGTCAACGGAGCGGACTGGTCGCCCGACGGCCGCACGCTCGCCGTCCTTCGACCCGCCGGGGGCCAGACCATCCTCGAGTACCCGATCGGCCGGCGCCTCTACTCCTCCGCGAACGAGCTCCGCGGCCCGTGGGTGTCGCCGGACGGCAAGTCGGTGCTGGTCGCCGAGGGAAGCCCGAGCGGCGACCGGCTGAACCTGGTCGATGCGAATGGAGCGCACCGAACCCTGACCGAGGGCTGGCTTTTCATCGACACCGCTTCATGGCATCGCTCGGGGCAAGAGGTCTGGTTCGTCGGTCTGAATCCCGCGACCGGTGTCGCGATGCGGGCGGTGGATCTCGCAGGCAAGGCTCGGATCGTCGCGCCGCTGACCGATATCGAGGTTCTCCATGACGTGGGCCGCGACGGACAGGTCTTAGTCGAGCGGGAGATCGGAACCCGCGAAATTTTCTTTTCGTCCAACGGCGAGCCGGAACGGAATCTCTCCTGGCTCGACCAGTCCAACGCGAAGGCTCTGTCCGCCGACGGGCGGGTCATCCTCTCTTACGAAAACGGCGAGGGAGGAGGCGAACGAGGATCCGTTTACCTTCGGAGAACCGACGGCTCTCCGGCCGTTCGGCTGGGAGATGGCGAGGCGAACGACCTATCGCCCGACGGGAAATGGGCGCTCTCGCTGGTGCCCGGGGCCGCGCCTCACCTCGTCCTCCTTCCGACCGGGGCGGGGGAGCCCAGGGTACTCGACGTGGGACCGCGGCAAGTCCTCGGAGGATTATTTCTTCCGCCGGACGGGCGGCGCCTCGCCATTGCCGCCGTTGAACCGAAGCGCGGCGCGCGCGGCTACGTTCTCGAGCCGGGCGCTCCGCTTCGCTCGTCTACCCCGGAAGGCCTGACCGGCGCGGGCCCCGCGTCGCCGGGCGGGGACCGGGTCATACTCAAAGGCTCCGACGAGAAGTGGGCGATCTATCCGATCGCCGGCGGGGCGCCCCGGGCGCTGCCCGGCCTGGAGTCGAAGGACCACATCATCCAGTGGAGCGCGGACGGCGAGACCCTCTATGTCACCCGGTTCGGCGACCTGCCGCTCGAAATCTTCCGGTACCGGATCTCGACGGGGACGAAGGAGACCTGGAAAAAGATCATCCCCGCCGACCGGGCGGGCCTCGTCCGCATCGAGAACGTCGTGATCACGCGCGACGGGAAGTCCTACGCCTACTCGCACAACCGGGTCCTCGCGTCGGATCTCTTCGTGGTCTCCGGCTGGAAATAGGCGGCGGCGCGCGCGCGGGCGCCCGCGACCCGCCGAGGGAGAGTTTCGGGATCTCCCCGATCGGGTGAGAATCGTTCTCGCGGAAAACGAGGGCCGCAGTGACATCCTGCTGGCCGAGGGAGTTCGGGGAATCGCGCCGCAGCGGCCGCGGCAAGTCGCGGCGAAATCGCATGGAACCGTTCTTGCGACGCAGCTGCCCATGACCGCAAAGTCCCGACGTCCTCTTCAGTCCGGAGACGACCTGCCCCCGTTCGATCGCAAGACCGGGATCGTCCACGCCATCGTGGACACCCCGAAAGGCAGCCGCAACAAGTTCAAGTTCGACGACGAACGCGGACTCTTCAAGCTCGCGGGCGTTCTGCCGGCGGGCGCGTATTTCCCCTTCGATTTCGGGTTCATCGGCGAGGCGCGGCAGCGGATCGATGAAGGCCGGAAGCGTTTCGAAAAACCGCCCGCGAAGAAGAGAACCAGGAAAAAGTAAGCGTCAGCGGGGCGGGATGGTCCCGCCCGGCGCGGCCTTCCCCGAGCCGTGATGCCAATGCGCGGGCACATCCGCGTCGAGCGGATGCGTCACGGCGGGCCGCTCGACTTCTCAGAACGGCGCGATCTGCTTCAAAGCCCCGCGCGCCGAAGATCCGGGATTCGCGTTCTCTCCGTCGATCGTGAACCACAGAAACGCTATGCACATCTCGTCGGTCGTGCTCTCACCCCACCGCACGTCTTTCGGCGGATTCGAGCAGGCGGGCCGCGGATGTCCGAGCGCGATCATCGCCCAGAGGAGGACCCGAGCCCCAGGGCGCCCGGGAACAGGCGGTGCGCACGGGCGGCCATCGGCAGATCTCTCTTCCGCTCTCCTCCTCCAGGCGGCGGAGCCGCGTGACCTCTGACGTCTCCGGAGCCCCGCGAACCCTCGTGTCCCAGCGCCGGCGCGAGAATCCACGGTCGCCGCGTCTTTTCTCGAGGGGGTCGTCAACGCCGCGCGATCCGTCCGGCACGGGTATAACCCTTCGCCGATGATCCTTCTGCCCGGACCGGAGACCCGGTGAGTCCCGCGCGAACCCCGCTCCTCGCGCTTGCCCACCGCGATTTCCGGCGGCTCCTCGGCGCGTACCTCGTCTCGGGCACCGGATCCCAGATGCAGTCGGTCGCAATCCACTGGCACGTCTACCTGCTGACGCGGTCGCCCCTCGCCCTCGGGCTGGTCGGGCTGACACGGGTTCTGCCAATCGTCTTGTTTTCGCTCTGGGGAGGTGTGCTCGCGGACCGCGTCGATCGTCGCAAGCTGATGCTCTTCACGCAGTCCTTCATGGCCGCCGCCGCCGGACTGCTCGCGATCCTGACCTTCTCGGGAGGGGAGTCCCTGTGGGTCCTGTACGCGTTGACGGCATCGGCTTCGGGCGCAGCGGCGTTCGACGCCCCCGCGCGCCAGGCGCTTATCCCCCGTCTGGTTCCCGACCGAGACCTGCCCGGCGCCCTGTCCATCAACCTCTCCGTGTTTCAGGTGGGCCTGATCGCGGGGCCGGCGCTCGCCGGATGGATCATCGCGGGCCACGCGATGACGCCGGGCCGCGCCGGCGTCCCGGCGGGGGCGGTGTCGACGGGAGGGCTCGCGTGGATCTACCTTGTCAATGCCGCGTCGTTTCTCGCCGTGCTGTTTGCCCTGGCGACGATGCGCGCGTCCGGCCGGCCGCTCGCGCGCGCGGCGGGGCCCGCGGCGCATCCCATCGCGGACCTGAAGGAAGGGATCCGGTTCGTCTTTCAAACGCCCCTGATCGTCTGGACCATGGCGGTGGACTTTTTCGCCACCTTTTTTGCGGGAGCGATGTCACTCCTTCCGATCTTCGCCGACCAGGTGCTCCGCGTCGGGGCCGCGGGGTATGGATTTCTGGTGTCGGCGCCGGCGGTGGGCGCGCTGGCGGCCTCCCTGTACCTTTCGGTCCGTCCGCTGCCCGTCCGGCAGGGACGGGTGTTCCTCTGGGCCGTGGCCGGGTACGGCCTGGCCACGATCGTGTTTGGCTTCTCACGACATTTCCCTCTGACGCTGGCGGCTCTTGCCGCGATCGGCGCCGCCGACGCCGTCTCGACGGTCATCCGGCAGACGCTCCGGCAATTCGTAACACCGGACGCGCTCCGGGGGCGGATGACGTCGGTCAACATGATTTTCTTCATGGGAGGCCCCCAGCTCGGGGAGCTAGAGGCCGGACTCGTCGCTTCCCTGTTCGCCTCTGCCGCCGTCGGCGTCACGGTCGCCGTAGTCAGCGGCGGCGTGGCGACGCTCGTCGTCGCCGCAGGGGTCGCGCTCCTCGCCCCGGCTTTGCGCGCGTACCGATTTGAAGATGGGCGGTCAGGGGACGGCGCCAAAAACCACTGATGGGTTCGGTGCGACCGGATGGGTCGCCGCCGGCGCTCGAAAAGTTCTTGACACGTCGCGCATCGCTGTATTACAACTGTGATACACATATGCGTGCTCTTCACGTCGATTTCGCCTCTCCGACGCCGATCTGGAGCCAGATCGAGCAGGGCGTGCGCCGGCTCGTCGCCAGCGCGGTCCTGCCTGCGGGCGGTCCGGTGCCGTCCGTGCGCGACCTCGCCCGCGACCTGCGCGTGAATCCGGCGACCGTCGCCAAGGCGTACCAGAGGCTCGCCGACGCGGGCCTCCTCGCGGTCCGCCGCGGCGAGGGGACGTTCGTCGCGGAAGTCCCCCCCGCCGCCGCGAAGGCCGAACGAGAGCGTGTGCTGCGCGAAGGAGCGGCGGGGTACGCGGCGCTGGCGGCGTCGCTCGGCACCAGCCCGGCCGACGCGGCCGACGAGCTCGCGGCGGCGTGGCGCCGCCTCGGCGACGGCACACCCAGGAGAGAAAAAAGATGACCACCACGACCACGGCTTCCCTTGCGCCCGGCTTCGAATCCGCTCCCGCCCCGGCCATGTCGAAAGAGGCGATCCTGGAGGCCCGCGGCATCACGGTCCGCTACGGGCGCGCGACCGCGTGCGAGAACGTTTCCTTTTCCGTGGCTCCGGGAGAGATCTACGCCCTGCTCGGAAGAAACGGCGCGGGCAAGTCGTCGCTCGTCCGCTGCCTCCTCGGAGAACAGAAGGCGACGCGGGGCGAGGCCCGGCTCTTCGGCCTCGACTCCTGGAAAGCCCGCGCCAGGACGCTCGCGCGCGTGGGCGTCGTTCCGGAAGAGCCGGACGCGCCGCCCGCGATGTCGGCGTCTCAGATCGCGGACTTCTGCTGCCGCCTCTACCCCTCGTGGGACGGCGCCTCGGTTGAAAGGCGGCTCTCGCGATTCGGTGTGCCGGCAGAGGTGCCGTTTGGACGGTTGTCCAAGGGACAGAAGGGACAGGTCCTTCTCGCCATGGCGCTGGCCCCCGCGCCGGAGCTTCTCGTGCTCGACGACCCCACGCTCGGGCTCGACGTCGTCGCGCGGCGCGCCTTCTGGGACGAATTCCTGGAGGATCTCGCGGACCGCGGAACGACGGCCCTCGTGACGACACACGACCTCGCTGCCATCGAGGGTATCGCCACGCGCGTCGGGATTTTGAAGGCGGGCCGGCTGGTGCTCGACGAGGAAGTCGAGGCGCTGAAAGGCCGGTTTCGGAGAATCCGCTACGCAAACCGGATGACCGAGACCCGCACCGCGTTCGGCAGTGAGCTCGACGCGTTCGAGGCCGTGCGCGTGAGGGTGCGGGGGTGGGGCATCGACGCGGTCGTTTCCAACTGGAGCGAAGGCGAGTTCGAGAGGTTCCGTCAGATAGATGGCGTCGAAGGCGCGGAGACGGCGGCGCTGACGCTCGAAGAAATTTTCGTCGCTGTGGCGGGAGAGCCCGCCCTTGCGGAAGGAGAGGCTCGATGAAGACGTTTTTCGCCGTCGCCCGCCGCGAGGTGGTCGAGAAGAAATTCGTGTTTGCGGCCGCGGCCGTGGCGAGCCTGATCCCGTTCGCCGTGCCGCTCGTCCGCTCGATGTCGGCGGCGTCGGCGCGCGAGGCGCGCGGCTTCGCCGCTCTCCTGTTCGCGACCACCGTCTCGAACGGCGTCGCCCTCGCGCTCGGCGCGAGCATCTTCGCGGGCGACCTCGCGAACCGGCGAAGCGGGTTCTACTTTTCGCGGCCGATTTCGGCCGCAGCGCTCTGGGCGGGAAAGCTCGCGGCTGCCCTCGCCATCGCTCTCGCCTCGGTCGCGATCATTCTGATTCCGACATTCCTCGCCGATCGGGGCCTCGCGCCTCTGCGAGGCGTCGAGGGCGGAGCGGCCGGAGCCGCCCTCGCGTTCACCGGTTCCCTTCTCTTCGTGCTCCTCGCCGCGAACGCCGCCTCGCTCATCGTCCGTTCCCGGTCGTCGATCGCCGTGGCGGATCTCGCGGCCTTGACGGCGATCGGCTTCGCCGCCGCCGCCGTCACCGCGCGACTGTGGCGTGTGATGCCCGATCCTCCCCTCTTTCTTCGCACGGTCCTGCTGGGTTCGGGGCTCGCCGTCATTGCTGCGTTCCTGGCGGGCTCGTACCGCGCGCTCGCGGCGGGACGCACCGACCTCTACGCCGCCCACCGGGCGTTCTCGGCGACCGCCTGGAGTCTCCTCGGGGGGGCCGCTGTCCTGTTCGCGGCGTGGGCCGCATGGGTCCTCGCGGCGCCGCCTTCGTCGCTCGATTCCCTGTCCGGGGCCCTTCCGCTCGGTTCCGCCGGCTGGGTGAGCCTGGATGGCCGCGCGCGGAGCGCGAGGGCGGGGTTTCTGTACGACTCGCGGAGCTCCCGCTTTCTTCGCACGGGCGGCGGGCCGATCGTCGCGTCGGAGGACGGAAGCGTTGCCGCATGGGTGGAAGGAGAGACGGCGGTCCAGGGCCCCTGGCACCTCCGGACTCTCCGACTCGAGGACCGCGGCGCCGTGCCAGCCGATCCGAAGATCTCCTTTCGGAGCAGGCCGGAGCTTTTCCTCTCGTCCGACGGAGACCGGCTGGGCGCCATCGACTTCGGCCTCCTGTCCATCTTCGAGGTGTTTTCCGGACGGTCGCTCGGCTCTGTCCGCATCGCCGTGCCGCCGCGTGACGTGGCGAGCGCGCGGTTCGTCGGGCCGGGCACGGTCCGCATTTTCCGCTCGAGTATCGCGGGAGTCACGGCCCTCCGGCCGGACATGCAGATACTCGAGTACGACGTCGCCGGGCGAACGCTGGCGCAGGCCGGCGCCACGGAGTCGCTGCCCTACTGGGGAATGATGCTGATCAATCGCGCCGGAGACCGGTTCGTCTCCTCGCGCACGTTCGCCGGGACCCGAATCACGCTGCGGGACGCGCGGACGGGCGCCGTTCTCGCGACCCTTCGTCAAGGGCCGCCCCTCCGGTCGACGCTCTCCCGCTTCCTCTCCGATGGCCGCCTGGTCCTGGCGCTGGGCGACAACAGCGCCTCCTGGCTGGAGGTTTTTTCTCCTTCGGGCGAGAAGGAGCGTCGTATCGAGATCGGCGGCTCCGGGCGCCTGCGCCCCGGACCGGAGGTCGCGGCCGGCCGCCTCGCCGTCGCGTGGATCCGGGATCTGCCCGGCGGGCGGCAGGCGAAACCTGTCCTGGAAATCGCCGACCTCGATCGTGGCACCGCCGCGCCGGTCGCGGACGGCCTCGTTCCGATCGGCGACTGGTGGTGGTCCCGGGAGGGACCCGCGCCCGGCAGCGAAGCCTCGAAGCTCTTCCTCGACGAACGCGGCGAGGTGGTCCGATTCGATCCCCCGACGGGGCAGAAGAAGGTGGTGCTCGGAGCGGACACGAATCGCTGAGCCTGCCGCGGCGGGGGCCGGACGGTACAGTCGCGCGATGCTATCGTCGCCGGCCGTGGCTGGATTCTTTCGCGACGACGCCGGCAACCTGACCTGCGACGGAGTCCCGCTCGCGTCCATCGCCGAGGGCGCCGGGACGCCGGTTTACGTCTACAGCCGCGCTCTCGTCGAAGAGAACTACCTGCGTTTCGACCGGGCGCTCTCGGCGGTCCCCCATCTCGTCTGCTACGCGACCAAAGCGAACTCCAACCTGGCGGTCCTGCGCGCGCTGGCGGCTCTCGGGGCCGGGGCCGACGTCGTTTCGGGCGGCGAGCTGCGGGCTGCCGTGGAATCCGGTATCCCGCCCGGGCGCATCGTCTTCTCCGGCGTCGGCAAGACGGACGAGGAGATTCGATTCGGCGTCGGGCTCGGCCTCCTCGCGTTCAACGCCGAGTCGCGAAGAGAGATCGAGAAGATCGACGAGGCGGCAGCAGCGCTCGGCAAAACGGCGAGGGTGGCTCTTCGCGTGAATCCCGACATCGACCCCAGGTCCCACCCGTACATTTCGACGGGTTTGAAACACAACAAGTTCGGCATCGACATTCACGAGGCTCTGGACTCGTACGAAGGCGCCCGCCGGCTCTCTCACGTCCGGATGACGGGCATTCAGGCGCACATCGGAAGCCAGATCGGCGATCCCGCACCGCTCGCCGAAACCGCCCGGGAGCTCGCCCTGCTCGCATCGCAGCTTCTCGAGAGAGGCTTCGCGCTGGAGACGCTCGATGTCGGAGGCGGGATCGGAATCGGCGAAAGCGGCTCGGCGGCCCTGTCGCCGGAGGAGTACGCGCGCGCGGTGCTTGCGCCTCTGCACGGCCTCCCGCTCACGATCCTGGTCGAACCCGGCCGCGCGATCGTAGGAGCCGCCGGGGCGCTCGTGACCCGGGTGTTGTACCGGAAGGCGAACGGAGGGAAAGAGTTCGTGATCGTGGATGCCGGGATGAACGACCTCTTGCGCCCGCCGCTCTACGGAGCAATCCATCCGATTGAATCGGTCGCGCCGCCCACCGGGCGCCCTCTCGTCGCCGACGTCGTCGGGCCGATCTGCGAGACGAGCGACTTCTTCGCCCGCGACCGGGCGCTTCCCGAGATACAGGAGGGCGACCTCCTGGCGATCCTCGACTCCGGCGCCTACGGCTTCGCGATGTCGTCCAACTACAACTTCCGGAACCGCGCCGCGGAGGTCCTCGTCCAATCGAATGGATTCGAGATCGTACGGCGGCGCGAAACTTTCGAGGACCTGGTCCGTTTAGAACGGGAGTAAAATCGGGGCGTTTGTCCCATACTTCCCGTGTGTTTTGTGATTCTAAGTTCTCGTTGCCGGGCGCCCAGCCCGATTTAGAAGGAGTCAGGCTTATGCGGTTTCGACCACTGTGGATTGCGCTCGCATGTTTTGCGCTCGCCGTCCCGCTCGTCCACGCTCAGACGACGGGAGCGATTTCAGGGTGGGTCCGTGACGGGCAGGGCGGCGCCATCCCCGGCGCGACCGTGACGATCACGAGTCCCAACATGCCCCTGGGCCGCTCGGCGACCAGCCAGGGGGACGGCGGCTTTCAGTTCTCGGGCCTCATTCCCGGGACCTATCGTCTCCGGGCCGAGTTGAGCGGTATGGGCATCTTCCAGCAGGACGTCGTGGTCTCGCTCTCCAAAGAGACGGAAGTCCGCGCCGTTCTCCGGGCGACGGCGACCGCGGAGGTGACCGTTACGGCGGCGACGCCGGAGGTCGATACCAAGTCGACGACCGTCTCGAACGTCACCGACCGGACTACCATCGAGAAGCTTCCGCTGGCACGCACGTTCGCAGGCACCATGCAGCTCGCGCCGGGTGTCGCCGACTCGGGTGTCGCGATCTCCAATACGAATCCGGGATTTAACGCGGGCGGCGGACGCCAGGACAACCAGTTCCTCTACGACGGCGTCAACGTCACGAATCCGTTCTTCGCGGACCTCTTTCAAGACTTCGCGGAGCTCGACATCCAGGAAGTCAACATAACGCGAGCCGGCGTGTCGCCCGAGTACGGCCGCACGGGAGGATTCATCGTCAACGGCGTGACGAAGTCCGGCACGAACGCCTTTCACGGAGAGGCGAGGCTCGAATACGAACCTTCGAGTCTCGGCGCGAAAAGCAAGGATCCGAATAATACGAGCCTTCTGAACCGCGTCCGACCGGGGGCGAGCATCGGTGGCCCGCTCTTTCCAGATCGCCTCTTCTTCTATGGCTCAGGAAACTTCTATCGCCAGACCGAAAAAGAGCGGTTCAACAACTTCAACATCGGGGGGGCGCCGAATTCGCTCCCGAATTCGGATCTCGACATCAATGAGTACTTCGGCAAGCTCACCGCGACTCCCGTTTCGAACCAATTACTCGAGGCCTCTTTCCGATACCGGGGCGTCAAGCAGACGAACGCCGACATCGGGACACGGGGAGCGGCGTCCACGGGCGACAACCCCAAGGAAATCGACCGGATCGGCGTCGCCTCCTGGTTCTGGACGGTGAGCTCGAAGTTCAATCTCGAAGCGAAATTCAACCACAACGAAAATCACAACGGCGCATCGCCCATTCTCGCCTTCGGATTTCAGCCAGCTTTCAACGCGGCAAATCCGGCGGCCGTGGGTCTCTTCACCGATCCCGTCACCGGCCAGCAGACCGGTGGAGCCTCCCTCGCCACCAACAACGACGACTTCTTCCGCGACGAGTACAAACTGACGACGAGCTACATCGCTAACTTCCTGGGCGCCACTCACGACGTCCGCGTGGGCGGGAGTTACAGCAAGAATCGGGAAGAGCTCGCCCGCATCGCAAACGGGTGGGGTTCGATCTCTGTTTCCAGCAGCTCCAACTGCGGGCCCGCGTCGGCGAGGCCGTGCTACCGCGCCCGCTACAGCCCCGATCAGCCGGCACAGGTGTCCAAGGCCCGGACCTGGGGGCTGTTCGCGCAGGACCAGATGACCTGGAGCTATTTGACGCTCAATCTGGGCGTGCTCGTCAACCGCGACGAGTACATCCCCTCCGGCGGGACCTTCGTCTTCATGAGCGGTGACTTCACCGTGCCGAACTCGGTTCTGATTCCAACATGCGGCTCGGGCACGGCGGCGGCGTGCACATACCGCGGCACGCTGACCATTCCCTGGTCCAAGCAGTTTCAGCCCCGCGTCGGAGTGTCCTACGAGATCGATCACGCTGCCCACGACAAGGTCTACGCGAATTTTGCGCGTTATGACAACTTGGATAACCAGTCGATCGCGCGATCCGCGTCGCCAATTCGTTTATTCCGGACCGACGCCTACTTCAACCGGACTACGGGCGCTCTCATCACTCAGGTGACGCGGTCGAACAATCAGGACAAGCGGGTTCTTCCTAACATCGACCCGACGTTTACTGACGAGTACCTGGTCGGTTACGCTCGACCGCTTGGTCAGGGCTACTCTGTCGAGGCTTACGGCATTTACCGCAGGACCCGGGACGTGATCGAGGACTTCCCCGCGACCGGAAACAACTTTACGGATCTGAATCCCAGCAACTTCCGATACGGCAACATCGCGGCGAAGCGACGCTATCGCGGCGCGACCGTGCAGCTCCGCAAGACCGGAGCGAACGATCGGTGGTCCGCCGATCTTTCCTACACTCTGTCCCGCCTCGACGGCAATTGGGACCTCGATTACGCGACCCAGCTTTTCTACTCTTCGTCTTACATCGAAGACGGTCCGGGGATTAACGTCGAAGACCGGTTCCGCCAGGGGGTGCTCGAGGGAGATCGGACCCACGTCGCCAAGCTGTTCGGCTCTTACAACCTGCCGACGAACACCATCATCGGCGGATATCTCCGTTTCCAGAGCGGACGCCCCTGGCAGGCGCAGCAGTACGATCCGGTCTACGGCGTTCCCTATCAATACATCGAGCCCGCGGGCAGCCGCCGCCTTTCCTCGTGGACCAACTTCGACCTGCTCGTTGCCCAGAACATTCCGCTCGGAACGTTCGCCAACTTTCGAATCGAGGGACGTCTCTTGAATGTGTTCAACTCGCAGCCGGCCCTGAGCGTCGACAAGACTCTCTATTCCAGCGATTCGAACACGACACTCAACCCCAATTTCGGGCACGCGCTGACGTACGCGCCGGCCAGGCGTTTTCTGGCGACGGGAACGTTCAGCTTCTAAGTCGACCGACGATCTCGACGGCCGGGGGCAGGGCGCCCCCGGCTTTTTTATTCATGGCGAGGGAGGCTTCTCGCCCCGCGCCAGGGAGAGCGAGCGGGCGACCTCCGGCTGGTCGGGTTTCATTTCGAGAGACCGGGTCAGCAGCCGGACGACCGCGGGGCGATTCTCGAGACAGGTCTCGACGAGAGCGAGCGTGTTGTACGTCCGCGGGTCGATGGATCCGGGATCGAATCGGCCGAGCACGGTTTGCGCCTCCCGGCAGTCCCGCGAGCGCGCCAGAAGCAGTGCCAGGTCGCGGGCGATCTCTTCGCTCTTCGGATACTTCGCGGCCGCTCTCTCGAGAAGCGACCGCGCCGCGGCGGCCTTGCCGGCGTGCTGGTACTCGTGCGACCAGCCGAGCACCGCTTTCTCCGGGGCGTCGCCGATCGCGGCGAGGGCTTGGAAGAGCCAGTCCTCCGCCGCTTTCGTGCGCCCTTCTCCCCGCGCCAGCACCGCCAGGTTGTACATGGGCGCATAGTAGTCGGGGCGAAGCGCGAGCGCCTTCTCGAAGGCCGCCCGGGATTCTCCCGGCTTCGACGCCGTGTCGCGAAGGTAAAGACCCAGGTTGTTCCAGGCGCCCTCCGTCATTCCCGGGCGGTCGCCGCCCGTCGGCGCGAGCGGACGCGTCTCACCGCCGGTGAGGTATCCCAGGGCGAGGAGCTTCTTCGCGTATTCGTTCGCCTCTCCCGGCGTCATCGGGGCCGCGGCGACGCGCCGCACTTCGACGCCGCGAAAGAGGTCGGCGGACGCAGGGGACATCAGCTCGCGAAACGCGAACCGCGCGGCTCTCCCCGTCATGCGCCGGTCCGCCGGAAGATCGAGCAGCGAGAGTACCGTCGGCGCGACGTCGAAGAGGCTCGCCTGACCGCGCGGGCCGGGCTGCGCCCTCGCGCCCCAGACCGCGAGAACGCCGTCGAGCCGGTGCCAGAAAGCCGCCGTGCTCCAGTTGCCCGAGGCCAGCCCGCAGGGACGGTCGGCTCCCCACTTGAAGCCGTGGTCCGAGTGGACGATCAGGGTCGCCCCGTCCTCGGACGCGCGGCGCATCCACTGCCCGAGGAGGCGGTCGACGTCGCCGTAGTACCGCGCGACGACGTTTCCGTAGCGCGCGATATCCGCATCGGAGGCGCACGCGAGCTTTGGCGGCGTCGACGCCGCGAAGACGTGCCCCACCTCGTCCGTGCCCTCGAGGTAGAGCGCGAGGAGATCCGGCCGGTCGCGGTCGTAGAGGTCGCGCGCGATGCGGTGGGAGACGCGCGTGGCGGAGAGAATGCGGGAGAGCGCGACGATCGGGTTCTCGAGGCCGGCGGAGCCCGCCCGCGCCGTCGCGATCTGTGCGGCGGGGATGTCCACGAAGCGCGCGAGGTCCGCGTCGGAGACGCGCCCCTCGCGGGCCTGGACCTGAGCGATTCCGGACTCGAGAGAGGCGGGATACGCGGCGCCGGCCAGGGGGAGCCGGTCGAAGAGGATCGGGCTTGTATGGTCCGAGACGAAAAATCCATTGACCTCCTCGGCGGGGTGGGTCGCCCACCATCCGACGACGCCGACCCTCCGGCCGGCCTGGGACGCGAGGTTCCAGACCGCGGGGACGGCGCGGGAGAGGCCCGAGATCGGGACCTTCGCGCCCGTTTTCGGGTCCGTCTCCTGAAAGTCCAGCACCCGATGGACGTCGGGAGCGACGCCGGTGGCGGCCGTCGTCCAGAGGATCGGCGAGATGATCGGCACGAAGCTCGTCAGCCGGGCGGTCGCGCCTTCGGAGGCGAGACGCTTCCAGTTTGGCATCGTCCCGTCGGCCGCGAGACGGTCGAGAATCTCCCAGTCGAGCCCGTCCATGCCGAGCCAGAGGACCGGCGCCCGCCCTCCCGCCGCCGGCCGGTGATCCCTCGCCGCAACGTCCGCGCTCTCGCCCGAGTTCGGGGTATTGACCGCCGCGGCCGTGGCGCCCGTGCGGTCGTCCTTGCGCCCGCAGCGGGCCGCTGTCAGCACCAGGAGCAACGCGGCGGTCGCCTGTCCCCACCCTTTCTGCCGGCCGAAGCGCGTCGGGATGAGGCGCGCCTTCATCCTCTGGCGGTCGGCCGCGGGCGCTTCGGGTTGGCCCGCACCTGACGCGCGACTCGCTGTATCTCGGCGAGAACGTCCTCCGGGCGCGTTTCCATCTCGAGCTGCGCCAGCTCGGTGTCGGCGTCGTTCTCGATGCCGAGCTTGTCCTGGACCGCGTCGAGCATCTGAAGCGCGCGGGTCAGCTCGTGCTCGGTCAGAAGCCCGATCTGAAGGTCCAGATGGGCGCGCCGGTCGGCGTCCTCGCTCAGGCGGTTCTGGCTGATCAGGACGAAGGTCGAAAGAAAGATGGCCTCGAGCGAAACGATCATCGTCAGCAGTCCGTAGGGAAACGGGTCGAAAGCCGGGACACCCAGGTGCCCGGTGTTGGCGAGAATCCAGAGGGCGAACCAGGCCACGTGCAGATAGACGAACGGCATCCGTCCCGAGAAAGTCGTGATGGCGTCGGCGATACGCTCGGAGACGCCGCGATTTTGGCGCGCCTCGAGATGCTGCCGGGCAACGGTGCGGATGTTGCGTTCGATGACGTCGGCCAGAGCCGGGGTCTCGGCTGATTTGTCGGCCGGATCGGGAGGCGGGGGGACTTTGGCCATGAGCTCGTCTCCTTGCCGTCGCGATTTTAGTGGGGATCGAGACTATCGGGAGACCGGCGAGGTGCGGGAGCTCGCGTTTGACCCCTTTCCGCCGTTGCGGATATGCTGCCCGACCCGACGGTGGGTGTAGCTCAGCCGGTTAGAGCGCCAGACTGTGGATCTGGATGTCGAGGGTTCGAATCCCTCCACTCACCCCAAGACTGCTCTTTTCTGCGCCCGTAGCTCAGTCCGGATAGAGCGTTAGCCTCCGGAGCTAAAGGTCCCGCGTTCGAATCGCGGCGGGCGCACCATTTTTCCCGAACCGCCGACTCGATCGCGCGCCTTCCCGCAGAAGGGTCAAGCGCGACGTTCTCAGTCGGCATCGTCCTGGCCGCGGTCCTGACCGCCAAGCTCCACGATGACGCCCGCATGATCGGAGGGCCAGAGGCCTTTGATCCTGTCCGCCGGCTTCGCTTGATGTCGCGGTGACGATCCCCTTCCGTGGGCCGCGGCGAGGCCCCTCGCGACCGGAAGGTCCGCCCGGACAGGAGCTCGAGGACCGCGAGGGCCGTCCCGTCCTTCCGGTCGAAATGGTGTAATCCCGAGGATGTTGGGGTGCGAAAGCGCCGCCATGGCGCGCGCCTCGCGTTCGAATCGGGCGAGCGCGTCCGGATCCCGTGACCCTCCGGAAGCACCTTGATCGCGACCTCGCGGCCGAGCCGGGCGTCGCGGGCGCGGTAGACCTCCCCCATCCCGCCGGCGCCGAGCGGCCCGACGATCTCGTAGGAGCCGAGCCGGAAGCCGGACGACAGCGTCAATCTGATGCGGATTCTAGACCGGGCCGCCGGCGGATCTGATCCGCCGGGACGCCCGGCACGTCCGATGGGGTCCGCGCCTGAAGATTTCCTCCGATCAGGGCCGATCCGTCGGATTCGCGTAAAAAATGTGCTGTAGGGAGGTATCTTTTCGCCGGAATAGGTCCAAAATAAGGACGGTTTTCAATTGACCCGATGCGTTTCCTGAAAGGGAGAGGCGATTCAAATCTTCCCGATGGATGGCGCGCCCCCTGCATAAAGCCTGTGGCGGTCAACGAGTGTTCAGCGGAACTACCGAGAGGTGAGGGTATGAACGACAGTTGCATCGCGACTGGTGTCCGCAGGCCCAAACCCCGTACAGCACGGGCTTTGGGCGCGCGGATTCTCACGGCGGTTGTTCTCATTCTGGTCGTTCGGTCCGGTTCCCTCCAGGCCGGCGCCGGCGTCTGGACGACCCGCGGGCCGGAGGCTCCCAAGGTCTACGCCCTGGCGGTCAATCCCCAGGCGCCCGGCACGCTGTATGCGGGAACCCACCGGGGGCCGTTCAAGAGCACCGACGGCGGACAGACCTGGACGATCGCGAACGCCGGAATGACCTACGCGGACGTGCATGCTCTCGCGGTCGATCCGGTCACGCCGTCGACCTTGTACGCCGCGACCGAGGGCGGGGGGATCTTTCGGAGCGCTAACGCGGGGGTCAGCTGGACCGAGATCAACTCGGGGATCACCAACGGTAACCTGCTGGCCGTGGTGGTCAACCCGTCCACCCCGGCCACCGTGTACACGGGATCGAGCGGCGGCGGCGTTTACAAGACCGTGAATTCCGGGGCCAGCTGGTCGCCGGTCAATTCCGGCCTGACCAACCTCTTCGTCCTTTCGCTGGCCATCGACACGAGCGCTCCTGGGACCCTGTACGCCGGGACGCAAGGCGGCGGAGTTTTCAAGACGGTCAACGGCGGCTCGAGCTGGTCCCCGATCAGCACGGGGCTCACGAACCTGGCGATCTTCAGCCTGGCCATCGATCCCGCCACGCCTTCCACGGTCTACGCCGGGTCCGAAACAGCGGGCGTCTTCCGGTCGGTCAACGGCGGGCTCAGCTGGACGCCCGTCAATACGGGCTTCGCGATCTCGAGCATCCAGGCGCTCGCCATCGATCCCGCGGCCCCGGCGACGGTCTACGCCGCCGCCTACGGAACGGGCGTTTTCAAGACCGTCAATGGCGGCACGAGCTGGGCCGCCGTCAACACGGGTCTCGAAACGACCTGGGCACGGAGCCTCGCGGTCAATCCGGCCGCCCCGGCCACCGTCTACGCGGGATTGAGCGCCGGCGTGTTCAAGACCTCGAACTCCGGCGCGAGCTGGACCAGACAGACCTCGGGAATGGTCAGCTCGAACGTCTACGCGGTGGCCTCCGATCCCGCCGTGCCGACCACCGTGTACGCGGGCACGCTCGGCGCCGGGCTCTTCAAGTCGATCGACGGGGGCTTGAGCTGGAGCTCCATCGATTCCGGGTTGAGCGGCGCGGGCCGCGACTATTTCGTCATCGCGCTCGCGGTAAACCCCGTCACGACCGGCACCGTGTATGCGGGGTCCGACGGGTCCGGCGTCCTCCGTTCCACCGACGGGGGAGCGAGCTGGTCGAAGGTCAACAACAACCTCACCAATCTTTCCGCGTTCTCTCTCGCCATCGATCCGAACACTCCCTCGACCGTGTATGTCGGAACGCCCGGCGGAGTCTTCAAGAGCCTCAACGGGGGAGCGAGCTGGGCTCCGTCCAGCACGGGAACCAACGGGGCGGTGGGGTATTCGCTCGCGATCGACCCGACGAACCCCTCGAACCTCTACCTCGGATCGCCCACGACTCTCTTCCGATCTATCAACGGCGGCGCGAGCTGGACGGCGGCCTCGGGTCTTCCGTCCTCGGCCGTCTACACGATTGCCGTCGACCCTGTGACGGCCAATGTCGTTTACGCCGGGGGGCCGGCGGGGATTTTCAGGAGCACGGACGGAGGCGCCACGTGGAACCCGGCGAACACCGGCGTCGGCGCGAGCGTCTGGGCCATCGTCGTCAATCCCGCCAATCACACCATGCTGTTTGCCGCCACCGACGGCGCGGGGGTCCTGCAGAGCACCAACTCCGGCGGAGGCTGGGCGGAGTTCAACAACGGAATGTTCGCTCGTAACGCGGAGTCCCTGACGATCGACGCATCGGGCACGCGCCTGCATGCGGGCACCTTCTCGGGCGGAGTGTTCGATTACTCGTTTGCGAGTGCCGGAATCCGCGGCGACTTCAACGGCGACGGGAAAACCGACATCCTCTGGGAACGGTCGGACGGCGTGAACACGATCTGGCTCATGGACGGAACCCGGGTGCTGGCGGCCGTGCCGATGCCCGCGGTGTCCGACGTCAACTGGCACATGGTCGGCGTCGCCGATTTCGACGGCGACGGGAAAACGGACGTGCTGTGGCGCAACTCCGTGACCGGCGAGAACACGGTGTGGTTCATGGACGGAACCGCGGTGCGCGCCCTGGGCGCGCTTCCTCCCGTCTTCGACCTCCAGTGGCGGATTGCGGCCGTCGCCGATTTTAACGGAGACAATCGCCCCGACATCCTGTGGCGGCATGCCGGATCGGGAGCCAACACGATCTGGTTGATGAGCAACACGTCGGTCCTTTCCCTCGCCGCCGTACCGACGGTCTCCGATACCGGCTGGCAGATCGGGGGGAGCGCCGATTTCGATGGAAACGGCAGCGCCGACATCCTGTGGAGAAACATCAACACGGGCGAGAACACCATCTGGTTGATGAATCGGACTTCGGTGGTCTCGACCGCCGCTATGCCGCCTGTCGCCGACCTGAACTGGCAGATCCGCGGGGTGGGCGATTACACGGGCGACGGTCGGCCGGACATCCTGTGGCGCCACGCGTTGACCGGGGAGGACACGATCTGGCGGATGGCCGGAACGGACGTCTCCTCCGCCGTAGTGCTTCCGTCGGTCTCCGACCTCTCCTGGACAATCGCCGGACCTCGGTAAAGCCGCGTCGAGATTCGAGCCCTCACTCTTCTGTCCTCCCTTCCCCCATGGTCCGGCAAGGGAGGACAGCTTGGACTCGGCGAATGTCTAACAATGAAGCCAGTTGAATTTGAGCGTAGTGGCCATTTAGTTGTATAACCAACTGATGAAGGCCTCTGAACCTTCCAGCCGCGACAGGATTCTCGAGTCGGCGCGCCAACTTTTCTGGAGCGTCGGATTCGGGGAGACCAGTCTTCAGCAAATCGCAAACGACGCGGGCGTCCATCCGGGCAGTGTCTACTACTTCTTCAAGACCAAGGAAGACATCCTGCTCGCGGTCCTCGACTGGTACCTCGAGAACCTCGAGCCGATCCTGATCACGCCCCTCTTCGCCCGCGTGTCCGACCCCATCGAGAGAATCACCGGACTGCTCGCCGGGTACCGGATGCAGCTCGTCGCGACCGGCTTTACCCGAGGATGCCCCATCGGAAATCTCGCGCTTCAGGTGGGCCGAGCCATCCCGCGCGCCCAGGAGAAAGTGCGGGCCAACTTCGCCGGCTGGAAATCCTGGGTCGGCCAGTGCGTGCGCGAAGCGGCTTCGGGCGCCGTAGCCGAAGAGGATGTGGCGTCGGCCGCCACGTTTGTCCTGACCGTGATGGAAGGCGCCGTCATGCAGTCGCTGACCGAAGCCAGTGTCGAGCCCTTCGACCAGTGTGTTCGCGAGCTGCGGCGGTATCTCGCCGCCTCGTTTTTCAGGAAAGAGGAGAGCGCATCGTGAAAATCCAAACGGCGTTCATTCTCGCGGCGGGATGGCTTCTGCTCGCGGCCGCGGCGAGATGCGAAGAAGTCCGAAACACGTCGTTCGCTCTTCCGGGCGGAGAGCGCGTGCTGCGGCACGAGTTCGTCGTGGCGGCGCCGCGGGAAGAGGTCTGGAAGACGATGACGACGGCCGAAGGGTTGAAGACCTTCGTCGCGCCGAACGTTTTCGTGGAGCTGAAGACTGGCGGCCGGTTCGACTCCAACTACCGGCTCGACGGCAGCGTCTCGGATCCCGACGCCATCCACAACACCGTGCTCGCGTATCTCCCCCTCGAGATGTTCGCGATGCGCGTCGGGCTGACCGGTTTCTTTCCGAAAGGGCCTCGCGAAGCCGGCACCCTCTTCTCGGTGCTGACCCTCCACGACGCGGGGCCCGGCCGCACGCGGATGGTCGAAAGCATGGCGGGCTTCGGCGCCGGCGCCGACTGGGACATGGTCTACGCCTTCTTCGAGCGCGGCAACGCGCACGAGTTCCTGGTGCTCGAAAAGAGATTCCGCGAAGGTCCCATCGACTGGTCTCGAAAACTCGCCATCCCGAGCCCTCCGCCGTCGCCTCGAAAAAAGTGAGGAGAACACCGTGAAGTCTTACGTCCTGGCCTTTCTCGCCGCCCTGGTGGTGACCGCCGCCGGCAACTTCGTGATCCATGGAAAGATCCTGCAGCCTCGCTACCTCGAGTCTCGGCAACTGATCCGCGGAGCTGCCGACGGCGAAGCGCACGCGCCGTTTCTCTTCCTGGCATTTGCGGTGTTCGCTCTCGGAGCGGTCTGGATTTTTGCCCGCACTCTCGCGAGCGCGCCCTGGGTGCAGGCGGGGCTCGCGTTCGGGGCGGCCTGTGGCTGATCGCGACGGTCAGCCGGTATCTGACGTATTACGCGATCGCTCCCTGGCCGCCGCGGGTTGTGGGCTTGCAGATCGCCCTCGAGCTGCCTCTCATGCTCGCCGTCGGCCTCGCGATCGCCGCGATCCTGGGGAGGAGGAGCCGGGCGTGACGACCCTCGCGGGACCCCCCCACCCCTCACCAGAGGCCCAGCCAGTCGCCGGCCAGCAGCTCGTGCGCCAGCGCCTTCCAGAGAGCCATCGGACTTCGCAGGCGCGCCAGGCCCCGCGCGGGCCAGTCTCCGACGAAAAACCCGAGTCCCGGCGGGAGGAGAAGCCGCCAGAGCGCCGCGCCGGCGCCCGCGACGGCGATGGCGGGGAGAACGAGGGCCGCGACGGACTTCGCGCGAAGCCGGCCCGGGGCGCGCGACGCGAGCAGGATACCGACCCCGGCGAGCAGGAGCAGGCACGCGAGGACCATCCCCTCCTGCTTGATCCAGGCGAGATAACCGATCGTCACGCCGGCCGCCCACTCGGGCCGCCCGGGGGGATGCCGCAGGCCGAGCAGGAGCGCCGCGGAGGCGACCGCCAGAAACGCGAGCGGCATCTCGGCCAGGCCCAGCGCTTCCGAATCCCAGAAGAGGGGTGAGACGCAGAGCGCGCCGGCGAGGGCATTCGCGAGGAGCGCTGACCCCGTCGCTCGCCTCGTTCCGGCCCGCAGCGCGAAGAGCGCTCCCAGAGCGAAGAGCCCGTGCGACGCACGGAAGGCGCCAGTCCCGGGCTCGCCCAGCGCGAGGAGCCGCCAGACGAGCGGGAGCCCGAGCGGATAGTTGGGATTCGACACGCGGAGCCCGAAGGAATGGAGGGTGGTCGTATCGAGAGAGGAAAGCGGAAAGAGCCGCCTCGCCTTAACTCCCCAGATGGCGAAGTGGTCCCACGACCACAGCGGCACACGCGCCCATTTCCACACGCAGACGGCGAAGGCGCCGAAGGCGAGGAGCGCGGAGACGCGCGCGGCGAGGCGGGAATCCTCCGGCGCCGACGAGGGATCCGCGCGGAACCTGCCCGTCCTACGAGCGAACAGGAGGAAGATCGCCGCGGCCGCCTCGGCCCCCGCGAGCACGCGGGGCGGCAGCGGCATCCCGAGCACCAGCCACGCCAGGGCGGCGGGCGCGGCGAGACTCAGCCCGATGGCGCCGTCGAGAGCGAGCTCGCCCGGATCCAGGCCGCGGACCCGTCCCCGCGATGCGGCGCGGCCGAGCAGGACCAGCAGACCCGCTCCCGACGCGAACCGCAGGATCTCCAAGTTCACCCGACCCGTCGCACGACTCGAAGGCGCGCGCCCGGGAGAAGCTCGACTCGCGAGATTCCGGAGGAAGGAACACCGCGGCCCGCCCCGACCACGCACTGGCCCGACAGCGTGTAGAGCGCCATGACGCGCACCCAGCCGGGGTCGAGAGAGGGATCGAGCACGGCGATCCAGACGGCCTCGCCCGGCCGGAGCTCTCCCGCGGCGCGCGAGAGCAGCGGAGGAACCGCCGGGCTCTGGAGCGCCCAGGCGAACCAGGCCCTCTCGCCGTGCGCATCGAGAGCCGGTCCGGCGCGCGCGAGACGGAGAGCACGCGCGGACGCGACGAGGGCCGCGCCGGCGAGCAGCGCCGCGGCTATCCCGCGCAACCGACGTTCTCGGATCAGATGGTCCTCCGTGCCCGCGCCGAGCATACGGGAGGGGGCCCTCGCCCGAGAGGCCTCGCGCCTCCGGAGCAGCGCGATCTTCGCGCAGGCGTGGGCTCGACCGGCCGACCGCCGGCGTAAGACCCAAAGCGCTTCATTTTTCTGACACGCGGCAGCTGATCATCCACACGATCACGAACCTGATCACCCTGTTGATGGTCTTCATCATCCAGAACAGCCAGAACCGGGATTCGAAGGCGATGACGGTCGCGCGGGACAACGTCGTGCCCGAGCCCGGATTCGCGCTCATCCGGGGGCGATCGTCGATCGGCATTTCGTTCGCAGGCGCCGCAACAATAGGCTCGTCAGCGTCGTCCTGGAGCACCCGGACTCAGTCGGCGTCGGTATCGACGAGTCGACGGCCCTCGAGGTCGATCCCTCGGGCGGCTGGCGCGTTTCCGGCCTGTCGGTCGCCGTCGTTTACGACGCGCGGCGCGCGGCGGTCACCCCGCCCGGCGGGCCGGTCCTCGGCGCCGCGGAGATCCGCATGTCTGTGCGCCGGAGGGAGCCCGCTACGACCTGCGGACGGGGAAAGCGGAACGGCCGGCGCTGCGCTGAGCGCTCAGACGGAGCCGGTTGAAGAGGATCTGTGATTCGCAGGACCGGCGTACTTCTCGACCTCCCCTATCAGCTCGCCCAGGGGAAACGGCTTGCGCAGCAGGGTCTGGATTCCGAGAGAGACGCCGAACAGATCCGCCTTGACGTGCGCGCTGATGACGACCACCGGGATCTCGGAAATCTCCGGGTCCTTCGCCTGCGCTTCCAGAAACTCGCCCCCGCTCATCACGGGCATCATCCAGTCGAGGAGGATGAGAGCAGGCCTGGCTTCGCCGCTCCTGAGATACTCGAGCGCTTGACGTCCGTCCCCGCACCCGATCGCGCTGAATCCCGAGTCCCCGAGGGCGGTGCAGAGAGCCTCGCGCAGGTCCCGATCATCGTCGACAACGAGAACGGTGCTCATGTTCCTTTCGAAAAGTCTCAAAGAGTTTACTCTCAACAGGCGCGGACCTGAAGTGTCGGGGATGACTTTGACCCTTCGTCCCGCGGCAATCCGTCGCGGCGCCTCCGCCGCGCTCGCCGCTCTCTGGTTGCTCGCCGCCTCCCCCCTGCGGTCCGACGACTGGCCTCAGTGGGGCCGCGACGCGCGGCATGGCGCAGCGGCTTCGGTCGCGGCTCAGCCGCTCGCGGCGATCCTCGCCGACTTCGTGTATGACCCCTTCGTCCGACAGTCGACTGCCGAGTCGGGAGGGAGCCTTCTCGCCCACTATCCCGTTCCGCTGCTCGACGGGCCGGACGTCTACATGGGCGCGAAGACGGGCACCTACGTCTCCTGCTCGCCCCCCGGATCGCGCCAGCCCGCGCCCTGCGGCCCCGCGGCCTGGGACCGTCAGATATGGAACGTGCAGAAGCTGCGCTGGACCGGGACCTCTCTCGCGCCCGTCTGGAGATTCGAAACCGATTGGAAACCCGAGCCGGACGCCGGCAGCGGGCCGAGCGGGTTCTTCGGATGGGAGCCGGTGTTCCATCCGGTCTTGGCCGGCGGATTCGTCTACGCTCCCGGCCGGGGGGGATCGATTTTCCGCGTCGAGAAGGCGACCGGCAACGCGGTGCGCATTTCTCCGTTCGGCGGGCTCGACGACTCGATCTTCGTCGCCGGAGGCCTCGCGGCCGACGCCGCCGGCAACGTGTATTACAACGCCATCCAGCTCGATCTCGCGAGGCCCTGGGGCAGCGACGCCCGGGGCGGCTGGCTCGTGCAGGTCCGGACCGACGGGACCTTCCGCATGGCGACGTTCGCTTCGCTCGTGCCGGGAGCGCCGGGGGCCTCGGACGCCTGCGAGGGCACGTTCACGGGCGCCCTGCCCTATCCCCCGAGCGCCACCGCGGTCCCTCCCACGTTCCCCTGCGGGTCGCAGCGGCCCGGGATCAACGTCGTCCCCGCGATCGCGGCGGACGGAACCGTCTACACGGTCAGCCGCGCGCACTTCTCTCAACGGCGGGCCTACCTCGTCGCCGCCGACTCCTCGCTCTCTCCACGCTGGTCGGCGTCTCTCCGGGACCGGCTCATGGACGGCTGCGGCGTCCTCCTTCCGCCCGACGGAACGCCGGGGGGATGCCGGAGCGGCTCCATACGCGGCGTGGATCCGCTGACGAACGGGCCTCCGGCCGGGGGGGTCATCGACCTCGCGACGTCATCGCCCGTCGCGCTGCCGGACGGGGGCGTGCTCTACGGTGCCTACACGAACTACAACTACTCGCGCGGACACCTCTTTCACTTCGACGCGCAGGGAGGCTTCGTCGGCGCGTACGACTTCGGGTGGGACATCACGCCCGCCGTTCGGACGCACGACCAGACGTATTCGATTCTCCTGAAGGACAATCACTACGAGACCGGCTCCTACTGCGGCGACCCGAACTTCTGTCCAACCGAGGCAGGCCGCTACGACATCGTCTCGCTGACCCCGGCGATGACTCCCGAGTGGACGTTTCGGAACACGAACACGGAGAGCTGCGTCCGGCAGTCCGACGGCTCGATCTCGTGCGTCTCGGACCATCCGGACAGCTTCGAGTGGTGCGTCAACCAGCCGGCGGTCGACGCCGGCGGAGTCGTGTACGCCAACAGCGAAGATGGATTTCTTTACGCCATCGGGCCGGATGGCGCGCTGCGCCAGAAGATCTTCTTGAACTCGGCGCTCGGCGCCGCCTACACGCCGCTCTCGATCGCCGCCGACGGGCTCGTCTACACGCAGAACAACGGCCACCTCTTCGCCGTGGGAAACCCTCTGCGTCCCGCGCCGCTGCCGCCGCCACGACGCCGGGGTCCCAGAGTGCTCGGGAAGACCGCCGCACCGGCCCGCTGACGTTACACTTCCGCCCATCGACCCGACGCCCGCCCCTCGCGAGTCCGCCACGTACGAGGTCGGCGCAGCGCTCCCTCTCGACCGGCCGCCGGGCGCCGCCGAGGCCCGCGCTCCGGCAGCTCCGCACCCGCGCGCCGTTTTCGTGACGCACGGGATGGGCAAACAGATCGCGTTTGAGACCCTCGATCTCGTCGCGGAGGGACTGCGGGCCGAGGACGCCCGAAAACGCGGCGTCCCGCTCGGGAGCCTTCCGGCGCCGCGCGTCCGCAGCGTCGCCGTGGACGGGGAGAGGCTCCAGCGCGCCGAGCTGTCTCTCAAACGACAGGACGGGTCGGAGCGTGACGTCCACATCTACGAAGGCTACTGGGCGCCCCTGACCGAGGGCCAGGTCAGGCTGCGCGACGTGGTCGCCTTTCTCCTGCGCGGCGGATGGAATGGCATCTGGAACGGCGCTCGCAAGAGAGGATTCCGGCGCTGGCTCTTCGACCAGTACCGGCTCGTGGAGGTCCCCGCTTCGACGCTCCTGCTTCTGGGAGTCGCCGTGGCGGTTCTCTTCGGGCTGGCCGCCCTGAACGCGGCCGTGCTGGTCGTCGCGGCTGCCCGAACGACCCTCGAACCGCCGCCGCGGTGGCTCTCCGACTCGCTCTTCCAGGATCTGTCGACCCTGATGAACCTGTTTCTCACGGCGGCGCTCGTGTTCGGGCTGTCGCTGCTCGCGGCGCGCAGCGTGCGCCGCCTGAGGTCCGGGTCTTCCCTGCGCGTGGCCGCCGGAGCCTTCTCGGTCTTCGCCTTCGCGGCGGTCCTTGGGGGCACCGTCCTCGCGGGCGCCTCGCTTCCCTCCTCTTCTGGGCGCACGTCCAGTGCCCGCCGGCCGACACCAGCCGGGGGGTCCTCGGGCACGTGCTGGGCGCGAGGTTCGTCGCCGGTTTCGACGATGCTTTCGAGACGGGCGCGCTCGCGTGCCTCGGAGCGGCGGCTGCGGCGCTGGTCCTGATCGCCGCGGGCAAGCTGGTCGCGCGCGCCGGAGCGGAGTGGCGCGCAGGGGGGCGCCGCCTGCTCCTCTACGCGCTGACCCTTCTGGGAGTCCTGCTTCTCCTCGCCCTGTTCGCCGGCGAGGTGCGCGCGGCCGCAGCCTTCTGCCGGACGGCCGCGGGGCTTCCCGTTCTACGGCGGGGCATTTCGTGGGCGCTTCTCTTCGCGCTTTCCGCCTGGCTCCGCTCTCTCCTCGTTCAGTACCCGGGGGATCTCACGGCGTACGTCTCCTCCCATGCGCTCGACCGCTTCCACGACGTACGCGCGCGCATCAAGGAGACGGTGTGGAAGAAGGCGCGGGCCGTTTACGCGGCGGCCTCCCCTGACGGGGCCGGATACGCCTACGAGCGGTGCGTGCAGGTCGGGCACTCGCTCGGCTCCCTCATCGCCTACGACATCCTGAACCGTCTCATCTCCGAAGACATCGCCGCGCGCGAGGGCGGCGCCGGAGGCGGCCTCGACGTCGCCGCGCGTACGCCGCTCTTTCTGACGGTCGGCTCGCCTCTCGACAAGACGGCGTTCGTCTTCGGCGTGACCGGAAGGAACACGTCGGAGGCGCGGGAGGCGCTCGCGGCCTCCGTCCAGCCCCTCATCTGCGACTACGCCGTGCGGCCGGCCCGCTGGATCAACGTCTATTCGCTCTGGGACATCGTCAGCGGTCCGCTCGAGCTGTATGACCTGCCCGAGTCGGCCGACCCGCGGCGCGTCCAGAACATCCGGGACCCCGCCGCCTCGACCCTGATCGCCGCGCACGTCGAGTACTGGCGCAATGCCCTTCTCTTCGAGATTCTGCACGCGGAGCTCACCGCATGACACGGGGCCGCATGACACGCGGCCGCATGACACGGGGCCGCTGACGTGGAGACGCTCCGGATCGGGCTTCCGACCCTTCTGCTGATCGTCGTATACCTCGCCGGGATCAACGTTCTCGGCGCCTGGATCGGGCGGGGGCAGAAGGATGCGCGCGAATATTTTCTCGGCAGTCACGCGATGCCCTGGTGGGCGGTGATGGGATCGATCGTGGCGACGGAGACCTCCGCGCTGACGTTTCTCTCCGTCCCCGGGGACGCATACCGCACCGGGTTTCTCTTCCTGCAGCTCGTCTTCGGATACGTCGTCGGACGGATCGCGATCTCGTTCATCCTGCTCCCGAGCTACTTCCAGGGCGAGCTCTCGACCGCCTACGCGCTGCTCGAGAAGCGGTTCGGCGCGGTGGCGCGCAGGTTCACGTCGACGCTCTTCATGTTCACCCGCGTGCTGGCCGCCTCCGTGCGACTCGCGGTACCCGCGATCCCGATCGCCCTCCTCGTCGGCGTTCCCGTCTGGTGCGCCGTTCTCGCCCTCGCCGGCGCGACCGCGCTCTACACCTTTCTGGGCGGCATCAAGGCGGTCATCTGGATCGACCTCATCCAGGTGTTCATCTACATCTCGGGCGCCGTCCTGGCCCTCTGGTTTCTCGTGGCCGGATCACCCGGCGGTCTGCACGGAATTCTCTCGTTTGCCTCCGCGTCCGGTCACCCCGCCCGCCTCTTCGACTTTCACCTCGACTTCTCGAAGCCCTACACCTTCTGGGCGGGCCTGCTCGGCGGCGCCTTCCTGACGATGGCGAGCCACGGCGCCGATCAGCTCATCGTTCAGCGGCTGCTGGCCTGCCGCACCCTGAAGGACGCCCAGCGGGCGTTGATCGGAAGCGGGTTCCTCGTGCTCGTCCAGATGACCCTCTTCGTCACGATCGGAGTCGGTCTCTTCTCCTTCTTCCACGGCCGGCCGATCTCCCCCGGCCTCTCCGGAGCCTCGGGGTTCGGCTCTCCGGACGAGGTTTTTCCCACGTACATCGTCCGGCATCTCCCGCCTCTTCTCTCCGCCTACCTGGTCGCGGGCATGTTCTCGGCCGCCATGTGCTCGGAGTCTTCCGCGTTGAACTCGCTCGCCTCCGCGCTGGCCAACGACATCGTCGGGCCCCTCGCGGGCCCTCAGGCGCTCGAAGGCCGAAGGGGCTTGAAGCTCGGGCGGTCGCTGACTCTCTTCTGGACGGTCGCGCTCGCGCTTCTGGCGATCGGTTTCTCGCGTCTCGCCCAGTCGCAGCCCGCGGTCCAGGTCGCGCTCGGGCTTCTGAGCGTGACGGCGGGAGGCCTCCTGGGCGCTTTCCTGCTGGCCCTCTTCGCCCGCCGCGCGCGGCAGGCCGACGTGCTGTGGGCAATCGGCTGCTCGGCGGCGGCGATGATGTCGCTCTGGCTGGGGTCGCGCGGCTGGATCGACTGGCCCTTTGCCCGGCAGATCGCCTGGCCCTGGTACTCCCTCCTGGGCTCGGCTCTGGCGGTGGGGCTGGGGATGCTGTTGTCCTTGCGCCACCCGGCGGGCGCCGGCAGGAGCTCTCGACGTTGAGCGTGTGATCGCTCGGGTTACGGCTGCCGGCGCGAGCCCGCATCAGCGAGCTCGGCCCGACCCCCGGGGGGCGACCAGGCTCGAAACGAGCTCGCCCCGGGACGCGAGCAGCGACACCTGCGCCGCCAGCACGGCCTGGGACGCATTCGCGACCTCCTCGCGCGCGCGGATGAGAGCCAGGTCGGCGAGCTCGGCGCCGTCGGCATCTCCGCGGCCTTCCGCCGCGAGGGCCGACCCGATTCGCGCTCGTTCCCGGGCGACCGCCTCCGCGCTCCGGGCGACCGCTTCCTGAGACGCCGCCCGCGCGAGATCTGCCTCGCCCCGACGGATCGCGAGGTCGACCTCCCGCGCGCGGCCCCGCAGCGACGCCTCGGCGCGCGCGACGCGTGCCCTCGCTTCCGCCGCCATTCCCTCCGTGCGGCCGCTCGACCAGAGAGGAATCGAGATGGACACCCCGACGGAAAAGTCGTTCTCCCGGAAGCGGCGGAAGTAGTCGTCGAAATGGTTGTACTTCGCGAGCCGCAGGTACTGCGCCTCAGCCTGGACCGTCGGCTGAAGTCTCTTCGATCGCGCCGCAGCCGCGGCACGCAGCGACTGGATCTCTCGCTCGAGGGAAAGCGTCTCCGGATCCGCGGCTCGGGCGGTGGTTTCGCCGTTTCCGGAACCAGGAGGCGGCATGGAGCCCAGAGCGTCTTCGGCAAGTGTCAGCGTCTTCCCGGAGGGCCAGTCCAGCAGCCCCTTCAACTCGAACTCGTCGAGCTCCCGGGCGAGGGTCCGGTCCAGGAGCCGCTGTTTCGCCCGCGCCACTTCCACATAGGCCGCATCGGAGTCGACCGGCGTCGCGCGCCCCTCGGCGGCCAGCGAAGACGCCCGGCGAGCCATCGCTTCCCGCGCCTCGAGCGCGCGGCGGGCGCCCGCGAGAAGGGTCCCGTCCGCGACCACCCGCCCGTACGCGAGGATGACGGCGCGGGCGGTCTCGGATTGCGCACGCTCCAGCGCGGATTGCCGCTCCTCCGCGGCCGCCCGCGCCGTCCAGAGTCCGGCCTTGAGCGACGGGTCATAGATCGGCTGCCTGACCGAGACGTTGACGACGGAAGGCACCTGGCCCGCGACGATGACGGGCAGGCCGGAGGAGTAGCCGGGATTCGTCGCCACGAACGCCTCGAGCCCGGAGCGGGATCGCGCCAGTCCGGCCGAGGCCCCGGCGAGGTCCGATTCCGCCTGCGCGACGGCCACCTCCGGCGCGCGCGCGAGCGCCATCTCGACAGCGCGCGGGAGTGTCAGCGGTTCGGGGGTGGTCTGCGCGTGCGCGCCGGCCGCCAGCGGGAAAACGAGGAGCGCGAGAAGGCAGGGCAGAAAGCGGCGGTCACTCATATCGCAGGGCCTCCGTAGGATTCATGTTCGCGGCTCGTGAAGCGGGAACGACTCCGAAAAGAACGGCGACGGCGCACGAAAAGATGAAAGCGAGGGCGACGGAAAGGCCGGAGATCCGGACGTCCACTTCCGGGACGAGCAGACCCGCGAGCAGCGGCAGCGCGACGCCTACCAGAACGCCGAGAAGAGACCCGACCGCTCCCAGGATGAGCGCCTCCGTCAGGAATTGCCGGAGGATGTCCCGCCGGCGCGCCCCCACGGACATGCGCACGCCGATCTCACGGGTCCTCTGCTCGACGGAGGCCAGCAGAATGTTCATGATCCCCACGCCGCCGACCACGACCGACACCGCGGCGGCCAGCACGAACACGGCGATCAGGCCGACGGAGATCGTGCGCGCGAGATTCACGACCGTCGTCATGCTCTCGACCTCGTACACCGCGCCCGTGCGGTGCCGTTCCTTCAGGAGCGCCTCGACCGCCGCCACCGCCGAGGGAAGCGCCGTGAAGTCGCGAACCTCCGCGAAAATGGTCTTCACCTCCCTGAGCGGTGTGAAAGACCAGACAACCGTGATCGGGACGAGGATGGTTTCCGGAACGACGTCCCCGCGACCGAGAGTGTCGACGGGCTCTTCAAAGACGCCGATGACCTGAAACGTGGCGCCGAGCGTTCGAATGGTTTTTCCGTCGGGAGGCTCGTCGCCAAACTGGCGTCTGTAGAGGTCGCGATTCACGACGCACACGCGGCCCCGACTCTGAACGTCGTCCTCGTCGATGAGGCGGCCCTTGAGAATCCGCGTGTTCTTGCGGACCGCGCCATAGTTCGCCATCACGCCGATCACGGTCAGCGTCTTGACCTGAGACTGAACCGTGACGCTGCCGCGGAGCACGAGGACCCCGGTGACTCCGGAAAAGAGATCCTTTCGCGCCACGACCGCGTTCACGTCCGCCTCGGTCAGCACGTCGTCCAGCGCGCGCGCGCTTCCCGCCGCCACGGTCCCGCGGTAATTCGCCCAGAGGAGATTGGAGCCCACGCCCTCGATCTGCCGCATGACGAACGCCCGGCCCGTGATGCCGAGAGCGACGATCAGGATGATGGCGGCGGTTCCGACGACGAGGCCCGTCAGAGTCAGCGCCGTCTGGACCGGATGCGTCCGGAACCTCCGAAGCGCGGTCTCCAACGCCTCCCCCGAAAGAAGCGCCACGTTCGTTCTACCGGCTCGTCCCGGCCGCCGAGACGCGCTCGCCATCGGAAAGCGGCACGATGATCTGCACGTTGACCGCGGCGTTGGGCGGAAGAGAGAGCGCGGGGTCCGAGATCTCGCCGATCACCTCCCCGACCTGCCGCCCCCCGGCTTCCGTGACTCCCGAAGGGACCGAACGAACCGTGCCTCCCCAGCGCTTGTCGGGCAGACCGTCGAACGTCACGATCATCCGCTGCCCCGTCGACACCCGGGGAAGGTCCGCCTGGTCGACGCGCGCTCGGACGCGCAGATGCTGCGGATCCGCCACACTCGCGACGAGCTGACCGGCGGCGACGGATTCGCCCACCTTGCGGGGTAGGCCGTACACGATTCCGTCCGCCGGCGCTCGGAGAGTCAGAGCGGCGACGCGCCTCTCCAGCTCGCGGGCGGAGACGTCGGCGAGGCGAAGGCGAGAAGCGTGGCCGGCCGATCGATCTCCGACAGACTCCAGCCGGGCCCGCGCCTGCCGGACGCGATCCTGCGATTGGCGAAACGCGAGCTCGTCCGCGTCGCGGGTCGCCCGGGGAATCGCCGATTGAGCGAGGAGGCGGAGGTCCGATTCGAAAACGCCCCGAAGATGCTCGGACTCCCGCCGCGCCGAATCGAGCTCGGCTGCCACACGAGAACGCTCTTCCGCCAGCCCGACGGCCCCCGAGCGGGCTGCCAGGGCCGACTGCGAGAGGTCGGGCTCGGAGAGCCGGACGAGAGGCGTCCCGCGCGTCACACGCTGGCCCTCGGCGACGCCGATTTCGCGGACGGTCGCGTTGGCGGGCGCACGAAGCTCCCCTCCGGGCGGAGGCTCGAGGGTCCCGTCGCTCATGATCGAAACGACGAGATCGTGCGACGAGGGTTTCGCGGTCACGAGCACCGGCCGCGCGGGTCTGCGGAAGGCGACCGCGGCGCCCACGAGCAGTGAGAGGAAAACGACGGCGGCGATGACCCTCCCCCGGCGGGCCGTTCCCTGAGAGGCGTCACTCATGCGGGCACAGGCGCGGGCCGTGGCGTCATTCGGTCCCGGATTTCCGAACCGGGTGCAGGTCCTCCGCCGCGTCGGGCGTCTCTGACTCGTAGTAGTCGAGGCCCGAGTGATCCAGCACCTCCTCGCCGACGAGAATGCGCAGCGTGTTGGTCAGCTTCAAGTGCTGGATGAACAGGTCGTGCTCGGGCTTCAAATCCGGACGCGACATCGGCGACTTGAAATAGAAGGAGAGCCATTCCTGGATCCCGGAAAGTCCCGCCCGCATCGCGAGGTCCAGAAAGAGAATCAGGTCGAGAGCGACCGGTGCCGCGAGGATCGAGTCCCGGCACAGGAAATTCACCTTGATCTGCATCGGAAGGCCGAGCCAACCGACGATGTCGATGTTGTCCCAGCCCTCCTTCGCGTCTCCCCGGGGTGGGTAGTACTCGATCCGTACCTTGTGAAAATAGTCGCCGTAAAGCTCGCGGTAGATGTCGGGTTGAAGGATGGCGTCGAGAACGGAGGCCTTGCTCACCTCCTTCGTGCGGAAGGACCCGGGATCGTCCAGGACCTCGCCGTCGCGGTTTCCGAGAATGTTCGTCGAAAACCAGCCGGACAGGCCCAGCATCCTCGCCTTCAACCCGGGCGCGATGATCGTCTTCATCAGCGTCTGGCCCGTTTTGAAGTCCTTGCCGGCGATCGGAACGCCCTTGCCGCGCGCGAGCTCGACCATCGCCGGCATGTCCACGCAGAGATTCGGCGCTCCGTTTCCGAATGGGACGCCGGCGGAAATCGCCGCGTAGGCGTACAACATCGAGGGTGAGATCTCCGGCGCATTGTTCTCCAGGCCGCGCTCGAAAGCCGCGACGGTCTCGTGGACGGCGCAAGCCCGGGCGTAAACCTCGGTCGAGCCGCACCAGAGCATGACGGCGCGGTCGAGGCCGTGCCTGGATCGAAAGTCGTCGATGTCGCGGATCAGCGCGTCTGCCAGGTGGCGCTTCGTCGCTCCCGTCTTCACGTGCCGGCCATCCAGCCGCCGTACCCACTCGCGATCGAAGACTGCCGGCCACGGAACCACCGCCTCGAGATCCGGGCGGACGCGCTCCAGAAGCTCAGGTTCCAGAACCCCGGCCGCGAGGGCGGACTCGTACGCGTTCTCCGGGAAGATGTCCCAGGCGCCGAAGACGAGGTCGGAAAGAGTCGCGAGCGGCACCACCTCCGAGATCGGGACGAACCGGGGGTTGGACCGCTTGCCGAGGCGCAGCCGCTGCATCTGCGTCAGAGAGCCGATGGGGCGCGCCAGGCCCTTCTCAATCAGCCGCACACCCGCGATCAGCGTGGTCGACACCGCCCCGAGCCCCGGGAGCAGGACCCCGAGCTTTCCTCGCACGGGAGCGATCGTTTTTTCGAGCTCGGGGTAGAACGACGTCTGGTCTGTCATGAGAGGCTCCTTCCGAGGCGCCGTCCGTAAACCTCGATCGCGACGAGAAAGAAAAAGAAGAGCGGCGCGCCTACGGCGGCCAGCGCCAGAAACCAGTGCGCGCGGCCGAAGGCCGAGAGCAGAATCACCAGGTAGATGAAGTCGCGCCTCGCCAGCGCGTCCGCGAGCCGGGACAGGCGAGTGGGGGCGCCCGCCGTGACGGAGGTGAACTGAGGTCCTTCGCGCACGGGAGCCATCGCGTGGCGGTACACGTACGCGGCCGAGCCGAGCGTGCCGACAATCGCGGCCGCACCGGCGACGAGCGGCCGGAGATCGCCGGCGGACCGACACCATCCGATCGCCATGCAGCCGAAGACCGCCGAGTGGACGACGTTGTCCCCCCAGAAATCGAGGACGCCACCGAGCCGCGATTCGGTGAATTTCAAACGGGCGAGTTCGCCGTCGCAGCCGTCCAGGATCGAATGGAGAAGGAACAGCAAAGCGCCGGCGAACTGCCACGCGAGGGAGATCGACAGAAAAAACGAGGCGGCAATCAGCCCGACCGCGACGGAGATCGCCGTCATCGCGTTGGGCGTGACGGGTGTTCGCACCAGACGCTTCGTGATCGCCAGAGAGACCCGGCGTTCGAAGTGGCGGGAGAAGAAGCCCTCCGTGTCCTTGATCAGGCCCTGCAACAGCCACCGCTCCGCCGGACCGACGTCTCTTGCCGTGCGAAGCCTGAAAAGGCCCGCTCCGGCTCCGGGCGCCTCTTCGACGTCCGGCCGCTCGCGGCGCCGGCGCAGCCAATCGATGCGGGGGATCGCTCCCGAAGGGAGGACCAGTTCTCTCGCCGGCGCGGCGGGGCGCGCCTCCGTCTGTAAAGGGCCGCCGGCGGAGGATGCGCCCGTTCTGTCGCAGCCCGCAAGAGCCGGGACGATGCGGGCGGCCGTCCCGGCGAGGGCACCGGCGAGCCCCGGCGCCTCCTCGAACAGGATCTCCGAAAACCCGGCCCTCTGCGCGGCCAGGGCCACACGGCGCGCCAGCGGCAACCCGAGGATCGGCGTCGCGGAGGGGACGCCGTCCGACTCGGGAGCGAGAACGCGCAAAGCGGCCGGCATCTCCGGCCCCCTCATCGCCCGCCACCCCTTCCGGCCGCGACTCCGGCGAGATCGCGGCCGGACGCAAAGGCCTGGATCCTCTTCCCGCCCCGCCGCGACGATTCCTGCGCGAGAAGAATCGCCTCCAGGCAGACCGCCGCTTCCGCGAGACTCGCCGAAGCGCGGCCGCGCGACATCGCGGAAACGAAGTCGTCCGCGACCCCGGCAAACCAATCCGGGTGGTGGGAGCCGTCGGACAGCGACGGGGCGTACTCGCGACGGCTCGCCTCTTCCCTTCCGGTTTCCAGCTCCAGCGACGCGCCGTCGATGCGGATCGTGCCCGCCGTGCCCTCGATCGTCACCCGGTTGCGCCTTTCCTCGCCCGCCCAGGTCAGGAAGAGACGCGCGTCTCCCCCGTCGAACGCGAGGCGGACATCTGCGGTGTCTTCGACGGGCCACCGGTGGTGCTTGCGCGTTTCGAGCCGGCCGGAGACCGACCGCAGCCGGCCGGCGAGCCACGTTGCGGCCATGTACACGGCGTGCCATCCGTGATCGACGAGAATTCCGCCTCCGGATCGCGACGGATCGAGCCGCCAGTTCGAGGCGCCCGCCGCGGGAGCGGCCGCCGAAGGCTCGGTGCGCGTCACCTCCCAGACGACGTTTCGCACCCGGCCGATCGCGCCCTGGCGCACGAGGGCGCCGGCGCGCTCCAGGCCGGGCGCGTGCTTCCAGTTGTGCACCGAGGCGAGCACGAGACCGCGCTCCTCCGAGAGAGTCTTCAGGCGGACGAGCTCTTCGCGGTCCAGAACGAGGGGCTTTTCGCAGAGCACGTGCAGTCCGCGCTCGAGTCCCGCGAGGATGGCCGCCCCGTGCGCGTCGGGCGGCGTGCAGATGTCGAGAAAGTCGAGCGGCTCCGAGGAAAGAAGCGACTCGAGGGAATCGTGCCAGACGGCCTGCGGCAGAGCTGCGGAAACGGCCCCGCGGGCTTCCCCCCGCGCGTCGGTGGCGGCGGCGATCGCGACATCCCGCCTCGACGACCAGCCGGGGAGGTGACCTTCGAGGGCCACGTGCCCCGCACCGATCAGAGCTCCACGCCACGTCTTCGGCATTTCAGGGTTCCGCAAAGACCGCGGACATCGCATCGTCCAGAGCCTGTAGCCCTTCGAGAGCGGTTTCCTCATCGATGACCAGGGGCGGATTGATGCGAATCGAGGACGAGTAGCACATGGACACGAGTCCCCGCCGGAGGCATTCCTGGAAGAGAGCGCGGGTCCACCTCTTCTCCAGCGGTTCCTTCGTCGTGCGATCCGACACCAGCTCTATGCCGAGAAGGAGTCCGCGCCCTCGAACGTCGCCGATGAACCGGTGTCGCTCCTTCATCTCCTCCAGCCGGGCGAGCATCACTCGGCCGACGCGGTCCGCGTTTTCCGCCAGCTTCTCCCCGATCAGGATCTCGAGCGAAGCGAGCCCCGCGGCGGCGGCGAGCGGATTGCCTCCATAGGACGAGGAGCTCCCGCTCGGATTGGAGAACGGCGCGTGCGCCGTCAGGGCGTCGGTCGAGACGACGCCGGCGAGCGGGAACCCGCCCCCGATTCCCTTTCCGACCGTGAGCACGTCCGGAACGATCCCTTCGTGGTCGCATGCCCACGTCCGTCCCGTGCGTCCGAATCCCGTGAGCATCTCGTCCGCGATGAAGAGCGCGCCGTTTTCGCGCGCGACCTCGCGCACGGCGGGGAGGAATCCGGCGGGTGGAATGACGTTGCCGGCGGTTCCCTGGATCGGCTCGATGATGATCGCCGCGATCTCTCCGCCCGTGTCTTCCCGGATCGTCCGGCGCAACTCTTCGACGCAGGCGAGCCCGCAGTCCGGATACTCGAGCTTCAGGGGACAGCGGTAGCAATTGGCGTAGGGAGCGGTGTAGAGACCCGGCACGAAGGGCCCGAGCTGATGCTTGAATTCCCCGGAGAGCAGGGGGAGGACGCCGCCCGTTTTTCCGTGGAAGGCGCCCGTGAACCCGATGAACTCGAACTTCCGGGTGGCGGACTTGGCCAGCCGGAACGCCGCCTCGACGGCCTCGGCTCCCCCGGAGAAGAGCTGGATGCGCGAGAGCCCCGGCGGCGTGACGGTCGCCAAAAGCTCCAGAAATCGCGTGCGGACTTCCGTCGTGAAGCTTCCGAACGTCAGTTCCTCGAGTTGCTTCTTCAGGCTCTCGACGTAGTGGGGATGGCAGTGGCCGACGCTCCCAACGCCGATCCCGGCGACGAAGTCGATGTACTCGTTGCGGTCCTCGTCGAAGAGCCGCGTCCCCCGGCCCCGCGCCATCGCGAGACCCGAGTAAAGCGCGATCGACTGCAGTCCCGGGGCCATGTGCGCGCTTTCGCGCGCGAAGAGCTCGCGGGACCGCGGCCCCGCCATCGTCTCCGCCTGGTCCCCCATGACCTTCGTCATTCTGTCACTCCGGTTCGGACGTGCGAGCGGAAACGGGCCGCGAGAAACGCCGCGATCCGCGCGGCCGCGGTCTCACGAAAGAGCGCGAAGCTCGGCCAGGCATTCAGGTCGATCACGACGGGATCGCCGCCGGGGGGGACGATAGCGTCACCCCCCCAGACATCCAGCTCGAGCGCGCCGGCCGCGCCTTCGGCCGCACGCCGCAGCGCCGCCGGATCGAAAGGATGGTTTTCGAGGTCCTGGTCGCGATGGTAGAACCACTCGAACCACGCGGGCGCCCCCGGCTCGGGCGCCGCGACTCCGTAGAACTTCACGAGATCGCCGGGAACGTGCTCCTGGAGGAGCGCCCGGGCGACTCCGCGCCGGGAGAAATCCCGCAGCGCCAAAAGCGCGGCGGCGGTGTCCGGAGGCCGGAGGACGTCGCCCTCTTCGGTCGCGTGAACGTCCCCGCGCTTGATCCAGAGACCTCCGAGGTCGATGGCGTCGCCGGGTCCGAGGGGCGGCCGCTCGGACGTCGAGACCAGAACGCTCGCGGGAAACCGGACGCCCTCGCGCGCAAAGATGGCGGCCGTCCGGTCGCGGTATGTGTTGCGCACTCCCGCGGGACGGTTCAGGACACAGGCTCCCTCCGCCTCCCAGCCGGCGAGCCTCTCCAGGACAGGCAGACGCTCGCACATCACGAAAAGCGATTCGGGCCGCTCCTTTCCGCCGCCCGTGAGCTCTTCCGCGGTCGTGAGGGAGACGGAAAAGCCCTGCCGCTCGAGGCATCCGGCGACCGCCCTCAGGATCAACGCGTCGTCCGTCTCGCGTCCGGGCGAATGAACGAGCTCCCGGTAAATGCCCCAGGCCCGCTCCGCTGTCACGAAGACGTCTCTGCCGACGCGGACCGCCGGCGCGCCAGCTCTTCCGCGACCGCCACGTCCCGTCCACGGTCCACATCGACGACCTTCCCGACGGAAACCGCCCGGACGGGCTCTTCCTGACGGACGAGCCAGTGAAGAAACTCGCGCAGTCGGTCCGCGGGGGCGTCCGCCGCGAGCTCGCGGGCCCGGGCGGAAAAGAGATACGCGCCGGCGGTGACGCAATCGCCCCCCTCGCCTCCGAGCGCCTCGACCGCGCCATCGCCGCGCGTTCTCACCCAGAGCGGCCGCTCGTCGTCCACGAACCGGGTGACCGCGAGGACGGTGGAGTCGGCGGGCGTCGCGACCGCGGCACGCACGAACCCGGCAAAGTCCTCGGGGAGCCACCAGCCGTCGACCGTGGAAAAGAGGATTCGGCCGGCCGGGATCCTGGCTGAGAGCGCCCGGAAGCTCTCGAACGACGAGGACGTCCTCCGCAGGAGGATGTCGATCTCCGCACCGGGAAAGCGCGACCGGACGAAGGCGGCGCAGTCCTCCTCCGAATCGCTGAAGATGATGGCGAGCCGAGTCACGCCGGAAGCCAGGAAGTTCGAGATGGCGTGCTCGATCAGCGGAACGCCGGCCACCCGAACGAGCGGCTTGGGCCCGTCCCAGCCGTCCGAGCGCAGGCGGCTGCCTTCCCCCGCCGCGAGGATCGCTCCGAAGACCGGGGCGGTCACGGCAGGATCCCGCAGAGGTCCTCGAGGCGCCCGATTTCGGCGTCCCCAGGGCAGCAGAGAGAAGGCGCCGCGCCGTTTGTGGCGCGCAGCAGGACGTGCCGCATCCCGACGCCTCGTGCGCCCGCCATGTCGCGGGGGATCGAATCGCCGACGAAAATGGCGGCCGGCGCACCGACTTCGAGCGCCGCGAGGGCCGCTTCGAAGATGGCCGGCGCGGGCTTCGAGCAGCCGACGACCACCGAGTCGATCGAGGCCAGAAAGAATCGGGCAATCCCGGCCTCTTCGCACACGCTCTGCAGGTTGCCGTAGAAGTTGGACACGATCCCGAGCCGGTAGGAAGCAGAAAGCCTTCCCAGCAGGTCAGCCCGGCGCGCGAGCGTCCCGCGCGTCTCCTCCGCGAACCGGCGGCCGGCGCGCTCGGCGGCGGCGGCTCCGGCGCCGAGCCGGGCCGCGACTCCCCGGCTCAGGAGAGCGATCGTCTCCGAAAGGAGGAACGACGGGGGGATCGTTCCGACGAGCGCGTCGTCTGCGGCGTAAAAAGCGGGATCAAAGCGCGTCCGCGGGGTCTCTCCCGCTTCCTCGCTCCAGATGCGGAAGAAGCGCTCCTTCCACGGCTCGCCGTCCGAATCGAGGGTGCCGCCGAAATCGAAGAGCACGGCCTCGGGCCGCGGCCCCAACACCGGTAAAGCGCGCGTCACGGGTTGGACTCCGGCGCGGGAATGGAAGCGACGAGGGACGCCGGCCGGGGAGGCGCGGCGCCGCCCGGGCCGCGGCCGAAGGCGGCCCGTCCCGAAGCTCCCGCCAGAACGACAAGCCCGGGAAGAATCCACGCGAGCTCCCTCGCGCGGCGCAGCAACGCGTAAGCGGCGCCCTGCGGCGCGGGCAGCCCGAGAAGCACGAAGACGGCGACACGAATCCCCTCCGCGGTCCCGATCCGGCCCGGCACGAACAGGAAGACATTGTTGAGCGTCATCGCGAGCGCCTCGACGGCAAACGCCGCTGCCCAGCCCGCGTGCGGAGTCAGGAGCCGGAGGAGGATCCGCGTCTCGAGGAGCCCGCCGCACCAGCCGAGGAAGCACCAGGCAACCGCGGCGGCAAAACGGCGGGGGTGCATCCGGTAGAAATCCCGGATGCGCAGGTCGACCGCGCGTGCCGGGCGGCGGAACCGCCCGAGGCGGCGGCCGAGCGGCTTCCAGCGCGCCATCCGGTCGAGCAGCGGCGCATAGGTGCCGCGCTGCAGCGCCCACGTCATCAGGGCGAGCAGGAGGCCCAGACCTCCCGTTGCGGCCAGAGCGCCGGCGCTCGCCGGGAGCGGGAGCCGAAATCTCGTGAGCGCGACGCCGACTCCGGCGCAGACGAACAGCCACTGAGCCAGAAGGTCCGCGTGCTTGTGGATGGTGACGGAGGAGAGCGCCGCCTCAGGCGCCGCCATCCCGCGGAGGAGCGGCACTTTGAGAGGCTCTCCCGCGACATTGCCCGGCACGAGCGTGTTGGCGGCGTCCCCCGCGAGGTAAACCGCCAACAGCCTGGGAAACTGCCGCCACGAAGGGAGGGGATCGATCACCGCGCGCCAGCCCAGGGCGAACGCGGCCTGCGCGAGCGTGTAGAGGACGATGAGAAGAGGGAACCAGGCGCCCACGCGCGAGACGTTCCACACGATTTCCCGCCAGCCGGCGGAGGCGAACACGAAGACGCCCAGCGAAAGGCCGGCGACGGCGAGGACCGCCGGGAGCGCGCGCGAGCGGAGACGGGAGGGGTTCGAGCCGAAGCCGCTCCGCGGCTTTTCGATCGGAGGCGAAGACACGATCCCGCTCAGGGCAGCCTGGACCGCGCAGGCAGCAGCGCCTTCAGCTCCAGGGGAAGGGAAAAGGTGACGTTCTCCCGAACGGTCTCGAACTCCCGGACTGAATCGACCCCGAGCGACCTTCGGGCGTAGTCCACCACCTCCTGCACGAGGATCTCCGGCGCCGAAGCGCTCGCCGTCAGGCCGAGGACGCGAACGCCTTCGAGCCACCGAGCGTCGATGTCGCCGGCGCCCTCGATGAGATGGGAGGGAATCCCCTGGCCGAGTGCCACTTCGCAGAGTCGCAGTGAGTTCGAACTGTTCGGCGCTCCGAGAACCAGGAGCGTCTCAACGTGCGGCGCCATCGCGCGCACGGCGTCCTGGCGGTTCTGAGTCGCGTAACAGATGTCGCCCCTGGCGGGCGAGACGAGCGCCGGAAAGCGTCGCTGGAGCACCGCGGCGATCTCGCGCGTGTCGTCGACCGAGAGAGTCGTCTGCGTCAAATACGCGACGCGCTCGGGATCGGGAACCTCCACGCTTTCCGCATCCTCTTTCGTGCCGACGAGGCGAATCGAGTCGCGGGCTTCTCCCAGGGTGCCTATGGTCTCGTCATGCTTCTCGTGGCCGATCAGGATGATCGTGTAGCCGCGCCGGGCGAAGTGGATCGCCTCGACGTGGACTTTGGTGACGAGCGGGCACGTCGCGTCGATGGTTCGCAGCCGCTTACGCGTCGCCTGCTCGCGCACCCCCGGCGAGACGCCGTGAGCCGAGTAGATGAGCCACGCCCCGTCCGGAGCTTCGTGAACTTCCTCGACGAAGCGAGCGCCCTTCTCTCGAAGCTCGTCCACGACGTAGCGGTTGTGGATGATCTCCTTCCGGACGTACACGGGCCCGTCGCAGATCTCGATCGGCCGCTGGACCACGTCGATGGCACGAACGACGCCCGCGCAGAAGCCGCGAAGCCCGGCGACGAGCAGTGTCCGTCCAAGGGCGGGCGCCTCCGCGGGAGTCACCAGGAAACCGTTTCCACCAGGTCCTGGTCGAGCTTGGAACGCTTCGCGGCGTCGCCGGCGGCCGAGCGCGCGAGCTCGGGCGACAGCGCCAGGACGCGGTCCGCGACGCCGTCGGGATCGAGCCCGAAATTTTTCCGCTGCAGAGCCTGGGGAGAGTGCTCGACGAACTGATCCGGGATCGCGTGAACCCGGACCCGCGACGCCGGGAGCCCGAGCGCCTGCGCGGCCTCGAGCACGCCGCTCCCGAACCCTCCCGCCGCCAGGTGCTCTTCGACGGTGACGATCCGCGGAACCATCTCGAAGACCCGCGCGAGAAGCTCGCGGTCGAGCGGTTTGGCAAACCGCGCGTTGACGACGCCGCATGAGACGCCGCGGGCGGCGAGCAGAGCCGCCGCCTCCACGGCGACGGGGACCATCGATCCGTAGGCGAGGAGGCACACATCGCTCCCCTCCGAGAGGATCTCGCCGCGCCCCCGCGGAATCTCCCGAAGCTCTTCGTCGAGCGGAGCGCCGACGCCGAGCCCCCGGGGATAGCGCACCGCCCACGGCCGGCCGGAGCGGATCGCGGTGAAGAGCATGTGCTGAAGCTCGTTCTCGTCCCTGGGGGCGGCGACCGTCATGTTGGGGATACACCGCGTGAACGCGATGTCGAAGATCCCCTGGTGCGTCTTGCCGTCGTCGCCCACCAGGCCTGCCCGGTCGATGCAGACCGTCACCGGCAGGTTCTGCAGCGCGACGTCGTGGATCAGCTGGTCGAAGGACCTCTGGAGAAACGTCGAATAGATGGAGACGACGGGCTTCCAGCCCTCCTTCGCCATTCCGGCCGCCATGATGACCGCATGCTCCTCGGCGATTCCGACGTCGTACACGCGCTCGGGGAACCGCTTCTTGACTTCCGCGAGCCCCGTCCCTTCGAGCATCGCGGCGCTGATCCCGACGATGGTCGGGTCCGCCTCCATCATCGTGATCAGGGTCCGCGCGAAGACCTGCGAGTACGTGTATCGGGCGCCGGGGCCCGCCATGGGAGAGGGGCTGCCCGGCTGATGGAACTTCAAGGGGTTGTCCTCGGCCTGCTTGAACCCGCGTCCTTTGTGCGTGAGCGCGTGGAGCACCACGGGCGTTCCGTCCCGGGAGATGTCCCTCACGCTGCGCAGGGCCTCTTCGAGCTCGGGAAGGTTGTGTCCGTCGATCGGGCCGATGTACTGAAGTCCCATCTCCTCCCAGATCACGTTCGGGAGAAAGAGACCCTCGACGGAGGTCTTGATCTTGCGCGCGATCTCCCAGGCCTCTTCGCCGAGCGGCAGCTTGGAAATCAGCTTCTGGCCGGTCTCGGTGAGCTTCTGATACTTGGGGTTCAGGATCAGCCGGTTGCGCCAGTGCGTGAGCCAGCCGATGTTCTCCGAAATCGACCACCCGTTGTCGTTGAAGACCACGACGAGCCGCTTCGGCTTCTGATGGACGATGTTGTTGAGCGCCTCGTAGCTCGTGCCCGAGGTCAGGGCGCCGTCCCCCACGATCGCGACGACGGAGGGCTCCGAAGGATCGTTCTGCAGAGCCGCCGCGATGCCGAGCGCGTAGCTTAAGCCCGTGCCGGCGTGGCCCGCCGCCAGGGTATCGTGCGCGCTCTCCGAAGGCTCCGCAAACCCCGACAGACCGCCCGGCGTCCGAATCGTGGAGAAGCCGTCCCGGCGCCCGGTCACGAGCTTGTGGGTGTAGCACTGGTTGGAGGTGTCCCACACGAGCCGGTCCTTCGGGCTGTCGAAGACCCGGTGGAGAGCGAGCGTCAGCTCGACGACGCCGAGATTGGAGGCGAGATGTCCGCCCGTCTTCGTGATCGTGTCGATGATGACCGTCCGGCATTCGCCCGCGAGCTCGATCAGCTCGTCCGAGGAAAGTTTCTTCAGATCAGAGGGCGAGTCCACGCGTGCCAGGACCCCGAATCTGCCGGCCGGGGGGCCCGGAGCCGAGGAAGATTCGTCGTTTTTTTTCATGTCGCGCGCCTTCTCGAAATACGTCTGGCGGCAGCCCGAGGATGCAGGCGGCCGAGCGGCCCGCCACCGTCCGGACGTGCAAATATACCAACCGCCGACGGTACGGAGGCGCACAGGCCGCGGCGGCGAAGACGTCTTCCCCCCTATACTTCGGGGCCGCGGAGGACGCCATGCCGCTCGAAATCGGATCCGAGGAACACCGCCGTCTTTACTGCCGGACGTTCATCGAAACCCACAAGCCGTATCGGCCGGAGGATCTCGCCTGGCCGGACCTCGACGCGGAGGGCCTCGCGCGGCTGAAATCGCTGCCCGTGTGGAACGAAGCCGTCCGCACCGAGGCGGCGACGGCCGTCAAGGTGCAGGCGCTCGGCCGCGCGGAGAGGGACCCCGTCCTTGCCGAGGCGATCTCGCTGCAGGGATACGAGGAGGGACGGCACGCCTCGGTGATCGCCCTCCTGACGCGGCACTACGGGATCGAGACCGACCCCTTCCCGCCGCCCGAGGAGCCGGCGAATCCGACCTGGACCTTCCTGCGAACCGGATACGGGGAATGCCTCGATTCGTTCTTCGCGTTCGGGCTCTTCGACGTCGGGCGCCGCACCGATCTCTTCGCGGCGGAGCTGATCGGACTCTTCGACCAGATCATGCAGGAGGAAGCGCGGCACATTCTCTTCCTGGTGAACTGGGCCGCCGACCTTCGCGCGCGCCGGCCGCTGCTGGCGCGTCCGGCGTTTGACCTTCGCCGCGCCTGGAACATCGGGGCCCAGGCGTTCGACCGCGTGCGGGGCGCGATGGCCATGAAGGGCTCCGGGAACCAGACCGGATTCACGATGCAGACGCACGGACTCGTCGATCTCTCTCCGCGCTCGTTTCTCGAGCTGTGCCTGTCGGAAAACGACCGCCGCCTCTCCCCCTACGATCCGCGCCTCCTGAGGCCGTCGCTCACACCCGCCGCCGTCCGCGCCGTTCTTCGCGTCCTGCCGAAGAAGCGAAGCGAACAGGCCTTCGGTTCGACGACGTCGTAACTCGCACCCTCAACCCTCAACTCCCGACTTCTCTTGAGCTCCGATCTCGTCAGCGCCTGTGTCTTCTGCGCCGGCCTTCTGCTCGGAATCGAGGCTTCCCCGTGGCCCGGCTTCGGGGCGGAGATCGGGTTCTCCTATGGGACCCTGGCGCGGCGCCTCGATCCCGCGCCGGGCCGGCAGGATCTCTCCGACGTCACGCCGAAGTTCGTGCTCGTCGGCGCGGGCGGAGCTCGTGAGCCGGCGGGGGACCTCGGGGCGGGAACTCCGGCCGCGCAGTGGGGCGTTCGCGTCGCGCTTGCGCCCTCGCACACCGAGCAGACCCAGACGCCCTATTCGCTGGACAACGTCGTCACGACGGGCACGGGGCGCTCCGAGAATTTCTCGCTCCTCGTGCGGTTGCCCGCCGGCGCGCGGGACTCGGTCGAAGCCGGAGCGCTCCGAAAGACCCACAAGTCGACAGACCTGGTTCACCTGGGCGGCGAGCGGTTCGTCCTCGGAGAGGAGCGAACGCTTTCCGCCGAGCGGATTGACCTGGCGCTCGGATGGCGGCATCGCTGGCCGGGGCTGGAGGCGGCGGTGTCCGCCCGGTACGCGAAGCCATCCGGAAGCACGGGCACCACGGGGACCTTCCGGCTCGCGGGCAGCCCGCTCTACGGGGCCGGGCTCGAGCTCCGCGCGCGGCGGGGCCGCTGGACCGTGTGGGCGGCGGGGGAAAGGGCCGCAGGGTCGCTGAGCGTGCACGAGGAGAGCCTGCCCGACTTCCGGTCGCACAACTTCTCCGCGCGCGCTTCTCTCGAGGCCTATCGGGTGGGCGGCCTCTGGACCGGAGGGCGCACAGAGGCCGTCGCGTCCGCGACGTGGGACCGCTCGCGCCTGCCCTTCGTCTCGCTCGCGCCGCTCGGAACCGAGACCGTCGCGTTCGAGCAGGGATTCTCCTCGGATTCGCGGACGCGCCAGATCTTCGCCGAGGTCACCGTGCGCCAGGCGATCGGGCGCGCCGTGCGCCTTCGCGCCTCCCTGCGCCTCGGCTACGGGAACGAAACGGTGTCGCTCCGCGATCCCGACGGCGTGCGCGAGCCGCGGCGTCTCGACGTCACACGCACCGGCGTCTTCGGGGCCGGCCTGTCCCGCGCGCTGGGATCCCCGGAAGCGAGCCTGTTTCTGGGCGCGGATTTCAAGGTGGATCTGAAATAGTTTTCGTTTGTCAGTCGGACCCTGACCCGCCACCGGACGTGAGTGACGACTGATTACCGACGAGTGATGACGTTCCTGACTGCCGGCCTGCCGGCGAGCAGTCTCGCCTCGAGCTTCGCCACGATCGAGGCGACCTCGAGCCGTGTGACCTTCGAGCCGGGGCCTTGCGCCTCCACCCGCTCGAGGGTTGCCCAGGCCAGCTCGACGGGCAGCGCCGTGAACGCGAGGATCCCGCGGGCAGCTCCCGCCGACTGCAGCGACAGGATGTACTCCGAGGCCGCCTCGAGATCGCGGCGCGCCAGCGCGAAGACGTCCGCGCGCGGCAGATCCGGAGCGATGTAGCGTCGCCCCTCCGCGGCGTCCTCCTCCGTGTCCTTCAGGATGTTGACGAGCTGAAGCCCTTCGCCGAACAGCTTCGCTCGGGGCCTCAGTTCTGCCGCGGCCGCCGACAGGGCGGGGCGGTTTACGAGGAAGAGCTCCGTCAGCATCTCGCCGACGAGGCCCGCCACCGCGTAGCAGTAGTCCCGGAGCTCCGCCATTCCCGACAGCACGAGGGCTCCCCTCTCGTCGCTCTTCGCGACGAAGGACGCCATCCCTTCGACCGACCTCAGAACGTGATCCCGGATCGGCGCGCGCGCCGAAGCGTCGAGCGAGAGGAAGTCCTCGAGCACCGCGGGGATCTCGGAAACGAGGGTCATGTATCCGGCGTGCGAAGTCGGCCGCGCCGCGGCCCATCGCTCGGCGAGCCCGCGCGCTTCCGGAAGGGACGGATGGGTCAGGAGCGCTCCGAATTCGTGGAGCGCGTCGATCCTCGCGGCTCGCGGCCATTGCGTGGCGTCCTCGAAGGTGTCCGCGATCCGGAAGAGGAGGTACGCCACCGTGACCTCCCGTCGCGTCGGTTCGGGCAGGCGCGGAATCGAGAGCGCAAATGTCCGGCTGGTTTCGACGAGCAGCCGCTCGAGCTTCTCCGTGGCTTCCGACTGATCCGCCATGCGCCTCCGCCTCAGAACCCCGCCGCGGCGAAGCGATCGAGAAACTCCGCGAGGGCGCGCGCGCACGCGCGGGCGTGCCGCCGCAGTCGGAGGAGCTTACCAATCGACGCCGGGCGAAGGAGCGCCTCGCGGGCGATGCGGGCGCGGTCGAGGGACCCGTCCGCCGCCAGAGAGCGGGCGAGAAAGTCGGGCAGGTCCTCGTCGGCCGAGTCCGACACGATGCGCGCCAAAAGGTACGGCGCGCCGTGTCCCGCCGCCTGCGCGGCCCGGGCCCACCCCGCCGATTCCATGTCGACCGCGTCGGCCCTGTCGCCTCCCGCCTCGCGCAGCGCGGCCTTTTCCCGGGAGGTGACCGCGATCCGCGGGCTCGAAACCAGCCGGGCCCCGCGGGCGGCCGGCGCGCGGTCGAGAGCGCGCGCGGCCCAGGCGGGGTCGGGTCCCTCCTCGACGGGCCCCTCCGCATCGCGGACCGCGTGAGACGCCCCGCGCCCGCTCGATGATGGCGTCGCTCTCCTCCCGCAGAGCCGTCACGATCAGGACTTCCGGGGCGCGATCCTCCGAGGCGTCACCCGCGGACATACCCGTTCGCCTCGAACCAGCGGGCCGCGCGGCCGAGCGCCGGGACGACGTCGTTCTGAGGCAACCCCAGCTCCGCCACCGCCCGAGACGCGTCAAAGTACATCGCGTGCCGCGCCATGCGGACGCCCTCGAGGGGGATCGAAGGATCCTTTCCCCGGAGGCGCGAGAGCACGAGATCCGCTCCCGCCGCGGCGAGAGGGATCCAGTGAGGAAGTTTCCATTTCGGCGACGGAATGCCGGTCAGGCCCGAGAGCGCGTCGAAGATCTCCTTCAGGGTCATGTTGCGATTTCCCAGGATGTAGCGCTCTCCGGCGCGGCCCCGTTCCGCGGCGAGGAGGTGCCCCTCCGCGACGTCGCGCACGTCGATCAGGTTCAGCCCGGTCTCGACGTAGGCCGGCATTTTCCGGTTGAGAAAGTCGAGGATCATTTTCCCGGTCGGCGTGGGTTTCACGTCGCGCTCACCCACCGGAGTCGAGGGATTCACGATCACGACAGGCAGCCCGCGCCCGGCCCACTCGCGCGCGACGCACTCCCCCTCGTACTTGCTCTTCTTGTAGTCACCGATCAGCGATTCGGGCCTCACCGGCGTGTTCTCGTCCGCGGGCCGGCCGTCCGGACGACGGCCGAGCGCGCCGACGGAGCTGGTGTGCACCACCCGTTCGACCGCGGCGTCGGCGGCGGCGCGCAGCAGGTTATCCGTGCCGGCGACGTTGGAGGCATAGATGGCGTCGGGACGCCGCGCCCCCAGCCGGTAATCGGCCGCGCAGTGGTAGACGGCCCTGCATCCGCGGACCGCTTCCCGGAGCGAAGGGGGGTCCGTCAGGTCCCCGACGGCGACTTCGACCGGGAGGCCGTCGAGATTCGTCCGCCGGCTCCCGGGCCGCACCAGGCACCGGACCGGCTGCCCGCGCGCGAGCAGAGCGCGCACGATGTGAGAGCCGACGAAACCGGGGCCCCCCGTGACGAGGTTCATGGACGAGTTGTCAGTTCTCCGTTGGCAGTTTTCAGGAGCCACGGAAGGACGCCGAGGCCGCAGAGCGAACGCGACAACGGATAACGAAGAACTGATTACTGATGACTGATCACTACCCCAGCAGATTCCACGCGGCGAGCCGCAGCATGTCCCCCGGCTTCTTCGGCAGCTCCCGCACGACGGACGCTTCGAACCCGGAGTGCATCGCGCAGTTCTGGCAGAGGCTGTCCTGCCGCGACTCCCAGTAGTCCCAGTCGGTCTCGTTCCAGAACTCTTCCCACTCCTCGGAGAACTTCTTCCCGATCAGGTAGCAGGGGCCCTTCCAGCCTCGAGGCGTGTACGTCACGGTGCTCCAGGGCGAGCAGTCGTAGTCCCGCAGCCCGGCGGCAAACTCCAGGAACATCGGGGTCGAGGTCAGTCGGTACTTCTTGGAGATCGCCAGCACGCGCTTGAACTTGGTCTGGATTTCGTCGCGGGTCAAAAAGATGTCTCGCGTCACCGACTCGTACTGGTATCCGGGAGAGACGAGCATTCCCTCGACGCCGAGGGACGTCAGGAGCTGGCAGAGCTCTTCGACCTCCTCGACATCGGTCTCCTTGAAGATCGTCATGTTGGCCATCATGTGGTGGCCGAGGCGGCGGCCTTCCCGGATCATCTCGATGGCCTTGTCGAATACGCCCTCCCTCGCACAGACCCGGTCGTGCGTCTCGCGCATCCCGTCCAGGTGCACGTTGATGACGAGCCTCTTGTCGGGCGCTATGACGCCGTACACCTTCTGGTCGAGGAGGAGGCCGTTCGTGCAGAGGTAGATGTGACGCTTGCGACGGATGATCTCGGAGACGAGCTCCGGCAGCTCGGGATAGATGGTCGGCTCTCCCCCGCAAAGCGACACGATGGGCGCGCCGGAGGTGTCGACCGCGTCCAGGCACCTGGACAGCGGCAGCCGGTCGGCGAGCTTGCCGGTGTGGCGCTCGACGGCGCATCCGATGCACGCCAGATTGCACGTGTAGAGAGGCTCGAGCATGAGGACGAACGGGAAGCGCTTGCGGCCCTGCAGCGCGGCCCGCGTCTGATTGGCGATGGTCCCGGCGGTCAGGTGAAGGGGAAACCTCATGGAACCGGCTCCTCGAAATCCCGAGCGGCGGATGCGGAGAGCCGCGCGTCCGCTCGGCTGCGGAGCTCGCGGGGCTCGGCCCCTCCTCGCGCGTGATCATAGAGCGAGAGCGCCCAGAGGGGAAAATACGTCGCGTAGAGGTGATAGCGCAGGTAGAACACCTTCGGGAAACCCGTTCCCGTCCACGATTCGTCTTTCCACGATCCGTCGTAGAGTTGCTGGCGAAGCAGGTACTGGATCCCCCGGCCGACGCTGTCCGACTCCTCCCCCAGGGCCACAAGGGCCATCAGCGCCCACGCCGTCTGAGACGGGGTGCTCGGACCGATGCCCTTCAGGGAGGGATCGTCGTAGGAGCGGGGGAGCTCCCCCCATCCCCCGTCCGCGTTCTGGTGGCGCCGCAGCCAGTTCGCCGCCCGCTGCCAGCGCTCCTCGGAGAGATCGACACCCGCGCTCTTCAGTCCGCGGAGGGCGAGCCAGGTGCCGTAGATGTAGTTGCAGCCCCAGCGCCCGTACCAGGTTCCGTCGGGCTCCTGCCTGCGGGAAAGAAATTCGATCCCGCCGGCGACGGCGGCGCCTGATGCCGGAAGTCCGAGCTTATCCAGAGCATCGAGCGTGCGGCCCGTGATGTCCTCGCAGCTCGGGTCGATCATCGCGTTGTGGTCGGCGAAGGGAATCCAGGTCAGGACCTCGTTGTCGCAGAGCCGGTCGAAGGCGGCCCATCCCCCGTCGGGATTCTGCATCCCGACCTGCCAGCGCATGCCGCGCTCGACGGCCGCGCGGCGACGGTCCTCCGCGCGACCGTCCGGAAAACGGATGCCGGCCAGTGCCGCGAGGACTTCGGCCGTGTCGTCCGCGTCCGGATAGAACTCGTTCTCGTACTCGAAGAACCAGCCGCCCGGAGAGAGCCCCGGAGCCGTGACCTGCCAGTCCCCGGCGGCACGGACCTCCCGGTCGACGAGCCAGCCCGCGCCGCGGAGGAGGTCGGGATGATCCTCGGAAAGTCCCGACTCCTTCAGAGCCAGGATGGCGAGCGCCGTGTCCCAGATGGGCGAGAAACACGGCTGGATGCGAAGTGTGTCCTCATCCTCGATTTCCAGGCGCTCGAGCTCCTCGATCTGAGAGACGAGCGTCGGGTGCTCCAGGGGATAGCCGAGGCACCGCATCGCCAGGATCGTGTTGACGATGGGAGGGAAGATCGCGCCGAGGCCTCCGCTCTTCTCCAGCCGGGCGAGGACCCAGGCCTCCGCCGCGCGCAGCGCCCGGCGGCGAAAGGGCTTCCAGGGCGAGCGTTCGAGAACCTTCAGGGTCCGGTCGACGATCACGAAGAAGCCGCGCCAGAGCCGTTCGCGGAGAGAGCGGGCCGGCGGCGGCGGAGCGGGCGGCGGGGAACGGACGCGCAGCTCGTCGATGCTCGCGGATTCCGGAACGGGGCATTGCGGTTTGTGCGCCCAGAGGATGGACAGGGGCACCACGATGGCCCGCGACCAGGACGACATCCGGTAAATGTTGAACGGGAACCAGTTCGGCAGGAGGACGAGCTCCGGCGGCACGGCGGGACAATCCGCCCAGTCGGACTGCCCGAAGACCGAAAGGTAGATGCGCGTGAAGGAATTGCAGGCGTCTATGCCCCCGAGTCCGAGGATGACGCCTCGCGCGCGGCTCATGTGTGCCGCGTCGGGCGAATCGCCCGCGAGCTTCAGGGCGAAGTAGGCCTTGACCGAGGCGCTCACCTCGGGCGGTCCCCCCTGGTAGATCGCCCATCCGCCTTCCGTCAGCTGCTGCCGTCGCAGATACTCCGCGGCCTTCTGGAACCGGGGGTGGTGGCCGCGCCCCAAAAAGAACAGGGTCAGGAGGTATTCGGACTCGAGGATCGTGTCGCCTTCGAGCTCGCCGCACCAGTGCCCGTCCTCGTGCTGGATCGAAAGCAGGTATCTCCGGGCCGCGTCCATGGCGGAAACGACGGCCGGATCCGGGATCTCCTCCTTCTCCGATCGCATCGAATCGCTTCTCATGACGTTCGCTCAGGCCGCTTGCGCCGGCGATTGGCGCTCTCGACCCACCGACCCTCCCTCTCGCGCGTCAGAAAAGAATCTGGACGAACTCTGAAAGTATACGTTCGCAGAGTCGCAGGAGATTCGGTGTGCGGAGGCGTACAGAACCGCCGCGTGACCCGGTAAGACTACGGCGAGGCCGGGTCCGATCCGCCGGGCGCCCCTTCCGGCCGCCCCCGCCCGTCCCGCGCGGCGAGAGCGGCGCCGAGCAGGCCGGCGTCGTCTTTCAGCCGCGAGAGCACGATCCGAGGCCTGGCGAGCTCCGTGGTGAAAGCGTGTTCCCGCGCCGCCCGGCGCACGAGTTCGAGGTAAGGCGATCCGAGCGCCGCCGAGACACCGCCCCCTAAAACGAAGAGCTCCGGGGCGAGGACGTCGAAGAGGTTCGCGATCGCCAGGCCCACATACCGCGCCGAGTTTTCGACCGCCGCGACGGTGGGCCGGTCCCCCGCTTCGAACGCCTTCGCGAGATCGGTGCTGTGAAGCCTCTCGCCTCCCCGCTCCACCCGCCGGGCGAGCTTCGACTTCTTCCCGCGCCGCACCGCTTTCCGCAGGTGCCGCGCGATCCCCGTCTTCGACGCCTCCCACTCGAGGGTCCCGCGCGCCTTTCCGGGACGCGCACGCCGCGCGTCGAGGACCATGTGCCCGATCTCTCCCGCGTTGCGGTTGATTCCGTGAACGACCCGGCCCTCCCACAAAACGCAGCCGCCGACGCCGGTTCCGATCCACAGTCCCACGACGCGCCGCATTCCGCGGGCCGCGCCGGCGAGCCATTCGCCGTAGACGGCCATGTGGACGTCGTTGTCGAGAAAGACGGGTGCTTCGAGCTGCCGCGAGAGCCAGGGCCCGACCGCAAGCTTCTTCACGGCAATGTTCGGCGTCCGGAGGATCGTGCCGCGCGCCGGATCGAGCGGTCCCGGAGAGCCCATCCCGATCGCGGCGAGGCGAGCGCGCGGGATCCCCGCCTCCTGCATCGCCGCCGACGCCGTCGCGCGCAAGGCCTCCAGGAGCGCGGCGCTTCCCTCCGCAAACGGTGTCGCCGACTTCGCCCGCGAGAGGATCTTACCGTTCGCCGTGACGACCCCGCACAGGATCTTGCTGCCGCCGAGGTCGATGCCGAGGTACAGGTCGCGCGCTCTCATCGGCCGGCGGGAACGGGCAGCCGGTTCTTCGGGATCCGGACTAAGACCGTGTACTGCGGATCGACCATCTGCGCGATGGGAGCCCGGGCATTCTGCGAAACGAATTCGTAGGCGTCCATCTCCGCGAGCCCCGTCTTCTCGCGGACCCAGGCCACCATGTCCTTGAAGGCGACGCGGGCCGCGTCCTCGAGCGGGCGGCCGGCCCCGACCGACATGATCCAGTCGGCATTCTCGATGCGGGGCCACGGCGTCTCGCGCCCTTTCAGCAGATCGACCGTGAGCGTGACGTCCATGGCCCCCTCGACCGCCGTGCCGATGATCTCGCCGTCCCCCATCGCGTAGTGACCGTCTCCGAAGGAAAAGAGCGCGCCGGGCACACGGACGCCCAGGTACACCGTGTTGCCCGCGCGAACTTCCGGGCAGTCCATGTTGCCGCCGAAGTTGTCCGGGACGACGGTCGAGCGAACCTCGCCGCCGGAGGGAGCGACGCCCAGGCAACCGAGGAAGGGCGCGAGCGGCACCTCCCAGGAAAGCCTTCCGTCGCGAGAGCGCGTCCTGGCGGTCCTGCGGGCGCGGTCGACCTCGTAGAACCAGACCGTCTCGGGAAGGTCGGCGCCGAGAATGGCGGTGCGATCGGTGCCGTTCAACGCGCCAAAGCCGGGAAAGAACGAGGAAATGCCGACGTCGCGGGCCGGCTCGAGGGTCTCGATGCGGATGGCGAGCGTGTCTCCCGGCTCCGCGCCCTCCACGAAGAAGGGGCCGGTCTGCGGGTTGTCGTGCCCGGGCGGAATCACCTTCGTCGGGAACTGGTCCGGCCGCGTCACCGCGCCGTCGTAGCAGTCTTCCGTCCAGCTGACGAGCCGCGTGCCCGGACGAATCCGGCGGATCGGAGGCGCGCCGCCGAACGTGTAGCGCAGCTCGCCGTGCGTCGGGCGGTATCGGACGACCGGCCGGTCGGCGGCAGGCGCCTCGGGGGCGCCGAGAGCGAGAAGAACCAGCACGATGTGAAAAGGGCCCATGCGGCAGACTCCTTCGCGCGGCAGAGTTTACGCGGGGATGGCCCGGGGGCGCCGGGCTGACCTGGAAGCGGTTCCCGTTTCCCGGCCCGGATCTTTCCGCCTTCCGCCTCCCGCCTCCCGCGTTCCGCCTCCCGCCTCCCGGACACCTTCGAAGCGTGCGGTTCGGCCCCCACGGGCAGCCGGGCTGCCGTTCGGAGAGGCGCGGTGTTCTCGGTCCTTTCCCTATAGGATCGCGCGTCTATGACCAAACCGGGAAAGCGTGGCGGAAAAAGACACGGCCGGGTGACGGGCGGATTTCTCGCCGTGATCATCTTCAAGATCCTGAAGGGCCTCGCGTTCATCGTCCTCGGGATCGCGGCCTTGAAGCTGTCTCGCTTTTCCGAGATGCCGACGGCGGTTCAGATCGCGAGGTTCCTGAGCGTCTCCAGGGAAAACGATCTCGTCCAGCGAGTCGCCGGAATCATCCAGACGGTCACGCCCCGCCAGGCCACCGCCGCGGGAATCGCGTCACTCGTCATCGCGGTCGTCTTCATCCTCGAGGGAATCCTGCTCGCTCTGCGGGTGCCGTGGTCGACGTATCTGACGATCGGGCTGACCGCGCTCGGAATTCCGCTGGAAATCTACGAGATTTTTCACCGCCCCGACTCGGTCCGGCGCTATTTCCTGCTCGCCGTCAACCTCGGGATCCTGATCTTTCTCTGGACCCGGAGAAACGAGTTCCGGGAGCAGCGCAAGGCGCCCGCGAGAAAAGCCGCGGTGGGATAGTTTTAGTTCTCAGTTCTCGGCTTTAGTTTTGAGCGGGGAACCTTCGAGCCAGCCACGACTCGACCTCTTCGGGGTGATAGCCGAACGGCCCCGGCTTTCCCTTGTAGACGATCCTTCCGCTCTCCTCGACGATGTAGAACCGCTCGGGCCATCCCGCGTACGCCGCGTTGGCCGGGTTCTCGATGGGATCGACGGCGAGCGGCACGTCGTAGTGGAATCGCTTCACGAAGTCGTTGGCGATCGCCAGCCGCTGCGCGAGCGTTTTCGGCTGCGCGTAGCAGACGTTCTCCTTTTCATTGGAGGTCATCTGCCATTCGTCTTCCGGGTGGGCCTCCCGGATGTAGACGGTCAGGAAGTCCGCCTTCCCCTCGTATCGGTGGGCGAGACGTCTCACGCGCTCGACCGAGCGCCGGAAGGGCGGTCAGGTGTAACTGCCGAAAACCAGGACCAGCGGCCGCTCGCCGATGTGTTCGGCCACGCGGACGGGCGACTTCCCGTCGAGCGCCACCAGCGTCACGTCCGGCGCGCGGTCTCCGACGCGGAGCGCGCCTTTCTGGCGCTTGTCGTAGCGGATCATGCCGATGACGTTGCGCGGACCGACAAACGCGACGCCGGCGGCGGCCGCCGCCAAGACCAGGATCCCCGCCCCGAGGGCGACCTTCTTCCCCGTGCGCATGGACCGAGCTTACACGCGGCGGCCTCCCGATTTCCGGGGGCTAGAATTCGCGGATGGAGGCGAACGCGCGTTGAGGGCTCTCGTGCTGGAGGACGACGTCCGGCTGCGCTCCCTGGTGGTGCGGACGCTCACCCGGGCGGGCCTCGCGTGCGACGAAGCGGCCCGGATCGACGAGGCGGACGAGCTCCTGTCGATCCACCAGTACGACCTGCTCGTCTTGGACCGCCGGCTGCCGGACGGCGATGGCCTTTCGGTCTGCCGCGCCGCTCGATCGAACGGATTCTCGCGCTCGATCCTGATGCTCACCGCCCGCGACGACGCGGAGGCGACCGTCGAGGGCCTGTCGGACGGAGCCGACGACTACCTCGGCAAGCCGTTCGACCTCGAGGTCCTGGCCGCGCGCGCGCGGGCGCTGCTCCGTCGAAACGTCGACCGGCCCTCCGTCGAGCTGTCGCTCGGAGACCTGCGGCTCGATCCGGCGCGGCGGACGGCGACCCGGGACGCAAAGCCGCTTTCCTTGACGGCGCGCGAGTTCACGATCCTCGAGAGCCTGATGCGCCGTCCCGGCGGCATCCTTTCGCGCGAGGAGATCCTGGAGCAGGCGTGGGGCGAGCGCGAAGAGCCCATGAGCAATACGATCGACGTCCTGATCGGCCGGCTCCGGAAGAAGATCGATGCGCCCGGCAAGCCGTCGAGAATCGAGACCGTGCGGGGAATGGGATACCGGCTGCGATGAAGCTCCCCTTCCTGCACTTCGAGCGCGCGCGGACGCGGCTCGCGATCTCGGGCGCGCTTCTGTGCGCGCTGTTTCTCTCGCTGCTCGCCTGGGGCGCCCGGACGTCGGTTCGCGCGAAGACGTACTCGGACATCGACGAGGAGCTCTACACGCTCGCCGTCGCCCTCGGATCGAGCTTCGAGCTCGAGGGCCTCGAAGAATCCAAACGCGACACGCTGAAGGCGGGGCTCGAAGTCAACGCGTTCGAGTTCCGACTCGCGAATCATTCGGCGATCCTGTTTCGCGACGACACTCCGGTCGCCGCAAACGGAAATCTCCTGAAGACGCGGCTGCCCGGCGGAATCACCCCGTACCGCGACCGGCCGGAAGTTCCCTACACGGCCGTCGAGCCGTACAGCGGCCAGAACCGGACGTGCCGGTTTCTCGTGACGCACCTCCAGGGAAAGGCGCACGGCGCCACCCTCGTTCTCTTCCGCTGGATCGGACCGAACCTCCGCAGTCTCGCCCGGCTCGACCGCGCGCTCGCGGGGTTCGTCCTTCTGGGATTTCTCGGGACCGCCGCGATCCTCGCGGGAGTCGTCACCCGCGCCTTGAAGACGGTGGAAGAAGTGACGGCCACGGCGGAGGCGGTCGAAGCGACCGACCTCTCAAGGCGCGTGCGCGTCCGGGCCGGAGGAGAGGAATTCCGGCGGCTGGCGGCGGTCATCAACTCGCTTCTCGAGCGGCTCGATCTGGCCTTTCGCGCGCAGAAGCGCCTCATCGCGGACGCCGCGCACGAGCTGAAGACGCCGACCGCCGTGCTCGTCGGGGAGGCGCAGGAGGCGCTCCGACCGGACGCGACGCCGGAAGAGCGCCGGGAGTCTCTCGAGACGATCGAGCGCGTTTCGCGAGGACTCGCCCGCGAAGTCGACGCGCTCCTTCTGCTCGCCCGGGGCGACGCGGCCGCGCCCTCGCGGCGCTCCGCCCTCGATTTCGGCGAGCTCGCCGAGCAGGCCGTCGAGGCGACGGAGCCTCTCGGAGGCCCGCGCGGGGTCCGCTGCGCGTTCCGGCGCATCGCGCCCGCGTGGGTCTACGGCGACCCCGCCGGCCTTCAGCGTCTCGCCTCGAATCTGATCTCGAACGCCGTGCTCTACACGGCGCCGGGGACGGTCGTCGAAGTCGCCGCCGGGTCAGACGGCCGCGAGGCTTTTCTCGAGGTGCGGGACCGCGGCCCGGGCGTGGCCGCGGAGGAGCGCGCCCGCATCTTCGAGCGTTTCGTGCGCCTCGACACCGCGCGCGTCGAGAACCCCGAGGGCTCCGGGCTGGGGCTCGCAATCGTCGAGCAGGTCGCGCGGGCGCACCAGGGCCGCGTCGAGGTCGAAGAGCGCCCCGGCGGCGGAGCGATTTTTCGCGCCGTGCTGCCGGCGTCCGACGCCCCCGCGGCAGCCGCTCTCGCGGAGGCCGCGTCGTAAGAGGCCGGCGTTTAGGAAGGCGGAGGCGAGGGGGGCGGCGCCGCGCCGGAGGAAGCGCCGGATGAGCCGGCGGCGGGAGGCGAAGGCACGCTGATCCGGATCGTCGTCGCGATGTGGCGGGTGTCCTTGTCGAGGTAGCGCAGCGTCACCGACTCCCCGACCTTCAGGGCTCCTCCGCTCACTTTGGTCGCCCCGGTGTAGACGAGCGAGGTCTCACGTCCCGCCGGGTCCCGGACCGAAAACGTCTTCTTCGCCGGGTCGAGCCCGGAGACCCGGCCCGAGAGCGGGATTCCATGCGCCCGTGCGCGCACGGCGGGTGTCTTCGCGGGAACCGGGAGAGGCGCCTTCGCCGCCGCGCTCGAGGCCCTGGGCGGTAGAGCCGCCGGGGTGGCCTGCGAGGGAAGAAGGGAAATCCAGCCGGCGAGGAGGACCGATGCGAGAGCGCCCATGATCATCGATCCCTCCTTCGACCTGCAGCCTAGGACAGAGCGAGTGAACCGAAGGTGAACCGGTCGCCGGCCTCGCGCTCCCGCGGCTGAATCTCCATCACGGCGGCGGCTCGAGAAATTCCCGCCCCTCCCTCGTGAGCCCGGAGATGAGGTCCCGATACAGGCCGACCGCCCGCTCGACGGCCTCGATCTCGACGCGCTCGTCCGCCGCGTGCGCATGCGCGATGTCCCCGGGGCCGACGAGCAGCGGAATCCCCCATCGATCGAGCAGCGGCAGATCGCACGCGAATGAGACGACGTCGGCCGGCGCGGCGCCTCGCGGCCTTCGGAACGCGATCTTCTCCGAGCGATAGGGAACGGAGATCTCGCCGCGGCCGCGCGCCGCCTCCTCCATCCCGGCGAGCACGGCCGCGGTCGGGGCGCCCGTCCTCACGAGCACCTCCGCCCGGGCGCTCTCGGCGACCACGTTCGGGGCCGTCCCGCCCTGGAGGACCCCGATGTTGAACGTCGTTTCTCCGAAGACAGGGTCGGGCGGGATACGGAGAGCGCGGATCTCCACGAGAAAGTCGAGAAGCGGGTCGACGGCCGAGCGCGCGCCGGCCGCGTTCGAAATCGACGAGTGCGCGGCGACCCCCCGCGTCTCGATCGTGATTCTCACGCACCCCTTCGACCCCGCGACGAAGCGGTTACCCGTCGGCTCTCCCCCGACGATGAATTCCGAGCGCCCGGCGCCGGCGCTGGCGTTGGCGGCGCGGGCGCCGTCGGATCCCCGCTCCTCACCGACCAGGAGCAGAAGCCCGGCCTCCCGGGTGGCCGAATCCTCGAGGGCGACGACCATCGCCGCCAGACTGCCTTTGGCGTCGCAGGCGCCGCGGGCGAACAGGGTCTCTGCCTCACGCCGGGGGGCAAAAAAGGGTGGGACGGTGTCGGCATGCGTCGAGAGGACCACACGCGGAGGCGAGCCGGGAAAGGACGCCAGCAGGTTCCGGCGGCCCGGCGACACGGCGATCGACTCGCACGACAGGCCGGCGACGACGAGCCTCCTCTCGACGAACGCGACCACGGCCTCTTCCGCCCCCGTGACGGACGGGATGGCCACGAGAGCCTCGAGCAGCTCGCGCGCGCGCCGAGCGGCGTCCGTCACCGATCGAGGTCCGTCACCGATCGAGGTCCGTCACCGGTCGAGGTCCGTCACCGGTCGAGGTCCGTCACCGCGGCAGTTCGTTCGGTGCGGCGCGCATCGGAGAATCATAGACTTCCGCCATGCGAAACCTTCTTCTCGTGCTGGCCGGGTTCTCCGCGGCGTCCTTCGGTCTTTCTCTGCCTGCGGCGGCCACGCCGGAGGCCCCGCTCGATCTCGTCTTCGAGGGAGGCCGCGTCGCGGACGGAACGGGCGCCCCGCTCTTTTCGGCGGACGTCGGGGTCAGGGCCGGCCGTATCGCGGCGATTGGAAAGCTCGGCGGGAGAGCGGCGCGGCGCCGCGTCGACGCCCGCGGCCTCGTCATCGCGCCGGGCTTCATCGACCTTCTGGGCCAGTCGGAGTACAACGTTCTGGTCGACAAGCGCGCGGCGTCGAAGATCACGCAGGGCATCACGACGGAAGTCACCGGCGAAGGCGAATCGATCGCGCCGCTCGACGACGCCGCCCTTGCGGAGGGTCGGGACACCTGGGAAAAGTATGGCGTCTGGCCCGACTGGAAGACGCTCGACGGCTATTTCCGTTCGCTCGAACGGCGCGGTACGGCGATCAACCTCGCGACCTTCATCGGGTCCGGCGGAGTGCGGTCGATGGTCGTCGGCAAGGAGAAGCGTTCGGCGACGCCCGAGGAAATCGCACGCATGGAACGGATCGTCGACCAGGCGATGCGCGAAGGCGCGCTCGGCGTCTCCTCCTCGCTTCAGTACATCCCGAACATCTACTCCTCGACCGACGAACTGATCGCTCTCGCGCGCGTCGCGGCGCGATACGGCGGGGCGTATTTCACCCACCAGCGCTCGGAATCCGGGCGGATCGACGCCTCTCTCGACGAGGTGTTCCGCATCGCGAAGGAGGCGGGGATCCGTACCCAGATCTGGCACCTGAAGACCGCGTACAAGCCGAACTTCGGCCGCATGCCTGCCGTCCTGAAACGGATCGAGGACGCGCGTGCTCAGGGGCTCGACGTCGCCGCCAACCAGTATCCGTACGCCCGCGCCTCCAACGGGCTGGACGCCTGCCTTCCGCCGTGGGTCCGGGAGGGCGGGCGCGAGGCGCTCTTGAAAAGGCTCGCGGATCCCGCCGCGCGCGACCACGTCAAGGCGGACATGGACCGCGCGTCGACGGAATGGGAAAACCAGTACGCCGGCTCGGGCGGCCCGGAGGGGATCATGGTCGCCTCGGTTCTGGCCCCGGCGTTGAAGCCGCTCGAGGGCAAGACCCTCGCGGAGATCGCGAAGGCCCGGGGAAAGGACCCGCGCGACGCGCTCATCGACATCGTTCTGGCCGACCGCGCCAATACCGCGTGCATCATCTCGATCATGGACGAAGCGGACGTCCGCACCGCCCTCGCCCATCCGCTCGTCTCCTTCGGAACCGACTCGGGGGCGCACGCGACCGACGGAATCCTGTCGAAGGAAGGGTCGCACCCCCGCGGCTGGGGCTCGGCGGCCCGGATCCTCGGACACTACGTTCGGGACGAGAAAGTCCTTCGCCTCGAGGAGGCGATCCGCAAGATGACGTCGTTCGCCGCGGAAGCGGCGGGGCTCCCGGATCGCGGCCTCGTCAAGGCCGGTTTCGCCGCCGATCTCGCGGTGTTCGACCCCGAAAAAGTACGTGATCTCTCGACGTTCACCGAGCCGAACCACTACAGCGAGGGGTTCCCTTACGTCGCCGTCAACGGCGTGCTCGTGATCGATGGCGGAAAGATGACCGGCAGGACCCCGGGGCGCGGGCTGCGGGGGCCGGGATACCGCGCCTCGCGGACGCAGGCCGACCCCCAGGGAAAGAAGGAGACCGGGAGGGCCGCCGCCGCGCGCTAGGACGGGGCGTCCGAAGCCTTCGAGACCTTTTCCGTCCTGCGCGCGGGATGTTCGCCCAGACGGGGCGATACACGCGGGTACTTGCGGCGGATCAGGCCGAACTGCTCGATCGCGTGCTTTTCGATGTGCGCCATCCCATCGTCCATCGAATCGGTGAACAGGAGAAGGTCGAGATCGCTCTCGCTGATCGTTCCTTCCGTCACCATCTGTTTCAAGAGATCGAGCAGCGGTTTCCAGTACTCCGTGCCGAAAATGACGACCGGAAAGCTGTCGATCTTTTTCGTCTGAATCAGCGTGAGCGCCTCGAAGAGCTCATCCATGGTGCCCACTCCCCCGGGCATCACCACGAACGCGTACGAGTACTTGACGAGCATCACTTTCCGGACGAAAAAGTACTTGAACGTGATGCGGCGATCGAGATACGCGTTTAATTTCTGCTCCTGCGGGAGCACGATGTTGCAGCCGATCGAGGTGCCGCCCGCCTCACGGGCGCCGCGGTTTGCCGCTTCCATGATGCCGGGGCCGCCCCCGGTCATCACCGTGAATCCCAGCCGCGCGAGGCGCTGGCCCGCGACCCGGGCCAGCTCGTAAAACGGGTGATCCTCGGAAAAACGCGCGGAGCCGAAGACCGTGACGCAGGGACCCACGAAATGGAGCACCCGAAACCCCTTCACGAGCTCCCAGAGAATCGTGAGGACCGAATAGAGCTCGCGGCGCCGGGAGCGCGGGCCCTCCAGAAAAAACCGCTCTTCCGGCTGCGGATGAGGCGGCTGGATTTCCTCGGAGCCGGTTTCCGGATGCGGCATGCTCACGCCGGGGAAGCTATCAGCTGTCAGCGGGTCAGGACTCGGAACTCGGTTCTCGGTTCTCAGTTCTCAGTTTCCACTCTTCAGTCTTCAGTCCCGGTCCGCTCGTCGTTCCCCGTGGCTGACGGCTGAGCCGAGAGCTGAGAGCTTCTACCTTCTCGCCACCTCGAGACGCGCCTGGGCGAACTCGAGCCTCGTGCGCACCTCGTCCACCGTGTCTCCTCCGGCCGTCTTCATCTCTTCCGAAGCGCTCGCCCGGTCCCGCTCCGCCGCCGCCGTATCGACGTCGGCAGGCTCCTCCGCGAGGTCCGCGAGCACCGACACGACGTCGTCCGACACCTCCGCGAATCCGGACGAGAGGGCGAGCGCATGGGCCGTTCCGGCGCTGCGGTAGGAGAGAACTCCCGCCTTCAGCAGAGTCACGAGAGGCGTGTGCCCCGGGAGAATCCCGAGATACCCGAGCTCTCCGGGAAGCTGGACCTCGTCCGCCTCGGCTTCGGCAACCTGTTTCTGAGGGGTGACGACGATCAGCTTCAGCCTGGATGCCATGGGTCCTCCGTGTTCGTCAGAAGGTGCTCTGAATCAGCCCGCCATCCACCTGGACGGTCGCGCCCGAGAGATAGCTCGCTCCTTCGCCGCACAGGAACGCGATCACGTCGCCGAGCTCACCCGGGCTCGCGTAACGGCCGATGGGGATCGCCCGTTCGACGCGCTCGGCGTACGCCTCGATCGCGATCCCCTCTTCGTTCGAACGGATCTCGTTCAAGTGCACCTGACGGTCGGTGAGCACGTGGCCCGGCAGAACGGCATTGACGAGGACGTTGTCACGCGCGAACTCGTTGGACATCGTGCGTGTCAGCGCCGAGAGTCCCGCCCGGAGGGTGCTCGAGATTGTCAGCAGGTCGTTCGGCTGCTTCGCCACGAACGACGTGATGTGGACGATGCGGCCCCACCGGCGCTCACGCATGGCCGGCAGGACCAGGCGGCAGAGCCGGAGCACGTTGAAGAGCGTCGAGTCGATCCCCGCCCGCCACTGGTTCTCGGTGAGGACGAGAAAGCGCGCGGCGGGCGGGCCTCCCGTGTTCGTCACCAGGACGTCGACCGGGCCCCAGGCGCCGGTTGTCGCCCGGTGCCAGGCCTCGAGGTCGGCCGCCTTCGTGACGTCGCAGGGGGTCGCCATGACGCGGTCGCCCGAGGAAAGCGCTGCGATCTCGCCGCGCGCTTTCTCCAGACGCTCCCGATCCCGACCGCAGAGCGAGACCCGGCATCCCTCCTTTGCCAGGGAGAGCGCGGCCGCTCTGCCGATCCCGTTGGACGACGCCGCCACCATCGCGACGCGTCCGGTGATTTTGAGGTCCATGCCTTGAGTTCTTACCCGTCAGGTCCGAGGATGCCGTGAGCACTCCCGGCTGGAAATCAGGCCGCGGTCTGGTTCATCTTCTCCGCGCGCTCGCGGGCCTCCTCGATCGTCCCGACCATGTAGAAGGCCTGTTCCGGCATGTCGTCGCACTTGCCGTCGACGATCTCCTTGAAACCCCGGATGGTGTCCGCGATCTTCACGTACCGGCCCTCGAGACCCGTGAACTGCGCGGCCACGAAGAACGGCTGGGAGAGGAAACGCTGGATCTTCCGCGCGCGGGAGACGGTCAGTTTGTCTTCCTCCGACAGCTCGTCGATGCCGAGAATGGCGATGATGTCCTGCAGGTCCTTGTACTTCTGGAGAACAGCCTGGACGGCGCGCGCCACGGCGTAGTGCTCTTCGCCGACGATGCGCGGCGAGAGGATCTTGGAGGTCGAGTCGAGAGGGTCGACCGCGGGGTAGATCCCGAGCTCGGAGATCGCGCGCGAGAGAACCGTCGTCGCGTCGAGGTGGGCGAACGCGGCCGCCGGCGCCGGGTCCGTGAGGTCGTCGGCGGGGACGTAGATGGCCTGGACAGACGTGATGGAGCCGGTCTTCGTCGAGGTGATCCGCTCCTGGAGCTCTCCCATCTCGGTCGCGAGGTTCGGCTGGTAACCGACAGCCGACGGCATCCGGCCGAGCAGCGCCGAGACTTCGGAGCCGGCCTGGGTGAAGCGGAAGATGTTGTCGATGAAGAGGAGGACGTCCTGCTTCTCCTCGTCGCGGAAATACTCCGCCACCGTCAGGCCGGTCAGGCCCACCCGCAGGCGGGCGCCGGGAGGCTCCGTCATCTGCCCGTAGATCAGGGTCGCCTTGGATTTCGACGGGTCTCCCGGGGTCACGACGCCGGACTCGGTCATTTCCAGATACAGGTCGTTGCCCTCGCGCGTCCGCTCGCCGACACCCGCCAGCACCGAATAGCCGCCGTGCTGCTGCGCGACGTTGTTGATGAGCTCCATGATGAGGACCGTCTTGCCGACGCCTGCGCCGCCGAAGAGGCCGGTCTTGCCACCCTTGGAGTAGGGCTCCAGGAGGTCGATGACCTTGATGCCGGTCTCGAACATCTCCACCTCGGTCGACTGGTCCTCGTACCGCGGCGCGGGGCGGTGAATCGACCAGCGCTCCTTCGTCTCGATCGGGCCGCGCTCGTCGATCGCCTCGCCGATCACGTTCATGATCCGGCCGAGCGTCTGCTTGCCGACGGGGATGGTGATCGGGGCGCCGGTGTCGACCGCGGTCATCCCGCGGACCATCCCGTCCGTCGGCTTCATCGCGATGCAGCGCACGCGGTTTTCCCCGAGGTGCTGCGCGACCTCCGTCACGACGTTAATCGGGTGCCCCGTCGCCTTCCCGTCGTCCTGCACGATGACGGCGTTGTAGATGGCCGGCAGATGCCCGGTCGAGAACTCCACGTCCAGCACGGGCCCGATGACCTGGACCACGCGCCCGATCTTGTCTTTCTGGTTGTCTTGAGCCATGAGAATTCCTCTCCTCGTCCGTAACGGAGCCTATTCGAGCGCGGAAGCGCCCGACACGATCTCGATCAGCTCCTTCGTGATCCGTGCCTGCCGGACGCGGTTGTAGGTCAGGGTCAGCGAATCGATCATGTCGCCCGCGTTGTTCGAAGCGGAGTCCATCGCCGTCATCCTCGCCGCGTGCTCCGCCGCGCCGGACTCGAGCAGGATCCGGTAGATCGCAAACTCGAGATAGCGGGGAAGGATGCGGGCGAGGATCGTCGCGGGGTCGGGCTCGAAGATCGGTTCCACCTCCGATGCCGGGGCCTCGGCCAGCGCGGCCTGCGCCCGCGAGATGGGAAGCAGGCGCTCGACCCGCACCGCCTGGGAGATGACCGATTTGAACTCGTTGAACACGACGTACGCCGCGTCGATCTTGCCCTCGGAGAACTCCGCCGAGAGGCCCGCCGCGATCTCCTGCGCCGTCGCGTACTCGACCTTCGAAAAGATCCCTGGATACGACTTCTCCGCGATCTTCGCGCGGCGGCGCCGGGCGAACTCGACCGCCTTCTTGCCGATGGGAAGAAGCGTCACCGACTCCCACCCCTTCTCCGACAGAAGCTGGAGAACGGCGCGGTTGATGTTCGAGTTGAATCCGCCCGCCAGACCGCGGTCGCCCGAGACGACGAGAACGGCGACGTTCTTCTCCTCCCGCTCGGCGAGCAACGGGTGCTGAATCTCCCGCACTCGGGAAGAAACCTTGGCGAGGACCTCCCGCAGGATCCGGGCATAGGGCCGGGCGGACACGGCTCTCTCCTGAGCCCGGCGCAGGCGCGCCGCCGAGATCATCTTCATCGCCTTGGTGATCTGCTGCGTGTTCTTGACGGAACGCAGCCGGCGGCGGATGTCGATTAAGGAAGCCAATTTCTAGCTCTCAGCTCTCAGTCTCAGCCGGATTCTCAACTCTGAACTCTCAACTTCCTCAGGCCGCCTGCGCGCCGGCGTTTTCCTTCACGTACCGGTCCTTGAATTCCTTGATGGCAGCGGCGAGCGCTTCCTCCGTGTCCTTTTCGAGCTTGCCCGTCGCGACGATCGCCGAAAGAACCTGGGACCGGTCGCTCCGCATGAACTGGTGGAGCTGGGCTTCGAAATCCAGGATCGACTCGACGCGCAGAGAGTCCAGGTGTCCGCGTGTTCCCGCGTAGATCGAAACGACCTGCAGGTCGACGTCGAGCGGCGAGAACTGCGGCTGCTTCAGGAGCTCCACGAGACGCCGGCCGCGGTTCAACTGGGCCTGCGAGGCCTTATCCAGGTCGGAGCCGAACTGCGCGAACGCCGCGAGATTGCGGTACTGCGCGAGATCGAGCCGCAGCGTTCCCGCGACCTGTTTCATCGCCTTGATCTGCGCGTTCCCTCCGACTCGGGACACGGAGATGCCGACGTTGACCGCCGGGCGGACGCCGGAATAGAAGAGATCCGTCTCGAGGTAGATCTGCCCGTCGGTGATCGAGATGACGTTCGTGGGAATGTAGGCCGAGACGTCTCCCGCCTGGGTCTCGATGATCGGCAGCGACGTCAGTGACCCGCCGCCGTTCTTGTCCGAGAGCTTGGACGCCCGCTCGAGAAGCCGCGAGTGCAGGTAGAACACGTCGCCGGGATAGGCCTCGCGTCCGGGCGGCCGCCGCAGCAGGAGCGAGATCTCGCGGTATGCCGCCGCGTGCTTGGACAGGTCGTCGTAGATCGTCAGCGCGTGCTGCTTGTTGAACATGAAGTACTCGCCCATCGCGCATCCCGTGTACGGCGCGACGAACTGCATCGGCGCGGGGTCCGACGCCGTGGCCGAGACCACGACCGTATGCTCCATCGCGCCGTATTCCTCGAGCGTCTTCACGACCTGCGCGACGGTCGACTTCTTCTGCCCGATGACGATGTAGATGCAGATGACGCCCTTGCCCTTCTGGTTGATCACGGTGTCGAGCGCGACGGCGGTCTTCCCCGTCTGCCGGTCTCCGATGATGAGCTCCCGCTGGCCGCGTCCGATCGGAATCATGGCGTCGATCGCCTTCAGGCCGGTCTGCACGGGCTCGCGCACGGGCTGGCGGTCGATGACGCCCGGCGCGACCCGCTCGAGCGGATAGAACTCCTTCGTGGCGATCGGGCCCTTTCCGTCGATCGGTCGTCCGATCCCGTCGACGACGCGTCCGACCAGCGCCGGGCCGACGGGGACTTCCATGATCCGGCCGGTCCGGCGAACCTCCTGGCCTTCGTGCACTTCGGCGGTCTCGCCGAGCAGGACCACGCCGACGTTGTCTTCCTCGAGGTTCAATGCCAGCCCGAACAGGTCGTGGCCGAAGTCGACGAGCTCTCCCGCCATGACCTTGTCCAGCCCGTGGAGCCGCGCGATTCCGTCGCCTACGGAGAGGACCGTGCCGACCTCCGCGACGTCGATCGACTTCTCGAACCCCGACAGCTGCTGCTTCAGGATCTCGGTGATTTCGTCCGCTTTGATGTCCATGATTACGCTCTCGCGCTCTCCTTCCCTTTCTCCTGGAAACGCTCGATCGCGCTCGCGACCGAGGCGTCGATCACACGGCTCCCGACACGGGCGACGAAGCCGCCCAGGATGTTCTCGTCGACCGCGACGCGAAGCCTCACCGTTCCCCCGACGGACCGGCCGAGGGCGTCGGCGATCTTCTTCTCTTCCTGCGGTCCGATGGGCGCGGCGACCGTCACGTGCGCCTCGTTGACGCCCCGGCTGCGGTCGACCCCCTGGGAAAGCGCGCTCAAGATCTCCGAAAGCTTCGAGAGCCGGCCATGGTCGAGGATGACGCGCAGGAGGCGCCGGCCGAAATCATCGAGTCCCGCCTTGACCGCCAGGGCCTCGAGCGCCCGCTCCTTCGGCGCTCTGGGGATCGAGGGCGCCGCGAAGAACTCCTTCAGGCGGGCGTCGGAATCGAGCGCGCGCCTCACGGCGCCCGCGCCTTCCACGAGCCGGTCGAAGTCGTAGCCCGCCGGCGCGCTCTCGAGGGCCGCCCGCGCGTAGCTGCGCGCGAAGGCGCTCAACGGCGTTCCTCGGCCGACATCTGCGCGAGACTCTCATCGAGCAGCCGGCGCCGGTCCTCCGGCGTGATCCGTGCCGCCACGATCTCCCGCGCTGCCGACGCGGTCAGCTCGGCGGCGGTCCGCCGCAGCTCGTCCTTGGCGTCGGCGAGACGGCGTTCGATCTCCCGTTCCGCGTCGCGCCTGACCTTTTCGGCATCCTGCTCCGCGCGGGCCATCAGCTCCGCGCGCGCGGCCTCTCCCTCGGACGAACCCCGCGCCCGCACCTCTTCCAGGTCGCGGTCGAGGCGGGCCATGCGCTCGTGAATCTCCGTCTCGAGGCGGGCGGCGGCCGCCCGGCGCTCCCGGGCTTCGCGCGCGCGCTCCTCCACCTCGACCTGTTTCTGACGGAACATCGCGGTGACCGGCCGCGCCACGAAATACAGGAGCAGCCCGAAGAATCCGACCAGGTTCGCGAGCTGCCAGATCCACATCGGGATCCCGAGCGGACCCGTCGCGGCGTGCTCGGCGGCGCCTTCCGACAAGAGCGCCCCGACGGAGGCGGCCAGGAGGATCACGCGGCCAGATTCCGGCCGAGAATCTTTTCGGCGAGCGTGCGGGCGAGATCGCGGGCCGCCCGCGGCAGGCCGGCGGCGGAGCTCTGAGCGGCCGCACCGATCTCTTCCGTGCCCCGGTTCAACGCCGCCTGCGCCGCGGTCTTCGCTTCCTCCATCTTGCGTTCCCAGTGCCCGCGCCCCTCGGCGCGGAGCTTCTCCCGGACGGTCAGAGCCTCGCCTCGCGCCCGGGCGAGCTCCGACTCCGCGCCCGCGATGGTTTTCTCGAGCTCCACGAGACTCTCCGCATGCACCTTTTCGGCGCTGCGCGCCTCGCTTTCGCGTTGGTCGAGGATCGCCGAGAGCGGGACGAAGAGGTACCGCTTCAGAATCGCGTAGGACGCCATGAAGGCGAGGACGACATAGAGAAATGTGACGTCGGGCGCTTTGATCATGCTTCCACGGAGTCGCCGATCGGCGGACCGGCTGAAAATCGAGCGAACGGACGAAGCCGCGGATGAATAGCACATTGCGGGGGTGCTGGGAAGTTGAGAGTTATCAGTGGAGAGCTGAGAGTTGACTTAAAGAGCCCGTTGAGCGGGGAGCGTCCAAAAATTCGCCCTCGCTGCTCACGCGAGGCCTTCCGATTCCCCAGTCAGGTTTTTCCGGTTTCGTTTCCCGTTTCCCGTTTCCTGACAAACGTAAACAGTTGACAACAAGCGACTTACTCCTTAACAGCCCTCAGCTCCAGCACCGCCGCCGGCTTCTCCGACATCTGGCAGGTCCCCTGGAAGAAGGCGCCCTCTTCGACCTTGAGGACCGGGGAAGACAGGGTCGCAAAAACCCGTGACCGGGCGAGAAGCTCGATCCGTTCCGTGGCGTGGACGCTGCCGGAGAGCTTGCCGTTCACCGAGAGGCGGCCGACCTCGATATCCGCATTCACATCGGCCGAGTCGCCGAGGATGAGCTCGCTGCCGGACCGGATCTTCCCCTCGAAGCGGCCATCGATCCGGAAGGTGTCTTCAAACGTCAGCTCTCCCTGGAAGTGGCTCCCCCGGTCGAGGAACCCGTTCAGCGTCGCGCCGTCGTTTCTCGACTTCATGGGGCTAGTCCTTTCCCGAGAGCCGCTCGAAAAGGCCGATCAGCTCCTCCTCCGACGCGAAGGCCATCTCGATGCGCCCGCCGCGCCTCCGGCGAACGATGCGCACTCGGGTCCCGAGCCGGCGCGACAGCTTCTCCTCGGCGTCCCGGGTGAAGGGGTCCCGCCGTTGCTCTTTCCGAACCTTTCCGCCCACAGCCAGCGCGGCAATCCGCTTTTCCGTCTGCCGGACGGACAGAGCGCGGCGCACGATTTCCGCCGCGACGGCTTCCTGATCGTCCGGCGTGGCCAGTGCGAGAAGCGCCCGGGCGTGCCCGGCGGAGATCTCCCCCGTCCGCACCCGTTCCCGGACCGCCGCGGGAAGACGCAGCAGCCTCAGGGAGTTGGCCACCGTTGCCCGGTCCTTGCCGACCCGCCGGGCGACGTCCTCCTGCGTGAGGTGGAACTCTTCCTTGAGCCGGAGATAAGCCGACGCCGCCTCGAGAGGGTTGAGGTCCTCCCGCTGGAGGTTCTCGACGAGCGCGATCTCGAGCAGGTCGCGGTCGGTCCCCGCCTCCCGGACGACGACCGGAACGCGCCCGAGTCCGGCCTGGCGGGCGGCGCGCCACCGGCGCTCGCCCGCGACGATTTCGAACTTCCCGCCGTTCGCCACCACCACGATCGGCTGAACGATCCCCTGCTCTCTGATGGAGGCGGCGAGCTCCGCCAGCGACTCCGGGTGGAAGTCCCGCCTCGGCTGAAAACGCCCCGGTTCGAGACTGTCGATCTCGACGTCCCGCACCGTTCCACGTGGAACGTGCTCGTCCCGGCCGCCCGGCAACAGGGCCGAGAGTCCGCGCCCCAGCGCCTGTTTGCCCTTCATCCCGCCACGCGGCGTTTCAGGAACTCTCGCCCGAGAGCGAGGTACGCCTCGGCCCCCCGGGACTTGATGTCGTAGGCGAGAACGGGCTTTCCGAAGGAGGGGGCCTCGCCGAGCCTCACGTTTCGCGGGATGATCGTCTCGTACACCTTCTCCCCCAGATGTTTTCGGATGTCGTCGGTGACCTGCCGGCCGAGGTTAGTGCGGTCGTCGTACATCGTCAAGACGATCCCCTCGACGGTCAGGCCGGGGTTGAACGCCGCCCGCACCCTGTCGATCGTTTCAAGAAGCTCGCTGACCCCTTCGAGCGCGAAATACTCCGTCTGCATCGGGACGAGAACCGAGTCCGCCGCCGTCAGGGCGTTGACGGTCAGAAGGGACAGCGAGGGCGGGCAGTCGATGAAAATGAACTCGAACCGCTCCCGGACCGGCTCCAGGGCGGCGCGTAACCGGTGCTCGCGCGAAGGCTCATCGACCAGCTCGATTTCGGCGCCCACGAGGTCTCGACCCGAAGGGAGCAGCCAGAGATTCGGGAATGCCGTTTCCCGGATCGCGTCGGAGGCGGGGGTCCCGGACAGAACGTCATAGGCGTCGGGTCCCTCCCGGGAGCGTGGAAATCCCATCCCGGACGTCGCGTTGGACTGGGGGTCGAGATCGAGAAGCAGGACGCGGCGGTCCAGGGCCGCCAGCGAGGCGGCCAGGTTGATGGCGGTCGTCGTCTTGCCGACGCCGCCCTTCTGGTTCGAGATCGCCACCGTGCGCGGCATCAGCAGGTCACCTTGATTTTTGCTCCCCGAGGATCGCCGAATCTAGCATCACGGCAAAGGTTCCACGTGGAACGCTCCCGTGTCGGAGCGCTCGGGTCAGGCGGGTATCCGGCGGAAAACAGCGATCCGCCTCCTCTCCGAGCCCGGGACGTCGCGGACGCGCTCGAGCCGAAAACGTCCGTCGAGGCTGCGCGCCAGAGCCTCGGGATCCGTCGTCCACGCGAGAAACTGCCCCGCCGGCGTCAGAAACGGGGCCGCGTCGAGGACCGCCGCGATCGAGCCGACCGCCCGGGCGAGGGCGGCTTCGCAGGAGCCCGCCTCGAGGGCCGAAATCGAGGGGATCGCGGGCACCATGTTGAGCGCCATCGTCTCCCGGACGTGGTCGAGGAACTCGCGGCGCTTTCGCCGCGGCTCGACGGGGACCAGGTGGATGTCGCCGCGCAGGATCGCCACGGGAATCCCCGGCAGGCCCGCGCCCGACCCGATGTCGGAGACGCAGGCGCCCGGGGGCACCAGATCCGCCCCCAGGCAGGACTCGAGCGCATGCTCGACCAGGGTTTCACCCGGGAAGGGACCCGTCAGGTTGGTGCGTCGCCGCCAGAGGTCGAGAAGGGCCAGGTACCGGGCGAGCCGCTTCGCGTCGCCGGGATCGAGCCTCAGCCCGTAGCCGCCGCATCGGGCCGCGATCCACTCTTCAAAGCGCTCGAGAGGCGCCTCGCCCCCTTCGGGCAACATAGCCCGAGATTATCGCGACAGCGGCGGGAGTGACGCCGGGAATCCGAGCGGCCTCGCCGAGCGTCCGCGGGCGCCGCCGCGTGCATTTCTCGACGATTTCCGTCGTCAGCCCGGGGAGGATCGCGTAATCGAGCTCGTCCGGGATCCGGCGGGTCTCGAGCGGCTCGACCCGGAGGATGCGCTCCTGTTCCCGGCGGACATAGCCCTCGTATCGGACTCGGGTCTCCACGATCTGAAGCTCTTCGAGAGTCAGGCCCTCGAACGCCTCCGGGGCAAATGCGGCCAGGGCCGCGGCAGACAAGTCTTGTCTTTTCAATAGGTTACGGAGGGTGGTGGGGGAGTCGAAGCGCGCGCCGGTCGCCGCCATCAGCCGGTCCAGCGTCTGCCGGTTAGGATGCACCGTCCGGGTCGCGAGGTCCCGATCCGCGCGCGCCACCCGGTCCTCCGACCGCATCGCGTCCCCGTACTCCGAGTCGTCGATGAGGCCGAGACGGCGGGCGTGCGGCAGGAGCCGCCGGAGCACCGTGTCGACTCCGAGAAGGAGCCGGTGCTCGGCCCGCGAGGTGAAGAGCCGGTATGGCTCCTCGAGCCCCTTCGAGGTCAGGTCATCGACCATCACGGCGGCGTACGCCTCCGAGCGCTCGAGGACGAACGGCGCTTCGCGCCGGGCGGCCAGAGCGGCGTTCACACCCGCCCAGAGACCCTGCCCCGCCGCCTCCTCGTACCCCGACGTGCCGTTGATCTGCCCGGCGAGAAAGAGGCCCGGTGCCGCAAGCACCTCGAGCGACCGCGACAGCTGGTCCGGGAACGCGTAGTCGTACTCGACGGCGTACCCCGCGCGCAGCATCCGCGCGCGCGAGAGGCCCGGGATCTCCGCGAGGATCCTGCGCTGGATCTCTGCGGGCAGCGAGGTCGAGAGGCCGTTGATGTAGATCTCTTCGGCGTCGAGACCCTCGGGCTCGAGGTAGAGAGTGTGCGCGGACTTGGCCGCGAACCGGACGACCTTGTCTTCGACCGACGGGCAGTACCGGGGGCCGACGCTGCGTATCGCACCGGAGAACATCGGGCTCGAGTCCAGGTTGTCGCGGATGATCCGATGAACCGACTCGTTCGTCGAGGTGATCCAGCACAGTATCTGATTGCGGGGAAGCGTCTTCGTCCGATATGAGAAGGGAATCGGCGGCTCGTCTCCCGCCTGCGGAGCGCACGCGGCGAAGTCGACGGTGTCGCGGGCGACGCGCGGCGGAGTTCCGGTCTTGAAGCGCCCCAGGGCGAGGCCCGCCCGCGAGAGCGCCCCCGAAAGACCGACCGCCGCGGGCTCTCCCACGCGTCCTCCGGGAGTCCGGACGCCTCCCGTGTGCATCAGGCCCCGCAGAAACGTGCCGCCGGCCACGACGACGGCGTCCGCGCCGATCCGAAGTGTCGTTCCGCCGGCGCCGCCGGGCGCGGCCGCGCTCGCGATGACCCCGCTCACCCGTCCGCCCGCCTCGACGAGGTCCTCCGCCATCCCCTCGATCAGCGTCAGCCCGGGCGTCGAGGCTAAAGCGTCGGAGGCGAGCCGCGCGTACAGGGCCTTGTCGCACTGCGCCCGCGGCCCCCAGACGGCGGGCCCCCGCGAGCGGTTCAGAACCTTGAACTGAATGCCGGCGCGATCGGCCAGAAGGCCCATCAGGCCGCCCAGGGCGTCGATCTCGCGCACGAGCTGACCCTTGGCGAGCCCTCCGATCGCCGGGTTGCACGACATCCGTCCGATCGAATCGACCGACGCCGTCAGGAGCCCGACGCGCCGGCCCATTCGGGCGGCGGCGTTGGCCGCCTCGATCCCGGCGTGGCCGGCTCCGACGACGAGGACGTCGAAGGAAACGTTTTCAGTATTCAGTTTTCCGTTCTCAGTTTCGGATTCAAACTCAACCTCAATTTACGTTTGGGAGTTCTCCGTTTACCGTGTCCGAACTGATGACTCATAACTGACGACTGAGAACTCTTTCACTTCCCGATGCAGAAAGTGGCGAAGATCTCGCTCAGGACGTCTTCGGGGGTCGTCTCGCCGGAGAGCTCCGCGAGTGCATCGAGGGCGTCGTGCACGTGGGAAACCGGGTACTCCGGAGACTCGCCGCGGCCGAGCGCGGCGAGCGCTTCGACGGAGGCCGCCCACGCGCGATCGACCGCGTTCTGCTGGCGCGCGGATCCCAGCATCTCGGAGCCCGTGTCGGGAGGGAGCCCGGACTCGAGAAGCCCGGCCACGGCCGACCGCAGGATCTCGCCGGCGTCGCTCGAGAGGCCGTACAGCGCCAGGGCCGGACGTGTCAAAGCGCTCGGTGGCAGGAGGGCGGAAACCCCGCGCCGGTCCGACGCCAACCCGTCGATCTTGTTGGCGATCACCAGCCGCCGCTCGATCGGAAGAGTCGCGAGCGCGCTCTCGTCCTCGCCGCTCCAGCCCGCCACGGCATCGACCACATAGAGGACGGCGTCCGCCGACTCCCCCGCCGCCCGCGCGCGTTCGACGCCCAGGCTCTCGATCGGATCCTCCGTCGCGCGCAGGCCGGCCGTGTCGACGAGCTCGACGGGAATGCCGCGGACGTCGATCGTGGCGTCGAGCGTGTCGCGGGTGGTTCCCGGGATCGAGGTGACAATCGCCCTCTCCGCTCCCACGAGGGCGTTGAAAAGGGTGGACTTTCCGGCGTTGGGACGGCCGAGCAGAACCACGCGGGCTCCGCCGGCGAGCAGGCGGCCGCGTTTTCCGCTCCGGGAAAGACATTCGAGCTCCTGCGCGGCGAACGCGATCCGCTCCGCGGTCGCGGCCGGCAGAGCCTCGCCGACGTCTTCGGAGAAGTCGAGCGCCGCCTCGATCTCCGCGGCGGCCGTCGCGAGCGAAGCCCGGACGGCCGCGAGCCGGCGAGAGAGGCTTCCGTCCAGACGGCGCGCGGATGCCGAGACCGCGGCCGGCGTCCTCGCCTCGACTAAGTCGCGCACCGCTTCCGCTTCGACCAGATCCACTTTGCCCAGAAGAAAAGCGCGCTGCGTGAACTCTCCCGGGCGCGCGGGCCGGGCGCCCGCGTCGATCAACGCCGACAGCAGCGCGCGCACGAGAGCGGGACCGCCGTGCACGGAGATTTCCGCGACGTCCTCCCCCGTGACCGAACGCGGAGAGGCGAAGAAGGTGACGAGCCCGCGGTCGATGGGAGAGCCGCTCGGATCGGACAGACGCGCGAGCAGCGGGCGGCGGTCCGGAAGGGTCGCGGGGAGATCCGGTGCGACGGCGCGGAGGATTCCGGCGGTGCGCGGCCCAGAAAGACGCAGGAGCGCCAGGGCGGATCGGCCGGGCGGCGTCGCCGGCGCGACGATGGTGTCCTCGAGAAAGTAAGGATCCGGGCGCATGTTCGGTTCAGGAGCCTGTCACGGTCCTCCTGCTCGAGGGCGGCGACGCTCCGGCGGAAAGGGAGGCGGGAGAGGCCCGCGCGGGATGGCGCCGCCTCAGCTCGCCTTCGGGCGCACCGCGACGCGCTTCAAGAACCCGTCGCCCTCGCTCTCCGTCTCGACCTCCGGGTCCGCCGCGAGCGCGAGATGGATCAGTCGACGCTCTCCCGGGGAGAGGGGCGGTAGCAGCTGCGGGCTGCGCGTGCGCTTCGCCTCGTTCGCCGAGCGCAGGGCGAGCTCCTCCAGCGACTCCCGCTGGTGGGCCCGGAATCCCTCGGCATCGAGCCGCGGATACACGGGGCGGCCCAGCCTCCTGGAAGCGATCCGCCCCGTCAGGACTTCGAGCCCGTTCAACCCCTCGCCGCGGTTGGCGAGGAGCGGCTCGGTGTCGTCCCCGATCAGCTCGAACAGCATCTCTTCGCCCGGGCGGCGGCGCGTCTCGACGAGAAAGCCCGCCGCCGAGAGGAGCTCGGTCAAGGTGGCCTCGACGGTCGTGAACGCTTCGTCGTCCATCGCGCCCGGCCCCGCGGAACCGGAACGCCCGCGATCGCCGTCGAACTCCGCGGCGCGGCTCGCGGCGGAAGGGCCGCGTCCCGTCGGAGGCGGCGTAGACGCGGGCGAGAGAGGAGCGGCCATCGCGGGCCGGGCGGGTGCCGGGGCGGGAGAAGGGATCCGTTCCTGCGGGACGGGGGCCGCGGGCGCTCCGAACTCCTCCCCCACCTCCACGTCGATCTCGACGACCCGGCCGCCCCAGAACGACTTCTCGTCGCGCACGATCGAGTAACGAAGGGACGACGCCGGCTTCTTTAACTCGCGGAGCGCCGTCTCGATCGCCTCCTGCTCCGACTTTCCTTCGAATCGCATGGGAACTCCCGCGCTCTGACGCTTACGCGCGCGCCTGCCGCAGTTTTTTGGGTTCCGGCGCCGGCTCTCCGCCGCTCGCCATTTTATTGATGATCATCTGCTGAAAGATCGTCAGCACGTTGGAAAAGAGCCAGTACAGGACGAGCCCCGAAGGCATGTCCTTCAGGAAGAATCCCCAGAGGAGCGGCATCGCCATGAAGATCTTCTTCTGCGCGGGGTCCGCCGTGGTGGGAGTCATCGCCTGTTGCACGTACATCGAGACGATCATCAGGATCAGCAGGACGTAGGTGTGGTCGACCGCGGACAGGTCGCGGATCCAGAGCACGAAAGGCGCGTGCCTCAGCTCGATCGATCGGGAGAGAACGTTGTAGAAGGCCACCAGGATCGGGAGCTGCAGCAGCACGGGGAAGCACCCGCTCATCGGGTTGTAGCCCTCCGTCTGATAGAGCTTCATGATTTCTTCGTTCATCTTCGCGCGCTGCGCCGCGTCGGTCTTGGCCTTCTTGTACTTGTCCTTGATAGCGTTCATCCGGGGCGCGAGCTTCTGCATCTTCTTCATCGACGAGTAGCTCTTGTGCATCAGGGGGAAGAGCAGGATCCGGATCAGAAGCGTGACGAGAAGGATCGCGACGCCGAAGTTTCCGACCAGCCCGTACGTGCGCTTCAGGAGCCACAGAAGGGGCCTCGCCAGAATCCCGTACCAGCCGAAGTCGACAGTCCGTTCGAGGCCGAGGTGCGCGCTCTCGAGAACCTCGACGTCCTTCGGACCGAAGTAGGCGCGGGCGTCCAGGGGTCCGCTCGCGGTCACGCCCGCCGTGATCCCGTTCCCGGGTTTGGCCGCGGCGTCCTTGCCGGTGATGGGGCCGACGCCCGGGACGGGGAGGGCCGCCGCCGTGGCCGGCTGGCGCGGGAGAAGAACCGCCAGGAAGTAATTGTCTTCGAGCCCGGCGTAGCCGTGGTCCGCCAGCGGCCAGGTCTGGGGTTTTTCGAGCTTGTCCGGGCGGGCGCGCTCGAATCCGTTGCCGCTCGTCGCCAGAGCGGCCGCGGGGGGCGAGTACCGGGAGACGAGCTCGTCGGCGTCGTTCCGCAGCCCCGTGCCGACTAAGAGCGTGTACGGAGCGGCTCCGGCCACGGAGGTGCGCACGTCGAAGAGGTATCCCGTTCCCAGGCGGATCTCTTTCGTGATCGAGAGCGCGCCGTCGGAGAATTTCAGCCGGACGCCCCGGTCGGCCAGAGGCTCGACGGTGTAGAGCGCCTGCGCCGCTCGGGCGGTCAAATCGGGCCGGCCGGGGAAGTCGATGGCGAGCGGGCGCGGCGCGGGCGCGGGCACCTGGCGGACGAGCTCTAGCGGCCGCTTCTGCTCGTCGGTGTGCTTCACCAGGACGTAGGAGGAGAGAACCGCCCCGCGGTTGGAGACCGTGGCGCGCACGAGGTCGTTCGAGAGGACGGTCGTCTGCTCGGCCGCGGCAGCCACGGGCTCGAGGGCGGCCGCGGGCGCCGCGGGAGCGGCGGGCACGACGGCGGCCGCCTGGCCGGCACCGGAGGGAACGGTCGCGGGGGCCGCGGCGACGGCGGTCGGGGCCGATCCCGGGGTCTTGACCGGGTGCGGGGCGTTTTTTGCCGCGATCGCCTCCCAGAGGACGAGGACGCCCAGGGAGAGAGCCGCGGCGAGAAGCAGGCGCTTTTCCATGTCTTCGACTACGGGACGGGGTCGAAGCCGCCCGGCCGGAACGGATGGCAGCGCAGCAGGCGGCCGAGGGCGAGGCGGGTCCCGCGCAGGAACCCGTGGCGCTCGACCGCCTCGCGCGCGTAGACCGAGCAGGTCGGCTCGAACCGGCACGCCTTCGGCAGAAACGGCGAGATCGCCTCCTTGTAGAACTTGAGAACCGCGACGGTGATCCTGGCGAGCGGGCTCACGGGCGGGGAAGCCGCGAGGCTCCGCGGCGAAGGCAGTCGGCGTAGTCGCGCTCGAGCTCGCCGAAAGCGGCCGAGGCCGCCGAGGGCCGGGCGTTGACGACCACCTCGACCGCCTGAGGGGGCCGCTTCCGGCGAAAGAGCTCCCGGATCCGGCGTTTGACGCGGTTGCGCGTCACGGCGTCGCCCACCCGCCTGGAGACGGAAATGCCGATGCGCGGCTTCTCCGCGCCCGGCCGGGCGAGCAGAAAGACGAGGAAGTGGCGTCCGGAGACCCGGACCCCCGAGGAGTAGCACTCTTCGAATTCCGTTCGTTTGCGAAGGCGGTCGTCCCGGGAGAAAGTCTCCCGGGCGGCCCGGCCCGAGTTCACACTGCGAGCTTTTTACGGCCTTTGCGGCGGCGGGCCGAGAGGACGGCGCGCCCGGAACGCGTCCGCATCCGCACGAGAAACCCGTGGGTGCGCTTGCGGCGGCGGTTGTTCGGCTGATAGGTCCGTTTCATAAGGAACGCGGAACTCTAGGGATTGAGTGGAGGGAAGTCAAGGGGGGCGTGGAGCGCGGGAATCGGGAAACGGGAAACGATGGCAAGCCTTGTGTCTCGCTCGCCCTCGCGCCCTGAAGAAAACCGGAGCCCGGGCGCGTGGCCGACCCGAAAAGGGCCCTGGCGGCTCCTCGATTCCCGTTTTCCGTTTCCCGTTTCCCGCCCCAACTCCGGGGGGTATACTCCCGGACCCCTCACCAGCGGAAAGCTTTCCACAGGTGTGGAAAACGTTGCGGAAATCACGGCGGGCGCGATGAATGACGTCTGGGACTCCATCCTGCGGAACCTCGAAGGCAAGCTCGACTCGAAGGAGTTAAAGACCTGGTTTGCGCCGACGCGCCAGGTCGGCTTCGAGAACGTCTCCGGCGCTCCGACGCTCCGGGTGGAGGTTCCGAACCGCGTTTTCGTCGACTGGATCGAGGCGCGGCACGCCTCGCTTCTCGGCGCGGCGGCGTCGGCCGCCGGCTACCCTTCTCTCGCCATCCGATTCGAGCCGACCAGGACCGTTGCCGCGCCGGCGGCCCTCCCCGGGCCGATGGCCTATCCGGCGCAGCGGCCGGCGCCCGCCAGCCGCGGCCTCGTCCTAAATCCCCGGTTCAGGTTCGAGACGTTCGTCGTGGGAACCTCCAACCAGTTCGCGCACGCGGCGGCGCGCGCGGTCGCCGAGAGCCCGTCCCGCTCCTACAACCCGCTGTTCCTGTACGGCGGGGTCGGCCTCGGCAAGACGCACCTGATGCACGCTATTGCCCACGAGGTCGTCCAGCGCTCGCCCCAGATGAAGGTCCTGTACCTGTCCGCCGAGCGGTTCTTGAACGAGCTCATCAACGCGCTCCGCTTCGAGAAGATGCACGAGTTCAAGCAGCGCTACCGGGAACTCGACGTCCTGCTGATGGACGACATCCAGTTCATCGCGGGAAAGGACTCGACGCAGGAAGAGTTCTTCCACACGTTCAACGCCCTGCACGACGCGCAGAAACAGATCGTCGTCACTTCGGACGCTCTTCCGAAGGAGATCCCGACCCTCGAGGAGCGGCTGCGCTCGCGGTTCGAGTGGGGCTTGATCGCGGACATCCAGCCCCCCGACCTCGAGATGAAGGTCGCGATCATCCGGAAGAAGGGATCGGCCGAAAACATGAAGATTCCGAACGACGTCGCGCTCTTCATTGCAGGCACGGTCAAAACGAACGTGCGGGAGCTCGAAGGCCGCGTGAATCGCGTGATGGCGTTCTCGTCTCTGACGGGAAAGCCCCTTTCCGTGGAGCTCGCGCGGGAGACCCTGAAGGACATCGTCGGGACGGAAGAGCGAGCGATTCCGTCGGAGATTCTGAAGACGGTCGCCGCGCATTACGGCCTGCGCGTGTCGGACATGAAGGCAAAATCGAACGCGAAGCCGATCGCTTTTCCGAGACAGGTCGCGATGTATCTGTGCCGGAAACTGACGGGGCTTTCCTATCCCGAGATCGGTCGGCTCTTCAATGACAAGCACCATTCGACGGTCATGCACTCGGTCGAAAAGATCGAGCACCTGATCGAAGATGACGCGAATTTCCGCAAGGTCGTCGAAGGCTTTCTTCAACCCTACCGGTAGAAACGCCCGCGTCGCCCGAGCTTTTCCGCCGGCCCGCTTTCCACACCGCTTCGCGACTCGAAGCGATCTCCATCAAAACGCCGATTGCCGCCTCGCGAGTCACAGGCGCGTTGATCGTTTCGAGCCCTTTTCACCGGCCTTTTCTCACTCTCGCCGCGCTTCTCCACATGCCTACGAATGCGATCGAATGTGATAGACTTTTTACTCTTTCCGGAGGTGGGAAAATCCCATGGAATTGACGCTTCGACGGGGCGATTTCTTAAATGAGCTCACGCTCATGCAGGGGGTCGTGGAAAGAAAAAACACGATTCCCATCCTGTCGAACATCCTCCTGAAGGCAGCCGACGGCCACTTGAATTTCACCTCGACCGATCTCGACCTGACGCTTCTCTCTGCCGCGGTCGCGAAGGTCTCGCGCCCCGGAAGCGTGACCGTTCCCGCGCGGAAACTGTTCGACCTGATCCGTAATCTTCCCGACGCGGAAGTCGCGCTGAAGCTTATGGACAACCACTACCTGGGAGTCACCTGCGAGCGATCGAGCTTCCGCCTGGTCGCGCAGCCGGCCGAGGATTTTCCCACCGTTCCGAAGGTCGAAGGGAAAGGAGAGGTGACGTTTCCTCTGGATCTCTGGAAGCGCGTCAGCCGCAAGGTCCTGTACGCCGTCTCGGCCGAGGAGACCCGATTTCAGCTGATGGGCGCGCTTTTGAAAGACAAGGGCAAGGAGTTCGAGCTCGTGGCCACGGACGGCCATCGGCTCGCATTGATCGACTTCGCGAAAGACGGCGCGAAGAGCGGCCTGCCGAACGTTCTCATCCCCAAAAAGGCTCTTGCCGAGATCCTGAAGATGGATGGACCCGGCGATCTGTCGATCCGGCACTCCGAGAACCACCTGCTCTTCTCCGTCGGATCGCGGCAGCTGATCGCGCGCCTGCTCGACGTGAATTTTCCCGACTACGAAAAGATCCTGGCCAAGGGAAATGACAAGGTGGCTATCGTTCCGCGCCTGGCCGCGCAATCCGCGATCCGCCGCGTCTCGCTCTTTTCCTCCGAGCGCGCGCGGGGCGTAAAGCTGTCGTTCGAGAAGAACATGCTGACGGTCGCGTCCAACAGCCAGGAGCTCGGCGAGGGCACCGAAACGCTGGACATTTCCTACGACGCGGAGCCGCTCTCGATCGGTCTGAACGCGCAATACCTCCTGGACTTTCTGGATGAAGCGGAGACGGAGAAGGTGAAGCTCGAGCTGAAGGACGAGAACACCCAGTGTCTCTGCCAGCCTGAGGGAGGTATCGAGGGGGCATCGCGCTACATGTACGTCGTGATGCCGATGCGACTCTGACAGAACCATTGCGACTCCTCGAGCTGACCGCGCTCTCCTTCCGCAACCTCTCTCCGGAACCCGTTTTCTTCGGCGCCGGTGTCACCCTCATCACCGGGGGAAACGCGCAGGGGAAGACGAACCTCCTGGAAGCGGTCGCGCTCCTCTGCGGCCAGCGCTCGTTCCGGCGGGCTCGCCCTTCCGAAATCGCGGCCGACGGGGAAGCCTTCGCTCTTTCCGGGAAGATCCGCCGTGAGGACGAGGAGGAAACCCTCCGCCTCACCTGGTCGCGGGAACAGGGCCGGACCTTCTTCCGAGGGGAGAAAAATGCCACTTTTCCGCAGGTCGCCCGCCTGGCGCCGGCGGTTTTCCTGGCCCCGGAGCACCGGGAGCTCCTGACGGGAGGGCCGTCCGTTCGGCGGCGGTTCCTGGACCGGCTGGTCCTCGGGTCCCGGCCGGCCGCGGCCGGCGACCTGGTCCGCTACGAGCGGGCCTTAGCCGAGCGCAATGCCCTGCTCGCCCGGCCGGCCCGCGCCGCCGCCGAGGAGCTCGAGACGTGGACCGCGGAGCTCGCGCGCACGGGGTCGGCGGTGCGCCGGCACCGGGCCGCAGCGCTGGCGCAGTGGATGGTCCATCTCGCACCCCTCGCCCGGGAGGCAGGCCCGGAATATCAAGCGGTGTCAGTAAGTTATCCCCATGACGGGGACGGGGAGGAGACGCTGAGGAAGGAGCTTTTGCGCGTGGGTCCGGCCGAGCGGCGCCGGGGGCACAGTCTGGCGGGACCGCACCGGGATGATCTCGTTTTTTCCCGGCACGGGCGGCCTCTCGCGGCCCACGCTTCCGCCGGCGAGCTCCATCGGATCGTCTCCCTCGTGAAGCTGGCGGAGTGGCGGGCGGTCGCCGACGCGTCGGGCGAAGCCCCTCTTCTCGGAGTGGACGAGTTTGAAGCCGGCCTCTCTCCGGCCTGGGCGGACGCCCTTCTCGCGTCGCTGCCGGAGGCCGCGACGGTTCTTCTGACGAGCGCCGGGGACCCGGGCCGCTGGAGGCGAAGGATCGCCGGGGTCCTCGAAATGCGGGAAGGCCGGGTTTTCGACCGGCCTCGTGCGGTCAACGAGAGTTAACGGACGAACTGAACCCATGAGCACCGCCTACAACACCGACTCGATCAAGCTCCTGAAAGGCCTCGAGGCCGTTCGGAAGCGGCCCGGCATGTACATCGGAGACACCGACGACATTTCGGGCCTGCACCACATGGTGTTCGAGCTCGTCGACAACGCGATCGACGAGGCGCAGGTCGGCCACGCGGACCACGTCTCGGTCGTGATTCGCGCGGACAACTCCGTCAAAGTCGAAGACAACGGCCGCGGAATTCCCGTCGGGATGCACAGCGAGCACAAGCGCGAAACGCTCGAGATCATCATGACGGACCTGCATTCGGGCGGTAAGTTCGACGACAACTCTTACAAGGTGTCGGGCGGACTGCACGGCGTCGGCGTCTCCGTCGTCAACGCGCTCTCCAGGCGCCTCGAAATCGAGGTGCGCCGCGAGGGAAAGGTCTGGGAGCAGGCCTACGAGCGCGGCTTTCCGATGGCGCCGGTCAAGGCGACCGGAACCTCCAAGAAGACCGGGACCAAGGTCACCTTCTGGCCCGATCCGGAGATCTTTTCGATCACCGAGTTTCACTTCGACAGCCTCTCGCAGCGCCTGAGGGAGCTTTCGTTCCTGAATCCCGGCGTCGCGATCTCGATCCAGGACGAGCGCTCCGACAAGAAGCACGACTTCGCCTATGAGGGCGGGATCCGCACGTTCGTCGAACACCTGAACAAGGCGAAACAGGCGGTCCACGACAAGGTCATCTTTTTCCAGGACATCAAGGGTGGGGTGGGGGACGTCAAGAAGGATGCCGACAAGGAGCGCATCGAGATCGCGCTCCAGTGGAACGACGGATATTCCGAAACCCTCTACACGTTCACGAACACGATCAACAACCGCGACGGCGGGACGCACCTCGAAGGGTTCAAGACGGCCCTGACCCGCGCAATTCAGAAGTACGCGGACCAGAACGGGCTGACGAAGGCCCTGAAAGAGACGAGTCTCTCCGGCGACGACTGCCGCGAGGGCCTGACGGCCGTCGTTTCGGTGAAAGTCCGCGATCCGAAGTTCTCTTCGCAGACCAAGGACAAGCTCGTTTCCTCGGAAGTGAAGACGTGGGTGCAGCAGGTCGTCTACGAGAAGCTCGGCTCGTACCTCGAGGAGAACCCGAAGATCGCGCGGAAAATCGTCGAGAAGATCGTCGAGTCCGCGCGCGCGAGAGAGGCCGCCCGCAAGGCGCGGGAGCTGGTGCGCCGCAAGGGCGCGCTCGACTCGTCCTCGCTCCCCGGCAAGCTCGCGGACTGCCAGGAAAAGGACCCCGCGTTCTCGGAGCTGTTCATCGTCGAGGGCGACAGCGCCGGTGGCAGCGCGAAGCAGGGCCGCGACCGCAAGTACCAGGCGATCCTGCCGCTGCGCGGGAAGATCTTAAACGTCGAGAAGGCGCGGCTCGACAAGATGCTGGCCTCGGCGGAGATCCGGACGCTGATCACGGCGCTCGGAACCGGGATCGCGCAGGACTTCGACTCCGCGAAGGTCCGGTACCACAAGGTCATCGTGATGACGGACGCCGACGTGGACGGCTCGCACATCCGCACCCTGCTCCTGACGTTCTTCTACCGCCACATGCAGTCGGTGATCGACAAGGGGTTCCTGTACATCGCGCAGCCGCCGCTCTTCAAGGTCGCCGAGGGGAAGAAAGAGATCTACCTGAAGGACGAAAAGGAGATGTCGAAATTCCTTCTCGCCCGGATCGGCGACGACCGCTCGCTGACCTCCGAGATGACGGGCGCGTCCGCGGCGGGCGGGAAGCTCGTCGCTCTCGTCGAGAAGATGGAGGAGTACCGGGGGCATGTGGCGAAGCTCGGGAGCCGCGGCATTCCGGAGGGGTTGATCCGGGCGCTGCTCGACCGCGGCATGCTGTCGAAGTCGGATTTTGCCGACAAGAAAAAAGTCGAGGACCTCGCGAAGGCCGCGCGCGTCTTCGATTTCGAGAAGTCCGAAGTGGTGGCGGACGAGGAGCATTCCGCGTGGGCGCTGCAGCTGACGCGCCGCGTCAACGGCGTCCCCCGCTCCTCCTGCGTCAACGCCGAGTTCGTGACGAGCTTCGAGATGAAGCGCATCCGCGAGGCGGCGAGGTCGATCGGCGGCTTCCTGGACGGCCCGTACGTCGTGAGCCGCAACGGCGACACCGAGCGCCACCAGACGCTGCCGGCCGTGGTCGACGCGATCTACGAGTCCGCGAAAAAGGGGCTCGCGATCAACCGGTACAAGGGCCTCGGCGAAATGAACCCGGAGCAGCTCTGGCAGACCACGATGAATCCCGAGAGCCGCCGCCTTCTCCAGGTCGCCATCGAAGACGGCGTCGAGGCCAATGAAGTCTTTTCCATCCTGATGGGCGACGCCGTCGAACCGAGGCGGGAGTTCATCGAGAAAAACGCCCTGAACGTGAGAAATCTGGATATCTAGCCGTCAGCTCTCAGCCAACGCTTAACCCTTAACGCTCAACTTCTCCTATGAGCCTCCTCAACGCCGAAGAGAAATTCCCCGTCACGATCGAGGACGAGGTCCGACGCTCGTATCTCGACTACGCGATGTCCGTCATCATCGGGCGCGCGCTTCCCGACGTCCGCGACGGGTTGAAGCCGGTTCATCGCCGCTGCCTCTTCGGCATGTGGGAGCAGAGCAACTTCCACAACCGGCCGTACAAGAAGTCCGCTCGCATCGTCGGAGACGTTCTCGGGAAATACCACCCGCACGGAGAGAGCTCCGTCTACGACTCGATCGTCCGGATGGCGCAGGACTTTTCGATGCGCTACCCGCTGGTAGACGGCCAGGGGAACTTCGGCTCCGTCGACGGCGACAACGCGGCGGCGATGCGGTACACCGAGGTCCGGTTGACCCGGCTCGCCGCGGAGCTGATCGGCGACGACATCGAAAAGGAGACGGTCGACTGGACGCCGAACTACGACGGCTCTCTCGTCGAGCCCACCGTCTTCCCCGCGAAGTTCCCCAACCTCCTGGTCAACGGCTCCTCCGGGATCGCGGTCGGCATGGCGACCAACATTCCGCCCCACAACTTAGGCGAGGTCGTCGACGCGACCATCGAGCTGATCAGGAAACCGGACGCGACGGTCGGGCAGCTCATGAAGAAGATCCAGGGCCCGGACTTCCCCACCGCCGCGTTCATCCACGGCTCGACCGGGATCCGCGACGCGTACACGACCGGGCGCGGGATCGTGCAGGTGCGCGCGAAGGCGCTCATCGAAAAGACGGCGCGAGGGGACAAGGAATCGATCGTTCTGACCGAGCTCCCCTACCAGGTCAACAAGGCCAAGCTCGTCGAGAGAATCGCCGAGCTCGTCAACGACAAGAAGATCGACGGCATCTCGGATCTGCGGGACGAGTCCGATCGCGACGGGATCCGCGTCGTCGTGGAATTGAAGCGCGGCGAGAACGCCCAGGTGATCCTGAACCAGCTCTATTCGATGACGCCGATGCAGTCGACGTTCGGGATCATCTTCCTCGCGATCGTCGACAACCAGCCCCGCGTTCTCCCGCTGGTCGATCTCCTGCGGCATTTCATCGACCACCGCAAGACCGTCGTCATCCGCCGCACGCAGTTCGATCTCAAGAAGGCCGAGGAGCGGGCGCACCTCCTCCGCGGGCTCGCCCTCGCGCTCGCGAACATCGAGAAGGTCATCGCGATCATTCGCGGATCGAAGGATCCGAAAGAGGCGAAGGAGCGTTTGGTCGCCGAGGTCTCGATGACCCGCGCGGGCCTCGAGAAGTTCATCGGCGAGCCGCTCGGCGACACCACGGCCCCGGCAGGGAAAAAAGCCGGCGCGGACGTCATCCGGCTGGACGAGCTCCAGGCGCAGGCGATCCTCGACATGCGCCTCCAGCGCCTGACGGGGCTCGAGCGCGAGAAGATCGTCGCCGAGTTCAAGGAAGTGCTCGCGCTGATCCACCGGCTGCGCGAGATCCTGGGGTCCGAAAAGCTCGTGCTCGACATCATCGTCGGCGAGCTGACCGAGGTGAAGAAGCAGTTCGGCGACGAGCGCCGGACCCAGATCGTCGCGGAAGCGTCCGACATCAACATCGAAGACCTCATCGTCGAAGAGGACATGGTGATCACCGTGTCCCGCGGCGGATACATCAAGCGCTCGCCCCTTTCGCTCTACCGGGCTCAGCGGCGCGGCGGCAAGGGACGCATCGGCGCGACCACCAAGGAAGAGGATGTCGTCGAGCACCTGTTCGTCGCCTCGACGCACGCCTTCATCCTGGCGTTCACCAACCGCGGCCGCCTTCACTGGATCAAGGTCTACGACCTGCCGTCTCTGGGCCCGGCGACCCGCGGCAAGGCGATCGTGAACCTCCTGAATCTCGAGCCCAACGAGCGCGTCGTCGCGCTGGCGAGCACGAAGGACTTTCCCGAGGACCGGTTCCTGGTCTTCGCGACCAAGCAGGGTCTCATCAAGAAGACTCCCCTGTCGGCCTACTCGAACGTCCGATCCGGCGGGATCATCGCGATCAACATCGAGAGTGGCGACGAGCTGCTCTCGGTGCGGATCACCGACGGCACGCGTCAGATTTTCATCGGGACGCGCTTCGGACAGGGAATCCGGTTCTCCGAGAAGGACGTGCGCGCGATGGGGCGCGACACCACAGGCGTCTACGGCGTCTCGCTCCGCAAGGACGACTACGTCGTCGAGATGGACATCGTGGACGAGAACGGGCACCTGCTCACGGTGACGGAGAAGGGTTACGGCAAGCGGTCGGAGGCCTCCGAGTACCGGTTCCAGGGCCGCGGAGGCTCGGGCGTCATCAACATCAAGGTCACGGAAAAAAACGGGCCCGTCAGCGGGATCAAGTCCGTGTCGGACGCCGACCAGCTCCTCCTGATCACCCAGAGCGGCATGCTGATCCGCATCAAGGTCAAGGACATCCGGGAGACCGGCCGCGCCGCGCAGGGCGTGCGCCTGATCAACCTGGACGAGGGGGACTGCGTGGTCGCCGTGGCCAAGCTCGCCGAGCCCGAAGAGATCGACGACGAAGGACAGCCGGCTCTCCTCCCGGAGGCCGCCGCCCCCGCGTCCGGCAAGACGAAGAAGCCCGAGACCTCGTTCCTGGGCGACGAGGAAGACGAGGAAGAGTAGCCGTCAGCTGTCAGCCCTCAGCAGTGAGCTCTGAGCCCGTCGGTTCCTCGGGCATCCCTGGCGTGCGCTTCGTGCGGACGCCCCGGGGTCCCCGTCCACCCGGATCCGCCTCAACGCTCGACGCCCCCCCACGATAGAATCCCGCGCCCATGCGATTTTTCTTAGACGGTGCGAGTGTCGACGACGCGAAAAAGGTCCGCGACTGGGGCCTCTTAGACGGGGTCTGGCTCTCGCTCGAGGCGACGACCGCCGCCGGCCTCGACTACCGGCGCGTCGTCCGGGAGCTGTCCGTTCTGACGGACGGTCCCATCTGCGTCGAGCCCGGATCCGCGGACCAAAAGGGCATGTACAAGGAAGCGCGGGAGCTCGCCAAGCTCGGAAAAGACGTGGTCATCCGGCTGCCGATCGAGCCCGCGGGCATGCGGGTGGCCCGGCTTCTCGCGGAGGACCAGGTCGCAATCTGCGCCTCGGGCTGTTACTCGGCCTCCCAGGCGCTTCTCGCGGCCAAGGCCAACGTCAGCTATGTGGCGCCGGCGGTCGGCCCTCTGGACGCCATGGGATCGATCGGGATGGACTTAGTCGAGCAGATCATCCGGATCTACGACAACTACGGGTTCCAGAGCCAGATCCTCGTCTCGGACGTCCGCAACGCCGTCCACGTTCTCGACGCGGCGCTGATGGGCGCCGACGTCGCGACGGTCCCGGTCGTCGTGCTCGAGCAGCTGTACCGGCACCCTCTGACCGAGGAGCTGCTGGCGGGGCGAAGGGAGGAGCCGTGAAGGTCTCCGCGGACCGGATTCTGTACCTCTCCCGGGTCATCGCCCGGAAGCTCAAAGAGAACATGAACCTGATCCAGAGGAGCGACGACGAGACCGTCCGGCGGGCGATCGTGCGCGTCCTGACGGAAACGTACAAGGAGCTCGAGCAGATCGAGGAGAAGGTCTCCGCCCAGCTCGCCAGGCGCAAGAACGTCGATCTGAGAGACCAGGAGTATCAGTTCGCGCGGAGCCTCGAAGAGGAGCTTCGGAAACACGGTGCCTAGGAGCGGGCCCCGCGGAGAGGGCTCAGCTGTCAGCTTTCATTCCGTGGCCGGTTTACGCCGGGCTCGGACACCTGACCGTTCCGACACTGCCACGGCGCCGTTTTCGTTGCAGTTTCTACCCTGGAAACCCAATGCCTTCAGCATGTTGTAAAAATCGACTGGAAGCTCTGGCCGAGCCTCCGGCGCGTTGCGATTGCCGCACCGGATGTTGATACAATTGGCCTTGTGTCGAGCCAATTGGATTGGGCCAATTCGGTCGTCATCGACCGCGCGTCGCGCGAGCCGATCGGGGAGCAGCTCGCGGCCG
>JAIVJS010000039.1 GCA_020199905.1 Acidobacteriota bacterium
GGAGAGAACCGGGCGAAGAGGACGTTCCCGCGCCGGAAAGTCAGGCGGCGGTGGATCACGGGAGCGCCGCCCCGTTGCCCGACCTTCTCCGTCCTGCGGCCGGCCAGGAAGGCCAGGGCCGCGAGGACGAGCGCTCCCGCGATCGCGATAAGGAGATTGCGCGACCGGGCGCGGGTCCGAGGCGCGGCGGCGGATGCCTGCGCCGGAGAGGACACGCCCGAGACGGATTCCAGATCGAAGGCGAGGTCGTGTGCGGAGTGAAAGCGTTCCTCGGGGTTCTTCTCGAGGCAGTGGCGCACGACGCGTTCGAGTCCCGGGGAGATGTTCTGGTTGGTGACGGAGAGGTCCGGCGGATCTTCCCGCAGGATGGCGCTCATGGTGTCCGCGGCGGAGTCGCCGTGGAAGGCGCGCTTGCCCGAGAGCATCTCGTAGAGGATCGCGCCGAAGGAGAAGATGTCGCTTCGCGCGTCGGCGGGCCGTCCCCGCACCTGTTCCGGCGACATGTAGCCGAGTGTCCCCAGGACGACGCCGGGCTCGGTGCCGGCGGTCGCGGTGGGGAGATTGGTGACCTGGCCACCTTCCTCGGTGTGAGTCAGCTTGGCCAGACCGAAGTCGAGGATCTTGACGCGGCCGTCTTTCGTGACGAAGAGGTTCTCGGGTTTCAAGTCCCGGTGGACGATGCCCTTCTCGTGAGCGGCGGCCAGGCCGTGGGCGATCTGGAGGGCGTACTCGAGCGCCTTGCGCGGTGAGAGCGCGCCGCCGGCCATCCGCGACCGCAGCGTCTCTCCTTCCAGAAGCTCGGTGACGACGTAGGGCGCTCCGGCCTCGTCGGCGCCGATGTCGTACACGGCCGTGATGTTGGGGTGGTTGAGAAGTCCGGCCGCCCGCGCCTCCTGCTCGAATCGGCGCAGGCGGTCCGCGTCGGCCGCGAAGGACGCCGGCAGCACCTTGATCGCCACCTCGCGCCCCAGTCGCGGATCGCTCGCCCGGTACACCTCGCCCATCCCCCCCGAGCCGAGGGGCGCAAGAATCTCGTACGGACCGAGACGGCTGCCGGAAGAGAGCGACATGACGGCTTCTTAAAGTCTACGTCGGCCGCCGGATTGGGCGGTGTGAGGTTACCGGCTGCTCAGCCCGAAAAGCCGTCTGGTCTTCGAGGGTGGACTCGATCAACTTCGAAGAAGAGGAAACGCAAATGAAATTTCGCCCAAATCAAGGCCACATGGGTGGGCCACGGGGTCGGCATCGTGGCGCGGCCCTCGCGCTGATCGCCTGGGGGACTCCCCCGGCCGACCGAAAGGCGTCGGTCAGCGTTTCTACATTGAGAGTTCGGCCGGGTCCACACTCCTGACTCGGACAAGCCGTTGTGCGATCCAGCGCTCAAGGATCCCGTCTCCCCCCGGCGTCCGCGCAAACTGGAATAATCCACGGAGACCGGAGCCAAAAGAGGCCCCAGGCTTACAGGAGGAGCCATGAAAAGGAAGCTGCTGCTCGCGCTCGTGTCGGTTCTCGTTCTCGCGCCCTTGGCCGTCCATGCCGGCGACGGTCAGGCGCCCTTCCGCTTCGATCTGGTGCCCGCGACCCCGGCGATCGCCGCCTGTCTTCCCAACGCGTCCGCTCGAATCACGGTATTCCCGAAGTCCGAAACTCGGGGCGTCGATACCCTGGACGTGAAAGCCGAGGGACTACCGCCGAACACCGACTTCGTCGTCTTCCTGACCGAGAAGCCGGCCGCGGGCGTGCCGCCGTTCGGCGCGGTGCAGTACATCGCGGACTTCACCACGAATGGGGCCGGCAAAGGTTCGGTGCGCGTGGACGCAATCATCCTCGAGGCGTTCTCGAGCTCTGTCTGCAACGGCGTCCGCTCCCACACGGAATTGAATCACGTGACGATCTGGTTCGCCGATCCCGCGGGCGATGACGTGTGCTTCGGCCCGGGGGGTGGGCCCACCACACCGTTCGACGAAGACAAGCAGGCGGGATCGGCCGTGCTGTCTTCGAATAGCTTCTTGCCCGGCGCGCCGCTCCCCTAGCAGATTGCTGAAAAGGGTGTGAGGCGCCGTTGCGAGCGCCGCCGCAACCGCTTGCGGTGGCTGGCCTTTTGCGCACCGTATCTCTAGACTGAGGGCCTTTCCTATCAGGCGGAGATCTCCTGCGTCGCGACTTGCAAAAGGCCAGACACGACGCCCGCATCCATTTTTCAGCAGCCTGCTAATCTAGTTGGACAGGGCGGGGAACGCGGGGCGGCCGGACGGTCTCGATCGCCGATCTTATCCGCCTCCCGGACAGACGGACGTCTTACGAAACTCCGAGCGTCTTGAACAGGAACGCGTAGTCGAAGGCCGCCTCGCGGATCCTGTCGTAACGGCCGGACGAGCCCCCGTGCCCCCCCGCCATGTTGATCTTGAACAGCAGGGGGTTTGAATCCGTCTTGACGGCGCGAAGGCGCGCGACGTACTTGGCGGGCTCCCAGTACATGACCTGGCTGTCGTCGAAGGACGTCTTGACGAGCATCGACGGGTAGGCCCTGGCCGAGAGGTTGTCGTAAGGGCTGTAGGACTTCATGTAGTCGTACTGCTCCTTGACCTTCGGGTTGCCCCACTCCTCGAATTCGCCGACTGTGAGCGGCAGAGACTCGTCGAGCATCGTGTTGATGACGTCCACGAACGGAACGCGCGCGATCACCGCCTTGAAGAGGTCCGGGCGCATGTTCACGACGGCGCCCATCAGCAGGCCGCCGGCGCTTCCACCCTCGATCGCGAGCTTCTCGGGAGACGTGTATTTCTGCGCGATGAGCGCGTCGGCCGCCGCGATGAAGTCCGTGAAGGTGTTCTTCTTGGAGAGCATCTTTCCCTGGTCGTGCCACTTCTTTCCCATTTCTCCGCCGCCGCGGATGTGGGCGATCGCGAAGACGAACCCCCGGTCGAGCAGGCTCACTCGTCCGGAGGAAAACGTCGGGAAGCTCGCGACGCCGTAGGAGCCGTACCCGTTCAACAGCGTCGGATTCTTCCCGTCCCTGACGAGCCCCTTGCGATAGACGAGCGACACCGGAACGCGGGCTCCATCCGGAGCCGTGGCGAAGATGCGTTCCGTCCTGTATCTCGCGGGGTCGTACCCGCCGAGGACTTCGGTGCGCTTTAAGAGAGCGCGCGCCTTCGTTCCCATGTCGTACTCGTAGACGGTGGACGGCGTCGTCAGCGACTGGTAGTTGAAGCGGAATTTCGCCGTGTCGAACTCGGCGTTTACTTCGGGGCTCAAGGCGTAGACGGTTTCGGGGAAGTCGACGCGGTGCGACGCTCCCGAACGAAGGTCCGTGACGCGCACCCGCGGCACGCCGTCTTCGCGCTCGAGGTAGACCGCGTGGCCCGCGAAGAGCGAAATGCGGGAAACCATCACGTCTTCCCGGCAGGGGAAAACGTCCTTCCATGCGGCTTTCCCGGGGCTCGCGACGGAAGTGGTGGCGACCCCGAAATTCCGGCAGCCTCGGTTCGTGCGGATGTAGAAGAGGTCGCCGTGGTGGTCGACGTCGTACTGATGCTCCTTCTCGCGCGGCGCGACCATCCGGAACGAACCCGCGGGCTCTTTCGCGGCGAGGAACTGCCACTCGCTCGAGGTGTGGGAGCTCGATTCCAGGAACACGAAAGCGCCGCTGCGGGACCGCTCCACGCCGAGCGTGAACATCGCGTCCTTCTCCTCGTACACCAGTGTGTCCGGCTCCGTGGAGCCGACGGCGTGCCGGTACAGGCGGTAGGGGCGCTTGGCCTCGTCGTCCACCACGTAGAAGAGGGTCTTGTTGTCGGCCGCCCAGGCGATCGAGGAGACCCTGGGAATGTTTTCCGGTCCGACCTTTCCGGTGACGAGATTCCTGACGTGCAGGGTGTACTCGCGAAAGCCGGTGTTGTCCAGCGTGTAGGCGAGGAGCTTCCCGTCGTCGCTGACCTCGTAGTCGCCGCGCGCCATGAACCGCTCGCCGCGGGCGAGCTCGTTCAGGTCGATCGTCACCTCTTCTGGAGCCTCGAGGCTGCCGTGCTTGCGGCAATAGATGGAGTACTGCTTACCCTCCTCGGTGCGCGAGTAATAGAAGTAGTCCCCCTTGCGGTAAGGAACGGAGAGGTCCGTCTCCTTGATGCGGCCGAGCATTTCATCGTAGAGCTTCTTCTGGAGCGCGGCCGTGTCCTTCATGACGCCGTCTGTGTAGGCGTTCTCCGCGTCCAGGTACGCGCGCACCTCGGGGCTCTTGCGCTCCCGCAGCCAGTCATACTCGTCGCGGCGATCCTCTCCGTGCAGCGTTTGGGTTTTGCCGATCTTTTTTGCCATGGGAGCCTTCGGAGCCTCCGGAAAGTCGGGTGCGGGGAGCCCGAACGAGAGAGATGAGATGCCCGCCACGAGGGCAAACAGCACGCGACGCTTCATTTCCACCTCTCGATTGCGGACCGTAGATCTTGCGTCATTTCGATTCCCGATCCGGTTGACCGCGGAGTACCGCGGCGTCTCGCTCCCGTTGGTCGCCCGGTTCCCGATTCCCGGCTCGCTATTTCGCGGGCGCGGCCGGCGCGGAGCCTTTGAAGTCGCCCGCCTTGATGACCGTGATCTTCGACGGGTCGATGTGCCGCCGCATCGCGGTGACGATCTCGTCCGGCGTTAACGCGGCGATCTTCTTCTCCACCCCCGCGTCCCACGCCACCGTCCGGTCAATGAAGAGATTGCTCGAAAGCTTTCGCGCCAGCGACGCGTCCTGCGCGCGTCCGACCTGCGCGCCCTGAAGGAACCCCGACTTCGCCTCCGCGATCTCCTGGGGCGTGAATCCGTCCTTCAACGCGCGGGCGACCTCCTCCTTGAAGGCGGCTTCGAGCTTCTCGGCGTTCTGCGGCGCGTAGATCGCAAAGGTCAGGAACGTGCCGCTCTTGTCCAGGGGACTGGCGGCGAACTGGGACCCCACGCCGTAGGAGAGGCCTTCCTTCTGCCGGATCCGGGTGGCCAGGCGGGAGTTCAGGAACCCGCCGCCCAGCATGTAGTTGCCGAGGACCAGGGCGGGATAGTCGGGGTCGTCGTCGCGCAGGTTCAACGCCATGCCGGCGAGCAGGATGGCGTTGGCCTTGTCGGGAGCCGGGAGAGTCTTGTTCATCGCGGCGGCTTCCTTGAACGGCCGCGGCACGCGGGCGAAGGGCTTCGGGCTCCTCCAGTCGCCGAAGAGCTCGGCGCTCAACGCCGCGATCTCCTTCGCGTCGAAATCGCCCACGACCGCGAACTCGCCGTTGGAGGCGCCGTAGAAGTCCGTGTAGAACTTTCGCGCGTCATCGAGCCTGGCCGCCTGGTAGCTCGCGATCGATTCGTCGGCCGTCTGCACGTATCGCACGTCGCCCTTCGGGTAGTCGCTCATGTGCCGCTGGTAGGCGTTCTGGCCGATGAAGTTCGGATCGCTCTTCTGCTGCTCGATTCCCGCGAGGTTCTCCTGCTTCAACAGTTCGAACTCCGTCGGCGGGAACACCGGCGTCCGCAGGACCTCCGTGACGAGCCGCAGCACGGCGGGGAGGTTCGCGCGGACCGTCTCGATGGACACGGTGACCGCCGTGGGTCCGCCGGCGATGGCCACTCGCGCCTTCAGCCGGTCGAACTCGTCGTTGATCTGCTGGCGCGTGTGCCTGGAGGTGCCGCGCCGCAGCATGTCGGCGGCGAGGTCGGCGGCCGTCGCCATGTTCATCAGGCTCTTCTCGTCTCCGAACCGCAGCGTCAGCGCGGCGACCACGGTCTCGCCGCGCGTCTTCTTCGGCAGGAGCGCCAGCTTCATCCCGTTCGGCAGGGCGGAGCGCGTCGTCCGGGCGTCGATGTTCGCGGGGGTCGGGTCGAAGGCCTCGCCCTGCGCTGTCGCCGCTTCTCCCTTGTAGTCCTTGAGCATGGCCGTGACGTCGGGAGGCGCGGGGATCTCCGCGCGGTCCGGCTTCGGCGTCGGCAGAAAGGCGCCGACCGTCCGGTTGGAGGGCTTGAAGTAGGCCGCGGCGACCCGCGTCACGTCTTCCGGCGTGACCTTGCGGACCCGGTCCCGATTCAGGAAGAAGAGCCGCCAGTCGCCGGCGCCGATCCATTCGCTCATCTGCAGCCCGACCCGATCGGCGGAATTCAACGTGAGCTCGATGTTCTTGACGATGGCCGTCTTCGCGCGCTCGACCTCTTCCTTCGTCGGCGGCTGCTTTCCGAGGGCATCGATCGTCTCGAGCATCGTCTTGCGCGCGTCGTCGAGCGGCGACTCCTGCCGGACTTCCGCGGAAAGCATGACGAACCCGGGCTCGCGCAGCGGCTGTAAATACCCGCCGACCGAAGAGGCCTTTTTCGTCTCGACGAGCGCCTTGTGGAGCCGCCCCGACGGCGTGTCGGAAAGGACGCGGGTGAGGACTTCGACGGCGGCCGCATCCTCGTGCGAGGCGGAGGGGACGTGATACGCCACCGCCAGCGCCTGGAGGTCCCCGACGCGGCGCAGCGTCACCTCTCGCTCTCCGTCCTGGGTGGGCTCCGCCGTATAAGTGCGCTGAAGCTTCCGGGCAGGACGGGGAATGCCGGAGTAGATCTGGTGGATCAGCGCGAGCGTTTTCGGCTCGTCGAATTTCCCGGCGACTAAGAGATACGCGTTGTCGGGCTGGTAGTAGGTGCGCCAGAAAGCCTGGAGTCTCTCGATCGGAACGTTCTCGAGGTCCGCGCGGGCGCCGATCGTCGAGTGCCCGTAGTTGTGCCAGAGATAGGACGTCGACAGGACGCGCTCTTCGAGGATGCTCGCCGGGTCGTTCTCTCCGAGCTCGAACTCGTTGCGGACGACCGTCATCTCGCTGTCCAGGTCCTTCTTGGCGATGAAGGAGTGGACCATCCGGTCGGCCTCGAGGTCGAGGGCCCAGCGCAGGTTCTCATCCGACGCCTGGAAGGTTTCGAAGTAGTTGGTGCGGTCGAACCACGTCGTCCCGTTCGGCCGGGCGCCGTGAGACGTCAGCTCCTGCGGGATGTTCGGGTGCTTCGGAGATCCCTTGAACATCAGGTGCTCGAGCAGGTGCGCCATGCCCGTTTCGCCGTAGCTTTCGTTGCGGGAGCCCACCACGTACGTGATGTTGACGGTCATCGTCTGCTTGGTCTGATCGGGAAACAGCAGGACGTGGAGTCCGTTGTCCAGGACGTATTCCGTAATGCCTTCGACCGACGTGACACGGACGGCCGGCGCGGCCTTGCGGGCCGGAGAAGCGGGGGCGGGGGCCTTTGCCGGCGAGGCCAGGGCCGCCGAGGCGGCCGCCGCCAGGAAAAGAGCAGCGAACGAAGAGCGCAATGTCATCAATCCTCCACAGAAACGGGGAAGGCTCCCCGCGGATAGCGCGTTTGACGCGGACTGTATAACGCGAAAGCCCGGCCGGCCTTCCCTCCTCCCGCCCCGTCGCGGCGCCGCGGCGGACTCCCCGGGCGATCGTCGTTCCGGGTCAGAGGGCGGCCTTCGATCGATCGCTGACGGCGGAAAGTTTTCGGATAGGCTTGAGCCACAGAAAAAGTTCCGAGACTCGGCGATCCGGAGTCGGATCTTGCCCAACTCAGACGAAGCGCCGCGGCGCTTCATCGGCGGAGGCCACATGCCCCACATGGTTTCTGGCGCCCCGTCCGGCTATCGACGCGGGCCTCGCGCGAGGGCGACGTATTTCGCCCTCATCGCCCTCCTGGGAGTCGGTTTCGCCCGGGCCGCCGCCGCTGGAAACGTCCGAATCAACACCTCGACCGTCGTTCTCTCGTCCGTCAACCCGTCTGCCGTCGGCCAGACGGTCACGTTCACGGCGATCGTCGGCGCCCCGGCGGGGGCCGGAACGCCCACCGGGGCCGTGATCTTCTTCGACGGCAAGACCCCGCTCGGCAATCGGATCACGCTGGTCGGGGGACGCGCGTCGCTCTCGATCTCCACCCTCTCGGAGGGCATCCACCCGATTACGGCAGACTACAGCGGGGACAATAACTTCAACCCGAGCACGTCTCCCGTGCTGAACCAGGTCGTCGGGCAGTGCGCGACGCCGGCGACTCCGAATCTGGCCATCGTCCCCTCGTCGGCCTCGCCCGGCGACGTCTATACGCTCATGTGGAACAACACGCTCGCCGGCCAGACCGGCCAGTACGAGGTCTTTCTGTCGACGGACGGCGGCGTGACGTTCCATGCGCTCTCGTACACGCAGACGACCTCGTTTTCGGGCATCGTGAACAACGTCCCGGGGACCGTTCTCGTCTTCTACGTGCGCGCGGAGCCATTCTGCAGCGCCGGCAGCGCGAGCTACAGCGACCCGAGCAACCTCGTGCGCCTGACGGTCACCGGACCCGGGTGCGCGCGGCCGCTGGCGCCGACCGTCACGGTCGACAAGACCTCGGTCCTCTCGGGCGCCTCCTACACGCTCGCGTGGAATCCGACGCTTCCCGCGGGCCCGGGCGGCGGCGCCGCGGGCGTGTATCGGATCCTGCGGGCCGTCGGAACGGGCCCCTTCACGAGCATCGGCACGACCACCTCGACGACCTTCACCGCTGCGGCGCCCGATGTCGGCGCGGCGACGCCCGTCTTCCTGGAAGTCCGGGCAGAGCCTTCCTGCAGCTCCGATCCGGCCGTCTTCAGCCCGCCGAGCACTCCCGTGCGATTCGACGCGCTTCCCGGCTGCGGCGGGTTGCCGGTTCCGACGAACGTCACGATCTCGTCCGCGCAGAGGGCGGGCGCTCCCACCCCGACGGACTACATCTCCGTCTCCTGGAACGTCTCGAGTACGACCTCGCTGACCCGATTCGGCGTCCGGATCAACGGCGATCCGGAGGTCTTCGTGACGGGCGTCCTTTCGGCGATCCTCCCCCCGCGCGGGACCCGGCTCGATCCGATCACCGCCTTCGTTCGCGCCTACGGATGTTCCCCGGAGGCCGCCGGGCCGGTCGGGCAGAGCGATCCGGTCGCGCTCCAGACCGTGCCTCCGGCCGCCAACTTCATCCCTTCGCCCTCGTCCCGGGTCGGCACGCCGGTCGTCTTTACCGATACCAGCTCACCCCAGGCCACCAACTGGCTCTGGATCTTCGACGACGGCGCGATCGACACGCGCCAGTCTCCGTCGCACGTGTTCCTGACGGCGGGCTCGCACACCGTGTTTCTTGTCGCCTCGAGCGGCGCCGGCTCGACGACGAAGGCGCTGATTATTGACGTGCTTCCCGCGTCCGGCGCTTCGGCCGCCGAGCGGCGGTCGTCCCCGGTCCCGTCGGCATTCGACGCCTCCGATCCGGAGCGCCGGACCTCGCGTGTCCGGCTTCCCGGCGCCGGCTCGACGTGGCTCCACGTCTCGAGCCGCGAAAGCGTCGAAACGGTGCTGTTCCTCCGTTTCATCGGGGCGGACGGAGCGGTCGCGGCGGAGCGCCGGCTCTCGGTGGCAGCGGGCGATGAGGCGACCTTCGATCTCGGCGCTTACGGACTGACGGGGGAGTACGGGCTCGAGCTCGTCGGCGCCCAGCGGTTCGACGCGCACATCGTGCAGTCGAGGCGGCCGGACCCGAAAGAGGTGCGCCGATGATCTCGAGCAGAGGAGGTTTTCGAGAAGCGGCCGCCATCGTCACCGCGGCGGCTCTCCTGTTCTCGGGCCTGAAAGCCGCTCCGCTCGCGGCCGCGGCGGCCGTCTCCCCCGTCGACATCAGCCACGACCCTCTGAAATGCGTCAACACCGACTACGCGCCGAAGGTGGACGCGGCCGTCGCCCCGGGAAAAGACCTTGACAAGGGGTACGTCTACTTCAAGGCGGCGGGGACCGAAGACTTCTACTACGCCGTCATGAAGGGCGCGCCGGAAAATCTGGAAGGCGTGCTGCCTCGGCCGATGCCGGAGACGCGGGCCATCGATTACAAGATCCGGGCGACCGACGTCCGTGAGCTGGCCAGGGAAGTGGGGGAGTTCACGCCGCCCGTCGTCCCCGGCAACGCCTGCAAGGTCAGGGGAGCGCCGGCCGGGGTGCCCGTCGGGAAAGAGGGCGCCGGCCTGACCATCGGCCTCACTCGCGAGGGGCAGAATCCCGTCCCCCCGGGCTTCAACCGGCGGGACATCGCGTTCGTGATCCTGTTCGGCGGCGCGACCGTGACCCTGGCCGCCGCCTTGAAGCCCGGAGGAACCAGCTCCGCGGCGTCCGGCGGGTCCGCCGGTTCGGGCTCCGCGGGCGCGGCCGCCGGTGGCGCCGCGAAATCCGGGACCGGCATGAGCACCGGCCTCGCGGTCGGGTTGGGCGCGGTGGCCGTGGCCGGCGGCGCGATCGCCATCGCCAACAACAACAAGAGCTCGAAGGCCGCCAGCACAGTGACTCCGACGGCCACCGCCACGGCGACCCGGACGTTCACGCCGACCCCGACGTCGACCGCCGTTCCCGCGCGCTTCATCGACGCGGCCATCACGTGGAGCGGAACGGGCAACATCGACGTCGAGATCCGCAACCCGAGCAATCAGGTGGTCGGGACGAATCTGCCCGCCGGCTGCGAGTCGACGGCGAGCCGGACCGAGCACGTCCTCCTCCAGGGCGTCCTTCCCGCGGGGACCTACCGCGTGATGCTGACGGCGTCCAACTGCGGCTCGGCGACCGCGCCCGCCTCGATCGCCACCGCCGTCACCGTCCAGTCGGAGAGCGGCCCCAAGTGCAACAACGCGTTCGTGAGCGTCCCCGTCGGGACGACCGTGCAGGGGTGCCAGTTCACGTTGCCGTAAGGAGAAGTCGAGGGTTGAACGCTCGCTTACCCCTCGATCGCGGCTTTGCCCCCATCGCGGGTCACCTGGGCGGCGAACTCGGTCTTGTTGACGGCCTTCGCGTAGGCCTCCTTGAAGTCGACGACTTTGTTTTTTACGAGCGTCAACAGGGAGTCGTTCAAGGTCATCATTCCCTGTTGCTTGCCCGTCTGCATGATCGAGTAGATCTGGAAGACCTTCTTCTCGCGGATCAGGTTCGACACGGCGGCGTTGCAGATCAGGATCTCGTACGCGGCCGCGCGGCCGCCGCCGATCCGCTTGCAGAGAGTCTGCGAGATGACGCCGCTCAGCGAGCTCGCGAGCATGGTCCGGATCTGCTCCTGCCGGTCCGCGGGGAACTGGTCGACGATGCGGTCGACGGTCGACGGCGCCGTCGTCGTGTGGAGCGTCCCGAAAACGAGGTGTCCGGTCTCCGCCGTTTCGACCGCGATCGCGATCGTCTCCAGGTCCCGCATCTCGCCGACCAGTACGATGTCGGGGTCCTCGCGGAGCGCCGCGCGAAGAGCGTCCTTGAAAGAGTCTGTGTGCGAATGGACCTCGCGCTGGTTGACCAGGCACTGCTTGTTCTCGTGGACGAACTCGATGGGGTCTTCGATCGTGATGATGTGGTCCGTGCGGTTCTTGTTGATGTGATCGATCAGCGTCGCGAGCGTCGTCGATTTCCCCGACCCGGTCGGGCCGGTGACGAGGACCAGCCCCTTGGTCAGATTGCAGAGCTCGAGGACGCTCGGCGGGAGGCCGATCTCTTCGGGGGACCGGATCTCGTAAGGGATCGCGCGGAAGACGGCGGCGGGGCCGTGACGGTCGCGAAAGAGATTCACGCGAAACCGTGAGACGCCCGGGATCGCGTGGGCGAAGTCGGTGTCGTTGCGCCTCTCGTATTCCTCGCGGTTGCGCGGCGGCGTAATCTCGTACAGCCGCGCGAGGAGCTCGTCTTCGGTAAACGGGGGGTACCCGTCCAGGGCCTGGATCGAGCCGTGGACGCGCACGGCGGGGACGGCGCCGGAGGAGAGGTGCAGGTCCGAGGCGCCGACCTCGAGCAGCTTCAGGAGGAGCCGCTCGATGGCGGATTCCACCTGGACGTTTTTGTAAGAGGGCCGCGGTGGCGGAGGCGGAAGCGGGGCGGCGGCCGGAGCGGCGGCCGAAGCGGGGGCGGAGGTTGTCGGCTGCGGGGACGCGGCCGCGGATGTCGAAGCTGTCGAGGGCGCGGGGCCTGCCGGCGCCGCGGCCGCGTCCCCGGGTCGGGGTTCGATCGACACCTTCCAGGAGCCGAGACCGGCGTCCACGCGGATCGTCACCGGGGATCCGTTGTGGGGATAGACGAACGTCGTCCCGCCATTCCTGTTCAGGGTGGTCCCCGCCGGGACGATCTCCTCGACGAGCTTCACCAGGGAAGCGTGCGGGGTCGTCTGGGACGCGAATCGTTTGCCGGTCGGGAAGACGAGCTGGACCTTCTCGCCGCTCGAGAGCAGGGCTCCCTGCGCCCCGAATTTTTCCATGCTCTGAAGCAGAGCGTCGATCTGCGCCAAGGGTCCCTCCCGGCTTAAGGGTCTTCGATGACCCGGAGAACGTACGACTTGTTGACGAGGAAAACGTGCTCCTCCTGCCAGAGGCGGAAAAAGCGGCCTTCGGAGTTCATGTAGTCCGTGACCCGGGTCGACCGCTCTTCCGCGGACCAGAGGAGCTCGCCCTGGAGCCGCTCCGACGACCTCAGATCCACACACACCTTCTGGCGGATGTCGAAGAGCTCGTCGGTCTCGTCGCCGGTGGAGAGATCCGCCAGCGGGATTCGCACCCAGAGGACCGCGTCGCGGCTGAAGATCTCCCAGCGCGCGCTTCCGAGGTCGCGAGCGGGAAGAAACGGCATCCCTTTCTCGAGGAGGTCGAGCACCTGGTTGCGGCGGTCCTCGGGCCGGACGGGATCGGCGAGGAACAGTTCCACCTGGCGCGGAGCCGTGCCCGCGAGTGTCAGGTCCACCGCAACGTTCTGCTTGCGGACCCGCAGAAACTCGGTTTCACCCTTCATGGAGTTGTGCTTTGAAACTATACAGGCTCGTGCAAACGGGCTAGTGTCCAACGCCTCCCATGATGCGCGCGCGGAGGTCTTTTGCGGTGCTCGCGGCGGCGCTTGGCGTCGTGCTGGGAGCCGCCTGTGCGGCTTCCCGGCCGGCGGTGTCCGCACCGTCCCCTGCCCTCGACCGGGCCGCGATGGCTTCTCGCGTTCGGGCCGAGATTCTGCACGCGTGGGGCGCGTACGCGCGCGGCGCGTGGGGCCACGACGAGTGGAAGCCGCTGAGCGGGAAGCCTCACGACTGGTACGGCGAATCGCTTCTGATGACTCCCGTCGACGCGCTCGATACGCTGCTCGTGGCCGGTTTGAGGGCGGAGGCGGAGCGCGCGAAGGCCCTCATCGTCGAAACGCTCGATTTCGACCGCGACATCTCCGTCAAGAACTTCGAGATTACGATCCGGCTGCTCGGCGGCCTGCTCTCGGGGTACCAGGCGACGGGGGACCGGCGGCTTCTCGCCCTCGCCGAAGACCTCGGCAATCGGCTTCTCCCCGCGTTCGAATCGAAGACCGGAATGCCGTGGATGCCGCCGCCGGTCGAAGCTCGGCCTCGTGGGCGAAGAGATCGACGTCGAGACGGGAGCGTGGACCAGCCGTGAGAGCCACGTCGGCGGGGGGATCGACTCCTACTACGAGTACCTGCTGAAGAGTGCCCTCCTCTTCGGCGACCGCGACTGCGAGCGGATGGGGCGCGAGAGCGTCGCGGCCATCAACGCGCACCTCTCCGAGGAAGCCGGAGGCGGGCTCTGGTACGGGCAGGCGGACATGGATACGGGCCGGCGCACCCTACCGGAGTTCGGCGCTCTGCATGCGTTTCTTCCGGGAACCCTGGCCTTAGGGGGCGACCTCTCCCGCGCGCGCCGGCTCGAAGAGTCCTGCTTCCGCATGTGGACCCTTCACGGCATCGAGCCGGAGACGCTCGACTACCGCGCCATGAAGGCGTCGTCGCCGGGATACGCGCTGCGCCCCGAGATCATCGAGTCGGCGTACGTCCTCTACCGCCAGACGAAGGATCCCCGGTACCTCGAGATGGGCCGCGTGTTTTTCGAGTCACTGGTCGCGCACTGCCGGACGGAGAACGGATACACCGTCCTTCAGAGCGTCGTCACGAAGGAGAAGGGCGATCTCATGCCCAGCTACTTCCTGGCCGAGACCCTGAAGTACCTCTACCTCCTGTTCGCGCCGGACGAGGCCGTGGACTGGAAGAACGGCGTCTTCAACACCGAGGCCCACTTTCTGAAGCGGGTTCCTGAAGCGCGGTAGGCGTCCCCCTCTCCCGGCTCGCTACTTTCGGGCCGTCTGCGTCTGCTGATACAGGGCGTTCCACCACCGGCCGCCGCGGCGGACCTAGAGGGGCGTCGCCCAGACGGGGCTCGGCCTTCTCGTCCGACTACGCTGAGTTCGCCGGATGAATCGGAAAGCGGGACGGCGGAACTGCCATGACGCCGGATCAGCGAGCGCCACGGCAACAGATCATGAGAGAGCCGAAGCACCTTCAAGAGCCGGTCGCGATTGGTGCAGGGCCACGGCTGCGAAGAGCAGAAGGAGGTTCGAAACCCCAATGAGTTTGAACATGCCGGGAGTGAGAAGCATGTAAAACCTGACCGGGATGAGAGAAAGGATGGCGACGAGGGCTACTCTCAGCGGACGAGTCTTCCAAAGGCTGTAGATCGCGTAACCCGAAAGCCCGACAAAACCAGCAGCCTCGATACAGGTTCCGATGGTCGCCCCTGAGCCGGAGTAAGGGTTTCCGACGACCATGACGAACCAGAGAATCGCAGCCGTTCCGGCAGCGATGAAACCCAGGATGCGAGCCAGCGTGGATGTCGCTTTTATGAACGCCTCAGAAGCAGCTGTTGTTCCCGTTACTGGCCTGCCCGCCCGGATTCGAACCGGGGACCTACGGCTTAGAAGGCCGTTGCTCTATCCATCTGAGCTACGGGCAGCCTGGCTCAGATTATCCGTGATCGTGGTTCAGAATCTCTGTCTCCGGGCCCGCAAGGTTTGTGGACCGCGGAGTACCGCGGCCGTCTCGCTCTCTACGGTCGCTCGGCTCGCTCTATCCATCTGAGCTACGGGCAGCCGGGCTCAGATTATCCGTGATCGTGGTTCAGAATCTCTGTCTCCGGGCCCGCGTGGACCGCGAGGTACCGCGGCCGTTGCTCCGCGGAGTGGAGGCGATCTCGCAACGCGCCGATCGCGCCGCCCTCGTCATCCGAGCCGGGAGTTGTTGACGTCCTGGCTCAACGCTTCTTCAGGTCCGCGGTCCAGTCCAGCACGATCGTGATTGGCTGCGCCGTCGGATTGTGAACGAGTGAGCTCAAGAGAAAGCGCTGCCCGTCCGAAGTCACCGCGTACTGAATCGAATCGCCGCTGGCGGCGTCCATTGCCGCGGTTTCGCTCCGGAAGAGCGGTCTGGGACTGGCGACATCCAGGGTGGATCCCGCGGTCACCGCGGCGACCATGAGCCGGCCGTCGGGAGCGAGATAGTACATCTCCTTGCCGTCACGCCGCCACCGGGGTTGGAAGCCCCCTTCCGTCGAAATCCGCCACTTTGCGGCGGAGGTCGGAAAGCTCTCCGCGTAGACCTCCTGGCGACCCGACTCGTCCGAGACGTAGACGATCCATCGGCCGTCCGGCGAAAAGCTCCCGTCCGAAACATTGGACGGCACCTGGACGACGGGGAAGGGCTTGCGGTCGCCGAGAAGCGGGATGGCCCACAGCTCGGACTTGGTGCCCGCCCCGGAGACCCCGTAGAGCAGAAACCTTCCATCTCGAGACCAGTCGCTCGGGATCTTTCGAGCATCGGACTCGAGCAGCGGCTCCGCGACTCCCGAACCGGTCGATGGCCTCTGGTAGAGGTCCGCGCGTCCCAACCCCCGGCTGCTTCCGAAGGCGATGCGGCTCCCGTCGGGCGACCAGACGGGAAAGAGCTCGACCGAAGACGAAAGGGTCATCCTCGAGGCCACGCCGCGGTTTAACTCCATCATCCAGATC
>JAIVJS010000062.1 GCA_020199905.1 Acidobacteriota bacterium
CACCCGGACATCGTTGCGGACCACGACGTCCCCGGGCCCGAGAAGCCCCGGAAGATCGGAGAAGTGCCGATGGGAGATGGCGCCGGTGTCCCGCTCGAGAACGAGCAGCCGGCTGGAGCCGCGAACCGGAGGAGACTGCGCGATGCGATCCGGCGGCAGCTCGTAGTCGAAAAGGGAGACTTTCACGGCGGGGATTATGGGGCCCGGGATCGCGAAGGGCGAAGGGCGACGGGCGAAGGGCACAACCTTTCGATTCCCGATCTCGTTGACCGCGGAGTACCGCGGCCGTCTCGCTCCCGTGGTCGCTCGGCTCCCGTTTCCCGATCGCCTCCCCCCGCCTGCCGCCTCCCGTCCTTGATAGCCTCCGCCGATGCCCGACTACCCCCAGGGGCGCGGTCGCGTGAGCCTCGAGGCGGCGGGAATCGCGATCGACGGGGTGTCGATCGCGGGGCATGAGTCCTTCTTCAAGCTGCCGGGCTTCCGCACCCTGCTCGAGTTCGGAAGGGCGCCCGACGACACGCTCGCCTACGGAACCGTGTGTCTGACCCACGGCCATCTCGACCACGCCGCGGGGCTCGCGCACCACGCCTCGCGGCGGACGTTGACGGGACTCGGTCCCGCGCGGGTCTTCGCGCCGGCGGAAGCAATTCCGGATCTCCGCCTCTGGGTCGAAGCGTGCGAGCGCCTGGAGAGCGTGCGCTACGGCACGCGTTTCGAGGCGGCGGTCCCCGGTGAAACGGTTGCCCTGCGCCGGGATCTGGAGCTTCGGATCCTTCCCGGCCGGCACCGCGTCCCGACCGTCGGGTATCTCTTTTCCGAGGTCCGCCGGAAGCTCCGGGAGGATCTTGCCGGCCGCTCCGGCCCGGAGATCGCCGCGCTGCGCGAGTCCGGAGCCGAGGTCACGCGGAGGGAGGAGATCCCGCTGCTTGCCTACCCGGGCGACTGCGGCCCGGAGATCTTCGACGCGGTTCCCGAGCTCTATGGAGCGAAGGTCCTCCTGATCGAGTGCTCCTTCTTCGCCCCCGAAGACGTGGGCCGCGCCCACGCCTACGGCCATCTCCACATCAGCGACTTCACGGAGCGCGCCGATCTTTTTCAGAACGAGTTCGTCGTCCTGACCCACTTCACGATGCGCTCGTCCGTCGAGGAGATTCGGGCGGGTATCGCAGGGCTTCCCCCGAGTCTGGGCAGGCGCGTGGTCGCGTTTCTCGCCCCCTAGTGTCGGCTTCGAGGACGGGAATCGCTTTTCATCAGATCCGAAGCGGCTAGTCGTCCGGAGTGTCCGCGGGCTCGCCGCCGAGGCGCGCGCCCGCGAGGCTCTCCAGGCACCGCACCACCAGGGCCGTCCAGCCCGTCTGGTGCGACGCGCCGAGGCCCAGGCCCGTGTCGCCGTGGAAGTACTCGTGGAAGAGGAGCAGGTCCTTCCAGTGGGGGTCCGACGCGAAGCGCGGGTCCTCGCCGAAGCAGGGACGGTGGCCCGATGCGTCCGGCAGGAACGGCGCGGCCAGCCGGCGCGCGATCTCGCGGGACGCTTCGGCGAGAGTGACCCACCGGCCGGAGCGCGTCGGAAGCTCCACCTTGAAGGAAGGCCCGTAGAAGTGGTGGTAGCGCTCGAGCGCTTCGATGAGCAGGTAGTTCATGGGAAACCAGACGGGCCCCCGCCAGTTCGAGTTGCCGCCGAAGACGCCGGTGGTCGAGGGACCGGGGTCGTAGGAGACGCGGTGCTCCTGGCCGGAGACCGTGAAGGTGTAGGGGTGCTCCGCGTAGACGCGCGAGAGCGCCCGGATGCCGTGCGGCGAGAGGAATTCCTTCTCGTCGAAGAGGTACTCGAGCACTCGCTCGAGCCGCTCGCGCGAGGGAATGGCGAGCAGGCGATGCACGCCATGGCCGCCGTCGTCGTCCCGCATGTAGGAGATGTGCCGGGCGAGGTCCTGCCGGTTGTCCAGAAACCACTGGAGCCGCTTGCGGAATCCCGGAAGGTTCTCGATCTGCGCCTGGTCGAGGATCTCGACGGCGAAGAGCGGAACGAGTCCGACGATGGAGCGGAGCCTCAGCGGAATCGACTGCCCCTGCACGTGGATCTGGTCGTAGTAGAACCCGTCCTGCTCGTCCCAGAGCCCCGTGCCGCCGAGCGAGTTCATCGCGTCGGTGATCGCGACGAAGTGCTCGAAGAACTTGGAGGCGACGTCCTCGTAAGCGGGATCCTCGCTCGCCAGCTCGAGCGCGATCGACAGCATCGTCGAACAGAAAAAGGCCATCCACGCCGTGCCGTCCGCCTGTTCGAGGTGCCCCCCGCCGGGCAGCTCCGTCGACCGGTCGAAGACCCCGATGTTGTCGAGCCCGAGGAACCCGCCGGCGAAGAGGTTGCGGCCCTCCGGGTCCTTGCGATTGACCCACCACGTGAAGTTGATCAGGAGCTTCTGGAACACGCGAGCCAGGAAGAGGCGGTCGCGCTGCCCGCGCGCCCCGCTGATCTTGTACGCGCGCCACGCGGCCCAGGCGTGAACGGGCGGGTTCACGTCGGAGAACGCGAACTCGTACGCCGGGATCTGGCCGTTGGGATGCGTGTACCACTCCCTCAGGAGCAGGATGAGCTGCTCCTTCGCGAAGTGAGGGTCGACGCGGGAGAAGGGGAGCATGTGGAACGCGAGGTCCCACGCCGCGTACCACGGGTACTCCCACTTGTCGGGCATCGAGACGACGTCGCGGTTGTAGAGATGCTCCCAGCTCGAATCGCGCCCGTGCCGGCGGCTTTCGGGCGGAGGGGGGGCCGAGGGATCGCCCTCGAGCCAGTCGCGCACCGCGAAGTGGTAGAACTGTTTGGTCCAGAGAAGGCCGGCATAGGCCTGCCGCGCCACGGTGCGCTCCTCGCCCGTCAGCGCGTCCGGGATCCGGGATTTCCAGAACGCGTCCGCTTCCCGGATCCGCCCGGCGAACACCGCGTCGAAGTCGTCCCCGATCCCCGCGGGCACGCCCGAGGAAAGCCGCAGCCGGAGCCGGACCTCCTGCCCGGCGGGAATCTCGAGCGAGTACCGCAGCGCGGCTTTCGTCCCGGTCCGCTCGGGGTTGACCGCATCCGCGCGGCCGCCGACGACCGCCGCGTGAAAGGCATCCTTGACGAAGGGCGTCGGGTTGGGAACGCCGAAAAGCCGCTCGGTATTGGTCTCGTTCTCGGTGAAGAGAAGCGACGCCGGAGCCGGATCGGGAGCGGCATCGAGACGGAACCGCCCGAGGGACTCGTGCTCCGCGATCACGGCGCGATCGCCTTCGGCGCAGAGGCGCGGTTTCTTCCAGTAGCCCTCGCCCGAGCGTCCCCAGGACCACGTGTTGCGAAACCAGAGGGTCGGCAGGACGTCGATCTTCGCCGCATCGGGGCCGCGGTTGGCGATCGTGAAGCGGATCCGGACGTCGTCCGCGGCGGCCTTCGCGTATTCGGCGAACACGTCGAAGTACCGGCCGTCTTCGAAGGCAGCCGTATCCTGAATTTCGTACTCCGGATCCTCCTTCGTGCGCCGCGCGTTTTCGGCGACGAGGCCGGCGTAGGGGAATTCGCGCTGGGGATACTTGTAGAGCGCCTTCATGTACGCATGGGTCGGCGTCGAGTCGAGGTAGAAGTAGATCTCCTTGACGTCCTCCCCGTGGTTTCCTTCGGGACCGGTCAGGCCGAAAAGCCGTTCCTTCAGGATCGGATCGCGGCCGTTCCAAAGGGCCAGCGCGAAGCAGAGGCGGCCCTCCCGATCGCAGATTCCGAGCAGGCCGTCCTCGCCCCAGCGGTACGTGCGGCTGCGCGCGTGATCGTGCGGGAAATAATCCCAGCAGCTGCCGTCCGGCGAGTAGTCCTCGCGGACCGTCGCCCACTGGCGCTCGGCGAGATAGGGCCCCCAGCGCTTCCAGTTGATTTCCCGCCGCTCGTCTTGTCCGAGGCGCTCGGCCTCGGCGCCGCGAAGCGGCACGAACGCCGTCGAATCGCGCCGTCTCGCTTTGGGGTGGGATGCCATCGTCCTCCGCCGTCAGCGCGCTTCTTCGCCGGAGAGCCGCGCGGGAGTTCCCACGCGGAGGACGCGGCCCGAGGCCACCA
>JAIVJS010000040.1 GCA_020199905.1 Acidobacteriota bacterium
CGATTGCCCGACGAGAGCCGCGGCCATTTCGGCGCGAACGAGGGCCACGCGAACGCGCTCCGCGCGTGCCACTCGTTCCCGGTCGGCCGCGAGCCGGGCCAGGAGGAGCGCGATACGGGCGTCGGAGACAGGCCGCCACAGAAAATCCTTCGCGCCGCGCTCCATGGCGAAGACGCCGCTCTCCAGCGCTTCCACTCCGGCCAGCGCGAACACGGAGCGGTCCTCCTGCCGGGACTGCTCTTCGAGGAATTCGAGTGGATCGCCGCCCGGGGAGTCGAGCGCCACGATGACGATGTCGGGGGCGAACTCCGGGAGCATCCTCTGCGCGTCCGTCAGATTCTCGACGCCCCGCACCTGCTCCCCCGCCGCGGACAACGCCCGCCTCAGGGCATCGCGCGACTCAGGAGCGGGGTCGACGACGAGGGTCCGCATGAACCTGTGATTGTAACCGGGAAGGGTGCCCCGCGAAGCGGTCGTCGAAGGCTCCGAACGCCTCCCGTCAGCGATCGGGGGTTTTCGTCCCCCCGCCTCCGGGGATTCCGAGGGCAGGCCAGAGGCCGTCGATCTTCGCGCGGACCTCGAAGGGACCGCCGCGCTTCCGGGGGCGGGGCTGGGGACTGTCTTCCTCCCTTCCGTCGAGAGGCGGTCGATTCGGGACCAGCGGGCCCTGCTCGAATGGATCGAGCGGCCCGGCCGGTTCCGCGCGGTGCTCGCGGTCAACGAGTCCCCCGACGAAGCGCTCGCCGGAGGGAAGCTCCTTCCGGATCTGTATGACGCCCTGCGCGACCGCATCGTGAATCTCCCGCCTCTGCGCGAGCGCGGCGACGATGTCGACCTCCTGGCGTGCCGGTTTCTCGCGGAGCGCGACCCCGCGCTCACCTTCGACCCCGAATCGCTCGACGCGCTGCGCGCTCACGACTGGCCCGGCAACGTCCGCGAGCTGAAGGACGTCGTTCGCCGCGCGGCCGCGCTCTCCGACGGGGACGTGATCGGTCCCACTCTCGTCCTCTCGCTGCTCGCCGGTCCGCGCGCGCGCCGGAGATCGAGGCGGAAAAAACCGCCGGTCGTCAGGATCGCCGTCGGCGCCTCGCTCGCCGACGTGGAGCGGCGTCTGATCCAGAAGACGCTCGAGTTCGCCCGCGGAAGCAAGCCGAAGACCGCGGAGCTCCTGAAGCTTTCGCTGAAGACCATCTACAACAAGATCAAGGAATACGGACTGGAGCACTGATCCGGCCAAGCGATTCTGGCTGGCGCTCGCGCTGGTGGCCGCGGTCCTCTCCTGACGCGCCGGCTTCGGACCCCCTAGCCCCAGGCGTTGATCCGGCACCCGCGCGGCTGGCTCAGCGTTCGGTTTTCGTCCCCGGCGCCCGCCGGCAGCCGTGGCGCCGGGAAGTGCGCCACCACCTCGACGAGCCGGGGAACGGCATCGGCTTCGTGAGGTAGAACGCCACGCCGAGCCGCCGGGCCTCGCTCTCCCAAGTCCAGGTGACCCGTCAGAACGATGACCGCGATGTCCGCGAGGGCCGGGTCGGATCTCTGCAGGCGGCGGAACTCGAGCCCCTTCATCTCTGGAGTGTGAAGGTCCAGGAGAATCACCGGGGGACGGGCGCCCGCCCTCACCGACGCCGATCGCCTCGCGGCCGTTGCCGACACAGCCGACACGAAACCCTTCGCCGGCCAGCGCCTCGCGGAGCGCGTCGCGGAGGACCGAGTCGTCGTCCACCTCGAGGACGGTGTCGTGGACCGCGGCGCTTCAACCAGCGGTCCTCGCGGCGATCGACGCAGCGCGACGATCTTTCTTCTGAAGATCCCGCCCTCGCGGTATGGTTTTGAAAACGGCGCCGGGCGCTCCCCGGCCGGGAGGCGGAATTGAGCGACTCGGCGAAATTTCTCTGCGGGGTCTGCGGAAAACCGCGGACTGCGGGACAGCTCACGTCGGGCGAACTGCTGCGCCCTCACATCTATCAGTCGGTGCACGAGGAAAACCCCGCGTTCGGCCCGAATGACTCGATCTGCTCGACGGACCTGAACCGATTCCGGGCGGCGCACATGGAACGGCTTCTCGAGGACGAAAAGGGCGAGTTGTCCGAGCTCGAGGAGCAAGTGATCCGCTCGATCCGCGAAGAAGAGATCCTGACCGAAAACATCAACGAGGAGTTCGAGCAGGGGCTCACGTTCGGGGATCGCGTGTCCGACAAGATCGCGGAATTCGGCGGAAGCTGGCGATTCATCCTGTCCTTCGGCGGCGTCCTGATCGCGTGGATCGCCCTGAACACGATCGTTCTGACGCGCCGTCCCTTCGATCCCTTCCCGTACATCCTGCTGAATCTCGTGCTCTCCTGCGTCGCGGCGCTCCAGGCTCCCGTGATCATGATGAGCCAGAACCGCCAGGAGACGAAGGACCGCCTTCGGTCCGAGAACGACTATCGCGTCAACCTGAAATCGGAGCTCGAAATCCGGGTCTTGAACGAGAGGATGGAGCACCTCTTGAAGAAGCAATGGCAGAGGCTTCTGGAGATCCAGGAGATCCAGACCGACCTGATCCGTCAGCTCGTCCGGGACCGTCCGACCCGATCCGGCAGCTGACGGGGCGGCGCGGCGTCTCCCCGAGCGGCGCGCGGGCGGCATGCCGCAAGGGTCAGAACCGCAAGGCGTTTGCCCCCGCCGTTCCTGGACAGGCGCCTCCGCGAGCGGGCGAGGTCCGACGGCTCTCCACGGGAACGTCCGCACGCTGTCGGCCCCGCAGCCCCGAGCAGACCCGCGAGTCCGAGAAGGCCGAGCCAGCCCCGGTTCGAGCGGCGGGGCTCCGTATCGGTGCTGGACGTTCGGGAGGCGGATCATTCCGGTCCGCCTCCCGCTTTCCTTCCGGCTCTGACCGGCCATGGGATCTCGTCTCACTCCCCGACACGCTCCCAAAACCCTTTAAAAAGGCCTCGGTCGTGGTGCCGGAGGAGGGATTCGAACCCTCATGCCCTTGCGAGCGGGGGATTTTGAGTCCCCTGTGTCTGCCATTCCACCACTCCGGCGGGGCCGCCGATGATAGCCGGACCGCGCCGGGTTGGGAACGTGAGGATCGGGTCTCCGGGTTCCCCGGAGAGGACGGCCCCTGAGATTCCCGCGTGGCCTCTTCGGCGGACTCCGCGCGGATTCCGACACGTCTAAACGACTCGGAACAGGCGTTTTGTCTTCGGCGGCGGCGTGCGGAGTGGCCGCCGCCGCGCCTCTAAACGTTGCATTTTCCTAGGTTTGGCCCTATAATCGGCGGTTCGACAAGCTTCTGTATTTTTTGAACAGGAGGACTCTGTGAGCTTCAGAGTGGGAGAGAAGGTGGTTTATCCCAACCACGGCGTCTCGGTCGTGGAAAAGATCGGCGAGGGCTTCGCAACGGGGCCCGTTTCGCCCCGAAGCTTCTATCACCTCCGTCTTCTGTCGAACAATTCCAAGGTGATGGTGCCCATCGGAAACACGGATCTGATCGGTTTGAGGCGTCTGACCCAGCGCAAGGACATCACCGGCCTCATGAAACGGCTGGCAGACAGCCGGTTCTCGGCCTCGGGCGACTGGAAGGGGCGATACAAGCAGAACCTCGACAAGATGAAGAGCGGGAAGCTGCACGACATTGCGGATGTCTTGAAGACGCTCAATTTCATCAGCTCGCGCAAGACGCTGTCGTTCCGCGAGAAAAAGATGTACGAACGGGCGAAGTATCTGATCGTGTCCGAGATCGCCGTGATCAACGGCCTGGATGAGCAGGAGGTCGAGCGGCAGGTCGACCGGGCTCTGACCAAGTCGGCGGCGGCGAAGGCGGCCGCCCACTGAGTCGGGGGGCACCGCGGGCGCCCGAGCGCCGGTAGCGCCGAGGAACTAAAATAGCGCCATGGGGAAGGTCCTCATGGCGCTATTTCTTTGGGTTGGCGGCGCAGCGCTCGCCTCCGGTGACGCGGTTTCCGAAGGGCTGCGCGCCGACCTCGCGAGGGAGCGCCGGCGGCTGGCGACGGACGCGCGCGTTCTCGCGGACACGACCCGCCGGCTCGAGACAGCCCTCGCGCAGCTCTCGGCCGCGGCCCGCGCGGTCGCTGAGGGGGCGACCCGGTCCGACATCGGCGCGGAGGAGGTGGCCCGGAGGGAGGACACTTTGAACGCCACGGAGCAGGAGGCCCGCATGCTTCTCGAGCGCCGGCGGATCCTCGCCGACCGTGTGGTCGAACGCCGGCGGTCGGTGGCCGTGCTCGAGACCGAGCTCGCGCCCCGCAAGCCCGACGGGGTCACGGGGAGGTGGACCATCCTTCTCGATCCCGGCGAGCAGAAGGGATCCTTTCGCATGGCGCTCGACGGGACTCTCGTGACGGGCGACTACACCCTCGAGGGGGGATACTCCGGCTCGCTGCGCGGCACCTTGATCAACGACCGCCTGAAGGTCGAGCGCGTCGACTCGAAGCTGGGGTTCTCGACCGTCTATTACGGGCGGATCGCGCGGGACGGCCGTACGATCGCGGGGACCTGGGAGAGCACGACGTTCGGGACCGGAGGCCCCGGAGCGGGACGGTGGAGCGCGATCCGGGAGGAAAACGCGGCGGACGAGAACCCGTGAGCGATCCCGGGACTGCGACGCCCACGAAGGGGCGGCTCGCCTCCGCATTCGCGCCGCTCTTCGTCGGACTCCTTCTCGGTTTCATCGGGGGGTATTTCGCCGGCGGCGCCGGGCAGCCCGCCGGCGGCGGCGCCCTTTCCGCATCCGTCGCGGCGGCGGGCGGCGCGGCGGACGCGCTCAGGGCCGAGATCGCGCGCGATCCGGAAAACCCGCGCCTGTGGACGGCCCTCGGCAACGCGTATTACGACGCCGAGGACTGGGATCAGGCGGTCGACGCCTACGAGAAGGCGCTGCGCAAGGCGCCGAAGGATGCGGCTCTGCTCTCGGATCTCGCGGCCGCGTACCGGAACCGCGGAGAGTTTCGCCGCGCGATCGCGACCTTCGAGCGCGCCCGGGCCGCGGATCCGGCGCGGTGGCAGGCGCTCCTGAACCTCGTTTTGATCCACGCGTTCGACGAGAAGGACTCCGCGGCGGCGCAGCGAGCGCTCGACGAGTTGAAGCGCAAATATCCGGACATCCCCAACATCGACCGCATCCAGGAACAGATCTCCCGGCTGAGGGCGGGATAGCCGTGGCCCGCGTCGCGATCTTCCTCTTCCTGCTCTTCGCGATTCTGCTCGCGCTGCGGCTGATCGGATTCGTCCTCCGGTCGCTGTCCTCCCGCGCGGCTTCGGGCCGGCCCGCGGTCGAGGGAGAGATGGTGCGCGATCCGGTGTGCGGGACGTGGATCGACCGGCGCCTCGCGATCGCCGGGCGGCGGGGGAGCGAGTGGCTGCCGGTCTGTTCGGAGAAGTGCCGCCGCGAGCTCGAGTCGGCATGAGCGATCTCTTCGACGCCGAGCCGCCGCGGCGGAAGGCCCAGATCGCGGCCGCCGATTCTCCTCTGGCCGACCGGATGCGCCCGCGGTCCCTGGACGAGGTCGAGGGCCCCGAAGAAGTCGTGGGCTCCAACGGCTTCCTGCGACGCGCTCTCGCCGAAGACCGCATTCCATCCCTGATCTTCTGGGGCCCTCCGGGAGTCGGCAAGACCACCCTCGCCCGGCTGATCGCGGCGCACACGTCGTCCGCCTTTCTTTCGTACTCGGCGGTCGCGACCGGCGTCAAGGAGATGCGCGAGGTCCTCGAGGGCGCCCGCAAGCTCCGGGCGGCCACGGGCCAGCGGACGATTCTGTTCCTGGATGAAATCCACCGCTTCAACCGGGCGCAGCAGGACGTGTTTCTTCCCTACATCGAGTCGGGCGAGATCGTCCTGATCGGCGCCACGACGGAGAACCCCTCCTTCGAACTGAACGGCGCTCTTCTCTCCCGCTGCAAGGTGGTCGTGCTCGACCCTCTTTCCCCGGAGGCTGTCGCGCGCATTGCGAGCCGGGCTCTCCGCGACCTGTCGCGCGGCCTCGGCGCGAGGGATTTCCGGATGGACGACGAGGCCCTCTCGTTCATCGCTCAGACTTCGGGCGGCGACGCCCGTCGCGCGCTGAACCTTCTGGAAGCCGCGGCCGCGGACGCGGAGGCCGGAAAGACCAAGCGCATCGAGGCCCCGCGGCTTCGCGAGCTCCTCCAGCGCAAGGTGCTCCTCTACGACAAGGCGGGAGAGGAGCACTACAACCTCATCTCCGCGCTGCACAAGTCCATGCGGGAGTCCGATCCCGACGCCACGATCTATTGGCTGGTCCGGATGCTGGAGGCGGGGGAGGAGCCGCTTTACCTCGCGCGCCGCATCGTCCGGTTCGCCTCGGAGGACGTCGGCCTGGCGGACAGCCGCGCGCTGCGTGTCGCCCTGGATGCCAAGGAGGCATTCGAGTTTCTCGGCCTGCCGGAGGGGTCGCTCGCTCTCGCCCAGGCCGCGGTCTATTGCGCGATGGCTCCGAAGTCGAATGCCCTGTACGAGGCCGAAAACGAGGCGAAGCGGGACGTCGCCGAGAAGCCCGCCGAGCCCGTGCCTCCGGTGATCCGCAACGCGGTGACGCGCCTCATGAAGGAAGTCGGCTACGGAAAAGGGTACCGGTATGCGCACGCGGAGCCGGAAGGCGTCGGGGGGATCGAGTGCCTCCCCGAGACGCTCCAGGGCCGGAGGTACTACCGCCCGCGATCCTCGGGAGAGGAGGCGGACCTCGCGCGGCGGCTCGAGCACATCATGAAGAAGCGGCAGGAAAAGTGGGCGAAGGAAGAGGGCGCGAACGAAGAGGCGCGCCGGAAACGGAAGGCGGCCAAGGAACGCGAGCCTTCGGATTGATCCCGGGCCGCGCGGCCTTTTCCTCCAGGGGCGGGGACGAGCTTTCGCCGGCGCTCGGGGGCGCCGATTACGCCTTCTCGCCGCTGTAGTTCGGGGCTTCCTTCGTGATGATCACGTCGTGGGCATGGGACTCCTTGAGCCCCGCCGACGTGATCCGGATCATCCGCGCCTGCGTGCGCAGCTCTTCGATGGTCGCGCATCCGGCGAGACCCATTCCGCTCCGGATTCCCCCCGTCATCTGGTGCACGAGCGCCTCGACGCTTCCCTTGTACGGAACCATCCCTTCGATTCCCTCGGGGACCAGCTTCGACAGGGAGGAGCCGTTTCCGTTGGCGCCGATGCCGGCGGTGTCGGTCTCGACGGACTCCTGGAAGTAGCGGTCGGAGGAGCCGGCCTTCATCGCGCCGAGAGAGCCCATGCCCCGGTAGGCCTTGAAGGTTCTTCCCTGGTAGAGGATCGTCTCTCCGGGAGACTCCTCCGTTCCGGCGAGCAGAGAGCCCACCATCACCAGGTGCGCGCCGGCGGCGATCGCCTTCGTGACGTCGCCGGAGAACTTGATTCCGCCGTCTGCGATCAGGGGGATGCGGCCGTTGCCGGTCGCCCGGGCGCACTCGCGGATCGCGTGGATCTGCGGGACTCCGGCGCCGGTGACGACGCGCGTCGTGCAGATGGAGCCCGGGCCGATGCCCACTTTGACCGCGTCGGCGCCGCGCCGCACCAGGTCGCGGGCGCCCGCCTCCGTCGCGACGTTGCCCGCTATGACCGGCGTCGAGGGGAGCTTGCTCTTCAGGAGCTTCAAAGCATCGAGAACGCCCTGGCTGTGGCCGTGCGACGAGTCGAGGACGAGCACGTCGACCTTGGCCTGGACGAGCGCGTGCGCGCGATCGAGCATGTCGCGCGAGACCCCGACCGCGGCGCCCACGCGAAGACGCCCCAGAGGGTCCTTCGCGGCGTTGGGGTACTTGATCGCCTTCTGGATGTCCTTGACCGTGATCAGCCCTTTCAGGTTTCCCGCCCGGTCGACCACGAGGAGCTTCTCGATGCGGTGCTCGTGCAGAAGCTCTTTCGCCTGCTCGAGCGTCGTCCCGACTGGAGTGGTGATCAGGTGGTCCTTCGTCATGCGCGTCGAGATCGGGAGGTCCATCCGCGTCTCGAAACGGAGATCCCGGTTGGTCAGAATGCCGACGAGCTTTCCGCGGTCGTCGACGACCGGAACTCCCGAGATCTTGAAGCGCGACATGACGAGGAGAGCCTCAGAGATTTTCTGCTCGGGCCGGCAGGTCACCGGGTCGACGATCATGCCGGATTCCGACCGCTTGACCTTGTCGACTTCGGCCGCCTGGGACTCGATCGTGAGGTTCTTGTGAATGATCCCGAGGCCGCCCTGCTGCGCCATGGCGATCGCCAGCCGCGACTCCGTAACCGTGTCCATGGCGGCGGAGATGATCGGGACGTTCAGTCCGATCCCGTCGGTCAGGCGCGTCGAGAGATCCACCTCTCGCGGGTGGACTCTCGAATGGGCGGGGAGGAGGAGGACGTCGTCGAAGGTGAGCGCGAGAGGGATTTCGCGATCGAGAGGAGACCGGGCGGCGGTGCGGGCCCGGGTCGTCTTTCGAACCGCCATCAGGCGCCCGCCTCCGCTTCCGCTCCGGCCCGTTTGGCGCCCCCCTTGGCGCCGCCGCCGCCCGCGGGGCCTCCTTCCGCGCCGTGGCACTTCTTGTACTTCTTGCCGGAACCGCACGGGCAGGGATCGTTTCGTCCGACCTTCGGCGCCTGGCGCTGGACCGTCTCGACCTTCGCGTCCTGCCCGCCGGACGCCGCGGCGCCGTACGAGTAGTTCACGTTGGCCGCGGGCCGCCGCCGGGGCGGCAGGGGAACGGGGTCGTGACGCGGCTCGGCGACCTCGCCCTCCGCTTCCCGCATCACGGGCTGAAGACGGAAGAGGTACTGAACGATCTGGTCTTCGATGCGCTCCTTCATCACCGTGAAGAGCTCGAAGGACTCCTTCTTGTACTCGACGAGAGGATCGCGCTGGCCGTAGCCGCGCAGGCCGATCCCCTCTTTTAAGTGGTCGATCGCGAGGAGGTGGTCTTTCCACTGCTGATCGACGACCTGCAGCATCACGAACTTTTCATGGAGCCGCATCGTCTCGTCGCCGAGCAGGGATTCCTTGTCGTGGTACCGGATGGAGATCAGCTCGAGCACCTGCTCCCGGATGGCGTCTCGGTCCTTTCCGGCGAGGTCGGGCGCGTCCAGGCCGAAGAACTCCTTCAGGTCCATGCCGAAGCCGGTCAGGTCCCATTCGTCGGCGCCCTTTTCCGGATCGAGATGCCGGTTGAAGCTCGCGTCGAAGATGGTCTCCGCGAGGCGCAGGACGTCGTCTTTTCCCTGATGGCCCTGGAGAATCTCCCGGCGGAGCGTGTAGATCTCCTCGCGCTGCCGGTTCATCACGTCGTCGTACTCGAGGAGGTGCTTGCGGGTCTCGAAATTGCGGCCTTCGACCTGCTTCTGGGCGCGCTCGATGGCGCGACTGACCATGCCGTGCTCGATCGGGACGCCCTCTTCCATGCCGAGCTTGCGCATGATGTTCTGGAGCCGGTCGCTCCCGAAAATCCGCATCAGATCGTCCTCGAGCGACAGGTAGAAACGGGACGCGCCCGGGTCGCCCTGCCGGCCGCTGCGGCCGCGCAGCTGGTTGTCGACGCGGCGCGACTCGTGGCGCTCGGTGCCGACGATGAAGAGCCCGCCCTCGGCGAGGACCTTCTCCTTGTCCTTCGCCGCGGCCTCCCGGAGGGTCGTCAGGAGCTTCTGAAACTCCTCTTCGCTGCCCAGCTGATTGCGCTGCTGATCGCCCATCGCTTCGGGATTGCCGCCGAGCACGATGTCCGTCCCGCGTCCCGCCATGTTCGTGGCAATCGTCACGGAGCCCGGCCGGCCGGCCTGGGCCACGATCTCCGCCTCTTTCTCGTGGAACTTCGCGTTCAAGACGACGTGCGGCACCTTGCGGGCCTTCAGCAGGTTCGAGAGCCGCTCGGACTTCTCGATGGACACCGTGCCGACGAGAACCGGCTGCCCGCGTTCGCGCAGCTGCACGATCTCGTCCGCGACGGCCTCGTACTTTTCCCGCTCCGACGCGTACACGACGTCCTGGTGGTCCGCGCGAATCATCGGTTGGTTGGTCGGGATGACGACGACGTCGAGCTTGTAGATCTGATGGAACTCGGACGCTTCGGTGTCCGCCGTTCCGGTCATGCCGGCGAGCTTCTCGTACAGCCGGAAGTAGTTCTGGAGCGTGATGGTCGCGAGGGTCTGGTTCTCACGCTCGATCTTGACGTTCTCCTTCGCCTCGACCGCCTGGTGGAGGCCGTCGGACCATCGTCGGCCCGGGAGAACGCGCCCGGTGAACTCGTCGACGATCAGGACCTGGCCGTCGCGCACCATGTAGTCGACGTCCCGCTTGTAGAGCGCGTGGGCCCGGAGCGCCTGCTCGATGCCGTGCAGGAGATCGATGTTCTGGAGCTCGTAGAGGTTGTCGACGCGGATCAGCTTTTCCGCCTTCGCGACTCCGTCCTCGGTCAGCACCGCCGTGCGGGACTTCTCGTCGACCAGGTAATCGCCGGTCGTCGTCTTGTTTCCGTGCTTGTCCGTCTCCTCCTTGCCCTTCGCGAGGCTCGGGATGATGCGGTTGCACTTGTAGTAGATGTCGGTGTTCTCTTCCGAAGGACCCGAGATGATCAGGGGAGTCCGGGCCTCGTCGACGAGGATCGAGTCGACCTCGTCCACGATCGCGTATACGTGCTCGCGCTGGACCATCGCCTCGATCTCGAACTTCATGTTGTCGCGCAGGTAGTCGAAACCGAACTCGTTGTTGGTGCCGTAGGTGACGTCGCACGCGTAGGCGGCCTGGCGCTCGTCGTCCAGCAGGCTGTTCTGGATGCATCCGACGGTCAGGCCGAGGAATCGATAGATGCGCCCCATCCATTCGGCGTCGCGGCGCGCCAGGTAGTCGTTGACGGTCACGACGTGCACGCCGCGCCCCGTCAGCGCGTTTAAGTACACCGGCATGGTGGCGACGAGCGTCTTGCCCTCGCCGGTCTTCATCTCCGAGATCTTTCCCTGGTGGAGCACCATCCCGCCGATCAGCTGCACGTCGAAGGGACGCAGACCGAGCGTGCGGACGGAGGCCTCTCGAACGACGGCGAACGCCTCCTCCAGCATCTCGTCGAGGGCGGCGGCGCGGAGGGTCTTCAGCTCCTTGGGATCCTCGGGCTCGTCTTTGAGCGTCTCGGCGAGCCGCTCGCGGAGCCCCGCGGTCTTGCCCCGCAGAGCCTCGTCGGAGAGCGCCTTCATGGCGGGCTCGAGGCCGTTGATCCTCCGCACGCGGGGGAGCAGCTTCTTGATGTCCCGCTCGTGCTGCGTGCCAAAGACCTTGGCGAGGACGCGATCGATCATATTTGGAGCCTAAACCCTTCTCGGCGGCAGTTTATTCGCATTCGGCCGAGCAGGGCGAAAGGCGAATGGCGAAGGGGAACGGCGAGGGACGGGGAGTGTAGCGGTCCTTCGATTCCCGATTCCGATTCCCGATTCCCGCCGGCTACTTCGCGTCGAGGATGTACTCGAGCGGATTCAGCAACCGGTCGCCCTGGCGCACCTCGTAGTGGAGATGCGGACCGGTGGATCGGCCGGTCGACCCTACGAGGCCGACGCGCTCGCCGCGGCTGACTCTCTGTCCCTCGCGGACGAGGTTCGCGTCGAGATGCCCGTACACGGTGCGATAGCCGTTGCCATGATCGATCTCGACGGCCCTTCCGTAGTCGCCGGCCCAGCCGCTGCGGATGACGGTGCCCGAAGCGGTGGCGAGCACCGGCTCGCGGCGCCGTGTCGAGATGTCGAGCCCGGGATGGAAGGCGCCCTGGCCGGTGATCGGATCGCGGCGGGAGCCGAACCCGGAATTGAGCAGCCCGCGGACGGGCGCGACCGTTGGCATCGACGAGACGAGCACCTCGCGGCGGGCGAACTGGCTCTCGAGCGCGTTCAAACGGGACCTCACGAAGGCGCTTCTCTCATCGAGCGGAGAGGCGGACGCATTCATCGCGAGCGGGCCGCCCGCTCCCGTCCTCCCGGAGTCCGCGAGTCCCGCCACGATCGAAAGTCGTCGAGTCCGCGACTCGAAGTCCGACAGCTGCCGGGAGAGACCCTGGAGGCGGCCATGGAGCGCGGCGGACGTGGACTTCAGCCGGGCGTTGTCGGCGAGGACCTGGAGGTACTGACGGTCGCGACGGGTGGAGGAGAGGAAGGCCCACCCGAAGGTCACGGCCGCGAGAAGGACCAGGGCCGCGCTTCCGGCGATCACGGAGAGAAAGCGCGTCGAGACGGTTACCTTTCGGAACTTCGCTTTCGCGTGCGGCACGAAGATGATCGTGTTGTACTTCAAGGGCGCCTCCTCGGCCAAAGGCTCCGCTGGTACGCCAAAAATGCGCGCCGCGGAGAAGCCTCAGTTCCTTGTCTCTGTCGGGTAAGAGCGATGGTAGGGGGTTGGCCGGCCCGTGTCAAGGCGCTCCCAATCTTCCTCCAGGCCGCGGCTTCTATACGCCAGAGCCTCCGCCAGATGCTGGTGGGAGACCGACTGGGAGCCGGCGAGGTCCGCTACCGTCCGGGCGACGCGCAGCGCCCGATGGACCGCGCGGACGGAGAGGCCCATCCGGTCGACGGCCGCCGAGAGGATCGGGCGTCCGCCTTCCTCGAGCCGCACGACGCCCTCGATCCCGGCAGAGGGAAGCTCCGCGTTTCGAAAGCCCTCGCGCCCCGGAAATCGTTTCCCGGCAACGGCTCTCGCGCGAATCACCCGCTCCCGGATCGACGCCGAGGACTCGCCGGCGGCTTCGCGCTGAAGATCCGCCCAGGGGACGGGGGGAACCTCGATGTGAAGGTCGATGCGGTCGAGCAGCGGACCCGAGAGCCGCCGAGCGTATCGCAGCCGCTCGCCTGCCGAGCACCGGCACATGCGCCGCGGATCTCCGGCGAAGCCGCACGGGCAGGGATTCATGGCGGCCACGAGAAGGAAGTCCGAGGGGAAGACGCACGCGCCCCCCACGCGGACCAGGCAGACGCGCTTCTCCTCGAGAGGCTGCCGGATGCCCTCGAGCACGTCCCTCCGGAATTCCGGAAATTCGTCCAGAAAAAGAACACCCCGGTGGGCGAGCGAGATCTCGCCGGGCCGCGGCCGCGTGCCTCCTCCCACAAGTCCGGGGGCGGAGATTCCGTGATGGGGGGAGCGAAACGGC
>JAIVJS010000041.1 GCA_020199905.1 Acidobacteriota bacterium
GATCTCGCCCTGCACGTTGACGGTGATCTTCTTGGACAGGTCGCCGTTGGCCACCGCGGTCGTGACCTCGGCGATGTTGCGGACCTGCGCGGTCAGATTGCCGGCCATCGAGTTGACCGAGTCCGTCAGGTCCTTCCACGTGCCGGCAACGCCGCGGACGTCGGCCTGTCCGCCGAGATTTCCTTCGGTGCCGACCTCGCGGGCCACGCGCGTGACCTCGGCGGCGAAGGAGGAGAGCTGGTCGACCATCGTGTTGACGGTGTTCTTGAGCTCCAGGATCTCGCCCTGCACGTTGACGGTGATCTTCTTGGAGAGGTCGCCGTTGGCGACGGCGGTCGTGACCTCGGCGATGTTGCGGACCTGGCTCGTGAGATTACCTGCCATGGAGTTGACCGAGTCGGTGAGGTCCTTCCACGTCCCCGAGACGCCTTCGACCCGTGCCTGGCCGCCGAGTTTTCCTTCGGTACCGACCTCGCGGGCGACGCGCGTCACCTCCGAGGCGAAGGACCGCAGCTGGTCGACCATCGTGTTGATCGTCGCTTTCAACTCCAGGAACTCGCCCTGCACGTCGACGGTGATCTTCTTGGTGAGGTCGCCGTTGGCCACGGCGGTCGTGACGGCCGCGATGTTGCGCACCTGGCCGGTCAGGTTGCCGGCCATCAGATTGACGCTCTCCGTCAGGTCCTTCCAGGTTCCGGCGACGCCCTTGACCTGCGCCTGGCCGCCCAGTTTTCCTTCTGTGCCGACCTCGCGGGCGACGCGCGTGACCTCCGAGGCGAACGAGGAGAGCTGGGCAACCATGGTGTTCACGGTTTGAGCAGTTCGAAGGAACTCGCCCTGCAGCGGCTGCCCCTCCGTTTCGAGGGCCATTGTCTGCGAGAGGTCGCCCTTGGCGACGGCGCCGATGACGCGAGCGGTCTCACTCGTCGGGTGGACGAGGTCGGAGATCAGAGCGTTGACGGACTCGACCGAGGCTTCCCAGGATCCCGCGACGTCGCCGAGTGACGCGCGCTCGTCGATCCGGCCCTCCTTTCCGACAACGCGGCTCAACCGTTCCAACTCGCGGCTCATGCGTTGGTTGCGCTCGACCACCGTGTTGAATGCGTCGGCGATCTTTCCGTCGACGCCGACCCAGTCTTCGGGAAGCCGGACGTCGAAGGAGCCTTTCTGGAAGGCGGTCAGCGCCGCGAGAAGCTGCTTCCGATCCAGCGCGGCGTCTTCGCGCTCTTCCCGTCGAAGTCTTCCGAGCGTCTGGGTGCGGATGGCGTTGCCGTTACGGCCCGTGCCGCTGGCGTTGCCCGAAGGGGTCTTCATCTGGGCGTTCCTTTCCCGAACAGGTCGCGCCAAGGGCGTCTCGTCTCGCGTGGAAGCAGTTTCGAAAGCTTCGACGGAAGCCTCTGGTCTCGTCAAGTGAATTTGGGTCGCATTTCTTCAAGCAACTTCTGTGCCGTGCCCGAGCGCCTTCCGATGGAGTCGTTCTCCGCATCCGTTCTGGTGTGCCTCTTGCTTTTCCTCCTGTCGGAGGTTCTCCATGGCCGAGAACGACGAGAGGGAGCGGGGCAGCTCCGGAAGAGACGCGCCCGGGGACGAGACCTCGGAGTACGGCGTCGTGAAATCGAGCGCCCCGGAAGAGCTCCAGACCGACGGCCCCGTGATGGGCGGGCCCGGCATGGTCCGCACCGGCGGGGACCGCGCCGTATCCACGGGGACGGGGGGGCTCGCCGCCGGTGAAGATCTCGACCCGGTCGCGGAAGGCGACTACTGGCGGGAAAACTTCCGCCGGCGCCCGTACTACGAGGCCGAGAAGGAGTACTCCCACTACGAGCCGTCCTACCGGTACGGGTGGGAGCGCGCCGGCCAGTCCGAGTATCGCAACCGCGGATTCGAAGAGGTCGAGCTCGACCTGAGGCGGGACTGGGAAGCCTCCAGCGCCGAAGGGTTGCCCGACTGGGACCTGGCGCGCGAGCCCGCTCGGGATGCGTTCGAGCGCGCGAACGGCCGTGAGAGCTCCGGTCGCCGAGAGGACGGAAAGGACGACTCAAAGCGCTGAGACCGCTGTGAGCGGGAGAGCGCAGGACGAAGGCAATCAACTGGAGGAGGTTTCATGGACAACGACAAGCGGATCGATCGTAACGACAAGGGTGACGCGAATCGGGATCCCCTGACCGGCGAGCCGGGCTCGCACCCGATCGGCACGGGCGTCGGATCGGCGGGCGGGGCGGCCGCAGGAGCGGCTGTGGGCGGAGTCGTGGGCGGACCCATCGGAGCGGTGGTCGGCGGTGCGATCGGCGCGGTAGCCGGTGGAGCGGCCGGGCATGCGGCCGGGGAGGCCATCGACCCGACCCGGGAGACGACCTACTGGCGCGAGAACTACAAGAATCGTCCCTACTACAAACAGGATCGCTCGTTCGACGATTACGAGCCGGCCTACCGCTACGGCTGGGAGAGCGCCTCGAAGCCCGAGAACAAGAACCGCAAATTCGACGAGGTCGAAAGCGATCTCGAGCGCGGTTGGGACAAGACCAAGGGCACCACGAAGCAGGGCTGGTACGAAGTCCGGGAAGCCACGCGCGACGCGTGGGATCGCGTCCGGTCGTAAAAGATTTCGATTCTTCTTCAGCCGCCGGTCCCCACGGACCGGCGGCTTTTTCCTTTCAGTCCCTCGCCGCGAGAAACCCCACGCCGAAACCGATCAGGAATCCCACCGCCAAAGCGCCCATCACGGCCGTTCGCGGGTTCTCCGAAGCGAGACGCTCGAGATCTCGAACCGACGAGGCGGAGGTGAGACGCTCGTCGAAGGCCCGCTCAACGGGCTCCCCCTCGGCATCGTTCATGAAGGCGGCCTCGGTCTGGACGCGGCTGTCGCGCGACGGCTGACGCTCCCGGGCTCGAGCGTCGGACTTCAGGTCTCCTTCGACAGGGCCGCCGGTCCCGACATTCTTTCCAGCGGCAGAACGCGGCGCCCCGGTCTTCCGCCGGGGAGCCCGCCGGCGCGGGGTCGGACGGGTCCCGGAGATTTCGTCTTCCATGATTGCTCCTTAGCCTCCGGGCGAGCAAGCGGCATGCCGCGACATCGAGCTCAGGCCTCGGCCGCTTAACGCATAACGCTCAACGCTCAGCCCCAGACTCTCAACTCATGAGTCTCAACTCTCAACTTCTCTTGGCCCAATCCTCGCAAATCACCGCCGCATGAAGCGCCCGAGGGGAACGCGATTCGGAGCCGTGCTTCTCGATCTGGACGGATGTCTCGTCGACTCCAACGACGCTCATGCCTCGGCGTGGAGCGACGCGCTGGCGAAGTTCGGACGCGACGTACCCGCCTCCGGTGTCCGTCCTCACATTGGGAAGGGCGGCAAGGAGCTGCTCCGCGACTTCGTCACTCCCGCCGAGCACGCCCTCCTGGCAGACGCCATGGGCGCCGTCCAGACGGAGCTTTTTATGGCGCGCTTCTCCCGCGAGGTCCGTCCCTTTCCCGGCGCGGCCGCGGCGGTCCGGGCCATGCGAAGGGCCGGAATTCTCGTCGTTCTCGCCAGCTCCGCGCAGAAGGACGTCATCCGGCGCTCTCTCGCGCTGCTGCGTCTCGACGGCGTCCTGACCGGCCAGACGTCGGCGCAGGACGTCGAGAAGACGAAGCCCTTCGACGACATCTTCTCTCTCGCCATAGACCGTTTCGACCTCGCGCCGCGGCGGCCCGTTGCCATCGGAGACACGCCGTACGACGTGGCCGCCGCCCACCAGATCGGCGTGCCGTGCATGGCCATGCGATCCGGCGGCTTTCCTCTGCGCACGCTGCGGTCGGCCGATCATCTCTTTGCCGGCGTGGCCGAGGCGTGGGAGAAGGGGAGGCACCTGTTCGCATGAAGAAGAATCCCACCGCCCTCGCGTTTCATGGACTGACCATCCGGAGCCCGGATCCCGAGGCGCTCGCGGGGAAATGCCAGGCTCTTCTGGGCTGGCAGGTCCTGGTCCGCGGCCGGGGGAGGATCGTCCTCGGCGACGGGCCTGAGCTGTTTCTCGAGATTCGCCGCGGGCGTCGAGGGGAGCCGGAGGGGGTCCAGCAGATTCACCTGGCGGTGAAGCACCTCGAGAGAGGGCGGCGGGCCGCCAGTCGTGACGATCTCGGCGGAGATTCGTGGTCGCGTCCTCTGACGCCGGCGCTCGGCCTCACCCTGCGCCAGTTCCGGCGCGCCCCATCACCGCAGTGGCGTAAGAAACGAAAAAGAGTCTAGCGGCGCGTCGGGAACTGAAAACTCAAAACTGATCTCTGAGAACTGTTCTCACGCCGCGCCGCGCTTCGACGCGGCCTTCTTTGCCTTCGGTCGCACTCCCGCCTTCGACACGCTCTGGCGGAGCGCCTCCATGAGGTCGACGACGTTCTCCTCTCCCTTTTTCTTTCCGCGCGCCGGCGCCTGAACGGCGAACTTCCGCTTGGACGCGAGCAGCTTCTGGAGCGCCTGGCGGTATTCGTTCGGGTGCGCCGTCGGATCCCACTCCTCCGTCGAGAGCTGATCGATCAGAAGTCGAGCCATCTTGACCTCGGCGGATTTCTTCTGCGAGGCCGGGATCGGAAGGGACCCGGGATCGCGCAGCTCGTCGAACGGTCGCAGGACTTCGAGTGAGAGCGCCTTCTTGCCCGGGATGAGCGCCGCGAGCAGAGGCTTCGTCCGGAGGTAGAACCGCGTGATGCCGACGCGGTTGGCGTCGATCAGGGCGTCGCGCAGCACGCCGTAGGCTTTCTCGCCGCCCTTCATCGGGGCGAGGTAATAGGGCTTCTCGAAGGAGAGCGGGTTCAGGGCGCCGAACTCGACGAACTGGAGGACGTCGATGCTCCGGTCGCCTTCGCCGAGCTTCTCTCCTACCTCCTCGAGCTCTTCTTTTTCGACGATCGAGTACTTGTTCTTCGAAGTCTCGTATCCCTTCACGATCTCGTCGTTCGGGACCTCGATGCCTTCCTCGCTGCAGACCTTGCGGTACTGGATGGGAGCCATGTCCTTGCGATGGAGAAGGCGAAAGGAGACCCGTTCTGCCGTCTCGATGGCCGAATAGACACCGACCGGGATGGAGATCAATCCGAACGTGATGTGACCGCTCCAGATGGCGCGCATGGCGTCTCCTTTCCCCGCCGACACGAGCAATGTGCTTGCCACGCCGAAGGGGTGCATCGGAGGGCACGTTTCCTGCACTTTTTGCGTCGGGGACAATCGGGTTCCCCCGGTTTCAAGGAGAGTCGATATGGCGGACAAGGGTCGCGACGACATGGGCGACGACAACCAGAGCTCGAACAATCGAAATCAGAATCTCGGCGGACAGAGCGGACAGGGCGGACGGAGCGGAGAGGGCGGCTCGGGAAGCCAGAGCGGGCAGGGCGGCCAGAAGGGTTCCACGGGCTCGTCCAGCGGGCGCGGCTCCGAGTCCGAGGATCGGGAGTCCTCCTCTCGCGGCGGCGCGGGCGCGGGCGCTCCGTCGGGCACGGGCTCGGAAAGGGGTTCGCCGGGGGCGGGAACCTCCGACGAAGATGAGGACGAAGAGGCCTGAGACCGGGTCTCGGAATCAGCCTCATCCGCAGGATGTGGCGCTCTGATGGGCCGGTGGGCCCATCAGAGCTTTTTTGTACGGAGGTCGCGATGGCAGCAACCAGGGGCGGGTCGAAATCCGGCGGAAAGGCGAAGTCGAGCTCGAAATCGGTAGGTCCGTCGAAGAAGAGCACGTCCTCGAGGTCGAAGTCGAAGACGGGCTCGAGGTCCGCGTCAAAGTCGGCGCCGTCCTCGTCGAGGGGCGCGCCGAAAAAGAGAGGCTCGGGCAAGCGGGATCTCGTGAAGACCCCGACGGGAAACTTCTTTGCCCACCGCGACGGAGAGGGACAGTTCACGGAGATGGACGAGATGGGACGCTCGCTCGCCGCCGATCGGCGAAAAAAGGCGAAGACGAAGGTCGCCTCGGGACACGGCGACCGCGGAGACCGCTAGGAGGCGCCCGCGCCGGCGACGCCGGCCTCCCGTCGGACGGGGGAGGCCGGCCGATCGATCAGCTCTTCAGAGGCTTCGCCAGCTTCAGGTTCGATTTCTTCTGCATCTCTTCCTGCATCTCCTCAATCGCGTCCTGGGCTTCCTCGATCGAATGCGAGGTGCCGAGATCGCCTTCCGCCTTGGCGATCTGCTTCAGCTTCCCGAAGTGCTTTTGAAACTGTTCGATCTCCTCCTCGGAGAGGTTCTCGATGTCAATCATGCGGTTGCTCGCGCCCTGAACCGCCGCGACGATCTCGTTCAGCTTCAATTGCACCGCGCGCGATTCCTTGTTCTGGGCGCGCTGGATCAGGAAGACCATCAGAAAGGTCACGATTGTCGTGCCGGTATTGATCACGAGTTGCCAGGTGTCGGAGTAGTGGAACATCGGGCCCGTGATCGCCCAGGCCAGGATGATCACGCAGGCGATCGCGAACGCCCGGCTGCTTCCGGTCCAGCTGGTGACCCTGTAGGAGAACGTCTCAAGAAAGAGCCCTACGGGCCCCTTCTTCTTCTCCGGTTTCTCCGCTTTCTCCACGGGGCGAGTTGGCACCTTCAAAGCCTCCGCGCCCTCTAAGCAACGGCGGTGCCAGCCCGGGTCGTTTTCTTGGTTACGAATTTTTTTACGGGGAAGTCGCGGTATTCGAGGACGGTGCCGAGCCGAGTCGGGCATGGTAGTCGTAGGCCCTGTGCTCTGATTTCTCCTTGATCGGCCCCGATTCACAAACGTTGTTGGTGCAGTGGAGGCGTGGAAAAGGCGTCGGTTCATCGAAGGTGATCGTGAGCGTGGTTCCGGGAAAGGAGACCCACTTCAACATCTCCTTTTTCTTCTCGGAAACCGGAACGGGATCGGGGACGACGACGTCGTCCCCGATGACGACAACCCCCTTCGTTTGAGGATCAAACTCCGCGTAGGGATGGGTTCGATGAGTGGCACAGCCTGCGCCGCCTGCGACGCACGCGGACACGACTAAGGCGAACAAGAGGCCTTGATTCGCTCGCGTTTCGGACATCCGATCTCCTTTCGCTTTTCAGGAACGTCGGGACGGCGTTCCAATCAGCTTCTGAAACTCGGGAAGGGCGCGTAGCTCCGCGAATTCAGGCTCGCGGGCGATGTGCGCGGTGCCATAGCCGGCGTCGATCGCGCGGCGAAGCCACTCGATGGCAGCGGCACGCTCTCCGGACACGGCGGCCACGACTGCGGCGTCGTACATGACGTCTGGATCCCGGGGCGCGATCCCGAGCGCGGCCTTGAGGTCGAGGCCCGCTTCCCGAGTCCGGCCCGATTTAGCCAGACAGCGGGCACGCATCGAGTAGACCCCCGCCTCCCGCGGGCTGACTACGAGTTCCAGGTTACCGAGCTGGATCGCCCGCGCGTAGGCTCCATCGGCCTTCGTCCGCTGGCCCGGAGCCCAGTGGTACGCATCTCCCAGATTTGCCCAGAGAAGAGGGTTCGAGGGTGTTAGTTCGACGGCTTTTTCGAATGAGCGCGCAGCTTCAACATACTGTCCGAGGAAGTACTGAAGCGTTCCGAGGTTTGAAAACGCCCCGCTCGTGGGCTCCCGCGCTATCGATCTCTCATACGCCACTTTCGCCTCGTCGAAACGGCCGAGGAGGTCGAGAACCCCTCCCAGATTCGTGTAACCGCGAGCCACCTCGGGCTGCAGTTGGGTCACGCGCTGGAACATCGCAGCCGACTCCGCGTACCGTCCCCGGCCCGCGTAGAATGCGCCGAACTTGTTGTAGCCCGCCCAATGGTTGGGCTGGAGAGCTATCGCGCGGCGGTAGGTTGATTCCGCGACTACGGGGTTTCCTGCCGAGTCCTCAGCGCGGGCGAGACCAAGAAGGGCGTCGTAGTTGTTCGGCTGCCGCGAGAGCGCGCGGCGAAACGCGGCGGCGGCCTCCTGTGGCTTCCCCGTGCGGATGAACAGCTCCCCCGTCGTCGTCGCGACCTCAGGAAGGTCGGGAGCGAGCTCACGGGCGCGCGAGACGGCTGCGGTTGCCTTATCAGCCCAACTCTTCTCGCGCTTCAGGTTGTACTCGTAGAGGTAAGCGCGCCCGAGCGCCGACTGCACCAGCCCGGAGGTCGGACGCTGGGCTGCCAGTGGCTCCAGCACTGCGATCGCCCGTTCGACGCTCGTCGCCTGGTCGTACCGTTGCAGAAGACCGAGTGCTTCGATGTAGCGTTCCTGCTCCGCTGCAGTCTCCAGGCCGGAGGGGACGGGCGTCCGAGACGTTTTCGCCGCCAGATCGAGTCCGGTTGCCACCCTCTCGGTCAAGTCGTCCTGCAAGGCGAAGAGATCGGAAGAATTTCCCGTCACCTGCCCACCTGTCAGTTGAACGCCGTTCGAAGCATTCAGGACCGAATAAGTGATCCGGACGCGCGAAGCCTCGCGCTGTATCGTGCAGCGCAGCACCAGGTTCGCCCCCAGACTCCTGGCCACCTGGAGAGGATCTTTCTGGCGATCGGAGGCCGCGATCGAGGCCGCCGGTGTGACGACCTGCACTCCGGCGACCTGGTTCAGGCGCGCGCTCACTGTCTCCACAAACCCGTCTCCCTGCAATTGTCCCTGAGTGGTGCCGCTCAAGTCCTTGAATGGAAGTACGACGAGATACTTCGAGTCCGGCGCCCGGGTTCGATCCGACCTGCCGAGGAGTCTGAAGCCCACCCAGGTACCGATCCCGACGAGCGCGAGGAGTGCTACCGCGATGATGGCGGCACGGGATCGCTCGCGCCGGGGTTTGTCGGCGGCGACCTCCCCGGAAGCGGTTTCAATCCCCGGCTCCAGCTCCAGCCGGGCGTCGCCGATGTCGCGCAGGCGCTCGTTCGCGTCCTTCTTCAGGCATCGCACCAGCAGGTCTCGAACGCGCGGCGGCGTCTGTTTCGGCAGGCGGCTCCAGTCAGGCTCCGCGGTCAGGATGGCGGCGAGGACGTCGGAGATCGTCTCGCCCTGGAAAATCCGCCAGCCCGTCAGCATTTCGTACAGGACGCAGCCGAACGCCCAGATGTCCGTGCGCTTGTCGACCGCTTTCCCCCGCGCCTGCTCCGGGCTCATGAACTCGGCGGTCCCGAGAATGACGCCCGGGCGCGTCTGGTCGAGCAGCATGGTCGGCGACCGGGAGGTGTCGCCCGTCTCGATCTTCGAATCCATCGCCTTGGCGAGCCCGAGGTCGAGGACCTTAACCTTGCCGTCCGGCGTCACCTTGATGTTGGCGGGCTTGAGGTCCCGGTGGACGATCCCCTTTTCGTGCGCCGCCTCGAGCGCCTCCGCGATCTGCCGCGCCAGGCGCAGCGCGTCGGGCATCGCGAGGGGGCCCCGCGCGAGCTGCTCGGCCAGCGTCTCGCCCGGAACGAGCTCCATCACGATGTATCGCATGGGCCCCGCCTGCTCGAGGCCGTAGATGGCGGCGAGGCCGGGGTGATTGATGGAAGCGAGCAGGCGCGCCTCCCGCTCGAACCGCGCGAGGCGACCTTCCTCCTCGGCGAAAATCTCGGGCAGGATCTTGATCGCGACTTCGCGGCCGAGGCGAGTGTCGTTCGCCCGGTAAACCTCCCCCATTCCGCCCGCGCCCAGCGGGCCGAGAACTTCGAAGGACCCGAGGCGAGTGCCGGCCGCGAGGCTCATGAACTTGCGGGGATTCTATAGTTTAAACATTCTCGGGTCTCCGGCCCGGCGGCCCGGCCTCCCCCGTGGCCCGGCCCCGTCGGCCTACTGCGAAGGGACGCGGGAGGCGCGGGCAACTGCCTCGAACTTCTCCTCGAGGTCTTTGGGATCCATCGGCTCCTGCTTCGTGTCCGACTTCATCTTCCCATCGACCTGAAAGCTTTCCCGATGGCTTTCGGGGGGGTGCGCCTGGTCGTACTCGACCGTGAAGATCGGGTCCTGTGCGCTCTGCGCCAGCCCCCGCACGCCGGGTCCCACGTTGGAGTGCGGGTCCGAGACGCCGCCGGCGACCTCCGCGCGGTCCGAGTTCATCGATCCCACGTTCTCGCGTCCATTTTTCGTGCCCAGCCGCGGAGGGGGGATCGAACAGGATGATGACCTTCCCGCGCAGGGTCTCGGACCCCCGCTTCTTTCCCGGAGGAGAAGTACTTGTCGGCGACCGCGATCCGCCCGCGGAGCATTGGCTCGAACTCGGTACCCCGGTCCGCCAGAGACCGCGCGACGAACTCGCGGGCCTCCTGGTCCGTTCCGACGCGCTTCCAGGCGGTCCGCTCCTCCGACGTGAAGTACGCCTCGGGAGACGCCGCCCAGGTCTTCCGGTTCACGGCGTCGTCGGCGGCCGGGAGCGCCGGCGCGAAGGACGCGAGGACGAGCGCTCCCAGGATCCTTTTCACGGGACCTTCTGTTGTCGCCGGGGAGAAGATTTCACGGCCTGAAAGCGGGGTCCACCGCCGGGCTTCATCGCTCCCGGTTAAGCGTTACCTCAAGACCGGCGGGATGGCGGTTCCGCCGTATAGGTTTCGGGCATTCGGGGGCGGTCTGTCCCCGCGAATCTTCTTTTTAACGATCGAGGAGGGGTGATGAAGAGATACGGAATTCTCCTGTTTGCCCTCTGTCTGTCCGTCGCTTCGGCGATGACGGCGCAGAGTGTCCCCAATGAGGCCACGGCGGTCACCGGGACCTTTACCGCGGTGCTGCTCGGCTCCAACGAGCCGAATGGAGGCGACCCGATCGCGGTCGGCTTCGCGACGGTGACGGTCGACGAGTCGGCGAGGACCGTCTCCTTCACGCTCTCCGAGGCCGGCGTCGCCGCGCCGACGGCCGCCCACATCCACCGCGGACCTTCGGGCGTCAACGGCCAGATCGTCGTGCCGTTCAACTTCCCCTTCAACAACGGCTTCGCGTCGGGCACGGTGACGAACGTCGACGACTCGCTCATCCGCGAGATCGTGGCAAACCCGTCCAATTTCTACGCGAACATTCACAACGCGCCGTTTCCGGGAGGCGCGATCCGGGGGCAGCTCATGGCCGCGCCGGGGACGACGACCGGCACCTGCCTCGCCGACTCGACGACGCTGTGTCTGAACCAGGGCCGCTTCAAGGTCCAGGTGGCGTTCCAGACGGCGACCGCGGCCGGGATCGGAAAGGCGATTCCCCTGACCGGCGACACGGGCGCCTTCTGGTTCTTCAGCCAGAACAACCTCGAGCTCATGGTCAAGGTGGTGGATGGCCGCGCCGTGAACGGAAAGTTCTGGTTCTTCTCCGGCGGGCTGTCCGACGTGGGCTACGCGATCACCGTGACGGACCTCACGACAGGGACGGTCCGGACGTACGCCGGGCCGCGGGGCACTCAGTCGGCGTTGAACGACACATCGGCGTTCTGACGTCCGCTGCCTCCATGACGGGAAAAGCCGCCGGGCGACCGGCGGCTTTTCTTTTCGGGCCGGGGAGACGGTGGCCCGCGCTAGAAAACGAACATTCCGATCGCCGCGGCGAACATCACGGCGGTCGTTACGCCGACCACCACGCGGGAAAGAGTCGAGCTGGGCTGGCCGCACATCACCTTCCGGTCGCACGCGACGATCAGAATCGCAATGAGAAGAAAGGGCGCGAGGAGCCCGTTCACGATCGCGCTCCAGTACAGCGCCCGGATCGGATTGACGTCGGCAAAATCGAGGACGATCCCCGCCGCGGTCGACAGCACCACGACGGCATAGAAGTAGCGGGCGTTGCGAAGGTGCTGATCCAGCCCGAAGGCCCAGTCGAACGTCTCCGCAAACGCATACGCCGCGGACCCGGACAGCGTCGGTATGGCGAGAAGCCCGACGCCGATCACGCCCGCCGCGTAGAGCGCCGCGGCGAACCTGCCCGCGAACGGCGTCAGGGCCTCGGCGGCCTGGCGAGAGGTCTCGATGTGGGTGATCCCGTGATGGTGCAGCGTCAACGCGGTGGTGAGGATGATGAAGAACATCACCAGGTTCGAGAAGAACGTCCCCACGCCGACGTCGAGCCGCCGATCCGCGATTTCCTTTTTCGTCGCGCCCTGACGGTCCACCAGCATGCGTCTCCCCATCGCGTTCTCTTCTTCGACTTCCTGCGCCGCCTGCCAGAAGAAGAGGTACGGGCTGATGGTCGTGCCGAGAATCGCGACGAGGCCCGCCCACGCCTCGCGGCTCGCGGGGATGGCCGGGAGGAAGGCCTCGCGGGCGACCTCGGACCAGTTCACTCCCACCTTGAGCGCTGTCACGATGTAGGCGAACAGGACCAGCGCAAGCCACTTCAGGATCCTGGCAATCTGAAAATAGCGAAGCCGGATGGTCGCCCACGCGATGCCGGCGCCGAACGCGACCACGAAGAAATGAGAGTTCACGCCCGACAGCATCTCCGCGGCGTCCGCCATCCCGGAGAGATCCGCGGCGATATTGATGGTGTTCGCGATCAGAAGGGCGACGGAGAAGATGATCAGAATCCATCGGGGAAACTTCTGCTTCATGGCGCCCGCGAGCCCGCGGCCCGTGACCATCCCGATCCGCGCGCACATCATCTGGACGGCACCCATGAGGGGCCACGTCAGCGAGGCGGTCCACAGGAGCGATGTTCCCAGCTGCGCGCCGGTGACCGAATACGTCGCGACACCGGAGGGATCGTCATCGGCCGCGCCCGTGACGAGCCCGGGGCCGAGCGCCGAAAAGAAGCGGCGGACGAGAGGCTGTCTCTTCGGCCGGCTCTTCTTCATGAAGTCGCCTTGTACCTCAATTGCAGCTCCGGCCGGCGCGGCCGCCGGCTCGCCGGACGGGGCTTCGAACGCGTCCAAAACGGGCCATTTTCGGCAGATGGTACGCTTTCGTATATTCATGGACTCCTCCCGGGGGGATTCGCCGCCCGCTGGGCCCGATGCGGCCCGCGATCAGGGGCGAGCGGATCGGGACGACCGTCTGCGCGAAGAGCGCCTGCGCGCGGACCTCGCCGCCGACCCCCCGGCCGCATCGGAGGGCCAGCCGGCCCGCGAGCTGCGCCGGTCTTCGGCGGACGCGATCCAGGCGGAGCGTCTTTCTTCCGACGCGGCCCTCGACGACGAACGCCGAGAGTCCGACCGGCGGTCCGTTCGGGACGGCATCGTTCAGAAGACGGAGGTCGGCAGGATCCAGGGGCTGCTCGACACCGAGTCTCTGGCGTTGTCCGACGCCATCGGCGCATTGAATCTGAGGGACGAATTTCTCGCCATCGTCAGCCACGATCTCAGAAACCCCCTCAACGCGATCTCGCTGAACGCCCGTCTTGTCGCCCGGCATGCCGCCGGCGAAGGCTCGCTCGCCCGCATCGCCGTGGCGCTCGCGGAGTCCGTCGTGCAGATGGACCGGATCATCTCGGATCTGCTGGACGTGGCGAGCATCGAGGCCGGGAAGCTCTCGGTGCTGCCCCGCCCGGGAGATGCGCGAGGGCCGGTTCGCGAAGCGATTGGCATGTTCCGCGAGGCGACGTCGGAGCGGTCCGTGTCTCTCGACGCGGCGCTTCCCGAGACCCCCCTGCCCGCGAAGTTCGACGGAGGGCGCGTCGTTCAGGTTCTGCAGAATCTCCTCGGTAACGCAATCCACTTCACTCCCGAGAACGGACGCATTTCCGTCGCGGCGAAGCGCTCCGGTGAATTCGTCGCGATCGGCGTCCGGGACAGCGGACCCGGGATCGCCTCGGACCAGATCGGCGTGATCTTCGAGCGGTTCCGTCAGATCGAGAAGCGGGGAAGGAAGGGACTCGGGCTGGGTCTCTATATTTCGAGGTGCATCGTCCAAGCGCACGGCGGACGCATCTGGGCGGAGAGCTCACCCGGGTGCGGCAGCACCTTCACCTTCACGCTTCCGGCAGCGTAGATTCCGGTGCGCAGAATCTCCGGACCTCGCCGAGCAGAGTCTCGCAGTCGATCGGCTTGCGAAGAAATCCGGCGGGACGCAGCGACTGCTCGAGGTCGCTCGGCCGGTCCGCCGACAGGATGAGCACCGGGATGCCGCTCAGCACTCCATCCGCCAGCTGCGCGACCCGGAACTCACATCCCCCCATGACCGGCATGGAGAGATCCAGCAGCACGAGATCGGGCGCCCCGTTCCGGCGCAGCAGATCGAGCGCTTCCCGGCCGTTGCAGGCGGCCGTCCAATAGAATCCTTCGAGCTCCAGGAGGGCGCACAAGGCATTCCGCTGGGCCGGGTCATCCTCGACCACCAAAATGCTCTTCCTGGAGGGAGTGGGGCTCCCCGAATTCGACAAGGCGCCTCTTTTCTCTGGAGCAACCCTGTCGCCTGCAAGAGGGCAGCCAAGGCCCCCGACTTCGAGCGGCCGCCGCGGCAGGCGGCGACCCGGGCCCTTTGAGTCGAAGGACCGCCCGGCTTACGATCCGGCGGGCGAGAGTGGCGGAACTGGCAGACGCGCGGGACTTAGGATCCCGTGGGGCGACCCGTGAGGGTTCAAATCCCTCCTCTCGCACCAGCCTTCCTTCGAGCGAACGTCCGTCGTGCGTGCCCGGGTCGCCGGAAACGGGGGCCTTCGGCGCTGGGAAGGACCGGAATGCAGGCTGCCGCGATTGTTATCGCGGCGACGTGGGCGGGGGCTTAGGGACGTCGGGAAGAAAAACGATCCGGTCCTCGAAGGCAACGAAACGGACCCGGTGTTCGTTGATGCAGACCGTCTCGATCTCGACGCCGGACTTGTCGATTCCGTCCGCCTCGACCTTCAAGACCTCCGTCACATGGCAGACGGGGCACTGGAAGGCGATCCGAAGTGGCCTGCGCATTGATGGGGTCTCCGGCCGAAGTTTCGGGCCGCTGGACCGAGGCGTCGGTACGGCACCGCGCGGAAGGATTCCCTGCGAGAGAGAGCGAGCTGCCACGTCCCGGTCCCCGCTCGAGCGCGCGCCACGCCCTCTCGTTGCGCGGCTCCCGCGACACGACCTCTTCCAGGATCTTCGCGGCGCCTGCCGCGTCCCCCCCGCCTGGAGCCTCGCCATCGCGGCGGGGATCCCCGGAGACGCCGGAGTCGGCGGAGCCGGATCGCCCGCGCTCGCGCCGGTGTCTCTCATCCGCGATGCCAGGGTCCCCCGCTGCCAGGGCGAGAACGACGATGCCGGTCAGGCGGCGGTTACGCATCCGGACCTCCGTGGGGAGCACGCTACGGAACGGATCCGGAGGCGGCTATCAGGATCCTGCTCGGGCGCTCCACTCACCGCGGAGCCTTGCGGGCGGCCTCGAGGCTTTGCCGGGCTTCCGCGAAGTCCGGGTTGGCGCGCAGCGCGGCTTCGAAGTGCGGGATGGCGGCCGCCGTCTTCCCCGCCGCGGCGAGCAGCTCGCCCAGGTTTTCGTGGGCCTCGGCGTATCCCGGGCGCGCCGCGATCGCCCGCTCGTATTGCGCCTGGGCTTCGGGCCCGCGCCCCTGCGCGTCGAGAGCCGTTCCCAGCACGTAGAGGGCCTCCGGCATGCCAGGGCGCACGGCGAGCGCGCGCGCGGCGTGCGAGGCGGCGTCCCCCGGGCGGTTGTCGCGCAGGAAGGAGACCGCGGTCTGGATCTCGCCCTCCGCGAAATCGGGATGGAGCCGCACCGCCTCCTGGAATCGGTCGCGCGCCGCCGCCGACTGTCCCTCGTTCAGCGCGAGCGTCCCGAGCGCGTAGAGCGCGTCCTTGGATCCCGGCGCGATGCGGAGCGCCTCCGCGAAATGCCGCCGCGCCTCTTCCGTGCGCCCGCGGCGCGCGAGCTCGTTCCCGAGGTCGATCTGCATGGTCTCGTTGGGCCCGGTGACCGCGACCGCGTGCTGGTAGAGAGTCAGAGAGTCGCGCCACGTCGCCACCTGTCGCCACGTCACGATCGAAAGGGCGAGCAGCACGGCCGCCGTCGCGGCGGCGAGGGCCCGAACCGACACCTTGTCCCTGGCGCGCTCCGCCGCCTCCCAGACGAGGGCGGCGAGGATCCCCAGGGAAGGAACGTAGGTGTAGCGGTCCGCGATCGACTGCCAGCCGACCTGCACGAGGCCGAGAACGGGAAGAAGCGCGATCAGATACCAGAGCCATCCCGCGAGCAGCCACGGCCGCGTCCGGCGGAAGAGGACGGCGCCCGCGGTGATCCCGGCGAGGAGAAGAACGGCCGCCACGCTCTTCCAGCCGACGCTCGCGGCCGGGTGCGGATAGAGGACGGCGAGCTTCGACGGCCAGAAAATCTTTCCGAGATACCGCACGCACCCGACCGCCGCGTTTTCGAGCCGGAGAAGAAGGGGAACCGACAGCGCGGACGTGGCGCCTCCCGCGCGCTGGGCCTGGAAGGTCCCGATCGAGGCGGCGGCCGAGAGCAGAACGTAAGGCACTTTTTCCACGAGCAGCCGGCGCCACCGGGTGCCGGAATGGTTTTCGCCCGGGTCCGCGCGGCGAAGCGGCCAGAAATCGAGAACGAGGAGAAGGAGCGGCATCGTGACGAGCGTCCCCTTGGACAGGAGGCTCGCGGCGAACAGGACGAGACTCACCGCATACGAGACCTTTTTTCGCCGGAGGACCCACGCTCCCCAGGCGCCGACGGCCGCGAGTCCGAAGAACACGCTCAGGACGTCCTTGCGCTCCGCGACCCACGCGACGGATTCCACGCGGAGCGGGTGAAGGCCGAAGAGCAGGGCGACGGCGGCGCTGCGGGCCGCGGAGCCGGTCGCGCACCTGAGAAGCAGGAAGACGAGGAGCACGCTTCCCACGTGAGGGAGAAGGCTCGTGGCGTGATGCCCGCCAGGGCGCACGCCCCAGAGAGCGACGTCGGTCATGTGAGAGATCCATGTCAGCGGATGCCAGTTCGCCGCATCCGTCGCGGTGACGGCCCAGGCGACGTTGGCTCCCGTGAGACCCGCGCGCACGTGGGGGTTCTTCAGGACGTAGATCTCGTCGTCGAAGCTGACGAATCCGTTGCGCAGGACTCCGGAGAGGACCGCAAACGTCGCGGCGGCGAGGAGCGCGCAGGTCAGGAGCGTCGAGAGCCCTCTCTTCGCGGGGCGCTCGGCGCGGTCCGGACGGGGCTCGGGAGGCCGGCGCCCGGCGGGCTTCCGTTTTCCCCGCTTTTTTCGGTTCGAAGGCATGAGGGGCGAGTTTACCGGGGACGGGAGCCGAGCGACCAACGGGAGCGAGACGGCCGCGGCACTCCGCGGTCAACTGGATCGGAAGAAATGAGAGCGCCTATCGGAGAACTGAGAACTGACGGCGGAAAACCCTTAGAGTGTTTCCGTGCGATCGCTCCGAATCCCTCTCGCCCTCGCTCTCTTCCTGGGCATCGCCGCCTCGTCGGCTGCCGCCGGCCGCGCGCCGCTCGACGAGCGGATCTTCGCGGGAAAGGCGCGCGGAGAGGACGCGTCGTTCCTGGTCGTTCTGCGCGACGAGGCGGATCTCTCCGCCGCCGCCGCGATCTCCGACCGCGTGGCCCGCGTGCGTTTCGTCTACGAAGCCCTCTCCGCGCAGGCAGAGGTCTCCCAGGCGGCGCTGCGCGCGCGGCTTTCCGCCCTCGGCGTGACGTTTCAGCCGTTCTTCCTGGTGAATATGATCGAGGTGCGCGCCCCCCGCGAGGTCGCCGAGGAACTGGCTCTGCACCCGGAGGTCTCGAGCATCGCCGCCAACCGCGAGGCGTCCCTCTCGGCCGCGCCGGACGACCGAGGCGGCCGCGAGGCGCCTCTCGAATCCCGGGCTGCGGCCGCGGTCGAGCCGAATCTCGCGAAGATCCGCGCGCCCGAGGTCTGGGCGAGAGGATTCACAGGGCAGGGCATCGTCGTTGCGATCGCGGACACCGGATTCGCCTGGGAGCATCCTGCTTTGAAGCCGCACTATCGGGGATCCAACGGCGCGGCTGCAGTCCACGACTACAACTGGCACGACGCCGTGCACGATGCGGCGGGAGGGGTTCCTGGCTCCGACGGACGGCAACGGCGCCAACCCGCGGCCTGATCTCGCGCCGCACGTGATCAACAATTCGTGGGGGTGTCCCGTCAGAGAGGGGTGCACGGACCCGAGCGTGCTCCTGGGCGTGGTCGACCACGTCGCGGCGGCCGGGATCTTCGTCGCGGTTTCCGCGGGCAATTCCGGGCCGGCGTGCGCGACGACGAGCGACGTTCCCGTGTTCTACGCCTCCTCCTTCACCGTCGGCGCTACGACTCTTGCGGACGAGATCGCGAATTTTTCGAGCCGCGGCCCCGCGGCGGCGGACGGCTCCGGGCGGCTGAAGCCCGACATCAGCGCGCCCGGAGTGGGCGTGCGCACCGCAGCCTCGCCGTCCGGTTACCGCTCGTTCTCCGGAACGTCCGCTTCCGCGCCCCACGTGACGGGAGCGGTCGCCCTGCTGTGGTCGGCCTCGCCGGCGCTCGTCGGACAGGTGGCGGCGACGGCGTCCCTGCTCGAGAGAAGCGCGGTCCCGCTCACCTCGGCGCAGACCTGCGGGGCGTTCCCCGGATCTTCCGTCCCCAACGCGGTGTTCGGGTTCGGGCGCCTCGACGTGGGCGCCGCGCTCCTCCTTGCTGCGACATCCGAGCCGCGCCAGCCTCCCGCGCGCCGCGCGCCCCGGGTGTCCGGACCGCGGGCGATTCCGCCCCGCATTCCGTGACGACTCGTCCGCGCGGGAGGCTCGCACTCTCCCGCCGGCTTCCCCGGGCTCCTAGTAGACTCCGCCCCTATGGTCGTTTTGAACGCACAGGAAGAGTCGCCGACCCGGACCAGCCTCGAGATCGAGGTGCCGGGCGACGAGGTGGAGAAGGCCTGGAAGGAAGTCACGCGCGCTTACGCGAAGCGTGCCGCGCTGCCCGGCTTTCGAAAGGGGCACGCCCCCGAGAGCGTGGTCCGGAAACGGTTCGCCGACGAGATTCGCAGCGACGTGCTCGAGCACCTGCTGCCCGGAGCCCTCTCCGCCGCCGTCGAAGAGAAGAAGCTGTCCGTGCTCGGGCGGCCGCACATCGACGCTTTGAACTGGGATCCGCCTGGCCCCATCCGCTTCACCGCGAAGCTCGACTTGAAGCCGCCGATCGAGCTCGGCGAGTACCGTGGCCTGCCCGTTCAGGACGTGGACGCCGAGCCGACGGAGGAGGAAGTCGCCCGGGTCATCCAGCGGTTCCGGGAACAGCACGCGGAGTTCCACCCCGTCGAGGGCCGTTCGGCCGCGGCGGGCGACTACGCGGTCGCGGACGTGGCCGGCACCTTCATCGAGATTCTGGAGCCGGGCCAGAATCCGCGAACCTTCCGCGACGAGAAGGTCACGCTCGAAGTCGGACATCCCGATTCGATGGCGGAGATCAACGACGCGCTGCGCGGCGCCTCGACCGGCGAGACGCGGCGCTTCCGCAAGACCTTTCCGGACGACTTCCCCAACGAGGAGTTCAAGGGGAAGACGGTGGACTACGAGCTGACCCTCGCGGCGCTGAAGGAGAAGAAGGTTCCCGAGCTCGACGACGATCTCGCGAAACAGGTGGCGGAAGGGGAGACCGCGGAGAGTCTCCGGCAGAAAGTCCAGGAAGGGCTTCGCCACGAGAAGGAGGCAGAGCGCCGCCGCTCGTTCCGGCGGTCAATCCTCGACCAGCTGCTCGCGCAGACTCCGGTGGCGGCGCCGGAGGTGCTCGTCGAGTCCGAGATCGCGGGAGCGCTGCGCGACTACGCACGGTACCTGGCGAACAACCGCGTCGATCCGAAGGAAGCGGACTGGGACAAGCTGCGGGAAGACTCGCGGGACGGCGCCGTCCGCCGCGTCCAGGAGTACCTGCTGATCGACGAGATCGCCCGGCGGGAGGGGATCGAGGTCAACGATACGGAGCTCGAGGCGGAGTTCAAGCGCGCGGCCGCCCGGCGGGGAGCCGACCCGGCCGAGCTTCGGGAACAGATGTCCAAAGGCGACGGCCTGGAGGCCCTCCGGGACGAGATGCGGCTGGCTCGAGCGATCGACCTCCTGATCTCCCAGGCGCGGGTGCTACCCTCGGGATCGGGAATCGGGAAACGGGATACGGGAAACGAAGGGACCACCCCTTGAAGCGAATCGTCAGCCTCGACTCGAGTGTGGATTATTCGTTTCCCGTTTTCCGTTTACCGATTTACGGCTAATGGAAGACGACTACGAGGGAGGCGGCATGGTTCTCGTTCCGATGGTCATCGAACAGACGAGTCGCGGAGAGCGCGCTTACGACATCTACTCGCGGCTCCTCAAAGACAACGTCATTTTTCTGGGTCAGCCGGTTGACGACACGATCGCCAACCTGATCATTGCCCAGATGCTTTTTCTCGAATCGGAGAATCCCGAGAAGGACATCTCGTTCTACATCAACTCGCCGGGCGGCTCGATCACGGCCGGCCTCGCGATCTACGACACGATGCAGTACATCAAGCCGGACGTCGCGACGATCTGCATCGGGCAGGCCGCTTCGATGGCGGCGGTCCTCATGGCGGCTGGCGCGTCGGGCAAGCGGTTCGCGCTTCCCAACTCGCGGTTCCTGATCCACCAGCCGCTGGCGTACGGCCTTCAGGGCCAGACGACGGACATCGAGATCCACGCCAAGGACCTCCTCAAGGTGCGCGAGCGGCTGAACCAGATTCTCGCTCTGCACACCGGGCAGAACATCGAGCGGATCTCGAAAGACACCGACCGCGACTACATTCTCGAGGCCGAGGACGCCAAGAAGTACGGCCTGGTCGACTCGATCTACCACCGCCGCGACGACGTGGCGCTGAAGGCCGCCGGATAGGCAGCTGTCAGCTGTCAGCCATCAGCCATCAGACCGAAAAAAAACCGAAGACTGACAACTGAGGACTGAGAACCGCGGGCCGGCACCCTGCACGCTGCTGCGCTGCGGAGAGAGCGCTGTCAGCAGCTTGGCCGCCATCCGGAGCGGGGGGAATACGGCCCCGCATCCGGCGTTAATCTTGCTGGTGTGCTAGATTTGAAAAGGGGCGGGTCGAGGCGTTGACGGGCCCCCGACAGCCGCCTAGAATCGCTTCCATCCCCGCCGGAGGCTGAATGTCGAAAAAAACCGGAAACGGCGACGTCCTGCGCTGCTCCTTCTGCAACAAGAGCCAGAGAGACGTCAAGAAGCTCATTGCAGGTCCAACGGTTTACATCTGCGACGAGTGTGTCGATATCTGCCTCGACATCATCGCCGAAGACCGGGTGTTGGAGACCCAGGCTCCCGAGACCAAGCTCCCGAAGCCCAAGGAGATCAAGGAGTTCCTCGACGGCTACGTGATCGGGCAGGACCAGGCCAAAAAGAAGCTCGCCGTTGCTGTCTACAACCACTACAAGCGCATCGACTACCTGGAGAAGAACCGGAAACTGGACGTCGAGCTCCAGAAATCCAATATTCTGCTCATCGGTCCGACTGGCACCGGCAAGACCCTGCTCGCCCAGACGCTCGCCAAGCTCCTCTCGGTGCCGTTCACGATCGTCGACGCCACGACCCTGACCGAGGCCGGGTACGTCGGCGAGGACGTCGAGAACATCATCCTGAAGCTCTACCAGGCGGCCGGCAACGACAAGGAGAAGACGGAGCGCGGCATCGTCTACATCGACGAGGTCGACAAGATCGCCCGCAAGGGGGAGAACCCGTCGATCACGCGCGACGTCTCGGGTGAAGGCGTCCAGCAGGCCTTGCTCAAGATCCTCGAGGGAACGGTCGCCAACGTCCCGCCGCAGGGCGGACGCAAGCATCCGCACCAGGAGTTCATCCAGATCGACACGACGAACATCCTCTTTCTCTGCGGCGGAGCGTTCGTGGGCCTCGAGGACCTGATCAGCCGCCGGATGACGGAAAAGACGGTGGGATTCGGGGCGAAGATCACCTCCAAGAAGGAGAAGCGCGTGAGCGCCATTCTCGAGAAGGTGCACCCCGAGGATCTGATCAAGTTCGGCATGATCCCGGAGTTCGTCGGCCGGCTTCCGGTCGTGGCGACCCTCTCGGAGCTCGATCAGGCCGCTCTCGTCGAGATCCTCAAGGAGCCCAAGAACTCGCTCGTGAAGCAGTACCAGACGATGCTCGAGTTCGAGAACGTCCAGCTGCGGTTCACCGACGACGCGATCGAGGCGATTGCGGAGGAGGCGCTGGCGCGCAACGTCGGGGCCCGCGGGCTGAAGATCATCATCGAAGACCTGATGCTCGAAGTCATGTACCAGATCCCGTCGGACGACGACATCGAGGAATGCGTCATCACGAGGGACGTGGTCAAGCACCGTACGAACCCCATCACGATCCTCCGCAAGGCCGGATAGGCACCCTTCTCGCATCGTTCCGGCCCGCGGCGGGTCGCCGCGGGCACTAAAGGACCGGAAAACTCCAAAAATGAAACCAGAGAACCCGAGCCGGCTCCAGGAAACGCTCCCGCTCGTCCCGCTTCGGGACATGGTGGTGTTCCCGCACATGATGGCCCCCTTCGTGGTGGGCCGGGAGTCGTCGATTCACGCGCTGGAGGCGGCCCTGGCGACCCCCTCCAAACGCCTGTTCCTCGCCGCCCAGAAGAACCCGCAGCTCGACGAGCCTTCTCCGCGCGACATCTATTCGGTCGGCGTCGTCGCTACCGTCGCCCAGTCCCTGAAGCTGCCGAACGGGCACATCAAGGTCATGGTCGAAGGCGTCCGCCGCGGACGCATTCGCGCGTTCGAAGAGCTTCGGGACTATCTCGGCGTCGTGGTGGAGCCTCTGGCCGAGCGGCCGGCGGACGCCGCGGAGCTGAAGGAGTACATGGGCAAGGTGCTCGGGCTCTTCGAGCAGTACGCGAAGCTCTCGCACCACCTCGCCTTCGAAGGGATCGCCGCCTCTCTCAAAGTCGAGGACCCCGAGCGTTTCGCGGACACGCTGGCGGCGCACCTGGCGGTGCCGACGCCGGAGAAGCAGACGCTGCTCGAGGCGGAATCCGTCTACGAGAGGCTTCAGAAGCTGCAGGACCTGCTGGAGATCGAGGTCGAGAAAGTCAACATCGACCGGCGGATCAACAACAAGGTCAAAAAGCAGATGGAGAAGGCGCAGAAGGAGTACTACCTCAACGAGAAGATCAAGGCGATTCATCAGGAGCTCGGCCGCAAGGATGACCGCACCGACGAGGTGGACGACCTGAAGAAGAAGGTCGCCAGCTCCGGGATGCCTCGCGAGGTCCGCGAGAAGGCGGATGCGGAGCTGAGGCGCCTGGAAGCGATGCCGCCCGTGTCGGCCGAAGCGACCGTGTCGCGCAACTACATCGAGTGGCTCGTCGGGGTGCCTTGGAAGAAGGCATCGCGCGAGTCGAAGGACCTGACGCGCGCCGAAAAGATCCTGAACGAAGACCACTTCGGCCTGGAGAAGGTCAAGGAGCGGATCCTGGAGTTCCTGGCGGTGCGCCAGCTCGTTCAGAAGACCCGCGGCTCGATCATCTGCTTCGTCGGACCTCCGGGCGTCGGCAAGACCTCGCTCGCGAAGTCGATCGCGCGCTCTCTGAACCGCAGGTTCGTGCGCCTGTCGCTCGGCGGAGTCCGCGACGAGGCGGAGATCCGAGGGCACCGCCGGACGTACATCGGCGCGTTCCCCGGCCAGATCGTCCAGATGATGAAGAAGGCGGGGACGGTCAATCCCGTCTTTCTGCTCGACGAGGTCGACAAGATGTCGTCCGATTTCCGGGGCGACCCGGCGTCGGCGCTGCTCGAGGTCCTCGACCCGGAGCAGAACGCCACGTTCGTGGATCACTACCTGGACGTCGAGTACGACCTCTCGAAGGTCATGTTCATCGCGACCGCCAACATCGCCGATCCGATTCCCCCGGCCCTGAAGGACCGGATGGAAGTGATTCAGCTGTCCGGATACACGCCCAACGAAAAGCTCGCGATCGCGCGGCAGTTCCTCGTCCCCAAGCAGGTCGAGGCGAACGGCTTGAGGCCCGAGCAGATCGAGATCTCCGACGAGGCGGTGCTGGGGATCATCACGGCGCACACGCGCGAAGCGGGCGTCCGCAATCTCGAGCGCGAGATCGGCAGCGTTTTCCGGAAGGTGGCGCGCCGGATCGTGCAGAAGAAGGCCGAAACTCCCGTTCGGATCACCCCGGACAACCTGCGCGAGTTTCTCGGAAAAGCGAAGTTCCGCAGCCGCGTCAAGGGGGAGATCTCGGAGATCGGGGTCGCGACAGGCCTGGCGTGGACGGAGGCGGGGGGAGAGATCCTTTCCATCGAGACGAGCCTGCTGAAGGGCAAGGGCGTCCTCACGCTGACGGGGTCGCTCGGCGACGTCATGCAGGAATCCGCCCGGGCGGGCGTCTCGTACGTCCGCAGCCGCGCGGAGATGTACGACGCGGATCCCAATTTCCACGAGAAGTTCGACATCCACATCCACGTTCCGGAAGGCGCGATCCCCAAGGACGGCCCGTCGGCGGGCATCACGATGGCGGTCTCTCTCTTCTCCGCCGTTACGAAGATCCCCGTTCTGAAGGACGTGGCGATGACGGGCGAGATCACGCTCCGCGGCAAGGTCCTCCCGGTCGGCGGCATCAAGGACAAGGTGCTCGCGGCCTACCGCGCCGGAATCCGAACCATCATCCTGTGTACCGAGAACGACAAGGATTTAGACGACCTTCCGGCGGAGATCCGCACGGAAATGGAATTTCACCTCGTGTCGAACATGGACGAGGTGATCAAGGTGGCGATGGAGGGCGTGCCGACGACGGCCGCCACCCTGCCGCCCGACACGAAGCCTGCCGAGGGAGGCACGGTCGCTCATTGAGCCCGCGGGCGAATCGTTTGAAAAAAGAAGAGCCGGGAGCGACCCGCTTGAAAACAAATGCGAGCCGAGGCGGTTTGGTGGCCGCGGTTCACCGGCGGGAAGACTTCCCGAAGGACGGTCATCCGGCCGTCGCCGTGGTTGGAAGGTCGAACGTCGGCAAATCCAGCCTGCTGAACCGGCTTCTCGGGAGCGTTAGCGCCCGGGTCGGCAAGACCCCGGGGAAGACCCGGGGCATTTACTTCTATGCAACACGCGAAGGACACCATTTCGCCGACCTTCCCGGCGCCGGCTACGCCCGGCGATCCCGGGAGGAGCGGGAAGGCTGGGCGCGGCTCGCCGACGAGCTGTTCGGGAGCGGGCGCGTGACCCTGGCTCTTCGGCTGATCGATTCGCGCGTCACGGACTCCGCCGCGGACGTCGAGATTCGCGATTACCTGGAGAACGCGGGCATCCCTTCCCTGGCGGTCGCGACGAAATGGGATCGGCTGGGCTCGGCCGAGCGCGTCAGGGCCCGGCGGGCGATCGAGGCGGGGCACGGGGCGGTGTGGCCCGTGTCGGCGAAGACAGGCGAAGGGATCGACGAGCTGCGGCGGGAGATCCGCCGGTCAATCTCGCGAGGCGAGGAGAGGGCACATGGCTAGACGAAAAGGTTCGAATGGCGGCTCCGACGTGCAGACGCTCGATCCGCCGCCGCCGGAGGGGCTTCCCGACACGACCGCGGAGGAGCAGGAGCAGGAAGATCTCGGCCTCGAGCACGGCGACACGCTCGACATCCGCGCTCTCCACGAGATCAAGATCCCGCAGCTGCTCAAGATCGCGAAGGACCTCGAGGTCGAGAACGCGACGGGCATGCGCAAGCAGGACCTGATCTTCAAGATCCTCCAGGCGCAGACCGAAAAGAAGGGTCTGATCTTCTCCGAAGGCGTTCTCGAATGCCTTCCGGACGGGTTCGGGTTCCTCCGGGCGCCCGAGTACAACTATTTGCCCGGACCGGATGACATCTACGTCTCGCCGTCCCAGATCCGGAAGTTCGACCTGCGGACCGGCGATACGGTCTCCGGCCAGATCCGCCCGCCCAAGGAGGGGGAGCGCTATTTCGCCCTGATCAAGGTCGAGGCCGTCAACTTCGAGCATCCGGACGTCGCCCGCGAAAAGATCTTCTTCGACAACCTGACGCCGCTCTATCCGCAGGACCGCATCAAGCTCGAGGTCGCGGGGAACATGACCTCCCGCGTGCTCGACCTCGTCGCGCCGGTCGGAAAGGGCCAGCGCGGCCTGATCGTCGCGGCGCCGCGGACCGGCAAGACGATGGTCCTGCAGTCGCTGGCGAACTCGATCTCGACCAATCATCCGGAAGTGACGCTGATCGTGCTGCTGATCGATGAGCGGCCGGAAGAGGTCACGGACATGCAGCGGTCGGTCAAGGGCGAGGTGATCTCCTCGACGTTCGACGAGCCGGCCGCCCGCCACGTCCAGGTCGCCGAGATGGTGATCGAGAAGGCGAAGCGGCTGGTCGAGCACAAGCGCGACGTCGTCATCCTGCTCGACTCGATCACGCGGCTGGCGCGCGCGTACAACGCCATCGTCCCCCCGTCGGGCAAGGTCCTGTCAGGCGGCGTCGACTCGAACGCCCTGCAGCGCCCCAAGCGCTTCTTCGGCGCCGCCCGCAACGTCGAGGAGGGCGGGTCGCTCACGATCATGGCGACCGCGCTGATCGACACCGGGTCGCGGATGGACGACGTCATCTTCGAGGAGTTCAAGGGCACCGGCAACATGGAAGTTCACCTCGACCGGAAGCTCGTCGACAAGCGCGTCTTCCCGGCGATCGACATCAACAAGTCGGGAACCCGCAAGGAAGAGCTGTTGATGGACAAGGCCGAGTTGAACCGGGTCTGGGTGCTCCGCAAGGTCTTGAACCCGCTCTCGACCGTGGAGGCCATGGAGCTTTTGACCGAGAAGCTCGACAAGACGAAGAGCAATGGCGAGTTTTTGTCGATGATGAGCCAGGGGTAGGGGCTTTTCAGCGATCAGCTTTCAGCTTTCAGCCGGAATGTTCGGCTCGTTCGCTGACAGGTGAGAGCTGACAGCCGACAGCTTGCTTCGCTTCTCCGTCGTCGACTTCTTGAACGCCCGGCCACTCACGTGGGGGTTGCTTCGTGAGCCCCCTCCCGGCGTCGAGGTCTCCCGCGACCTGCCGTCCGTGTGCGCGGACAAGCTCGCGAGCGGGCAGGCCGACGTCGGGCTCATCCCCTCGATCGAATACCAGCGGATCCCCGGCCTGCGGGTCGTTCCCGGCCTCGGCATCGCCGCGTCTTCGGAGGTCCGCTCGGTCCTTCTCGTGTCGAAGGTGTCCCGCGAACGGATTACGTCGGTGGCCCTCGACCCGGCGTCGCGCACCTCCGCCGCCCTGACGCGAATTCTTCTCGCGCGCCGCTACGGGATCGCCCCGGAATTCGTCGAGGGCGCGGGAGAGGGGACCGACGCGCGCCTCGTCATCGGGGACCCGGCATTGAAGGCGCGCCTGAACGGGCACGTCGTGCTCGATCTCGCCGCCGAGTGGAGGGCGTTTACGGGCCGGTCGTTCGTCTTCGCCTTCTGGGCGGTGCGGGACGGGGTCGACGCCGAGGCGGCCGCGCGGATCGTTCTGGAATCCCGGGAGCGGGGGCGGCAGGAATTTTCGAGACTCGTCCGCGAGGAAGCGGGGGAGACAGGGCTGTCCGAAGCGGTCATCGAGGACTACCTCCGCCACAGCCTCCACTTCGACCTCGACCGGGCGGATTTCGGCGGACTCGAGCTCTTCTACCGCCTCGCCGTCGAAGGCGGAGTCATCGAGTCCGCCCGCCCGATCGACTTCCTCGAGGCCGTTGCCCCCTCCGCGGGGGGCTAGAATCGAAAACATGGCGGCCCGGCGGACGGCGGAGATTCTCGAGCGGACCCTGACGGGGGAACGGCTCTCGCCCTCGGACGCCGTCACGCTCCTCGAAGAGGGAGATCTCCTCGCCCTCGGGTCGGCGGCGGACGCGGTCCGGCGGCGGAAGAACGATCCCGGGATCGCGAGCTACATCATCGACCGGAACATCAACTACACGAACGTCTGCATCTACCGTTGCCAGTTCTGCGCGTTTTACCGGCCGTCGAGCAGCCACCCGGAGTCCTACGTCCTCTCCTGGGACCAGATCGGCGAAAAGATCCAGGAGACGATCGACCTGGGCGGCACGGGTGTCCTGCTCCAGGGGGGCGTACACGCCGAGCTGCCGTTCACGTTCTACGAAGAGATGTTCCGGTTCATCCGGTCGACCTTCCCGAGCATCCACCTCCACGCGCTGTCGGCGCCGGAGGTGTACTTCCTGCAGAAGCTGACGAAGTCCCCGATGCGGGACGTCATAGCCCGCCTCCGCGACGCGGGCCTCCAGTCGATCCCCGGCGGCGGCGCGGAGATTCTCGAGGACTCCGTGCGGCGCCGGATCTGGTCGTTGACGAAGGCGCCGACGGAAAAATGGGTCGACGTCCACGAGTCCGCGCATTCGCTGGGGATGCGGACGACGGCCACGATGATGTTCGGAGTCGGGGAGACCTATCCACAGCGCGTCGCGCATTTCGAGGTCGTCCGGAGTCTCCAGGACCGCACGGGAGGCTTCACCGCCTGGATTCCGTGGACGTTCCAGCGCGAGAACACCGCCCTCGACGAGAAGGTGGACGAGGCGGGCGGCTTCGAATACCTGAAGACGCTCGCCGTCTCTCGCCTGTACCTCGACAACGTCCGCCACGTCCAGGGGTCCTGGGTGACGCAGGGCTCGAAGATCGGCCAGGTCTCGCTCTCGTTCGGCGCCGACGATCTCGGCTCGATCATGATCGAAGAAAACGTCGTCTACGCGGCGGGCGCGCGCAACCGGATGACGGCACCCGAGATGCGGCGCCTGATCGCCGACGCGGGTTACGAGCCGGTGCAGCGCCGCACGCTGTATGACGGCTGCCCCGACCCGTGTTGCGCGGGCCCCGTCCCGGAGCCGAGGGCCGAGATGGTCCGGGAGGCGGCAGGCGGCAGGCGGTAGGCGGGACGTTCGATTCCCGATCTAGTTGACCGCGGAGTACCCGCCGTCTCGCTCCCGTTGGTCGCTCGGCTCCCGGCCCTCGTCCTCGTCTCTAGCGCGGCGCCGCGGCCACTCCCGCGGTCGGCGCCCGGTGCGCGCGCTGCCAGCAGGACCCGCCGAAAAAGCCGGCCACGAGCAGAGCGGCGCCGACGATCGTCCTCAGCAGAATGCGGGTCTGCCGGCGTTTCCAGGGCGGCTCGCTCCGGAAGTGAACGCGAAGGGCCGACTCGGACGTCTGCTCCGCCTGCCAGGAGCGGAGATCCATCATGAGGTCCGCGGCAGACTGGTACCGGTCCGACGGATCCTTCTCGAGGCATCGAAACACGTAGTGGCGCAGCTCCTCCGCGATCCTCTCGCTCTCCGGATATTTCCGCGGATCGTCGCGCAGGACCGCGCCGAGCGTGTCGACGGGGGTATCGCGCATGAACGCCCGGCGGCCCGTCAACATCTCGTAATAGACGGCTCCGAGCGAAAAGATGTCGCTGCGCGGGTCGGCGCGCCTGCCCCGGACCTGTTCGGGAGAGATGTAGCCGGCGGTTCCCATGAGGAGGCGCCCGCTCGACTGAGAGGAGAGGCGCACGGAGCTTCCGTCCGAACCGGCGAGCGGCGTGCTGGTGGTCGGGCGCTCGACGCGCGCAATCCCGAAATCGAGGATCTTCGCCCGGCCGTCGTTGGTCAGGAAGATGTTCTCCGGTTTGATGTCCCGATGGACGACTCCCTGGGCGTGGGCCGCCGAGAGCCCGTCCGCCATCTGGCAGGCCAGTTCCGTGGCGCGCTTCTCTGCGAGCGGGCCGGACCGGAGCCGGTCGGCCAGCGTCTCGCCCTGGAGCAGCTCCGTCACGGCGTACGGGACGCCGCGATGCGATCCCGTGTCGTGGATCGCGAGAATGTTGGGGTGGTTGAGCGCCGCGACGACGTGCGTCTCGCGCTGGAAGCGCCGGAGCGACTCGTCGTCGTTGGCGCCGTCCGCGGAGAGGAGCTTCAGCGCGACCTCCCGCCGGAGGCGCGTGTCGCGGGCGCGATAGACCTCGCCCATTCCCCCCTTGGCGAGGGGCGCCAGGATCTCGTAATGCCCGAGCTGCTCGCCGGTCGGAAGCGACACTCGCTACAGCATACGACGGCGTCGGTCCCGCGTCGCCGCCCGTTGCGTTGCTAGACTGATGCGATGGACATCTGGCTGCTCCGCCACGCCGCCGCCGAGGACCGCCCGGACTCCGGACGGGACTCCGATCGCGCCCTGACGCCGGAAGGAATCGAGCGCGCCCGCGCCGTGGCCCTCGGTCTCGCCGCGCTCGAGCCGGGGATCGCGCGCGTGATCACCTCGCCCTACCGGCGCGCCCGACAGACGGCGGACGCCGCGGCCGCTGCGCTCGCGCTTTCGAAAACCCTCGCGGAATCCCGGGCGCTCGAGCCGGAAAGCGATCCTCAGGAAATCCTCCGCGAGCTTTCGGCCGGCTCCGGCGACGTCCTTCTCGTCGGCCACCAGCCGCACCTGGGGTCGCTCCTGGGGCTGCTCGTCGGGGGCGAGCGCGTCGAGATCCCGATGAAGAAGGCGGCCGCGGCCCGCGTCACGCTGACCGGGCGCTGGTCGGGAACCCTGAGAGCCTTTCTCCCGCCGCGGGTGCTGGAGAAGCCGAGGGGCTCGTCGCACAGAAGGAGGCGGGGTCGGGCGAGAAGGGCGCGCCCGAGCGCGACGCGGCGGCGCTCTCCGCCCGAGAGATTCGAGATTCCCCTCTCGAGAACGGCGTCGAGCTCGAGCACGGCGACGACGCGATCGAATTCGCCTGTGGGCGAATCCCGGCCGGCCGCCCACGCATAGGCGAGGTTGCGCCGGACCGTCAGGTGCGGGAAGAGGGTGTCGTCCTGGGGCACGTAGCCGATTCGCCGGAGGCGCGCCGGCAGGTTGCGTCCCGCCGCCACGTCGAGCAGGGTCTCCCCGTCGAGCTCGATCCGGCCGCGGCGAGGCGTCCGGAATCCCGCGATCGTCTCGAGAAGCGAGGTCTTGCCCGCGCCCGACGGGCCGACGACTGCCGTCACCCGGCTCTCGAGATCGAGGTGAGCACGGAGCGGAAACTCGGACAGGGGAAGCTCGAGATCAACAATCCGGAGCATCGTCAGACGAGCCGTCCCCGGCGGTTCAGGACGGTCTCTCCGATCCAGACGGCGAGAAAGCAGATGGCCACGGAAACCGCAAGGAGAGGCCACGCGCGGTCGTCGCGTCCGATCTGAACGAAGTTGTAGATCGCGAGCGACATCGTCGACGTCTTCCACGGGATGTTCCCGGCTACGAGGACGGTGGCGCCGAACTCTCCAAGCGCCCGGGCGAACGCGAGGAGCAGACCGCCCACGATGCCCCGAGTCGCCAGCGGAAGCGTCATGGTGAACAGCACCCGCGCTTCGCCCGCGCCGAGGCTGCGGGCCATCTGCTCGAGGCGCGGATTCACGTCGTCGAACGCGATTCTCGCGCCGCGCACCAGAAGCGGAAAAGACATCACCATCATGGCGATCACGACGGCCTTCCAGGTGAAGATCACGTCGATCCCGATCCGCTCCAGGGCAGGCCCTAAAATGCCGCGGCGTCCCAGCAACTTGAGAAGGATGAGACCGGTCGCCACGGGGGGCATGACCAGAGGAAGAGCGACGAGGGTCTCGACGACCGACTTTCCCGTCCAGGTCTTCCGGGACAGGAGCCATGCGACCGCCAGCGCCGGAGCCGCCATCAGGATCGTAGCGAGAGCCGCGACGCGCAGCGTGAACCAGATCGTCCACGCGGTCTCGGAGGCGAAGACGCCGCTCACTTCGGAATCAGGAATCCGTGCCGGCGGAAGATGGCGGTTCCGGCTGGCGATTGGAGGAAAGCGAGGAACCCGCGCGCACCGGCCGCGTTCTTCGCCGTCGTGAGAACCGCCGCCGGGTAGGAGATCTTCGGGCCGTCCGGAACGGGGACCTCCCAGGCTATGGCGACCTTTTTCGAGATGAGGGCGTCGGTCCTGTACACGACGGCGACGTCGGCGTTGCCCGCCTCCACGGCGGCGAGCGCCGCGCGGATGTTCTCTGTCGGCACGACCCGTCCGCTGACGCGATCCCAGAGGCCTTTTCGAGTCAGATACTCCCGGGCATAGATGCCGGCCGGAACGCTCCGGGTCTCCGCCAGCGCGATCGCGCGAATCCCGGGCTTCAAAAGGTCTTCCGGCGCGACCACGGAAGAGCCGCGCTCCTTCGCGACGACGAAGACGAGGCTGTTCGAGAGAAGGCTCTTCCTCGTGTTCCGGTCGATTGCGCCCTTCGCGGCGAGGCCGTCCATTTTCGCTTCGTCGGCGGAAAAGAAGAGATCGGCCGGCCCGCCCTCTTCGATCTGGCGGGCGAGCAGGCTCGACGCCCCGAAGTTGAACGCGATCGGCTCCCCGCCCCGAGCCCTCCAGGCCGCGGACGCCTCCTGCAGCGCGTCGGTCAGGCTCGCCGCCGCGGAGACCCGGATCTCGGCTGTCGGGGCCCGCGACGCGAAAAGCCCCAGGCCGAGGCACGCGCCCGCAAGAATCGTCGAACGTACGGTCGGCATCGCCCCTTTACTCCGTTATATCCCGGGAAGTATAACGAAGCGGCCTCGCGATTCTCAGGAGGCGAGCAGGCTTTTCAATCGCTTCCAGGCGGGATCGATCGCGGCCAGGCTCGACCTCTCCATGGTGCGGTAGAGAGCGAGGACGGACTCTCCCATGGGCGTCAGGGTCGTCTTTCCGTGCCCGGCCCCGCCGCGCTCGGTGCGGACGAGAGGCTCTCGAAATCCCCGGTTGAGCATCTGGACGAGCTTCCAGGCGCGCATGTAGGACATGCCGAGCTCGTCGGCGGCGCCGCGGAGCCGGCCGGATCTTCGAATCGCCTCGAGGAGATCGGCTTTTCCGGGCCCCAGGAGGATCTCCTCCGCGCGGCTGACCCGGATGCGGGGACGGACCGTCGGTTCCGGCGGCCGCGAGCGCCTCGTCACCGCATCAGTCTAACCAGTCGCCGTTCCCGGGCGGCCCCTGACGCCCGGGCGCCCGCGCGGGGCGCCGGCCCGGCCGGTCTCCGCGGGCGAGCGGATCGCCGATCCCGGCACACCGATCGCCGATTTCGGGACCCCGCCCGCCGATCGGACCGTGAGGCTCCTCTCGCCGTGCCATACAATCCTCCCGCTTCGACATAGGAGGAGAACGCATGGGGAAGATGGGCCTTGGTTGTCTCGCTCTGGTGGTGCTGCTCGTCGTGATCATCGGCATATCGTTCGCGAGCACGAACAACAAGCTCGTGACGCTCAGTCAGGAAGTCGACAAGCAGTGGGCGCAGGTCGAGAATCAGTACCAGCGGCGCGCGGACCTCGTGCCCAATCTCGTGGCGACGGTCCAGGGCGCCGCTCAGTTCGAGAAGTCGACCCTCGAGGATGTCGTTCGCGCGCGCGCCTCCGTCGGTCAGGCGACGCCTCCCGCGGGAGCGGCGCCGACGGACCCGGCACAGCTCGCTAAGTACGAGCAGGCTCAGGCCGCCCTCGGCGGGGCCCTGTCCCGCCTTCTGGTGGTCGTCGAGCGCTACCCCGAGCTCAAGGCGAACGCGAACTTCCGGGACCTCCAGGCCCAGCTCGAGGGAACCGAGAACCGCATCGCGGTCGAGCGGATGCGGTTTAACGAGGTCGCGCAGGGGTACAACACGACCCTGTTGAAGTTCCCGACGAACATCACCGGGCGGATGCTCGGATTCAAGGAGAAGCCCTACTTTCACGGCACTCCGGGCTCCGACAAGCCGCCGACTGTAAATTTCAACTTCGGAACGACTCCGGCCGCCGCGGCGCCCGCGCCGGCGCGGTAAGGACCCCCGTTGATCCTCCCGGCACCCGCGCGCGGGCGGCGTCAGGCCGCCCGCGGGGCGGCGGCCCTCGCTCTCGTTCTCGTCTGCGCCGCCCGCCTCGCTCTCGCGGCGGCGCCTCCGGTTCCCGAGAAGCCCGCGCGCTACGTGACGGATCGCGCCGGCGTCCTCGATCCGGGGCGCGCGGAGCAACTCAATTCCCGGCTCGAGCAGTTCGAAAAAGACACGTCGATTCAGATGCTCGTCTGGATCGACCGGCACGTCCCGGAGAACACCACGATCGAGGAGTTCGCGGTGAACGCGATGAAAGCGTGGGGGGTCGGGCAGGCGAAGCTCAACAACGGGCTCGTCCTGTTCGCGTTCGTCGACGACCGTAAGATGCGCATCGAAGTCGGCTATGGCCTTGAGGGGTCGATACCCGACGCGATCGCCAGTCGGATTCGCGAGGATGAGATCACGCCGCGCTTCAAAAGCGGGGATTACACCGGCGGCGTCGAAGCGGGGATGACGGCCCTGATGGCGGCGGCGCGCGGAGAGTACAAAGGGACGGGATCGACCGTGGATGAACGCAGGCGCGGCACGACGACACGCGGCGTCGGAGGCATTCCCTTCGGCTGCCTCTGGCCCTTTCTCTTCTTCTTCGTCCTTCCCTGGCTGCTGCGCCCCCGCCACCGGACGTTCGGGCGTCGCGGCTGGCGCTCGGGGGGCTGGGGCGGATGGGGAG
>JAIVJS010000109.1 GCA_020199905.1 Acidobacteriota bacterium
GCTTCGAGTTTTTCGAAGACTGTCTGTCCCGAGCCGGGCGAACGCGCCTTCACGCGAAGCGAAAGCTGGCATCCCCTCTCGTCCGGGTCTTGCGGGGTGAGGATCTCGATCGAATCGCCGATTTCCCGCTGAAGCAGCCATTCGAGGTACCCCGTGAGGCGGAGCGATTTCTCCCGCAGCGGCTCCATCCCCCCCGCTTCCATGAAAACGCCGAGCGAAGCTCGGATCGTTGCCAGCGAGAGGATCGGAGGGTTCGAGAGCTGCCACCCTTCCGCCCCGGGGATCGGTCGAAACCCGGGCTCCATCCGAAAGCGCGATTCCTTGTCGTGGCCCCACCAGCCGGCCAGACGCGGGAGATCCGGCTTCGTGCCGTGCCGCTCGTGGACGAAGCAGCCGCCGACCGAGCCCGGGCCCGAGTTCAAGTACTTGTACGTGCACCAGACGGCGAAGTCCACGTTCCAGTCGTGGAGGCGCAGCACCAGGTTTCCCGCCGCGTGCGCCAGGTCGAAGCCGACGACGCACCCCTTCGCGTGGGCCAGCCGCGTGATCGCCTCGATGTCGAATGCCTGGCCCGTGTAGTACTGGACTCCCGGAAGCAGGACCAGCGCGATCGAGTCCCCCTCGCGTTCGAGGACCTCGGCGACATCTGAGATATCGATCGAGCGCTCTCCGTCCGGCCGGGAGCGGCCGGCGGCGGGGTCGCCGGGCCGCAGCCGCAGGAGCGCTTCCGCCGGATCGAAGCCGTGGACGATCGCCTGAGACTCGACCGCGTAGTCGTCCGAGGGGAACGCATGATCCTCGAGGAGAATCCGATGCCGCTCGCGGGTCGGCCGGTAAAAGCTCGCCATCATCAGGTGAAGGTTGACGGTGAGCGAGTTCATCGTCACGACCTCGGCCGGCGAAGCACCCACCAGCCGGGCCATCGGCTCCGCGAGGAGCTCGTGGTAAGCCATCCATGGGTTCTCACCCGAAAAATGCGCCCTGACGGCGAGCCGCTTCCACTTCTCCAGCTCCTCGCCGACGTATTTCGCAGCTCTTTTCGGAGGAAGGCCCAGCGAATTGCCGGCGAAATAGATCTCTTCCTCGCCGTTCTCTCTCCTGGGAACGTGGAATTCGTCTCGCAATCGCCCGAGCGGGTCGCCGCGGTCCAGGGCGACGGCGAAGTCGCGTCCGGGGTGGAAGGATCCGTCTGTCTGGCTCACCGATCCGCCGATCAGCCGCGGAAGCGTCCGGCTGGAAGGTCCAGCCACTCGAGCGCCGTGCCGTGCAGCAGCCGGGCGCGGGTCTCCTCCGGGAATCCGCAGGAGTCGATCAGCTCTCCCGGGTGAGCCTCGCCGAGCGGGAAGGGATAGTCGCTGCCGAGGGCGATCCGATCGGGGCCCATCAGGTCCACGAGGTAGCGCAGCATCCGCGGCTCGTGCACGAGCGAGTCGAGGTAGATCCGTTTCAGATACTCGCGCGGCGAGACGTCGTTGGAAACCGCGCACAGGTCGGGCCGCACGTCGAAGCCGTGGGCGATCCGCCCGATCGTCGCCGGAAAGGCGCCGCCGCCGTGCGCGAATCCGATCCGCAGCGCCGGCAATCTCTCCAGCACTCCGCCGAAGATGAGCGAGCAGATCGCGAGCGAAGTCTCCGCGGGCATTCCCACGAGCCAGGGGAGCCAGTAACGCGTCATCCGATCGCTGCCGGCCATCTCCCACGGGTGGACGAAAACGGCCGCGTCGAGCGATGCGGCCGCCTCGAAGATCGGAAAGAGCTCCGGGCTGTCGAGGTTCGCGCCGTTGACGTTCGAGCCGATCTCGACCCCCGAGAGCCCGAGGTCGCCGACGCAGCGCTCGAGCTCCCGAATCGCCAGGTCCGGGCTCTGCATCGGGATCGTTCCGAGACCCGCGAATCGGGCAGGACGCGCGGCCACCACCTCGGCGATGTGGTCGTTGAGATACCTCGCGAGCTCGAGCGCCGGGTCCGGCTCCGCCCAGTAGCTGAACATGACCGGCACCGTCGAGAGGACCTGCACGGCGACGCCCGCCGCCTCGCAGTCGGCGAGCCGCGTCTCGACGTTCCAGCTGTTGCTCTCGATCTCGCGGAACAAGGAACCGTTGATGATCATCCGGGCTGTTCCGGAGGCGCCGCTGCTGCCGGAGTTCTGGTGCTCGATCCGAACGAACCGCTCGCCTCCCGGCACGTTGCTGAAGTCGGGCAGCCTCTCGGGAAGGATGTGAGTGTGGACGTCGATCTTCAGCAAGTCACGCGCCGGGCGCAGCCTTCGCGGGCGCCGGCATCACGGTGCCGCACTTCCTGCAGGTGCGTTTCTTCTCGTCCGCGAAGAACCGGTCGAAGATCGGCGGGAAATCCGTTTCGACGTTATCGAGAGGGAAGAACTCTTCGTAGAGTAACGAAGTGCAATTGGCTCGAATCGGGACGTCGACGACCTTTCCGGCCTGGATCGTCTTCAGGACCATCTCGCCTTCGAGCTGGTAGAAGAACTCGGGTCCCTCGTCGATGTGGTAGTCCTTGCGGTTGTTCGGCCCGCCGACGACCATGACGATGAAATCGTCTTCCTCGAAGACCTTCTTGTTGCCTACCGGCGGCTTCAGGAGGCTGCGGTGCTCGTCGATCCACCGCTGGAAATTCAGCGCCTTCGCTTCCATACCGTTCCTCAGTCGCGGCGCCCATCGCCGCGCAGACTCAGAGCCGCGGCGCCCGGATCGCCGCGCGGCCCCAAGTAGTATATCGGCGTGGATTCCATCGTCTCCTCGCGCGCGCCGCGGCCTCTCGGACCTTATCCGCACGCGCGCCGGCTCGGGAATCTGCTCTTCCTTTCGGGGATCGGCCCGCGGCATCGGGAGACGGAGGAGATTCCCGAAGGGATCGAGGCTCAGACGCGCGCGTGCATCGAGAACGTGAAGGCGATTCTCGAGGACGCCGGGAGCTCGCTCGAAAAGGTCGTCGACGTGATGGTGTTTCTGACGGATATCGACGGCGACTTCGCCGCCTTCAATCGGGTCTACGGCGATTACTTCGAGGCGATCCCGACCCGACCGACGAGAACGACCGTCGGCGTCGTGGCGCTTCCGGTTCCGATCTCGATCGAGCTGAAGGTCATCGCCGAGGGCTGAAGATCATCAGGGCGTGGAGATTCCGCGGCTATCTATTTCTTGGTGTCTTTGCCTGCCAGTACGGTGTTCCAGGTCGTGCCATCGGGTGACATTTCGAACTTGAAGTTGTAGGCCGTGGCCGAAAGCACCTTGATGGTGAGTCGTCCCTTCATGGTCTGAGGGCCCATCCTCGTCTCGCTCTGCCAGGTCCAGGTGTCTCCGTCCACGCTGCCTTTGGCATGGTCGGCTTCGCCCAGGCTGTTGAAGGAGTCGTACGTGTACATCTTGTCGTTGCTGTCGTAGCCCATGTAGGAGGTTTCCGTACCCTTCCCCATGGCGCCGTTGAACTCGGAGTGAGTCACCAGGAAAAACCCACCCTCCATCCACTGGACATGGTTTGTTCCTGTGAATTTGCCGCCCGATCCCATGGGTCCCGGCTTGATCTCGCCCTCGGCGGTCCATGTGCCGGCGAAGTAGTCGAGTTTCTTCAGCTCAACCGCAGGCTTCAATACCTCCGTCCGGGCTCGGGCCGATAACGCAATCCCAAGCAAAAGCGCCATGCCGGTGAGAACGATGGAGGGCGTCTTCCTTCGTCTCACCCACGTGAAATGAGAATCCGCGAAGTTCATCGCGGAGAGCGGAACTCGAACCCCATCCGGCTCCTCACCTCGGGAGGAAGCTTCGGAAGTGCCGAGCGCGGAATGAAGAAGCTCGCAAGAGCCGAGAGGTCCGCGAAGACCTTGTGACTCTCGGCCGTCCGGTCGAGATACTCGTGACCCGACGAGCCGCCGGTGCCGATGCGGGTGCCGATCATCCGCATCACCATCTGGGCGTGGCGCTGGCGCCACGTCGTGAAATTCCTCTCGACGTCCGCGAGGAGCGCCAGCAGCCGGAAGGGCAGGTGCAGGATCGGCTCGTCCCGATAGAGGTTGATGAGGAGCGCCGCCTGAAGCGCGCGCCGCGAAAAGTGCCGTCCCGTCCCCTCTCTGGATTCGCCTTCGCCGGCCGGCTGTTCGAACAGGTCGGCGAACCGGCGTGCCGTCGCCTCGATCCCCGAGAGCTGTGTCGCTTTCTCGCTTTCCGTCAGAGTCGGGTTGCTCCGGATCGATGCGCGGTCGGCGTCGAGCATGGCGTCCACCGCCCCGCGATACTCCCGCCAGAAGTCGAAGTTGCCGAATTGGAGGAAGGGCGTCCGCTCCAGCCAACTCTCGATCAGGTCGAAGAGAGAAGGCTCCTTTTCCGACGCCTCGGCGCGCGTGGCGTCTTCTGCGCTGAAGCGGGACGTGTAGGGAGCGTCGTGGATCTGAATGCGATCCCCGCGCCGCATTCCCAGCTCGTTCTCGATCAAGCGAAACTGAACGCTCTGAAAGCCCGAGGCGGGGATCAGGTCGTCCCGGAAATCGAGGAAGTCGAGAGGTGTCATGGTCTCCAGAACGTCGACCTGTTGAATCAGGACACGCTGGATCTCGACGATGCGCCCGAGTCGCAGGGCCGCCTGCCCGAGCTCCTCGTCGACGACGCGCGAGCCTCGAAACGTCGCGAGCACCGCGTCGAGCTCCCACAGAATCTGTTTGAACCACAGCTCGTAGGCCTGGTGCACGATGATGAAGAGCATCTCGTCGTGGGCCGGCCGGCCATGGAGGGCGCTCTGCATCCCCTGGGATCCGAGCAACCGATCGAGCTGGAGGTAGCTCGCGTAGTAGAGAGGGCCGCGGGGTTTCTCGTTTTTCATCTGACCTCGCTTCGTACCATGCTGCCGGAGCGGTGTCTATCGCGGGATAGGATCGGGTGGCCGTGAAACGCGTCCTCAATTTCATCGACGGCGAGTTCCGGCCGCCCTGCTCGGGACGATACCTTCCCAACGTCGACCCGGCGACAGGCCAGGTCATCGCCGAAATCCCGGAGAGCGGCCCCGAGGACGTCGGTGCCGCCGTCGCCGCGGCGTCGCGCGCGTTCGACTCGTGGCGCCGGACACCCGCCGAAGAGCGATCCCGGCTCCTGATCCGGGTCGCCGAGCGCATCGAGGAGAACTTCGACGAGCTGGCGAAGCTCGAATCGGAAGACAGCGGGAAGCCGATCGCGCTCGCCCGCCGGATCGACGTGCCCCGAGCCGTCCTGAACTTTCGTTTCTTTGCGACCGCGATCCTGCATACGGAAACGCCCTGCCATATGACGGACGATCGGGCGCTCAACTACACCATCCGGCAGCCCCTCGGCGTCGCCGGGCTGATCTCGCCCTGGAACCTGCCGCTGTACCTTCTGACCTGGAAGATCGCTCCGGCCATCGCCGCGGGGAATTGTTGCGTGGCGAAGCCCTCGGAGCTCACACCGCTGACGGCCGACCGGCTCGCCGGACTGATCCGGGAGGCGGGCATTCCGCCCGGCGTCGTCAACATCGTGCACGGCCCGGGAGCGAGCGCGGGCCGCGCCCTCACGTCACATCCGAACGTCCCGCTCATCTCGTTCACCGGGGGAACGAAGACGGGCGCGGACGTGATGGCCCATGCGGGACCGCTCTTCAAGAAAGTGTCCCTGGAGCTCGGAGGGAAGAACCCGAACATCGTGTTCGCGGACGCCGATCTCGAGCAGGCGGTCTCGACGTCGATCCAGTCGAGTTTCGCCAACCAGGGGGAAATCTGCCTCTGCGGATCCCGTCTGCTCGTCGAGAAAACCATCTATGACGAGTTCCTCGATCGCTTTCTGGAGGCGGCGAAGAAGCTCCGGATCGGAGATCCCCAGGACGCTTCGACCGACGTCGGCGCGCTCATCAGCGAGCCCCACCTTCGCAAGATCGAAGGCTACGTCGAGCTCGCGAAAGACGAAGGGGGCCGCATCCTCGTCGGCGGGAGCCGTCCCAAAAATCTCCCGGATCGGGTCCAGGACGGTTATTTCCTGGAGCCGACGGTGATCGCCGGCCTCGACTGCCAGAGGCGCGTCATGCAGGAAGAGATCTTCGGGCCCGTCGTCACCGTCACGCCTTTCGATTCTCCCGAGGAGGCGATTGCCTATGCCAACAGCACGCGCTATGGGCT
>JAIVJS010000063.1 GCA_020199905.1 Acidobacteriota bacterium
CCTTTCGGCGTGTAGACGCGGATCGGGATCTGTCCCGCGGCGCCCGGAATCGAGCGGTTCGCCACGTTGCCGACGGGCTCCGCCGCGGCGCTCTTGCCCTGCTTCTTCAGCAGCGCCTTGACCGCATCCGCCGGCGTCGGCTGCTTTCGAGCCTCCTCCGCGGACAGCGTCTCGATCGGCTTGCCGCCCAGGGCCTGAAGCTGGTCCAGGACCGCCTGCATCTGGGGATCCGGCTTGCCGGACACCCCCGGTGGGGAAGCGAACGCCGCCCCGGCGGCGAGCGAAAGGATCGACACGGAGATCAGGATTCGAGTTTGGGAACGCATGGGCCTCTCGTATTTCCGACGACGTATTCAAGGGAACCCCGGACCCCGCGGGTCGTCGAATCAAAGGGGACGGGAAATCGACAGCCGCGGTCGTCGCAAGAAGCGGGCCGGACAGAAGTGTTGCGTCGAACGTGGACAAAGCGCGATGCGAAAGCAAAAAGTGTGATGAGCGAAAAGGATGAATGACCCGACTCCGTCACGATCCCGGCCGCCACGGGCGGAGCCGTGGAGTCCAGCGCGGGACGTTCGCTCGAAATTCCGCGTACTCGGCGGGGTAGGCCTCGGCGAGCGTGGGCTCTTCGTACAGCAGGACGAACGCGTGAAAGGCGCCCCCGACGACGGCGCCGTACTCGAGGAGGCGAACGTCGCCGAAAAGCATCGCCTGTCCCACGACGATCGCGGCCACGCCGAGATACATGGGATTGCGGACGAAGCGATACAGGCCGGAGACGACGAGCCGGCGGGTCGGCAGGACGGGCGCGGGCGTCCCGAGGCCCTTCACGGCGAATCTCCAGAAGGACTCGAGAAGCGCGGCGAGCCCGGCGAGGACGAGCACGACGCCCGCCGCGCGAAGAATCGGCGCGCCGGGATAGGAGTGGTAGCGCCACCGGGTGATCCAGAAGGGAACGAGTCCCGCGACGAAGCCCGGAGCGACGAAGAGGAACACGAGCGTCCCCAGGCCGGCGAGGAGCCGCCGCGATCGAGTGTCATTCATGGGCGGAGAAGCTCGCCGGGAATCGGGAGCCGAGCGACCACCGGGAGCGAGACGGCCGCGGTACTCCGCGGTCAACTGTTCGGGAATCGGGAATCGAAGTAGATGACGGGAAACGCCGGGACATTCGCCGATAGTAAGGCGAACGCTACGGCGCTCGGTTCTGCACGATCCGGACGGCCTTCCGGCAGCGCTCCACGAGGCGCGGATCTCCCATGCGCTCCGCGAAGGGAGCGAAGAGGTCCGTGGGGCCGCGCCATTCGAGCTCGGACGCGCCGGCAAAGAGCGTGGCATCCGTTCGCAGGGTCGCGAGGTTCTTGAAGAGGAGCGCCAGGCCGCGGCGGTCTCCCAAAACCTCGGGGGGAAAGCCTTCGATGGCTCCCCATCGGGTCAGGAGCCTCGCCGCCGTCACGGTTCCGATCCCCGGGATTCCGGGATACCCGTCCGCCGCGTCGCCGACGAGTGCAAGGTAATCCGGGATCAGGGCCGGCTCGACCCCGAATTTTTCGCGGACGCCATCCGCGTTGCGGATCTTCTGGCTCTTCCGGTCGATCTGAACGACGCGATCGCCACGGACGCACTGCGCGAGGTCTTTGTCGGGCGTCCAGATGCAGACTTTCTGAACCCTCCCGTCTTCCGCCGCGATCCGCGGCCCGCCGGAGGCCGTAGAAGTGACGGAACAGCTCGTACGTGCCGTCGATCAGGTGAACGATCACGCCTGGGATTCTCCGCGCGGATCCGCGAGGCTCCCGGCGGTCACCGGGAGGCCCGCCGCGAGCGGCGACGGCGGACGGCGCGCCACAAGAACCAGGCCACGGCGATGGCGACGAGCGCGCCCGCCACCAGGGAGAAGCGCTCTCCCCAGTGGAGGATCTGCTCGTAATCGCGGCCGGCAAGATATCCCGTCAGGGCCGAACCCGCGCCCCAGAGGGCCGCGGTCGGTAGGTCCCAGGCAAAGAAGCGGGAGCGTGGGGTCTCGACGGCCCCGGCGGTCGTGGGGAGCACGGCGCGGACCAGAGGAAAGACCCTCGCGAGGACGATCTTCCATCCGGACCCGTGCGAGAGCGCCGCGTGTGCGCGCTGCCACCGGCGCTTCCCGAGCTTCCGGCGGACGACGGTCTCTCCGTACCGGCGGCCGAGGATGTACCCCGCGACGTCCCCGGCGATCGGTCCCGCGACCGCCGCCGCGATCACCGCCGCGAAAGACACCTTTCCGTGCGCCGCGGCGACCCCGCCGAGAACGATCGTGATCTCGCCGGGGAGAAAGATCCCGACGACGACCGCCGTTTCCAGCGCCGCCATGAGGAACACGGTGGCGACGACCCATCCGGCCGGGACCGAGAACAGGAATTCGACGAACGATTTCATCGGAGGCAACTCCGCCGGCCGACTCGGACGCGTGCCATAAACCGTATTCTCGCCGCGGCGGGTCGTTTCCGAGGAGGGCGATCAGCCCCGGGCCGCGAAAAACTCTCCGGCCCCGCTGCGCTCATGTTTCGTGAGCGATCGGATTCCATGAAGAGATGGACGCGGCAAGGTAGTCTGCGAGCCGCGATGGCGCGCGAAGACCGGAACGAGTGGACGGCCAGCGCCGGAGGCTCATGAAGCGGGGCGACGGGCCGTGGGTGCTGGCGGCGACGATCCTCGGTTCGAGCATGGTGTTCATCGACGGGACCGTGGTGAACGTCGCGCTGCCGGCCATCCTGGCGGATTTCCACGCGACGATGGTCGATGCGCAATGGGTCGTCGAGGCCTATGCCCTCTTTCTCGCGGCGCTCCTCCTGACGGGCGGTTCCCTGGGAGACCGGCTGGGCCGCCGCCGCGTCTTCGCCGCCGGAGTCGTCGTCTTCGCGGCGGCCTCCGTGGGATGCGGACTCGCCGCGAGCATGCGGCAGCTCGTCGCCGCGCGTGCGTTTCAGGGCGTCGGAGGCGCGCTGCTCGTCCCGGGAAGCCTCGCGATCCTGAGCGCGTCGTTCCCGGCGAGCCAGCGCGGCCGCGCGATCGGCACGTGGTCCGGGTTCACCGCGATCACCGCCGCAATCGGGCCGGTTCTGGGAGGCTGGCTGATCGACCATCTCTCCTGGCGATGGGCGTTCTTCGTCAACATTCCGCTGGCGGCCGCCGCGCTTGCGGTCACCGCGTGGCGCGTTCCGGAGAGCCGCGACGACAAGGGGGCCGGACCCTTCGACTGGGGCGGCGCGGTGCTGGCGACGCTCGGCCTCGGTGGGATCGTCTTCGCGCTGATCGAGTCGTCGGAGCTCGGCTGGCGGGATCCTCGCGTGCTCGGAGCGTTCGCCGGGGGACTCCTCGCCCTGGGCGCCTTCGCCGTCGTCGAGCGGTCGGCGCAGAACCCGATGATGCCGCTGCGGCTCTTCCGATCGCGCAACTTCACCGGCGCGAACGTCCTGACGCTGTTTCTCTACGGCGCGCTCGCCAGCGTCTTCTTCCTGATCCCCCTCGACCTGATCCAGGTGCAGGGGTACACGGCCGCGGCCGCCGGCGCCGCCGTGCTGCCCTTCATCCTCCTCATGTTCCTGCTCTCGCGGTGGTCGGGAGGACTCGTCCACCGTCTCGGCTCGAGAGTGCCGCTGGTCGCGGGCCCGCTGATCGCGGCCGCGGGGTTCTCGCTTTTCGCGGTGCCCGCCGTCGGAGGCAGCTACTGGACGACGTTCTTCCCCGCGATGGTCGTGCTCGGCCTCGGGATGGCGACGAGCGTCGCTCCGCTCACGACGACCGTCATGAGCGCGGTCGACCGGCGCCACGCGGGGATCGCCTCCGGCATCAACAACGCCGTCTCCAGAACCGCCGGGCTCCTTTCTGTCGCGATCCTGTCCGCCGTGATGCTGCACGCCTTCGGCAAAGCCCTGGAACGCCGGCTCGCGGGGGCCCGGGTCTCGCCCCCTGTCAGCGCCTCGATCGAAACCCAGCGCACGAAGCTCGCCGCGATCCGCCTGCCCGACGGAACGGAAGGGTTGGAGGCCGCGCGCGTCAAGGAAGCGATCTCCGGCTCGTTCGTCTCGGGCTTTCGCCTTGTGATGCTGATTGCGAGCGGTCTGTCGGTGCTCGCGGCGGCCTCGGCGTTCGTGTGGATTGATGGGGGGGAGAAGGTTGAGCGTTGAGCGTAGAGCGTAAGAGTTCAGAGTTGAGAGTTGAGAGTCGCGAGTCGAGAGGGTCTGTCTGGTCGTTAGTTCCGCACGGTTCGTTTTGTCGCGGCGGTGGCACGCTCCATGAGCAGGTCTCGTTCCCGGGAGTTCTTCGTCAGGGAGGCGGCGCGCTCGAATTCGGCGCGCGCTTCTTCGAAGCGGCCGAGCCTGAAGAGGAAATCCCCGCGCACACTCGGCAGGAAATGGTAACCCTCGAGGGTCTTCTCTGAGACCAGAGGATCGACGAGATCGAGCCCCGCGGCGGGGCCGAACGCCATCGCGTGCGCCACCGCCCGGTTGAGCTCCACGACCGGAGACGGCTCGGTTCGGGCGAGCGCGTCGTAGAACTCCGCGATGCGGCCCCAGTGGGTTTCGGCGGGGGTGCGGGCCCGCCCGTGGCACGCGGCGATCGCGGCCTGGAGCGCATAGGGTCCGGACGCCCCGCCGAGAGCTTCCACGCGCTCGAGCGCGACGAGCCCGCGGCGGATCAGGAGCTGGTCCCAGCGCGAGCGGTCCTGTTCGAGCAGCAGGATCGGCTCGCCGGACGGGCCGACGCGCGCCCGCGAGCGCGACGCCTGGATCTCCATCAGGGCCACGAGCCCGTGCACCTCGGGCTCCCGCGGCGCGAGCTCCGCCAGGATCCGGCCGAGGCGCAGCGCGTCGTCGCAGAGCGCCGGGCGCATCCAGTCGCCGCCCGCGGTGGCCGAGTACCCTTCGTTGAAAACGAGATAGATGACCTGAAGGACGGAGGAGAGCCGGGCGGCGAACTCGCCTCCGCGGGGCACCTCGAAAGGCACGTTTGCGTCCGCGAGGGCGCGCTTGGCGCGAACGATGCGCTGCGCCACGGTCGCCTCCGGGACGAGGTACGC
>JAIVJS010000042.1 GCA_020199905.1 Acidobacteriota bacterium
TCGAGATAGAGGCCTGCGTGACCCCCGCGCGGGAAGAGAGGGCGTGCTGGGTGAGTCCGGCGACCCGGCGGGCATGGCGGAGGAAAGTGGCCGAGCCGTTCATGGGACGAGTATATATTATTTTAGATATCGATTCAATATAGAAATCTACCTTGGACGCTCCCTCTAGAGGCGCCGGGGCTTCCCTCTAAAGGCTCGGGAGAGCGGCGAGGCCTCGGCACTTCCCTGTTCAAGCTCAGAGGAACGGCGGAATCATTCCTATCGGTGTCGACGAGCCCGGTCAGGCCGGATGAGCCGCCCTTCATCCCCGGCCATCTCCCCCCGGGCGCGCGGGAAGAGGGGGCAGACGGGGTCGCGCGTCTACCCGAACGACGCTCTCTCCGCTCTGGTCCTCCCGCCCCTGGTGGGAGACGCGCTTCGTGCGCACTTCGAGAGTCGTGGAGCCTCGCAGCACGCGAACACCGAGACCGCGAGGGATACGTTCGCTATCCCGACTCGCCGACTCCGCCGGCCCGTGGAGCAGAGGCTGCTCCCGCAAGCTTTTCTTGTGACCGGACCGGCCGAGAGAAATAATCCCTGACGTTTCACAGAGGAGAACCATGAAACTCGCGCACGCTCTGCTTGCCTCCGCCGCGGTTTTCGCGTCGGCGCTCGTCGCCTTTCCCCAGACGCCCGAGCCCACTCCCACCCCACAGGCCGGCCGCCGGCCCGATGAGCCTCGCGCCGGCTTGACCGCACCGACCGGCGCCGACGAAGAGCCCGGCCCCGGGCAGCCACGCGGGTTCCGGTTCCGCAACATCGGGCCGGCCTCCGGCGGCGGGCGCATCACCGCGATCGCGTCGATTCCCGGCAATCCCAATGTCATCTACCTCGGCTCCGCTTCCGGCGGCATCTTCAAGACCGTCGACTCCGGCGGGTCCTGGAAAGCGATCTTCGACAAATATCCGCCCTCGATCGGCGCGATCGCGATCTCGCCCGCGAATCCGAACCTCATCTGGGTCGGCACCGGCGAGGCCAATCCGCGCAACAACGTCATCGACGGGCACGGCGTCTATTTCTCCCCGGACGCGGGCGCGTCCTGGCGGTTCATGGGCCTGGGCGACGCCGGCGCGGTCTCGCGCGTGCTGATCGATCCGCACGATCCCAACCGGGTCTTCGTCGCGGTGCTCGGCAACATCTGGAAGCCCTCCGCGACGCGAGGCGTCTATCGCACGACCGACGGCGGCGCGACCTGGAAGAAGGTCCTCTCCGTCGACGATCAGACGGGCGCCTCCGACCTCGTCATGCAGCCGAACAACTCCATGGTGCTGCTGGCGGGAACCTGGCAGTTCCGCCGGTTTCCGTGGGAGTTCGTCGGGGGTGGGCCCGGCTCGGGCGTGTGGAAGTCGACGGACGGCGGATCGACCTGGCGGCGGCTCGAGAAAGACATGCCGGAGGGGACGCTCGGGCGCGTCTCGCTCGCGATCGCGCCGTCGAACGGCGACCACGTCTACGCGCTGATCCATGCGAAGAAGGGGATTCTCTACGAGTCGAAGGACCTCGGCGAGAAATGGGAGCGCACCTCCGAGACGCGCCTCATCAACGTGCGGCCCTGGTACTTCTCCGTCATCGCGGTGTCGCCGGCCGACGAGAACAAGCTCTACTTCGGGTCGTTCAACCTGGTCACTTCGATCGACGCGGGCAAGACGTTCCAGACGAACAACCGCCGGATCCATCCCGATTACCACGCGCTCTGGATCGACCCGAAGGACCCGGAGCGGATCATCCATGGTACACCGTGATTGGCGGCGACGGCGAGTGGATCGTGCCGGCGCCGTCTGATCCCAACATCATCTACGCCGATTCGCAGAACGGGAACATCTCGCGGTTCGACAGGAAGACGAAGCTCTCACGCAGCATCCGGCCGTATCTGGCGGGCGTGGGAGAGATGGCGCCGTCGGAGCTCAAGTACCGGTTCAACTGGACGTCGCCCATCGCGGTCTCCGCCACGAACGCGGAAGAGGTCTACATCGGCGGCAACGTCGTCTTCAAATCGACGGACGGCGGCCTGCACTGGTCCGTCATCAGCCCCGACCTGACGCGCAACGACAAGGGCAAGCAGAAGGCGTCGGGCGGGCCGATCCACCTCGACCTGTCGGGGGCGGAGACGTACGACACGCTGCTGTCGCTGGTCATCTCGACCGCGGACCCCAAGGTGATGTGGGCGGGATCGGACGACGGAATGGTGCACGTGACGCGCGACGGCGGCGGCACGTGGACGAACGCCTCGCCGAAGGGCGCGCCGGAATGGTCGCGCGTGTACCAGATCGACGCGTCGCCGTTCGACGCCGGCACGGCTCAGCTCGTGTACGACGGCCACATGCTGGGCGACCGGCGGCCGCACGTCTATCGGACGACGGATTTCGGGAAGACGTGGACGTCGATCTCCAGAGGGTTGCCGGACGACGGCACGGCGTACGTCGTGCGCGAGGACCCGAACAGGAAGGGTTTCCTCGTGGTCGGGACTGACAACGGGCTGCACGTCTCCTCCGACGCGGGGGCCAACTGGAAGAAGTTTCCGGTCGAGTTCCCGGTGGTGCCGGTGTGGGACCTGAAGTTCGTGAAGTCGACACACGACCTGGTGGTCGCCTCGCACGGGCGCGGCATGTACGTGTTCGACAACATCGGACCGATCGTGGAGATGGACGCCGGGGTGCAGGGGAAGAACCTGCACGTCTTCGGCGTGCCTGCCGCCTCGCAGTGGCAGATCTGGAACCGCGGCGGGTTCGGCGTCGGAGCGTGGACCGCGCCCAATCCGCCGAACGGCGCGGTGATCGACTACTGGCTGAAGAAGGAGATCAAGCAGACCGAGGAGCAGAAGAAGTTAAAGCGCGAGCCGGTGAAGATCGTCGTCACCGACTCCGCGGGGAATCCGGTGACGACGGAGTACGGGCCCGCGAAGGCCGGAATGAACCGGCACGTGTGGGGACTGCGATACGAGGGCGCCAAGAAGGTGTCGTTCGGCAAGGAGGCGCCGCCGTCGGACTTCTTCGATCCCAACCGCGGGCCGGACGTTCCGCCGGGGACGTACAGGATCGCGGTGACGGCGGCGGGGGAGACGGTGACGAAGGAAGTCGTCGTCGGGCCCGATCCGCGGATGAAGGTGGACGCGGAGGTCCTGAAGGCGCGGGCGAAGGCGGCGGTCGAGGGGCGGAACATGGCGACCGCCGTGAACGAGATGCTGAACCAGCTCGACGGGTGGGAGACGTCGCTGACGGCGCTGCCGAAGATCGTGGGCGGCGGAGAGGACGGCGAGCCGGCGAAGACGAAGAAGTACGAGGCCCAGCTCAAAGCCGCGCGGGATCTCAACAAGAAGGTCAAGGACTTCAAGGACAAGGTCTACAGCCGCGACATTCAGCGGGACACGCCGTCGGACACGCTGCACTTCCACTCGGACTTCCAGGCGAAGGCGTCGCGCCTCGGGTTCTTGACGGGCGCGTACGGCGAGGCGCCGCGCGACGTGGCGAAGGAGGAGCTCGCGTCGATCCGCAAGGAAGCGGAGGGGTTTCTCGGGCAGTTCAGCGCGCTGCGGAACGAAGTCATCGCGTACAACAAGACGGCCGTGGAGCAGGGCGTGCCGACGCTCTTCGTGGGAGACCCGGTCACGATCCAGGCGCCGGCCGGGTTCTAAGGAGCGGTCTCAGTCGAGGGGCACCCCGGCCGGTTTCGTCGCTGTCCCCTCACCCCGCCCGCGCCGGCACGCGGGGACGCCGGAAGCAGGTCCTCTCTGCGTCGCCTTCCTGACGAGTTCCGCCCCTCACCCCGCCCTCTCCCCCGGCGCGCAGGGAGAGGGAGCAGAGCTGTGTCGAGATCGTGGCCAAGCTCGCCCCGAGAGGAGTCTCCCGACCAGAGGGAGGGAGGAGCCTCGCAGGCGACGTTTTACTCCCACCAGTACTTCGCGCGCTTCCTCTCTCTCGATCCCGTCTCGTTCATCGTCGCCGCGTCGTAGAGCCGGCCGTTCACCATCGTCCACTGCACCTTCTCGCTCTGCCGGATGTCCTGCAGCGGGTTGCCGTCGATCACGATCACGTCCGCGAGCTTGCCCGGCTCGAGCGTTCCGATGTCGCGGTCCATCCCGAGCGTCCGCGCTCCATTTGCGGTCGCGCAGCGCAGCGCCTCGTGCGGGGACAGGCCTCCCTGGTTCAGCATCCAGATCTCCCAGTGCAGCCCGAGCCCCTCCCGCTGACCGTGCGCGCCCGTGTTGACGAGGACACCCGCCTTCTGGAGGTCCGCCGCGATCTTCGCGATGTTGAAATGGTTGAACTCGTCCTCGGGAACCATCGTGCGGCGGCGCGAGCGGGGATCGAGCACGAACGGCGGGACGAACTTCGACAGGCGCGGGTTCTCCCACACGTTCGTCTTCTGGTACCAGTAGTTCTCGCCCCAGTCGCCGCCGTAACCGACGAGAAGCGTGGGCGTGTATGCGACCTTCGTCGCCGGCCAGAGCGTCATCACGTCCTTGTAGATGTTCGCGACCGGGATCGTGTGCTCGACGGTCGTGTGCCCGTCGACCACCATGGTCATGTTGTGCATGAACATCGATCCGCCCTCGGGCACGACCATGATGCCGATCTCGCGCGCGGCCGCCAGGATCTGCTGTCTCTGCTCCCGCCGCGGCTGGTTGTAGCTCTTGACCGAGATCGCTCCGACGGCCTTCATGCGCCGCAGGTGGCTGCGCGCGTCGTCCAGGGAATCGATGTCCGCCCGGTAGTCGCCCGCGGCACCGTACAGGATCGTCCCGGTCGAGAAGACGCGCGGCGCCCGGATCATCCCGGCGCGCGCCAGCTCCGCGGTCGAGAAGATCTCGCCCGTGTCGTTGCTCGGGTCGTGGATCGTCGTCACGCCGAACGCGAGGCCCGCGTCCGTCACCCAGTTCTGCTGCGGCAGGATCTGATCCGACCCGACGGAGCCGTGCCAGTGCGCGTCCACGAATCCGGGCAGCACCGTCTTCCCGGTGGCGTCGACCGTCTTCGCGCCGGCGGGGATCGCCACGTCGCTTCGGCGTCCCACCGCCTTGATGCGATGGCCCTCGACCAGCACCACACCGTCCTCGATGACCTCGTCGCCCTTCATCGTGACGACGCGGCCGCCCGAGAACGCGACGACGTTCGAGGGCGGGGGAACATCGACGGGCGCCTGGAAGGAGATATTGATCCCCTGCGCCGGCGGATCGGGCAGCTTCTCGGGCGCATCGGGCAGGAAGGAGAATGCGTCCTTCAGATCCCGCCGGTAGAGCTCCGGGCCGTACGCCCAGTAGAGCCGGGAAGAGTCGCCGGAGAAGTGCAGATCCTGGCCGGCGTCCTTCGAAGCGCGCGTGACCGGTACGGCCTTGCTCTTCGGCCCGATCTCGACGCGGCGCCCGGTCTCGACGAACGGCGTCAGGGCGAGAAGACCGGGTCCTCGTAGTGGCCGGGCTTGTCGGTGACGGCGCGCGAGACGCCGGCGGGAACCGAGGCGACGCGGATCGACCCGAGCGACTCGTCGTTCCACGTCGCATAGACGAGGGATCGCGAGTCGCGAGACCAGGAGGGAAAGAACTCCCAGTGGTCGGTCTGCTTCGTCAGGCGCCGGGGCGCGCCGCTCTTGTCTCCGAGGTCCTTGACGTAGATGTGGCCGAGCGCCGTGTACGCGACGCGCGTGTTGTCGGGGGACACCTGGACCCAGCGGAGCATCCGGACCGGGAAGGAGCCCGCAGGGACGGCTCCCTTCGCTCCGTCGCCGAACATCACCTGTCCGCTCGGGACGTCGACGTGGAAACGCACTGCCGACGCGGCCTTGCGGTCGCTCTTCACGTGAAAGGGAATGCCCGCAACCTGCTTCGTCGCGGCGTTGACCCGGTGGATCCTGCCCGCGGCCCACACGACGATCGATCGGCTGTCGGGCGTCCACGCCATCGCCGGATAGACGCCGTGGATCGCCCACGTCTCCTGCATGTCGCGCTCGAGCCCGTTCCAGATCGGGCGCTCCGCGCCGGACTCGACGTCCTTGATGAAGAGGGTGGACTTGTATCGGACGCGGCGGACGAACGCGAGCGACCTGCCGTCCGGGGAGGGCGTCGGGCGGATCGACCCGCCGGGACCCGTGACGTAGTCGATCAGGCGGCCCGTCTCCCGGTCGAGGCGCTTGATGACGTAGATCTGGCCGTTCGGGTCGGGGTTGTACTGGTAGATCTTCCCCGGTGACGAGTCCTCGGAGTAATAGAGGTAGCGGCCGTCCGGTGAGAACGCGGGCTCGCCCGTGTCCTTCTGCTCGCTCGCGCGCTTGCTCATCTGGAGGCCTTCTCCGCCGGAGCGGTGGTACAGCCAGATCTCGCCGGCGCCGAGCGAGCGTGTGCCGGTGAAGTGCTTGCGCACGGCGATGTACTGCGAGTCGGGAGTCCACGCGGGGGAGTTGGGGAGGCGGAAGGACTCTTTCGTGACCTGCCGCGGGTTACTGCCGTCGCGGCCGGTCACCCAGATGTTGTCGCCGCCGGAGCGGTCGGACGTGAACGCGATCCACTTTCCATCGGGCGAGTAGCGCGGCTGCATGTCCCATGCGATCCCGGACGTCAGCGCCTTCGCCTCGCCGCCCCCCGACGGCATCGTGTAGAGGTCGCCGAGGAGATCGAAGACGATTTCTCTGCCGTCGGGCGAGACGTCGACGGACATCCACGTGCCCTCGTCGACGTCGAGGCGGACGTTCGTGTCGAAAGCGTAAGGCGACTCGACGTCCCACTTCTTCGCCTCTTCCTTCTCCTTCGCGGGATCGCCCGCCGGAGCGGCCGGCGGCTTGTCGATGGGCGGCCGGGGCTGGTCCTGCGCGGAGAGACGGACCGCCAGCGCTGAGGAGAGGACGAAGACGAATGAGAGGAGGAACGCGGAAAGGCGGTTCTTCATCGGCGCAGGTCCTTTCGGTGGTGATGAGGCGGCGGAATCTTAACGTCGCTGCGCTCGCTACGGGGCCTGCGTTCGCCGCGGGCGAACGCGGCGAGCGGCTCGGCCGGGTGGCGGCGTCGACCGCTTGCCTGGACCCTTCGCGAGCGTAGCCACCATCTCGACACGAGCGCAGCTCTGCTCCCTTCCGCTCCCTCTCCCCGCGCGCGGGGGAGAGGCGGGGAGAGGGGCGGCAGTCGGATAGAGGGCGATGCCGATGTGAGCGTCCGCTTACGGCGTCCGGGCGCGCCGGGGGAGAGGGGTGAGGGGGTAAAGATCAAGACGGACAAGACTCGAGCAGAGGGAACGGAGCCCTCACCCTGGCCCCCTCTCCCCGAGCCCGGGGAGAGGGAACCGGGATTCGAAACTGGATTCGAGGTTGTTCGTCGACGCGGTTGCTGAACAAGAGCAGATGCTTTCTGACCGCGAACGTCAATCTCCAGGCCGAGCCCGGGCCAGGGAAGGCCCAACCTTCCTACTACTTCACCAGCCGATCCAGCTCCCTCCGGACGTCCTCCATCTTCACGTCATGATCGGGCTGCTTCCACAGAGCCTTCCCCTGGTGAGAGCGGATCACGAGCCCGTGCCGCTCGAACCCGAGCTCCTTGACCGCCTTCGTGTTCTCCGGAGTCGTCGCGTCGAGGTTCTGTGCGCGCACCCTGCCCTTGTACTCCTTCTCCAACCCGCTCACGGCGGGCTTGATCCTGGCGCAGACGGGTCAGCCGGGAAGGTAGTAATAGGTCACCTCGAGAGGTCGCGATTTTTCGGGGCGCGCGGACGAGGCGGCGGCGACAAACCCGGCCAGGATGCCCAGGAGCAGCTCGCGTCGAGTCTTCATGGCGTTCTCCTTTCGCTGAGGAGGATACGGGAGCCAGTGGAAGAGGGGGTACGTCCGATCCGCTTCGCGCTGACGTCCTGGCCCCCTCAACCCATCAGGCCGGGACCGGAAGCCAGCAGCACCGCGAGAATTTCTGAGCGGATTCGCATCGTGACCTCCCGCCGCGTTTGCCGGAATCCAGCAAAGTCCGGAAGAGCCCCCCGGCGCCTGCGTGAGGGCGCCATGCTCGACAGAAAAGGTCAGTCGATCCCTCCGCCGAAGAACGGAATGTGGCAGTCGGCGCTCGCGCGTCGATCGCAAACGGAAGAGGCGCAAAGATTTGACGGTGCGTCGGACATGGCGCCTCTCTTGCGTTCCCGGAGGTCAAGGAAACAACCCAACCGAATTCCCATGGTCGTCCCCGGCGCGCGGCCGCATCTCCAGAGGCTCACCGACTTTCCCGAGTCGCGTGCGGGGGAAACCCCGAACTCTGGCGGCCGCCGGGGGCGAGCAGGAGCGCCGATCGCGGTCCTGCGAACGGTCGCTTTCGCCGTCGCGCTCGGGAGCCTTGCGTGCGCCTCCTCGGGCCCTTCCGGCGAGGCCTCCACGCGAGTGCGCACGGGCGAGGATCCTTCCGAAAGTTCCGGGAGGCCGCCCGTTCGCGTCGTTGCGCCCGACGAGAAGACCGCGGCGATCGAGTTCCGCAAACTGGTTCTGAAGGTCCCTCGCGATCTGGTCGTCGGCGTCGTGCAGACTGGCCGCCCGTGCCGCCAGAGCGGTTCGTTGACATGGAAGATGAGCCGGGACGGCTCGGCCGGCGATGACCTCGGCGCGCTGCTGCTCGATGAGCTCTCGTCGGCGGGTTACGCCGTCGTCGGAGACCGGGAAAGGCTCTTCGACGATCCGCACGCCCGCCGCGCGGAGTACGTCATCGCGGGCGTCATCCGCGACGTCCGCGCAAACGCCTGCTACCCGGGCGGGCCGAAACACTCCGGCACGGCGGAGGCGTCTCTCACCGTCGACTGGCAGGTGTTCTCGTACCGCAGCAAGTCGGTCGTGTTGAAGGAGACGACGTCGGGCACGGGCCTCTTTCCGGGCGCAGTGGACGAGCCCGGGGAGGAAGTCATCTCGCGCGCGTTCGTCTCGGCCGCTCGCGGCCTGGCCGCAAACGCGCGATTCCACGATCTGATCTCGGGCGGCGGCGAACCGCGCGCGAGAGCCGAGCAGGCGCCGATTCCGATCAGCTATGTCACGTCCATCGCACGCTCGACGGCGAGCGTCGAATCGGTGGTCTCGGACTCGCGGATGAGCGTCGTCACGGTGCTCGCCGGGAACTCGATGGGCTCGGGTTTTGTCATTTCGCGCGACGGATTCCTCCTGACGAGTCAGCACGTGATCGGCGAGTCGCGGTACGTGAAGGTCCGGTTCGTCACGGGACGCGAAGTCAACGGGGACGTCGTGCGCGCCGACCGGGTGAGGGACGTCGCCCTGATCAAGCTCGAAAACGACGTCTATCCGTTTCTTCCCCTGGGGCAGTCGAGCGGGGTCCAGCCGGGTGCGGACGTGTTCGCGATCGGAACGCCGCTCTCCGAGAATTTCGCTCAGACGGTGACGAAGGGAATCGTGAGCGGCTATGGAGAAGACGACGGCCTCCGGGTCCTTCGCAGCGACGTCTCGATTCATCAGGGGAACAGCGGGGGGCCGCTGCTCGATCGCTGGGGGATGGTCGTCGGTCTCTCCGTCAGCGGCTACATCCTCATGCCCGATGGCGTGGGGGTGGGCCTCAACTCGTTCATCCCGATCGAGGAGGCGCTCTCGGCGCTCGTCATCCAGCGGCGCGAAAGCCGGTAGGCGGACCCCTCTCGCCGCGCCGGCCGCCGCGCCGGGGCCAGGATGCGGGCGCAGGAGGGGGAGGGATGGCCTGCGGACCGCCGATCGGCGTCGAGGATGCGAAAAAGGCGGCCGCCGCGTCGCTCGCCGAACCTCGCCTCCCTCTCCCCGCGTGCCGGGGTGAGGGGCTGGACAGAGAGCCTGACCGGGTTCGCAAAGGCAGAAAGAGATGCCCCTCCGCTTGAGCATCTTTTTCCTGGCGGGGAGAGAGAACCTCGAGCTCGTCGCATCTAGCTCGCCTTCCCGAGGTACTCACGCGCCTGCCGGACCTCCTTGCGGCTCGAGCGCGCGCCGCAGTTGCCGGCGAGCCGTCCGTACATCGCGCGCGCCTTCGCCTTGTCTCCCGAGAGCTCCGCGGCGCGCGCCGCGCCGTAGAGGCTGTTGAAGCGGTTGGGGGCGGAGCGCAGCGACGCCTCGTACTCGGGCAGCGCCTCGGCCGGGCGGTTGAGCTCCAGGAGCATGTCGGCGAGCAGCTCGCGCGGCGGAAGGATCGAGCCGGGCGTCACCGGGTGCTTGCCGGTCTTCTCGTCGAGAGCGGCGGCGGAGCGCGCCAGCTCGACGGCCTCCTCCTTCCTGCCCTCGCTCATCGCGAGCCACGCCGCGGCCGCCAACCGCATCGCCTCGATCTGGCTGGTCCAGTCGTAGGCGCCCGGCACCGGCCGGGCGACGAGGCCGGCGTGAATCTCCTCGAGCTTGCCGACGGCGGCGCGGGCCTGATCGGGATGGCCGGCTCGAGCGGCACCGATCGCGCTTGCGAAGTACGAGATGGCGGGCGCGTAGGGGAATTGCTGCCAGGAGAGCTCGACCGATGGCGGGGTGAGCGCGGCGGCGGCCGGCCAGTCGCGCCGCTCGAGCGCCCAGCGGGCGGGGATGGCCGCGAGCGCGTAGCCGGCGGCGAAGCTGTCGTCGTCGAATTTCTTCGCCGCCGCCGCCTCGTCGAGCATCGCCTTCGCGCGGTCCTGATCGTCCGTCTGGAGATAGGCGTACTCGAGGTAGTCGATGGCGTGGAGCGCGTCGAACGACGCGGCGCCGGGGTGACTCTTCGCGACCTGCCGCCTCGCGGTGTCGGCCGAGGCGATGTTGGAGTCGATCGATTCCTGCCACAGGCCGAGACGCGTGAAGATGTGCGAGGGCATGTGAAGCGCGTGCGGCGAGGACGGGGCGATCTTCGCGTACGCGCGCGCCGCCGCGAGCGCCTGATCGGCGAGGAGCGGGTAGTCGAAGGAGTGGATCAGGTAGTGCACGACGCCGGGGTGCTGAGGCTCCGACGCGAGCAGGCCGTTCAGGATCTCGCCGGCCTTCTTCTGCTGGGCGAGTGTCGGGTCGCCGGGGGGCGCGGTCCCGACGAGCATCATCGCGTAGAAGATCCTCGCCTCGTGGTCGTCGGGGAAGCGGTGGGAGAGATCGTCCAGGGACGCTCGATAGGCGGCCGCCCGCGCGCGGTGATCGGCCTTGTCACTGTCGCGGTAGAACGTCCCGATCGCCGCGATGTAGCCGCGTTCGCGATCCGTCTTTGCGCCGAGCGCGGCGGCTTTCCCGGCGGCGGCGCGGCCGGCCGCGAGGTCGCCGGGAGAGGGAGGCGCCCAGATCGGGTGGTAATAGGTCATCGCGACTCCCCACTGCGCCATCCCGCAGGACGGATCCCGTTCGGCGACTCCCGCGAAGGCGTTGCGCGATTCCTCGTAGCCGAACGAGTGGAGGAGTGCGACGGCCCGCGTGAACGCCGCCTGGACATCCGGTTTGCAGGAGACGGGGAAGTGGACGGTGCCGAGGGACTCCGCGGCGCCGTGGCGGTGATGCTCCTCCTGCGCAGGAGCGGCGGGGGCGAGGAGGGCGGCGAGGGCGGCGAGGGCGGTGAGGGTCATCGCGGAGAACCGGTGGAGCGTCATGGTGGGCCTTCCTTCCTTCGAGAGCTCGTCCGGTGCCGCCCGGTCGACCTCGATCCAGCCGGCAGGAGGGCGCGGTGCCCTTTCGGGAATTCTAATTGGTGAGAGAGGGCTCTGCATCACCCCGCACGAATCCTCATTTGATCTTCCGCCCGGGCGTGTCCTGCCCGTTCTGGTGGAGCACCAGCGATGTCACGCGGCCGCCTTCCTTCACGAACCGGATCTGCGCGTCTACGACCTGCAGGAAGAAATCCGTTTCCGATTCCGCGAAGAGCGGCAGCTTCGGCTGGCTGGTGGCCTGCACGAACAGCGCGCCGCCCTCGCGCGTGACGACGATGGAGAACGCAGGCCCCAGCTGGTACTCGCCCGTGTACGTGTCGAGCACCTCGGGCGCGACGATCGCTTCCTTTCTCGGCTTCGGCGGACCGGGGATCGGGAAACGCGGCACGACGATGTGGATCCCGATGTCGTCGATGGTGCCGGACGAATTCGACAGCACGATGGCGCCGGCGCGCCTCTTCGCGACGAAGCCGATCCACGAGTGGTAGCCGCCCGTGCCTCCGTTGTGCCAGACGAGCTCCTCGCGGAACGGGTGCAGGATGTGCCAGGCCAGCGCGATGTCGAGCCCCGGCTGCTCGGTGGCGCGGCGCACGCGGTGAGTGTCGGTCAGAACGGCGACCAGGACGGGGTCGCCCTTCCCGAGATTGGCGGCGAGGAACTTCAGCATGTCGTTGACCGTCGAACGCAGCCCGCCGGCGCCCGTCAGCGTGGGCAGATCCCAGTTGGGGACCGCCGCGCCGGAGTCGTCATGGCCGGCCGCCAGACGCTTGCGCATGGCGGGGGAGAGCGTGATCGCCGTGTCGCGCATCTGCAGCGGCGCGAGGATGCGCTTCGTCAGGAGCTCCTCGTACGTCGTTCCCGCCTTCCGCGCCAGCAGGTGGCCGAGAAGGCCGACGCCGACGTTCGAGTACTCGTATTTCGAGCCGACGTCGCGCGGCAGCTCATAGCGAGACAGAAACTCGTACAGCTTTTCGACGGTGTAGTCGGCATACGGGTTCGCCGGATCTCGGGGCGAGAGGTTGTCCGGGAGGCGCGGCAGCCCGGAGGACTGGGTCGCGAGGTCGAGGAGCGTGATCTGTCTGCCGTTGCGCGAGGGCGCGCGGACGTTCGAGGGCAGGTACTTCGAGATCGGATCGTCGAGCCTCACCTCGCCGCGGTGGACCATGTCGGACAGGAGGGAGGCGGTGAAGACCTTGGTGATCGAGCCGATCTCGAAGACCGTGTCGCCGTCGAGCGGCCGGGCCGCCCCGGAGACGCCGGCGGCAATCACGCGCTTCGCGTCGCCGTCGAGAATACCCGCGACGAGCCCGGTGGCTCGCTTCGAGTCGACGCGGTCCTGGAGGATGGAGCGGATCCCGCCGCCGGCGGGCGCCTCGGCGCAGGCGGTGGCCGCGGCGAGAAAAAGAGTGGACAGGAGCAGGGAAACGCCGGACGCACGGCGAAGCGCGTTCGTCAGGCCGGAAACCACGACGGAACGATACGCCGACATGAAGATTGGCAGGTCGGGGGCGAGGGCGCCCCCTGCTCCTTCTGCCTTCCTCACCCCGGGCGGTCAGCGGATGTCGGAGCGGATGTGTACGTTCGGCCGTTTTCCGCCTTGATATTCTCCGACCCCCATGACCACTTCCGTCGTCGCGCAGTCGAGCCTCGTGGACAGCGCCGTCGCGGGGCGGGCGCTGGGCGACGAGATTCGCCTGGGTTTAAAGGGGGAATCGCCGGACGCCGTGATTCTCTTCGCATCGACGTCCCACGACTATCCGCTGCTTCTCCGGGAGCTCTTCGACGCATGCCGGCCGTCTCTGCTCGTCGGCGGGTCTTCCGCGGGAGAGTTCACCGGCGGAATGGTCGGACAGGGCGCGGCGTGCGCGGTGGCGCTCCGGGCCCCGGAGATGCAATTCCACGCGACGATCGGCCGCGGGCTCCGGGCCGATCGCGTCGCCGCGGCGCGGGAGCTCTCCTCCGGCCTGCGGGGGCTGCATGGCCACGACTTCGGGTTCCGGTCCGCTCTCGTGCTGACGGATGCCATGGCCGGACACGTCGAGCAGCTCGTCGAGCAATTGACGATGGAGACCGCCGGCACCTATCAATTCTTCGGCGGAGGCGTCGGGGGAGACGACAGGTTTCAGGGGACCTGCGTGTTTTTCGGCACCGAAGTCGTTCCCGATGCCGTCGTCGCCCTCGAAATCCTCTCGAACAAGCCGATCGGAGTCGGGGTCGCGCACGGCTGGCAACCCGCGAGCGCGCCTATGCGGGTGACCGAATCCGAGGGATCCCGGTTGGTCAGCATGAACGCGATCTCCGCCGCCGACGTGTACAGCGAACATGCGGAAGCGCGCGGCGGGGGCTTCGACTCGAAAGACCCGCTCCCTTTTTTCCTGCACAACATCATCGGCATTTCCACGTCGGAGGGACACAAGCTGCGCGTCCCCCTCGAGGTGGACAGCGACGGCTCGATCACGTGCGCGACGGAAGTCTCGGCGGGATCTCTCGTGCACATCATGGAGACCTCCGCGGCGTCCGCGTCCGCCGCCGCCGAGACAGCGGTGGCGTCCGCCATCAAAAACCTGGGCGGGCATTCCCCGAATGTGGCGCTGTTCTTCGACTGCGTCGCCACACGCCTGCGGCTTGGCGAGCGCTTCGAGGAAGAAGTGGGCGCGGTCAAGAGGGCGCTCGGCCCCACCGCCTTCGCGGGATGCAACAGCATCGGGCAGATCGCGCGAGCGGAGGGACAGTTTTCGGGGTTCCACAACTGCACGGCGGTCGTATGCGTGATTCCCGATTGATCTCATGACGGAACGCCTCGGCTCCGCCCGCATCGAGGAGCTCACGAACCCCGCGATCCGATCCGATGCGGCGGCCGCTCTCGCGCGGGAGCTCGGCGTCGAAAGCCTGCTGATCTTCGTCTCGGACGTCGAGAGCGGCGCGCTTCTGCCGGCCCCCGGGTTTCCCCAGACGATGCCGGATGGCCGGCGATGGCGCGAGTTTCTCGCCGAGTGCATGCGATCGGTCCGCGCGAGCGCCAGCCTGCCGACACCCCCCACCGGTGCGATCCAGTCCGTGCTGGGGTTGGCCCGAGGCAATGCCGTCCTCGCTCTCATCGGCGGGAGTCCCCGGCAATCCGACGCGGAGTCTCTTCTCGAAGTCCTGCCGCTGCTTGGCGCCGCTCTTCGTAATGAGCGTACGGCCCAGGCCGCTTTCGCCCGTGCGGCCCTCGCGAGCTCGACGGCCGAGCAGGCGAGGGCGATGACGGCGGCGCTCGATGGCACCCGGCGCGAGCTGCAGCATGCCCTCGCCGAGGTCCAGCGCGTGAGATCCGACCTCGAAGGCGCCCTCGCGCTCCGAGACGACTTCGTTTCCGTCGCCTCCCACGAGTTACGGAACCCGATCGGGGCGCTGCAGCTTCAGATACGCGCGCTGCTGATCGCCGTGAACACCCCGCGGGAAGTCGCGACCAGGGAATGGATAGAGGAGCGGCTCCAGGGGGCCGGACGCCAGGTCGCACGTCTCGTCAAGCTCGTCGATTCCCTGCTGGACGTCTCGAGGATGACCGCGATGCGGATCAGCCTCGAGCTCGAGGATACCGACATCGCCGCCGTCACCCGAGAGGCCGTCGAGCGCCTGCAGGAGGCGGCGGAGGTGCCGATTGCCGTGCGCGCGCCGGACTCCCTCGTGGGCCGGTGGGACCGGTTCCGGCTCGATCAGGTCGTCACCAACCTCGTCTCTAACGCGCTCAAATACGGGCAGAACAAGCCGGTGAGCGTGGACCTCGAGCGGCGCGGCGACGTCGCGCGGCTGCGGGTCGAGGACCGCGGGATCGGTATCCCTGCCGAAAGCCAGAAGCGGGTCTTCGAACGGTTCGAGCGCGCCGTTTCGGGCCGCGACTTCGCCGGACTCGGTCTCGGTCTCTGGATTTCGCGGGAAATCGTCGAGGCACTCGGCGGCGGGATCTCCGTCGAGAGTGCGCCCGGCAGCGGATCGGCATTCACCGTCACTCTGCCGATCGAGGGACCTGCCGCCGGTGGGGACGCGCCCGCGAATGGCTGATCGGTCGTCGTCTGTCTTGGTATCGTGACGGCGTGCTGAAAAGACGACTCGGCGGGTCCGCGGCTTTTGTCCATCCCGTCGGCCTCGGGTGCATGGGGTTCTCCTGGGCTTACGGCCCCCTGGGAGACGATGCGTCCGCGATCGACGTCATTCGTCGAGCGATCGACATCGGAGTCGATCATTTCGACACCGCGGACGTTTACGGGCCGTTCACCAACGAGGAGCTCGTAGGCCGCGCGATCAGGGACAGGCGCGACCGCGTCGTCATCGCCACCAAGATGGGGCTCGTCGTCGAAGATCAGGCGACGTATCGCTTCGGCCGCGACGGCAGCCCCGCCCACGTGCGCGAGGCGTGCGACGCGTCCCTTCAGAGGCTCGGCATCGACGTTATCGATCTCTACTACCTGCACCGCGTGGATCCGAAGGTCCCCGTCGAGGAGACGTGGGGCGCGATGGCGGAGCTCGTCGCGGCGGGAAAGGTGCGGTCGCTCGGAATCTCCGAGGCGACCGTCGACGAGCTCGACCGCGTGTCGCGGATCCATCCCGTGACCGCGGTGCAGTCGGAGCTCTCGCTGTGGACGCGCGACTACCTGGACGGGGTCGTGCCATGGTGCGCCCAGCACTCCGCGTCCTTCGTCGCGTTCGCGCCGCTCGGGCGGGGGTTCCTGACCGGCAAGTTCGATGCGGCCGCGCGGTTCGACTCCTCCGACTTCCGGTCGAAGCTCCCGCGCTTCCGGCCGGAGGAGGTCGCCGCCAACCAGGCGATCGTGGAGCGCGTCCGCGCCGCCGCCGCGAGGCGCGGCGTGACACCGGCTCAGATCGCGCTCGCGTGGGTGCTGGCGCGCGGGGAGCACGTCCTCGCGATTCCGGGGACGCAGAGGCGGAAGTACCTGGAGGAGAACGTCGCGGCGGCGTCGATCGAGCTCTCCGCCGAAGACCTGGCCGAGCTCGACGCGATTCCGGCCCCGGCGGGCGGGCGGTACTGAGAGCGACGACGCTCGGCCCCGTCGCGGGAGGCGGTTATCGGTTCCGGTTTTCGGCGTCGCCCTCTGTCTGGTACCGCCCTCACGCAACGTCGCCCTCTGTCCTAAGTACCGCCCCTCTCGGCAGCGGGGTGCGGAGGAGAGCTTGCCTGGAGAGCTTTCTCGCCGCCTGACTTCCTCAGACCATCGCGTCGTCCGCGCTCGGGCCGTAGATCGCCGGTACTTTGCCCCCCGCCATCCGGACGTAGACCGCGAGCTGGCCGCGGTGATGGATGGAATCGAGCAGCATGAGCCACATGACCTCGATGACCGACAGCTCCATCTTCAGCGCGGGCGGTCCGAACGGCGTCTTCCGCGAGATTTTTTCCTCGGGGACGGACCTGACGGTGTCGATCACGTCGCTCGCGCTCCGCTCGTAGGCGCCGACCGCCCCCGCCCAGGTTTCCGGCGGCTTCGCCCCCGGCGCGGTTTCGCCTCGCAGCATCCGCAGCATGACGTCGTTTTCCCGCCAGAAGGTCTGGGCGAGCCGCAGCGCGGTGCTCGATCGCTCGTGCGGCCTGAACTCCGCCTCCCCGGCCGGGTACGCGCGCAGGACTCGCACCGTCCTGGGCGTTTCCTTCTCGTAGAGCTCGAGCCAAATCTGCCGCCGCGCGGCCGCGGAGATCCCGGGAGCCGAGTCCGCCATGGGTCACCTCCTTCGCGAGACGGATTCTTTCACCACCACAGAGGGGCCGGGAATCGGGAATCCAAACAAAGAAGAGAATGAGTTCTTCTGGTCTGAGTCGCGATTCTCTTTGTCATGAATCTTCTTCATGGGTCCGTCGAAAAAGAATCGCCTTCGTGACGGCTCCTTCCCGCCGACTCTGAGGCGCGGCGGGAAAGATCCCGGCCATCGGAGGAACGACGCTGACGTGGAATGGCCGCGCGTGAGGATCGCGATCCCGGGGACCGGGGTCCTCGGCACCGCTCTCGCGGACGGCTGGTATTGACGTCGAGATCGGCGTCCGACGGGTTGCCCGGCATGTACCGCACCGCGACCTTCTGCCCCTCGTGGCAGGGATTGAGTCGTAGAGCGGTACCCGACGTGAAGCGTCCCGGCCCTGCCGCGCCGATTCGGAACTCGATGATCGGAGCGTAGAGTTTCGCAAATCCGAAGGATCGTTCGAGGACTTCTCTTCGAAGGCGACGATCTCGTTATCGACGACCAGGCCCTCCCGCTTCCAGTCGAGCCGTCTCCGCCAGGCGATCACCGTCAGCCGGACCATCGAGAGAGACCCGGACCCCCGCGAAGAGGAAAAACAGGATCCCGCGGAGGATGACGATCTTCAGCGGCCTCTGCCTTCCCCGGCGACGCGTCGGTAATCACAGACAGGCTGCATGCGGGAGGCCGGGATGATACGCCGCGCGCTCCGCGCCGTATGATCGCCGAGCGATGACCGCCCCTTTTCTCGCGGACCTTTTCGGGCACCAGGCGTGGGCGGACTCGGTCCACTGGCGCGCGATCGCCTCTCACTCCGCCGCGGCCGAGGACGACACGCTGCGCCGGAGGCTGTACCACATCCAGGCGGTGCAGCGCGCCTTCCTCTCGGTCTGGCGAGGCTCTCCGAAGTGGCCGGAGCCTCTCGAGAGCTACCCGGGCTTCGAGACCCTGCGCGAAGCCGCTCGGGGAGCGCACCGGGACATCGCCGTCTTTTTCGAAAAGCTCGATCCGGGGCGCCTGGAGGAGACTGTCTCCGTGCCGTGGTTTCCAGCGCCACACCGGCCCATCCGCGTCGTCGACACCATGCAGCAGGTCGTGATGCACAGCCAGGGTCACCGCGCTCAAAACGCGATCCGTCTGCGCGAGCTCGGAGGCGGAGCGCCGATGACCGACTACATCGTGTGGATCCTGGACGGCCGGCCGGCCGCCGCCTGGGAATGAACGGCGCCGTTCCCGGAATGATCGGCACCTCTCTCAAGCACTACCGGATCGTCGAACAGATCGGCGAGGGCGGTATGGGCATCGTCTATCGAGCGCTCGACGCGCACCTCGATCGGACCGTCGCGATCAAGGTGCTGCGGCCGGAAGCCGTTGCCGACCCCGAGCGCAAGTGGCGCTTTGTCCGCGAGGCCAAGGCGGCGTCCGCGCTGAACCATCCGCACATCGTCACCATCCACGACATCGATACGGACCAGGGCGTCGACTTTCTCGTCATGGAATATCTCGACGGAACGCCTCTCGACAAGCTCATTCCGAAGGGAGGACTCCCGGTCGCGGAGGCTATCGACATCGGCGAACAGATGGCGTCCGCGCTCGGCGCGGCGCACGCTGCCGGCATCGTGCACCGCGACGTGAAGCCGGCCAACGTGATGGTCGGCAGGGGCGGGCGCGTCAAGGTGCTCGATTTCGGACTCGCGAAGCTGGTCGAACGGAACGCGCCGGACGATGGCGAGACGTCCGACTCGACGGCCACGGCCGGCAGCGCGTACCTGCGCACCCGGCAGGGCGTCATCCTCGGGACGATTGCTTACATGTCGCCGGAGCAGGCGCAGGGCAACCCCGTGGACGCGCGCTCGGACGTCTTCTCGCTGGGGTCGGTGGTCTATGAGATGCTCGCCGGGCAGCGCCCGTTTCAGGGGGACTCGCATCTTCTGACGCTGACCGCGATCCTTCGCGACGATCCTCCGCCGTTGAAGGGCCTCCGTCAGGACGTCCCGGCCGGGCTCGAGCGCGTTCTGTCCCGCTCTCTCGCGAAGGCCCCCGCGGACCGTTATCCGACCGCGGCGGAGATGGAACGGGACCTCGTTGACCTGCGGCGCGGTCCGGCGGCCGCCCCGGTGGACGGAAGTAACCCGCGGGTCTCCGCGCTGCGGCGTCCCTCGATCCTGGTTCCGTCGCTTCTGGTCCTTCTCACGGCGATCGGCGCGGCGGCGTGGTATCTGGCGCGCGAGTCGCGGATCCGGCGCGCGCGCGCGGAAACCCTGCCCGAGATCGCGCGCCTCGTCGAGCACGACAGGCCGGCCCGCGCGTTTCTTCTCGCCCGGCAGACGGAGCGTTACCTTCCGCGCGAGGTCGAGACGCTGCGGCGGGACGCCTGGCCGTTCATCGCGATCCGCACGAACCCCGCGGGGGCGGACGTCTTCATGAAGGACTACGAAGACGTCGACGGAGAGTGGCAGCCCCTCGGCCGGTCTCCCATCGAACGGCTCGCGGTTCCCGTCGCCTACTATCGATGGAAGGTCGAAAAGCCCGGGTTCCAGACCATCGAAGCCGCGGGACTCAATCAGAATCTCAAGCTCGATCCCGTCGCGGCGGTGCCCGCCGGCATGGTCCGCGTGCCCGGCGGTCAGTACTCCCTCCGGAGCCTGAGCGAGGTCTCGTTCGACGATTTCTGGCTCGACAGGTACGAGGTCACCAACCGGCAGTTCAAGGCGTTCGTCGACGCCGGCGGATATGGAAAGCGGGAGTACTGGAAACAGCCGTTCCTCCGGGACGGCCGGGAGATCCCCCTGGAAAAGGCGATGGAGAAACTGCGGGACGCGACGGGGCGTCCCGGGCCCGCGTCGTGGGAGCTCGGAAGCCTGCCCGAGGGGCGCGAGGACTATCCGGTCGACGGCGTGAGCTGGTACGAAGCCGCGGCGTACGCGGAATTCGCCGGCAAGAGCCTTCCGACCGTGTACCACTGGTACAAGGCCGGCGGCATCGGCAACTTCTCTCAGATCCTGGGCTTGTCGAATTTCAGCGGGAAGGGCCCCGCGCCGGTCGGCAGGCACAAGGGGCTGAGCCCCTACGGCAACTACGACATGGCAGGGAACGTCAAGGAGTGGTGCTGGAACGAGACCGGCGGGCGGCGATACGTCCTCGGCGGCTCGTGGAGCGACGCGAACTACATGTTCGGCGAAGCGGACGCGCAGGACCCTTTCACGAGGCTGCCGGGTTACGGGTTTCGGTGCGCGCGCTACATCACCCCCCCGTCCGAGGCGGTGACTCGTCCGATCCCGACCATCTCTCGCGATTACAACAAGGAAGCTCCGGTCTCAGACGACGTCTTCCAGCACTACAAGAGCTTCTATTCATACGATCGAACACCGCTCGACCCCCGGGTCGAGTCGAAGGAAGAGGATTCGCCCTACTGGCGCAAGGAAAAAGTCAGCTTTGCCGCCGCTTATGGAAATGAAAGGGTCCCCGCCTTTTTCTTCATTCCCAAGAATGCGCGGCCTCCCTACGAAACGATCCTTTATTTTCCGAGCAGTCTGGCCATCCACACACGCTCGAGCGCCGATCTGAACCTGCGTAACCTCGATTTCGTGATCCGAAGCGGCCGGGCCGTTCTTTTTCCCGTGTACAAAGGAACGTACGAACGTCAGGTTCCCGATCCTCCGCTCAACTCGAGTCTCTGGCGGGATCTGATCATCCAGCAGGCGAAGGACGTCGGACGCGCCGTGGACTACTTAGAGACGCGCCGCGACGTCGACATGAGCCGCCTCGGGTTCATCGGCGTGAGCCTGGGCGCGATCGACGGGGTCACGTTCGTCGCGCTCGAGAATCGTTTCAAGCTGGCGATTTTCTCGAGCGGCGGATTCCGCCTCGCCCGGGCCCTGCCGGAGGTCGACCCGATCAATTTCGTGTCGCGGGTGAAGATTCCGGTGCTTCTGATCACGGGGCGATACGACTTCTCAGCGCCGTACGAGACCGCGCAGGCTCCGATGTTCCGGATGCTCGGAACTCCCGAGAAAGACAAGCGGCACTTCGTCTTCGAAGCCGGGCACATCCCGCCGCAGATGCAGCCGGTCATCAAGGAAGTTCTGGACTGGCTGGACAGGTACCTCGGACCGATCACCACGTCGGGGTGAGGCTGGGCCGAGGGACCCTCTCGACCCTCGCTCCCCGGCCGGCGGAGAGGGTAGGGTGAGCGGTCCGGCCGTGTGATGGAGCGGTCGCCTTGCTTTCAGGATCGCCGCTCACTCCCCTGGCCCTCTCCCCGGCGCGCGGGGAGAGGGCGGACAGGGAGAGGGGCGCGGGTGCGTCGGACTGCTTCTTGCACTCGCCTTTCGCCCGCAGAAAAGTTCAATCGAATGGAGAACACGCATGAAGAATGAGAATGGGAATGGCAACCGCAACGGTGCCAACCCTAAATCGCGTCAGCTCAAATTCCATACCGAGGACGCTCTGGGGAAGGTCCTGACCACGAATCAGGGCGTGCCTCTCGAGAACGATCAGGACACGCTCAAGGGGGGAGACCGCGGGCCCTCGCTCCTCGAGGACTTTCACTTCCGCGAGAAGATCACCCACTTCGATCACGAGCGGATCCCCGAGCGGGTCGTGCACGCCCGCGGGTCCGCGGCGCACGGGTACTTCCAGGTCTACGAGGGGATTCCCGAGCTCACCCGGGCCGCATTTCTCCAGGACCCCGGCGTCAAGACCCCCGTGTTCGTGAGGTTTTCCACCGTCGCCGGATCGCGCGGCTCGACGGACCTCGCGCGGGACGTCCGTGGGTTCGCCACGAAGTTTTACACGACCGAGGGGAACTTCGACCTCGTCGGCAACAACATGCCGGTCTTCTTCATCCAGGACGCGATCAAGTTCCCGGACCTGATCCACGCGGTCAAACCCGAGCCCGACCACCACATGCCCCAGGCGGCGTCGGCGCACGACACCTTCTGGGACTTCATCTCGCTCATGCCGGAATCGATGCACATGATCATGTGGGTGATGTCCGACCGGGCGCTGCCGCGCAGCTACCGGATGATGGAAGGATTCGGGGTCCACACGTTCCGGTTCGTCAACGCGGAAGGGAAGTCCCGGTTCGTCAAGTTTCACTGGAAGCCGCTGCTCGGCATGCATTCCGTGGCGTGGGACGAGGCGCAGAAGATCTCGGGCAAGGACCCGGACTTCCACCGACGCGACCTCTGGGAGGCGATCGAGAGCGGCAACTTCCCGCAGTGGGAGATGGGCGTCCAGATCGTCGAGGAGAAGGACGAGAACTCGTTCGACTTCGACCTTCTCGACGCGACGAAGCTCATCCCCGAGGAGCTCGTCCCGGTGCAGCGGATCGGGCGGCTGACGCTCGATCACAACCCGGACAATTTCTTCGCCGAAACCGAGCAGGTCGCGTTCCACATCGGGCACGTCGTGCCGGGGATCGACTTCACCAACGACCCGCTGCTCCAGGGACGGCTGTTCTCGTACACCGACACGCAGCTGATCCGCCTCGGCGGGCCAAACTTTCACGAGATCCCGATCAACCGGCCGATCGCGCCGGTCGACAACAACCAGCGCGACGGTTTCATGCGGCAGACGATCGACCGCGCGAAGGCCTCCTACCACCCCAACACGACGGGCGGCGGATGCCCGGTCCAGGCGGGAGCGCTGGCGGGCGGGTTCGTGAACTTTCCGGAACGGGTCGCGGGGAACAAGGTCCGAGCGCGGTCCGAGAAATTCTTCGACCATTTCAGCCAGGCGAGGCTCTTCTTCAACAGCCAGTCGGAGCCGGAGAAGGACCACATCGTCGAGGCGCTCCGGTTCGAGCTCGGGAAGGTCAAGCGCAAGCCGATCCGCGAGCGGATGGTGGGAATGCTCGGTCTGGTGGATCGCGGGCTCGCCGGCCGCGTCGCGGACGGCCTCGGCATGACGGAGATCCCGCTGGTCGACCCGCCGATCAACCACAGCTTCTCCGCCGACGCGGCGCCGGGAAGCCGGGAGCCGAAGATCGAAGAGGGCGACGGAGCGGTGTCTCCGGCCCTGAGCATGGCCAACACCGTCAAGGACTCGATCCGAACCCGGAAGGTCGCGATTCTGGCGGCCGACGGGGTGGACGATCTCTCCCTTTCTTCGATGATGAAGGCGCTCGACGCGGGGGGCGCGCAGGGGAAGATCGTGGCGCCGCGGCTCGGCTACCTGAGGGGCGCGGACGGGTCCGACTTCTTCGTCGAGTTCAGCCTGCTGACGGCCGCTTCCGTGCTCTTCGACGCGGTGTACGTGCCCGGCGGCGCCGCAAGCGTCCAGGCCCTGGCGGCCGATCGGGACGCGGTGGACTTCGTGTCGGAAGCGTTCCGGCACTGCAAGACGATCGGAGCGACGGGCGAGGGCATCGGATTGCTGGCCGCCGTGCCGGGACTCGAGGGCGTCAACGGCTCCGGCGGAAATGGCGACGCGGAGGTCGAAGGGGTCCTGACGGCGCCCGACGGCCGTACCGACTTTCTGACGAGCTTCACCACGGCGCTGGCGATGCATCGCCACTGGACGCGTGCCGGGAAGAACAAGACGGTGCCGCCGGCGGACGGCGAAGAGACGCGGGGGAGGCAGGCACCGGCCGCGCAGCCCAGCTAGAAGGCAGCCCAGCTAGAAGAAGGACCAGGCCCCCTCTCCCTCTCCCCGCGCCCGGGGAGAGGGAGGAGAGGGGACCCTAGACGCTCCGCCGGCGGGCCTTGTCTCCGCCATTGCTGCCGCGGGGCATGGGCTTGGACTTATCCGCAGACTTCGCCGGGCCCGGGCGCTCCTTGCTCGTGTCTTTGCCCTTGCGCTCCTGCATGACCTGCGCTTCTTCCATCGCGCTCTTGACGTCGCGCTCTTCCTCGGGCGGAGGAAGGACGGCCGGAAGCCCGAGAGAATCGAGCCACAGCTCCCGAGCCCATCCCTGCGTGTGGTACAGGTGCTCGTCCTCCTCGTCCTCCACGGCGTCGTAGGCCTCGGTCAGGACCTGTTTGGCGTTGGCGGGCGCCTTCTTGGCGACCTCGCCGATCAACTCCCAGTTCATGTGGTCCTTGGTTTCCGCGTCGATGACGCACTCCGCGGCGACGAGCTGCGCGGCGGCGAGAGAAGGTCCGGCGCTGAGCGCCTTCTCCATCGCGGCCACCAGACTCTTGCCCTTTTCGCGGACGATCCGGCGGCCCGCGGTCTGCTTTTCGGGATCCATTCCGAGCTTCTCGCAGACATTCATCAGGACGAGGACATGCTCCTGAGTCTGCCTCCCGTACTTCTGCCACTCCTTCTTGAGGTCATCGTTCTGCGCGCAGGCGACGGCGCTGCGGTACACCTGGACGCCTCCGAGCTCCGTCTCGAGCGCCTGATAGATCAGCTCTTCGACCTGGGTTTTGTTCATTCGATCTCCTTGAATACTGTTCGGTGAATGCGGAAAAGGTGCAACTTCCGTTCCGGCCGGTCCCGGGAGGGTCTACTCGACCCGGAACGTCTTCGTCGACGCGGCCCCGCCGCTGTCGACCGAGACGTCGAGCTTGTAGCCACCCTTAGGCCAGCCCCCGGGCTTTTCGACCGAGAAATCCGTGACGGCAGGGCCGCTGGGGGAGACGGTCTTCTGATCGTTGCGGATCACTTGGCCGTCTTCGAACGTCCACCTGGCGAAAATGGTCGCCGCCTTGCCGGCGCCGTCGGTGGATACCGAAGCGAAAATGGTGTCGTTCGGCCCGAAGCGGTCCGTCGGACTCTGGACCTTCCGGTGGATGACATCCCGGTTCTCGTGGTAGATCCGCTTCCACGCGTCGGCGTCGCCGTAGAGCTTTCTCGCGATCTTCGAAAGGCTGTCCCCGCTCTCGACGATGTACATCCGCATCGTCTTCTGCTTCTCGAGCTCCGAAGCGGCGGCATCGGTCGGGGCCGCGCCGGGAGCCGTCGATGAGCTTCCGGACAGAACGTCGGAAAAATCGGGTCTCTTCGAATCGTTCGCCATTTCATCCTCCTGTGGCGGGCAACGCCGGCGGGATCGCTCTTCGGGAAAAGGCGGATCTGGCGGGACGCGACGTCAAAAAAAAGGCGGGAGCAAACCCCCGCCTTTCAAAGATCCAATCTTTTTCTTACGAGCGGGGCATGAGGGGGACGTTGCCCGACGTCGTCTTGACAGTCGTCGTCGTCGTCTTGGTCGCCGGGGTGGTCGCGATCGAACCGGTGTCGGTGCGTTCGTAGATCGAGACGCGCTGGCCGGTCCGGCGCCGCATCGTGCGGCGGATGATGAAGATCAGCCCGAGGAGAAGGACCGCGCCGAGGACCCAGCCGGCCACCGAGGACTTGGTCGTCGTCGTGGTTTCCGTCTGCTGGACCTGGTTGTCGCCGGCCGGAGCAGCCGGAGCCGGACCCGCGTCGGCGGCCGGAGCCGCGGGAACCGTGGAGGCGGCAGCGCCCGTGGCGGGAGCGCCGGTGGACGGCGTGCTGCCCGAACCGCTGCTGGGGTCGGCGATCGCGACACCGGCGGCGGCGCCCGCGGTGGCGTCCTTCGAATCAGACGGCTTCACGACCTGCGTGTCGGTCGATTTCGTCGTCCTGGTGGCCGTAGCCGAAGAGGAGGGCTTCACGACCTTCTTCGAGGACCGGGACGTCATCTTCCGTTCGGTCTGCGAGCTCTGGTCGATCGGCTCTACGGCCGGCGACTTGTCGGTCGAGGACGGCGGAGCCACCGAAGGAGCGCTCTGCGTGGACGGCGCGGTCGCCGGCGGGTTCGCGTTCGAGTCTGGGTTGCTCTGCGGCGGCTGTTGGGTCTGCGGCTGCTGGGGCTGTGCCTGCGGCGGTGTCTCCTGGGCAGACGCCATGCCGACGGTGCCTGCGATGAAGAGGATTGCGATGAGGAGTCGAGAGGCTGAACGCATTTTGTCTCCTTCCGGGTATGAGACTCGCGAAAGATCGCGGTCTCGATTTCAAACGGCGTTGATTTCGGGCCGTGTCGTGCCTCGGGTGATCGGCCCGCGCACATCGGAGGAGGAGCAGTTTTTGTGCCATGACGGCGGTTTTATTCCCGCGGAATCGCTCAAAAAAGCGGCAATTTCAGGGACCGTCGTTCGACGTCGATTCTTCGGGCGGCGCATCGATCGCCGACATTTCGCGCTCGATGAAGCGGCGCTCCTGCGCGTTGGTGGCGAGCGCGCGGGCACGCTCCCACGCGGCGGCGGATTCCCGGGTCCGCCTGAGCCGCGCCAGGAATCGCGCGCGGGCCGCGGGGAGCAGGGGATAGGTCGAGAGCTCGCCGCGCCCTTTCCTTTGACCCTCAGTCGAACGGCAAGAGCGGAATCGACAGCCGGAGAAGGATTATTTCGCCCCCGCCTACCGCCTCTCGCCTGCCGCCTTCCGGCTATCGGGCGCTGCGCGGCTGGACTGGACGACGGTGCCGTCGATCAGCGAATCGGGCGGGCTGTCGATGACGAGGGCGCCGGGTGAAAGTCCGGAAGTGACTTCCAACCGGTTGCCGTAGTCGCGGCCGATCGTGACCGGAATCAGCGCCGCGCGGTTCCCCTGGACGACCGTCGCCACGCGCGGCCCCTCGGAACGGAACATCAGGGCGCTCACCGGGAGCAGGAGGGTCGGCGCGCCGCCGGCGAGCTTCAGGTGGACCTGCACCGAGGCGCCCGGGAGAATCGTTCCGTCCCGGTTCTCGAGGTCGATTTCGACCAGCATGGTGCGTGTCGCGGGGTCGATCGCGTTGGAGTTGCGGACGATCTTTCCCGGAAGGCGGACGCCCGGCCGCTCCGCGAGGTCCACCTCGACGGGAAGGCCCGGCGTGGCCGCCGCGGAACCGGTCTGCGGCACGCCGACGAAAACGCGCAGCCGGTCGAGCGTCGCGATGTGGAAGAGCTCTCGGCCGCTGCCGCCGCTGCCGGCGTCTACGAGTTGCCCGACGTTGGCGTTCCGAGCGGTGATGACTCCGTCGAAAGGCGCCTCGATCTTCTCGAAGCCGACCATCTGCTGCAGCCGGCGGACGTTCGCCCGCGACGACTCGGTCGCCGCGTGCCGCGCCGCGAGGCCTCCGGCGGCGTTGTCCGCCTCCTGTTTCGAAACGGAGTCCGACTTGGCGAGCTCCGAGTATCGGTCGCCGGTGACCTTGGCCAGACGCTCGTTCGCCTCGGCCGTCGCGAGATCGGCCTTCGCCTGCTGGAGCTGTTGCTCGATCTCGGGCGAGTCGATCTCGGCGAGGATCTGGCCCTTGCGCACGCGGGCGCCGATGTCCGCGTGCCACTTCTTGAGATACCCGTTGGTCCGCGCGTAGATCGGGGCGTCGGTGAACGCCTGCGCCGTTCCGGGGAGCAGGAACTCCTGCGTCGGCGCGCCGCGCTCGGGCTCGAAGACCGAGACGATCGGAGCCGCGGTTTTCTTCGCGTCCGCCTCGAGGGTGTTGCGCGAGTGGACGCGGGTCGCGATGCCGAAGCCGGCGAGGATCAGCGCGGCCGCCGCGATGGCGACGATCGCTCCGCGCGCGCGGCTGGGCGAGACCCGCGGGGGCGGGCCTTCCAGCGCGACGTGATCGGGCGCGGGGGCGGCGATCGGGCCCTCGCGCGCGTCAGCCACGGGTCGCGATCTCCGGGGCCGGCGCTCCCGCGCGCGCGACTCTCCGCCCGTGCAGGAGGCTGAAGAACGCGGGGACGAAGAACAGCGTCGCCATCGTGGCGAGCAGGAGGCCGCCGATCACGGCCCGGCCGAGCGGCGCGTTCTGCTCCCCGCCCTCGCCCCATCCGAGAGCCATGGGAACCATCCCGATGATCATCGCCAGGGCCGTCATCAGCACGGGTCGGAAGCGCGTGAACCCCGCGTTCAACGCCGATTCGAGGGCGGTCCGGCCCTCCTCCATCTGCTCCTTCGCGAAACTGACGACCAGGATGCTGTTCGCGGTCGCGACGCCCATGCACATGATCGAGCCCGTCAGGGCCGGAACGCTCATGGTGGTGTGCAACACGAAGAGCATCCACACAATGCCCGCGATCGCGGCCGGCAGCGCCGAGATGATGATGAAGGGGTCGAGCCACGACTGGAAGTTCACGACGATCAGCAGGTAGACGAGGACGATCGAGAACACGAGCCCTGCCAGGAGGCCGTTGAACGACGTCCGCATCGTTTCGGCCTGTCCCCGCACGACGATCTGGGAGCCGCGTGGAAGATCCTTTTTCGCGGCCTCGACGATCCGGTTGACGGGTCTCGCCACGCTGCCGAGGTCCGTGCGGCCGACGGCGCCGTAGATGTCGATCACCGGCTGGGCGTTGTAGTGGGAAATGCTGCCGAGCTGCGAGCCGCGCGTGATCGTAGCCAGGTTGCCCATGATCTGCGCGGCCCGGCCCGCCGAGCTGCTGATGGGGATGTTCCCCAGATCCGCGAGCGAGCTGATGCGGTACTGCGGGGACTGCACGGCGACGGTGTAGCTGACGCCGCTCTTCGGATCCAGCCAGAACGTCGGCGACGTCTGGGAGCTCCCGGAGAGCGCGACCAGCAGGTTCGCCGCGACGTCCCTTTGGGAGTAGCCCACCTGCTGGGCTCGCACCCGGTCGACCGACATGAAGAGGCGCGGCGCGTCGAACGGCTGCTGGATCCGAAGGTCGACGAGTCCCGGCACGTATCGGATCTTCTCCATCAGGTGCTCGGCGAAGACGCGGTTCTCTTCGAGGTTGCGCCCGATCACCTGGACGTCGATCGGCGCCGGCAGCCCGAAGTTCAGGATCTGGCTGACGATGTCGACCGGGAGAAAATAAAATGTGACCCCGGGGAAGGCGTGCGTGAGCTTCGCGCGCAACTCCTGGATCACCTGCTCCGTCGGACGGTGCTTCTCTTTCAACGACACGATGACGTCCGCGTCGGCCGGTCCCACCGGCGCGGAGTTGCTGTAGGAGAGGTTCAATCCGCTGTAGGGCACGCCGATGTTGTCGATCATCGTCCCCATCTCCCTCGGGCCGATGACCCGGCGGATGACATCGTCGACCTGATCGCAGAGGCGGGCGGTCTCCTCGATCCGGGTGCCGGTGCGCGCGCGGAGATGGAGCTTGAACTGTCCCGCGTCCACCGCCGGAAAGAAATCCTGGCCGAGCCACGGCGTCAGAATGGCCACCGACGCGGCGCACGCCGCGAAGAAGACCAGCAGGAAGACTTTGCGGTGGTCGAGGCAAAGGGCGAGGAGGCCGCGGTACCCGTTGCGCAGGCGCTCGAATCTCTCCTCGAATCCCCTCTGCAGGCGCGCGAAGACGTTGGACCCGCCGGCGTGCTGCACGCCGGGCGCGTGCGCCTTCAGCAGGTACTTGGCCATCGTGGGAACGAGCGTACGAGACAGGAAGTAAGAGGCGAGCATCGCGAAGACGACAGCTTCCGCGAGCGGCACGAAGAGGTAGCGCGCGACTCCCGTCAGAAAGAACATCGGAACGAAGACGATGCAGATGGCGAGCGTCGAGACGAAGGCGGGGACCGCGATCTGCGCGGCGCCGTCCAGGATCGCCTGCTCCGTGGGCTTTCCCTCTTCCAGGTTGCGGTTGATGTTCTCGATTTCGACGGTCGCGTCGTCGACCAGGATCCCGACCGCGAGCGCGAGCCCTCCGAGCGTCATGATGTTGATGGTCTCGCCGAGCGCCGCCATCAGGAGGATCGAGCAGAGGATCGAGAGCGGGATCGACACCGCGATGATCACCGTGCTCCGCCAGCTTCCCAGGAAGATCAGGATCATCAGTCCGGTCAGGCACGCCGCGATGATCGCCTCGCGCACGACGCCGTTGATCGACGCGCGCACGAAGAGGGACTGGTCGTTCAACGGAGTGATCTTCAGTTCCGGAGGCAGGCCGCCGGCGATTTTCGGAAGCTCTTCGCGGACCTTCGAGATGATGTCCAGGGTCGACGCCGTTCCGGTCTTCATGATCGTCAGGAGCGAGGCGCGCTGCCCCGCGACCCGGACGATGTTCGTCTGCGGGGGATACCCGTCGCGGACCTGAGCGACGTCGCGGATGAAGATGGTCGATCCGCCCGCGCTCCTGACCGGGATCTCGTTCAGCCCCTGGATGCTGGTCGGGCTGCTGTTCATCTCGACGGCGTACTCGAAGTTCCCGATCTTGGACGTTCCGGACGGGAGGATCAGGTTCTGGGCGCTGATCGCGTTGACGACGTCGGTCGGGGCGAGCCCTTTCGCCTGCAGGGCGGGCAGGTCGAGATCGATCTGGATCTGCCGCTGCTTGCCGCCGTAGGGGAAGGGGATCGCGGCCCCCTGGACGGTCGCGAGCTGCGTGCGGATGTAGTTGTTGCCGAAGTCGAAGAGCTGCTGCTCGGAGAGACCGTGCCCCGAGAGGGCGAGCTGCAGGACCGGAACGCTCGACGCGTTGTACGTGATGATGAAAGGCGGGTTCGTGCCGGGCGGCATCGAGCGCACCGACGTCTGGGAAAACGCCGTGACCTGGGCGACCGCCGCGTCGATCCGGGCGCGGGGGCGGAAGAAGATCTTGATGACCGAGATTCCTGAAAGCGTCTGGGACTCGATGTGCTCGATGTCGTTGACCGTCGTCGTCAGTCCCCGCTCGTAGCCGGAGACGATCCGGTTTGCCATCTCCGGCGCGGAAAGGCCGCCGTAGCTCCACACGACGCTCACGACGGGGATGTTGATGTTCGGGAAGATGTCCGTCGGCGTCCGGAGGATGACGAAAGGCCCGAGGATCAGAATCACGAGCGCCAGCACCACGAAGGTGTACGGGCGGCGCAGCGCTAGCCGGACGATCCACACGGGCCGATCTCCTTCTCTATTCCGGGCCGCTGGACGCTGGAAGCCCGACGTCGGCCCGGAAGCGGGATTCTAGCCCGCAGCCGCGTCGGGCCGGCCTGGACCGAGAACTCAAACCTGACGACGGATGACTTACTTGAGCCTCGCCTGGAAGATGCCGAGCAGCAGGAGGTATCCGCCGTAGGCGACGAGCCCGACTCCGGCGAGGGCCAGGAGCGGAACGCCAGAGCGCATTCTCTCGATCACCTCGAGCGCGCCGCCGATGTCCCGGTAGGCCCGCGGGTCGACGTCCTGCGCCGTGCGGATCAGGAACCAGCCGATGATTCCCGTGACCACCCCGCGTACCGCGTACCCGAACCGGCCGACGCGGACCGCGACGCTCGCGGCGCCGCCTAGCCGCTCGCGCGGGAGGCGCTGCGGAAGGCGCCCCGAGATTCCCTGCCAGACCTGGACGGCTCCGATCACCATCACGACGGCGCCCGCGATCTTGAGAGCCCGGGGACCCCAGCTCTGCGACAGGAGCCACGCCAGCGCCGGCCGCGCGGCGACGCCCCGGCGGTGGATCAGCAGCCGGACGGCGAGCCAGCCCATCAGCGCGTGGCCGATCCCGTCGAAGAAGGCGAAGATCCGCAGGAAAACGGACCGGCCGGCGTCCGCGGCGTCCAGGATCCGCGCGATCGTGAAGGCCGCGAGGCCGGCGGCGATGATCACGAGGATCGTCGGGCCCTGAGGGTGCAGGAGCAGCATCCGGAAGGCGGCGGCGAATCCCCGTCCACGGATGCGCCCGCCCTCGAAGGCGATGAAAAAAGCGAGCAGCCCGAGCGTGACGTACACCGCGCCCAGGGCGGCGTACCCGGCCCGGATGAGGAGGTCGCGAAGAAGACGTTTCGCCACGAGATCACGCCGGGTCAGCCTCTCAGCCCCGGCGGAGCACCTCGGCCGCGTGGAGAGGACGCGAGGCGGGCGGCGTCCAGGCCCGCGCCTTCCCCCCGGCCGGCGGGGAGATCACGAACCGCTCCAGGAAGCTCGCGGTCGCGGCGGCCACCGCGTCCCATGCGGTGCGCGTCCACGCATCGGCGTCGGTGACGGAGCCGAGCGTGGTCCCGCTGGCCGCCAGGACTCCGAGGCTCGAGAAGTGGACGTGCCGCATGTCGTCGACGCGCACGAGCCAGCGGTTGGAACGCACGAGGGCCCGCAGCGGCGCGAGGTCGGAGACCATGTAGCGGTCGCCCACCTCGTAGAGGTGCAGAATCGGAAGAGTCGCCGCCTCGCGGTCGAAACCGCGCGACGTTTCCAGAAGGCCCTTGCCGGCGGCGCCGCCGATCCCTCCGTCGAGGCTGACGAGGGCGCCGGCGTCGGTGTCCCGCATCGCGAGGAGGAGGGCGGACCGGGCCCCGAAGCTGTGACCCACGAGGCCGTACCGTCCGCCGCGGACGTTGGGCTCGGCCCGCACGACCCCCAGGGCAAAGGCGAGGTCCGCCGCCTGATCGAGGGCCTGGGCCGGAATCTCCTGCTCGCTTTTCATCCGTCCGCCGATCCGCGCCTGCGACGGCACGGTCGCGACTGCAAACCCGCGCGAGGCGAGATGTTCCGCGAGAAACGCCTGATCGTGAGCGGAGTGGTCGTTGCCCTGCGCGAGCAGGACGAGCGGGGCGCGGCCGGGAAGCGGGGCGGCGTCCCGCGCCGCGTGCATGCGGGTCGAGAGCAGGGCATCGGCCTCCGGCGGGGGCACGCGCGCCGACGCGAGAAAGGAGCGGTACTGCGCCAGCGCCTGCTCCTCGGACGCCGCGCTCGGGGGCGGGAAGGAAGCGTCCCGGGCGGAGAGGACGTAGTAGTCGCGGTACGTGAGCTGCGGAGAGGCGGAGGCGGAGGGATACCAGAACGCGATCTGGATCGGCCGTCCCTTCGGGAACGGCGCGGAGGTCCGCGTCGCGTCCAGACGCTCGATGACTCGAAAGCCGACGAGCCTCGGGGCGGAACCGGAACCCGGAGCGGCGCCGAGCGGCGCCGCGGCGGCCAGCGCGAAAGCGGCGAGAAAGAAGAACTGACGCATCGGCCGCAGTCTAACGGGTGATCCCGCGCCTGCCGGGCGACGAACACGGGATGTCCGAATCCGAACAGGCCGGCACCGGAATCGGGCGACGGCTTCGGATCTGGTTCGGTTCGGCTCGAACGCGCGGCGACAGGTCCTTTCCCGGGGGGTGGCGGAGCCGCGATTCCGCACCGTCATCGTGGGGCTGTTCGCGGCCGCCGCGCTGCTCCTCGCCTCGACCGCGCTCTACGGCGTCGTGGCGTACGGGTCACCCGGCTACGAGATCGGCCCAGGCATGGCGATGGGCGCGACGCCGCGCGAGACTCTGCGGCTCGTCGCGGTCGAGGCGTGCGTCTCGCCGGCGCCGGGATCCTGCTCGGGTCTTTCGGAGCGCTCGCGGCCGCGCGCGCTCTGCGGGACTCCTCTACGGGGTCGGTCGCAGGATCC
>JAIVJS010000043.1 GCA_020199905.1 Acidobacteriota bacterium
GACGTGGACCCGCGGCCGCACGACGCGATACGACGCCGACGTCGAGCCGCACGATCACTTCGTCTGCCGTTCGTGCGGGCTTCTCCTCGACGTCGAGCGCGCGCCGGAGGCGATCTCGTCGGAGCGGCCGCTGCGCGCGCGCGGGCATCGGATCGAGACGAGAGTCCTGGAGTTCATCGGCCTCTGCCGGAATTGCCGCCGGAGCCGCAGAGACGGAGGAGAGGGAATCCATGCCTGAACTGCGGGACAGCCGAACGCACGAGAACTGTCTCGGCAGGGTGCCGCGCGGGTGAGAGGATGAAGATCGAGTGGCCCCAGCTCCTTCCGGGGAAGACCGTCGGTTCGGCGCGGCCATGACGTCGGCGGAGAGGAACGAGCCCGGAGAAGAAGACCCTAGAAAGGAGAACGATCGACGTGCCTGACAAAGAACACACTACGAGCGTCAGCGAAAGCGAGAACCCTGTAATTGCGGCCCCGACTCCCAAGCGGGGTCGGCCGAGGACGAACAAGGACTGGTGGCCCAATCAGCTGGACCTCTCGGTGCTGCATCACCACTCTCACCTTTCCAATCCGATGGAGGAGGACTTCGACTACGCGGACCAGTTCGAGTCCCTCGACGTCGATGCCTTAAAGCGCGACCTTGTCCAAGTGATGACGACGTCGCAGGACTGGTGGCCGGCCGACTACGGGCACTACGGGCCGCTCTTCATCCGCATGACGTGGCATGCCGCCGGCACGTACCGGATCGCCGACGGCCGCGGCGGCGGCGGCGAAGGCCAGCAGCGCTTCGCGCCCTTGAACAGCTGGCCCGACAACGCGAACCTCGACAAAGCGCGCCGGCTGCTCTGGCCGGTCAAGCGGAAGTACGGGCAGAAGATCTCCTGGGCCGATCTGCTGGTCTTGGCCGGCAACGTGGCGATGGAATCGATGGGGTTCAAGACGTTCGGCTTCGGCTTCGGCCGCCCCGACGTCTGGGAGCCCGAGGACATCTTCTGGGGTCCGGAGGACACATGGCTCGGAGACGAGCGATACAGCGGCGACCGGGAGCTCGGCCGCCCGTTCGGCGCCGTGCAGATGGGCCTGATCTACGTCAATCCGGAAGGGCCCGGCGGCAACCCCGATCCCCTCGCTGCCGCCAGGGACATCCGCGATACCTTCGCCCGCATGGCGATGAACGACGAGGAGACGGTTGCCCTTATCGTGGGCGGCCATTCTTTCGGCAAGAGCCATGGTGCTGTCCCGGGAGGGGACAACATCGGTCCGGAACCCGAAGCCGCCCCCCTCGAGGAACAGGGACTCGGCTGGAAGAACAAACACGGCAGCGGCAAGGGCAGCCACACGGTCACCAGCGGCCTCGAGGGCGCATGGACCAACGAACCGACGAAGTGGGACAACGGGTTCCTGGAGAACCTGTTCCGGTACGAGTGGGAGCTGACGGCGAGCCCCGCCGGTGCGAAGCAGTGGACTCCGAAAAATCCGGAAGCGAAAGGCACCGTGCCGGATGCGCACGACCCCTCGAAGCGCCACGCGCCCATGATGCTGACGACGGACCTTTCGCTCAAGGTGGATCCGATCTACGCACCCATCACGAAGCGCTTCCACGAGAATCCGGACCAGCTCGCCGCCGCCTTCGCGAAGGCCTGGTTCAAGCTGCTTCACCGCGACATGGGTCCCCGGTCGCGCTATCTCGGTCCCTGGATTCCGGAGCCGCAACTGTGGCAGGACCCCGTCCCGGAAGTCGACCATGAGCTGATCGGCGAGCCGGACATCGCTGCTCTCAAGAAAAAGATTCTCGCCTCGGGCCTGTCCATCCCCGAGCTCGTGTCCGTTGCCTGGTCGGCCGCGGCGAGCTTCCGCGGCACCGACAAGCGTGGCGGCGCCAACGGAGCACGGATCCGTCTTGCGCCGCAAAAGGACTGGGAGGCCAACGAACCGGCGCGGCTCGCGAACGCGCTGAAGTCCCTCGAGCAGATCCAGCGGGACTTCAACGGCTCGCAGTCCGGCGGCAGGAAGGTTTCGCTCGCTGACCTGATCGTCCTCGGCGGATGCGCCGCGGTCGAGCAGGCGGCGAAAAACGCCGGGCACGACGTCACCGTCCCGTTTGCGCCGGGGCGTACGGACGCCTCGCAGGAGCAGACCGACGTGGAGACGTTTGCCGTCCTCGAACCGGCTGCCGACGGGTTCCGCAACTACATGCGCGCGGGAGACCCGCTGTCGCCGGAAACGCATCTTCTGGACCGCGCCAACCTGTTGAAGCTCACCGCGCCGCAGATGACGGTTCTCGTCGGCGGCATGCGCGTCTTGAATGCCAATTTCCGGCAGTCGAAGCACGGCGTCTTCACCGCGCGGCCGGAGGCGCTCACGACTGACTTCTTCGTGAACCTGCTCGACATCCGCACGGCGTGGAGACCGTCGGCGTCGGAAGAGAACGTGTACGAGGGTCGCGATCGCGTTACGGAGGAGCTCAAGTGGACGGCCACGGCCGCCGACCTCGTCTTCGGCGCACACTCTCAGCTCCGGGCGCTGGCGGAGGCCTACGCGAGCGACGACGCGAAGGAGAAGTTCGTGCGTGACTTCGTGGCTGCCTGGAACAAGGTCATGAACCTCGATCGCTACGACCTTTTCGCTCAGGCCACGAGCGGCCGCCGCCGCGCGGCCGCGGCCGGCGGCTGAGTTCGGACTGGTCCCGCAGCGCCGGGTTCGTACGGACCCGGCTTTGTTGCGTTCCGTCGCCGTCGCCGTCGTCCGGAGCACCGGCGCGATGCGCCGGTATTTCCGGATCGGGAGGCTCGCGATCGCGCGTCCACGCTCGAATCGCCGAACGCCGAATCCATGTTGAATTCATCCGCTCCCGGCTTCTTCGATCCTTCGGCGGTCGAGAAGGAGCTGCGCCGCGTCGCCGACATCTGTCACACGTGCCGCCGCTGCTCCAACCTGTGTCCGTCCTTCGACGTCCTCTTCCAGGCGCTCGACCGGCCGGAAGTCGACGGGGCGGCGGACCGCCTCTACGCGGCGGACCTTGCCGGGTTCTCCGACCTCTGCTACGAGTGCAGGCTCTGCACCCCCCACTGCCCGTACTATCCGCCCCACCCCTCTGAGGTGGACGTCCCGCGGCTCGTCTTCCGCGACCGCGCCGCGCGGGTGGCGAGTGGCGGGAAGCCTGCGTTCCGCGAGCGTCTGCTCGCCTCGGCCGACGCCGTCGGCATGCTCGCGACGAAGGCGTCTCCCGTCGTGAACGCCGTGAACGAGACGCGATTCGCCCGCGTCCTCCTGGAGAAGACGCTCGGCGTCCACCGCGACCGGCTCCTGCCGTCCTACGCCTCGCGGTCGTTCCTCTCCTGGTGGAAGGAGCGGGGCGGCCGTATGGAGCCGCTGGCGGGCGACGGCGCCGACCGGGTCGCGCTGTTCGTGACGTGCTCCCTGAACGACAACGCCCCCGACGTGGCCCGCGCCGCCGTCTCGGTCCTGGAGAAGAATGGCTGCGACGTCGCGGTTCCCCGCCAGCGCTGCTGCGGGATGCCGTTTCTCGAGACCGGCGATATCGATTCGGCCGACGAGTGCCGCATCGACAACGTCGCCGCATTCCTCCCCTTCGTCCGCGCCGGCTACTCGATCGTCGTGCCCGGCCCGACCTGCAGCCTGACGCTCAAGAAGGAGTACCCCCTCCTCTCGAAGGATCCATCCGCGCACGCGGTCTCCGCCGCCACCTTCGACGTCTCCGAATACCTGATGCGGCGCCACGCCGAGGGCCGTCTCGCGCTCGATTTCCCGCGGAGCCCCGGCCGGGTTCTCTACCAGTTCGCGTGTCATCTGAAGGTGCAGGACATAGGGTTCTCGTCGCGGGACCTGCTCGCCCTGATCCCGGGCGCCGAAGTGCTGACGGTCGAGAAGTGCACGGGCCACGACGGGACGTGGAGCATGAAGACCGAGTACTTTCCTCTCTCCATGAAGGTCGGAGAGCCCGTCTTCGAGGAGGTGCGCCGGCACCGGCCCGACACCGTCGCGTCCGACTGCCCGCGCGCGGCGATCCAGATCCGCCAGGGCACGGGACGAACCGCGAAACATCCCGTGCAGATCCTGGCGGAGGCTTACGGCCTTTCCGTCGAGGCGGACTGAGAAGAGGCCCCCGTGAAACCGATTTCGTTCGACGAGGTTCTGAACCTGCCGGAGTACGAGATCGCGCGGCCCGATTTTCACCGCAAGGTCATGGAGCGCAAGAAGCGGCGCCGCGTCGCGCTCGGTCCCCTCATGACGCTCGTCTTCGAGAACCGTGACACGGTGCTCTTCCAGATCCAGGAGAGGCTGCGGATCGAGAGGATCGTCCGTCCGCAGAAGGTTCAGGAAGAGCTCGACGTCTACAATGAGCTGCTGCCCGACGACGGCGAGGTTGCCGCGACTCTGTTCATCGAGGTCACCGATCCGGCGCAGGTCCAGCCGACCCTCGACCGCATGGTGGGACTCGACGAGCCCGGGAAGCTCTTCCTGCGCTCGGAGAACCTCCTGTTTCCGGCACGGTTCGCGGCCGGACAGAGTCGCGAGAATCGGATCTCCGCCGTCCACTCCATCCGCTTCCGGCTCGGGGACGAAGGCCGGACGGCGCTGGCGCACACAGGGCGCGCCGACGTCGAAGTGGACCATGCGGGGTATCAGGCCCGCGTCGCGCTGCCGCCGGAGACGGTCGAGGAGCTGAGGGAGGATCTGGGGGGAAGTTGAGGGTCGTGAGTCGAGAGTCAGAAAATAAAGCGGTATCGACTCTGAACTCTTAACTCTAAACTCTCAACTTACATGCCTCCCGGCCAGCCGAGCGGGTTCCGGCGGGTGGTCTTCCACGGCCGCCCGGTCGCGGAGCTTCTCTTCCACATGCCTGACGAGAAGCTCGAGCCCCGGCGCTTTTCGGTCGAATGGTGCCTCGGGGAGAACGAAGTCGCCGTCGTTTTGTACGACGCCTCCCTCGCCCGGGCGCTCGACGGGCCGCCTCCGGCCTCGGTCGGCACCGCGGCGGATCGGGTCGGCGTGCTTCTCGTGGGAGAGCGTCCGGGCGACATCGACCCCTTCTGGTCCGCCCGCCTCTACTTCTCGCTCCCCGAAGGCGCCTCTTCGGAGCACCTCGCGCGCGCGGTCCGGTCTCTCTTCCGCGTGCTCGAAGACCGGACGCGGTCGGCGCGCGCGCGCAGAGAGCTGTCCAATCGCACGTCGGAGATCCGGTCTCTCGTGGACGTCGGCATCGCGCTTTCCGCCGAGAGCGACCACGAGCAGCTGCTCGAGCAGATCTTGTCCAGCGCCCGGGCCCTGACCGCCGCCGACGCCGGGAGTCTCTATCTCGTCGAGGACGAGAGTCCGTCCCGGAGTTTGAAGATCGTCCGCGCGCAGAACGACTCGGTGCGCTTCCGGTTCGTCGAGCGGGCCGTTCCCCTCGATCGCGCGTCGATCGCCGGCTTCGTCGCGGAGACCGGACAGGCGCTGAATCTTTCCGACGTCGGCGCAATCCCGCCCGGGGCGCCGTATCACTTCGACGCCGCGTTCGACCGGCAGCACGGATACCGGTCACGCTCCATGCTGACGGTGCCCATGACGACGCCGTCGGGCCGGACGATCGGCGTTCTCCAGCTCTTGAACCGCATCCGGCGCACCATCCCCGAAGGCGCCGGAACCGCCGTCATTCACATGGAAGTCGTCGCGTTCGACGCGGACAACGAAGAGATCGCGAAATCCCTGGCGGCGCAGGCGGCGGTCGCGGTCGAGAACCGGCGCCTGTCGGAGAGTATCCGGCGCCTCTTCGAGGGGTTCGTCGAGGCGAGCGTGACGGCGATCGAGCAGCGCGATCCGACGACGTCCGGCCACTCGGAGCGCGTCGCCCTCCTGGCGTGCGGGCTGGCGCAAAGGGTCGATGCGTCGACGGACGGGCCCTACGCGGGCGTCCGGATCTCCAGAGAGGAGCTGCGGGAGCTGCGCTACGCGGCCGTGCTGCACGATTTCGGAAAGGTCGGCGTCCGCGAGCAGATTCTCGTCAAGGCGCGGAAGCTGCCGGCGGGCATCGCCGCGCTCATTCGCTCCCGGATCGATCAGGCGATCCTGTCGGCCGCGGCCGAGGTGTGGGAGAGCGCGGCCCGCGGGCGCTGGACCGACGGGAAGGTCGCGGAGGTTCTCGCCGGACGGATCGCGATCCTCGAGAAGGCGTGGGGACTCGTCGCGAGCGCCGACGAGCCGACGCTCCTTTCATCGGATGTGAGCGCCGAGGTGCTGGGGCTCTCGGAAGTCCGCTATCGCGACCCCTCCGGGACGCTCCGCCCCGTTCTCGAACCGGAGGAGCTCCATTACCTCTCGATTCCGAAGGGCAACCTCACGGCGGCCGAGCGCGTGGAGATCGAATCCCACGTGACGTCGACGTTTCGATTCCTCTCGCGGATCCCGTGGACCCCGGATCTCTCACGGGTGCCGGAGTGGGCCTACGCGCACCACGAAAAGCTGGACGGATCGGGGTATCCGCGCAGGCTGGAGGGCGCCGGCATTCCCCTGCCCGTCCGCGCCATCACGATCAGCGACATCTACGACGCTCTGGCCGCGCGCGACCGTCCATACAAGTCCGCGGTTCCCGACGACCGCGCGCTCGACATCCTCCGCGGCGAGGCCAAGCGCGGGGCGATCGACTCGGCTCTCCTCGAGCTCTTCATCGAGTCGAAGGTGTATGTCTCCGCCCTGAGCGCGAAGGGGCCCCGCTGACCGACCCAGAAGGCGCGCTGAGCGGCGCGGGCCGGAAAATGCGTGTGCCTCGCGAGAAGATTCCCCCGGACGCGTCCGCCGGATCGGCGACGCCGACGAGCCGCGCGGGCTCGAGCGCGGACCATCGGACGCCTTCCTCCGCCAGGCGCTCCATCTCCGCCGCGGAAAGGCGCACGCGTCCGACGTGCTCCACGATCCAGTGGCGGGCGGAGGACCGGAGCGCCGACCGGACGCGGTCGGCGGTGACGTTCCCTTCGAGGAGCAGCGCGGTCGACGGGCCGCGATCCCGCGCCGGCGCGCGCCGGGCGGGCAGATGCGTGAGCACTCCGGCGATCGCGTCGTACAGGTCTCCCGACGCCGCGGGCCAGAGGAGGCGGTCGCGCGCGGCGAGAAAAAATCCGCGGTCGGCGTCGCGGTCGGCGCCGGCGCCGGCCAGCACGAGGGGGAGCGGAGCGCTCTGGCGAGAGCCGTAGCCGGAAAGAGAAAACGGACGGAGGCGCGCGTCCGGAAGAGCCGCCGCCAGCCACAGGGCGGCCGCGCGCGCGCGCGCCGCCGAAGAGGCGACGACCGCCACCTCGCTTCCGGGGGGATCGGTTCCCGTTTCAAGGCGGCGCATGTCGCTCTTGTATCGCGCTTTCGCGGCGGACAGAAATCCGGGCTATCTCCGGGCAGCCTCAACGGGTAAGATTCGCCCCGACAAAAGGATCGCCAGCTAAACTCGATGCCGGTTTATCAATTTTCCTTGCTCATTCAGGCGGCAGGGACGGTCCTGCTGTTCCTGCTGTTTCTCCTTCTCTACAAGAAGATCCGCCGCCGTGCCTTCCTCGACTGGATCGCCTCGTGGGCCCTTCTGCTGTGCGGGTTGGGGCTCGAGCTCGCCCTCCCGATGGTCGCCGAGACGCGAACCTTCGTCTTTCTCCTGCACATCGCGCTTCTCGCCCACATCCTGTTCCTCCTGCGGGGCGTGCGGCGGTTCCGCGACGAACGCGCGGGCACGGGCGCCTACGAGCTCCTCTGGATCGTGCCGATCGTCGCGATCGCCTGGTGGACGGCGATGCAGTCCCCCACCGCAAACAGCCACTCGGCGGCCATCGCGCTCGTCCTCGCCGCGGGGTACGTCACGTCGGCCGTGTCTTTCGCGATCACGACGGGGTCGCGCGCAGGCCGGGTGCTTCTGTCCGTCTCTTTTCTCCTTTGGGGCGTCGAGCAGGCGGTCGTCGGGTTCGGGTACCTGCGCTTTCGCGATCCGGCCGCGATGCCCGAGCTTCTTCAGTACGGCAACTTCGCGGCGATGCTCCTCGAGATGATGGTGGCGGTCGGAATCATCATTCTGCTCTTCGAGGCGAGCCAGGCGCGTCTCGCCGCGGAGATGGAGCAGCTCCTCCACTCCGACCAGCAGTTGAAGGAAATGGGGGTCCGCGATCCCCTGACGGGCCTCTACAACCGGCACCACTTCAACGACGTCATCAAGCGGGAGCTCGCCAACGTCCGGCGCTACGGGATTTCGCTCTCCGTCCTTCTGGCGGACGTCGACCGCTTCAAGGAGATCAACGACGTCAAGGGGCACCAGGTGGGCGACGACGTCCTGAAGTTCGTCGCGAATTACCTGACATCGTGCGTGCGGGAGTCGGACTTCGTCTTCCGCTGGGGGGGCGATGAGTTCCTGATCCTGCTTCCGCGGACTGACGAGGGTTCGGCCGCCCAGAAGGCGGAGGAGCTCGCGCGCCGGCTGCCGGCAATCCCGGGCGTCGAGCAGGTTCAGCCCTCCCTTTCGGTCGGCTGGGCCACCCACCGGATGGACGCCGAGTTCCAGGCGACGCTCGCCCAGTCGGACGCCCGGATGTACGAGATGAAGCTCAGGGGGAAGAAAGAGCGAGAGCTGCGAGAGCGGAATCTCGGCCTTCCTTCATGAGCCGGTAGACCACCGCGGCGGGGAGTCCCATCACGTTGGTGTAGGAGCCGTCGATAGCGACGACGAACCGGGCGCCCAGACCCTGAACGCCGTACGCGCCGGCCTTGTCCCTGGGCTCGCCCGTCGCGACGTACCACGCGATCTCCTCGTCTGAGAGCGGCGCGAACGTGACGGAGCTCCAGGCGATTTCCGAGAGCTCCTCGCCTCCCTTTCGAAAACAGACGCCCGTGACCACCCGGTGGTCCCGGTCCGAGAGCCGCCTGAGCATCCTAGCGGCCTCGGCGTCGTTCTGCGGCTTTCCGAGGATCTCTCGATCGAGGACGACCAGCGTGTCGGCGGCGAGCACCCAGGCCTCCGGCCGCCGACGCGCCACCTCCGCCGCCTTCGCGCGGGCGAGGCGCTCCGCCGCTGCGTCGGCGAGCTCGCCGGAGAGAAGCGTCTCGTCGACCGAGGACGGGTCCACCACAAAAGCGATCCGCATCTCGGCCAGAATCTGCGCGCGCCGCGGCGAGGTGGAGGCAAGCACGAGCGCGGCGGTCATGGACGGATTCTAGCGACGCGCGGAGAAAGGGAGCGGAGAGAGCGCACGTCCCGTAGCGAACGAAGCGACGGTTACGGGTAATACCCCGAGATCGTCCGCGCCTGAAGCGAGGCGGGCTCGACCTTCACGTCGACCTTGTGCCACTGGTCCTTGCCGCCGGGATTCGTCGAGTAGTAGGTCAGCAGGTACTGGCTGCGGAGCTCTTCGTTGATCTGCTTGTAGATGGCGTCGAGCTTCTTGGCCGAGTCGACGTAAAACGTCTGGCCGCCGGTCCCGTTGGCCAGCTTGTTCAACTTGTACTTGACCTCGAGATCGGCGCCCGAGATCTTCAGGCCGATCCCGTAGATAGAGATGCCCGCCTTCTTGACGTACTCGAAGGTGGTGTCGAAGTCGAACTTGGACGATGTGTCCTTCCCGTCCGTGACGAGGATGAGGGCCTTCTTCCCCTTGACGCCCGTGAACTGGTAGAGGCCGAAGACGATGGCGTCGTAGAGGGCGGTCGAGCCCTCCGCGCGCAGTCCGGCCATCGACCGGTAGAGCTTGTCCTTGCGATTGGTGAGCTTCGAAAGGATGTACGGCTCGTTGTCGAACGAGACCGTGAACGCCCGGTCCTTCGGGCCGATCGAGTAGTCGAGGAAAGAGATCGCGGCCTGCTCGGCGTCCGGCAGAGACTCCAGCATCGAGGCCGAGGTATCGATCATGACTCCGACGGACAGCGGCAGGTTCTTGACGTATTCGAACGACTCGACCTTCTGGATCGCGCCGTCCTCGAACACCTTGAAGTTGGACGCCTGGAGTCCCGCGACGGGGCGGCCCTTGTCGTTCACCGATGTGTACAGCTCCACGGCATCGACCGACACTTCCGAGATGTAGGCCGGCGCGTTGACGTACCGGAGGTCTTCGGCGACCGTCCCGTCGTCGAGTGTGCCGACGATGCGGACGTAACCGAGGGTCTTCGAATCCCGGATGTTCACGGTCTGCTCGAACGGCGCCTGGTACAGCGTCGCGACGCGAGACTCATTCGAGTAGAACTCGACTTTCTGCAGCGCCTTTCCTTCGGGCACCGCGACTGCCGCGACGACTCGCGTCGGGCCGCCGGCCTTCGCGCCTTTTTCCGGCGAGAGTATCCGAACCTTGAAGATGTCGCGCCCCTCGTTGACCGTGTACTCGTCTTCGCCGACGGCGCGACCGTTTTCGCCGTAGGCGACCACGCGCACGGTCTGCTTGCGGGGAAGCGGTCCCAGGTTCAGGTCCGCCTGGAAGGGGGCGCGGGTCTTGGTGAGGACCTTCGACCCGTTCAAAAAGAAGTCGACGGCCTTAATCCCTTCAGCGACCTTGGTCTCGAAACGCTGCAGGCCCGTCGCGATCTCCTTCGCGATCGGGAGCAGCGACACCGCCGACGCGACGAATCCGAACTCCTTCGTCTTCTCGATCACCGCGCGGCCCTGCGCCCGGGCCGCGATCTCAGCCGGCGAGAGCGGGTCGGGCTGTTCGGGCACGAGGAGGTTCTCGGAGATGCGGCCTTCCGCATTCTGGTTGCCGTCCGAGACCTTCAGCACCAGCTTGTACTCGCCGGGATAGAGGTACCGGCGCACCGTGACCGGGATTTTCTCGGCGTTGACCTCTCCGGTCGGCACGTCGAACCGGTACTTGAAATTGTCGATCAGCCGGTCGCCCTTGACGACCTCCCCGATGACGTCGACGTTGTAGAAGTGCTCTTCACCGAGGTCCCTCGACTTCAGGTCCTTCTTCGGAATCAGGAGGGAGAGGTCGACGCCGATCTTGTTCGAGCGCGCCTCGGGGAAGCGGACGAGCTTCGTGACGCCGAGGGGGACCGCCCCGGCCGCCATCTCCGTGGTCATCGAAAGAACCTGGTCGACGCCTTCCGTCTCGACGATCGGGGGCTGGAAGAGCTTGGCCGCGCCCGCCATCGACATCGGGCCCGAACCGAGCACCGCGGTCGTGTAGGAGATCGCCTGCTGCACGGTGCGCCATTCGGTGCAGCGTGTGATGTCGACGCGCCGTCCGCCCGCGCCCGCGAGCCCTCCGGCGGACCCGCCGACCTGAAGGATGAACTCGCCGTCGAGAGGCGTCCACAGCTTGTAGTCGCCCATGCCCATCGGCTGGTAGAAGATCAGGTACACCTTGCTCTTCAGGCTCTCGAGGCGGTCGTAGTACCAGATCTGAAGCGGGACGTAGACCTCCTGACAGTCGATCGGGACGATGAAGACTTCCTTCTCGTCCTTCGTGATGATCAGGTCGACGAGCTGGAGGAAATCCTTGTATTTCGAATCGAGCTTCGCCGTCAGGTCCTTGACGTCCTTGCTCGAGAGCTTGCGTCGGGCCGGCGCGGGTCCGGCGAATTTCCCCGCCGGCCCGAGGGCGGGAGGAGCCCCGCCGGCCGGGGGAGCGCCCGCAGGGGCCGGGGCGCCCGGAGCCGGGGCGCCCGGGGCGGGAGGAGCCGCACCTTCGGCCCCCACCGGCGGACCCGTCTCGGTCGTGCCCGAAGGCCCTTCGACTCCGATCGACTTCGCGTGGGGTGTCGCAAGCCCCGCGAAGCGATCGCGGACCTTTTCCATTCCTTCCGTCGAAACGGGAGGAGCGGCGAGGATCTGGGCGGCTTCGCTCATTCCCCCCATCGCGCTGCCCTGCCGCGCCCTGATTTCGGAGTAAGCGCGGTAGACGTCGCAGGCCGCGGTGCAGGTGCTGCCGAACCTCGAACAACTGTCGTTCGTGTTCATGCCGGGGTTGCAGTCGTTGGCCAGCTCTTCGAACGTTTTCCGGCACGAGCCGGGCTGGAAAACGTCGTCGTCGCGCGTTCCGACAATCCATAGCTTCCGGGGCGCCAACGAAGAGCGGCGGTAGAAGAACTGCTTCATCGTGCCCCGGCCGGGGAGGTTCGTGTAGGTCCAGATCTCGAGATCCCGGAACGTGCGTTCGCATCCGCCGATCTTGTCGAGTGAGCCCGGCTCCCCGTAGCGAAGCACCATCCGTCCGGCGTCGTTGCGCCAGCCGTCGTAGGTCGTGTCGGCGAGCTGCCGCAGCTCCTCGTAGCGCTGGCGGTACCCCGGTCCCATCGGAAAAGAGAGGCTCGCGAGCTCGCGGCGCGTCCAGAACTCCTGCTTGAAAGCCTCGCGCTGATGGGGCTCGGTGAGCTCGAGGAATAGTTTCTCTTCGTCCGGCAGGATGATGGGGGCGACGAACTCCGTCAGCCACTTCCGTTCGTCATCCGGCATCGCGGCGAGGGCCGCCTTCCTCGAGAGCGGGGCCTGGGCGGGAGCCGCGGGCGCGGGGACGGATGCGGCGGGCGGCGGATTCTGGGCGAGAGCGGTTCCGACTGCGGCACAGCAGAGAAGGAGCGAGGCCGCGAGGCGGGAAACCGGGATCATCGTCGTCTCGGATCTTAACTCTCCGGATTCGGCAGGGTATTCCTTCACGCACCCTTTACGTTCGCGGAATCGGGGATAATCGGAAGCGAGGTCGAGCCGAGGTCGAGCCCGACGGTTCGGACCTCTTGCCCACGGGCAGATGATCTATTTCGACAACAACGCCTCCACAAAATTGGATCCCGGGGCCCTCTCGGCCATGGAGGCCGCCTTCCACCTCTTCGGGAACCCTTCGTCTCTGCATGCGGAGGGACGGCGGGCGCGGCGCGCGGTCGAGGACGCACGCGAGGAGGTGGCCCGTCTGGTCGGGGCCGAGCCTGCCGAAATCTATTTCACCTCCGGCGGGACCGAGGCCAACGCCATGGCGATCTACGGCGCGACGGCGGAGAGGGGAGGCTCCTGGGTGCGTTCCGGCGCCGAGCATCCTTCGGTCCGCGAGGCTGCCCCCGGAGTCCCCGGGCGCGTGGTGGACCCCGATCCTTCCGGAGCGCTGGACGCCGCCCGGGTCGTCGAGGCCATCGACCCGGGCACCGCGCTCGTCTCGGTGATGAGCGCGAACAACGAATACGGGGGGATCTTTCCCGTCGGGGACATCGCCCGGGGGGCCCGCGCCCGGGGGGCTCTCGTCCATACCGACGCGGTCCAGGCTGCCGGCCGCGTGCCGATCGACGTTCGCGCGCTCGAAGTGGATCTGCTCTCCGTCTCCGCACACAAGCTGCACGGGCCCCGGGGAGCGGGCGCCCTCTTCATCCGCAAGGGAGTCCGGATCGCCGTGCGAACCCCCGGAGGTGGCCAGGAAAAGAGATTGCGGGGAGGAACCGAGAACACGCCCGCCTTAGTCGGCTTTGGAGTCGCGGCGCGCCTGGCGGGAGAGCGGCTCCTCCACGACGCGCGGGCCATCGGGCAGCTGCGAGACCGCCTCGAGCGAAGCATCCTCGAAGGCATTTCCGGCACCCGCGCGATCGGCGCCGGCCAACCCAGGCTTCCCAACACGTCGGCGATCCTGTTCGAAGGCGCTCTCTCGGAGACGCTTCTCATGCGGCTGGATCTCGAAGGCGTCGCCGTTTCCGCCGGCAGCGCGTGCTCGAGCGGCACGCTGGCGCCCTCTCCGGCGATCCTCGCCCTCGGTTTCTCGCCGCGGCAGGCGCGTCAGGTCATCCGCTTCTCGCTCTCCCGCGACAACACCGCCGAAGAAGTCGACGCCGTCCTGAGATGCCTCCCGGCGGCGGTGGCGGCCGTCCGGCAGAAGGCGGACGCTCCCGGCCCGGAGGCGGCGGCGGCGGCGGCGCGGAGCTCGCGATGATCATCGAGTGCGACCGCTGCTATGCCCGGTACCGTTACGACGAGGCGAGGTTCGAGGGGAAGGCGTCGAAGAAAGTCCGCTGCACCAAGTGCCTCGCGATCTTCGACATCTTCAACGCCCACGGGTCCGCGCCCGCCTCGCCGGCGCTCAGGGATTCGGTCGCGGAAGACACGGTCCTGCGGCTCGCGGACGGGGGGGGAGACCCGGAACCTGCGACCCCGACGCGGAACAACGGGGCCATCGCGCGGCCCGGAGGCGCCCCGCTGCGGATGCCGGCCGACTCGCGGGTTTCAGTCGCGGTGATCGCGGGTCCCGACTCCGGGCGCATCTACGCCATCGAGAAGCCGCGGGTCGTCATCGGCCGGCACGACGCCGACGTGAACGTGGACGACCCGGAGATCTCGCGGCATCACGCGGCGATCGAGCTCACGGGGGACACCGTGACGCTGGTCGACCTCGGATCCACCAACGGGACGTTCGTCGGGGAGGAGCGCATCCGGGACGTCGTGCTGGAAAACCAGGCGGAGTTCTCGATCGGGGGATCGACCCTGATGCTGATCGTGACGGAGAAGGGGAGTTGAGAGTTGAGAGTTGCGGGCGGACAGCTGCCTGAAGCTGATAGCTGACAGCTGATAGCTTTTTCCCCATGCGCATCGCCGTTGCCATGTCCGGGGGGGTCGACTCGTCCGTCGCCGCTCTCCTTTTGAAGCGCGAAGGGCACGAAGTCGTCGGCCTCTCGATGCAGCTCTGGGACCGATCCGCGGAGACGGGCCGGACGAGCCGCTGCTGCGCGATCGACGACCTGTCCGACGCCCGGAGGGTCGCCTGGGCGCTCGACATTCCCCACTACGTGCTCGACCTCCAGGAAGAGTTCGCGGAAAAGGTCGTGCGTCCCTTCGTGGCCTCGTACCTGGCGGGCGAGACGCCGATCCCCTGCTCGGCGTGCAACTCGAAGGTGAAGTTCGCGACACTCTGGGATCGGGCGAGGGGGATGGGATGCCTCGCCGTCGCCACCGGCCACTACGTCCGCAAGGCCACCGGGCCAGACGGCGACCGGACGGTCCTCAGAAAGGGAGCGGATCCCGAGAAGGACCAGTCGTACTTTCTGTGGGACCTGACCCCGGAGCAGCTTTCCGCCGCGCGGTTCCCCGTCGGAGACCTGACGAAGACGGAAGTCCGCGAGCTCGCGCGCGCCGCGGCCCTGCCCACGGCCGACAAGAAGGAGAGCCAGGAGATCTGTTTCGTCCCGAAGGGCGACCACGCCGGCGATTTCGTGCGCGAGCACGCGGGCGCGATGGGGCTGCCCCTGCCCACGCTCCCGGGACGGATCGAGGCCCCGGACGGAAGGCCTCTGGGGGTCCATTCCGGCCACTATCGGTTCACCGTCGGCCAGCGCCGGGGACTCGGCGTGGCCGCGTCCGAGCGTCTCTACGTTCTCTCCGTCGACCCGCGGGAGAACCGCGTGGTGGTCGGCGCGCAGAGCGAGCTTTCCGTTCGCGAGGCCCGCGTCGAAGAGATGCGATTCGTCTCGGGGCAGCCGGCCGGTCCCTTCCGTGCGCGGGCCCGGGTTCGCCACCGCGGGGTCGAGACGCCAGCGACCGTGGTGCCGGGAGAGGGCGCTTCCGGCCGAGTCCTGTTCGACGAGCCGGTCCGGGGCGTCGCGCCCGGCCAGTCCTGTGTCTTTTACGACGGGGACGTGGTGCTCGGGGGCGGGGTGTTGAGAGTCAACGTCGCGGCGCCCCCTCGTACTCTGAACTCATGACTCTCAACTCATGACTTCCTTTCAGTTCGTCGGGGACTCGCCGTCGGACGGCGGAACCGGGAAATCGGAGCGGATCTCCCCGTAATTGCGCTCGTAGATCTCGACGTTCTGCTGGAGCGCCCGCGCGAGCTGCTTGGCGTGGAACGGGGTGGTGAAGACGCGGCTCATCACCTTCACGTCGGGCCTGCCCGGCACGATCCGCCCGAAGTCGATCACGAACTCCGTCGGATTGTGGAGGATATTGGCGAAGTTCACGTACTGCCCCTCGGCCGTGGCCTCATCGATCGTCACCTTCACCGACACCGGCTTTTCGTCGCTCATGGTGCCTCCGCGGACGATTGTAGTGAAGAGTTGGGAGTCGAGAGTTGAGAGTCGAGAGGAAGGAGTCAGACGGGTGGGAGGAAGCCGAACTCTCCTCTCAATTCCGGCCGCCATCGATAATGCATCCGGATGAGGCGAGCGCGTTTCGCAGCCGCGGCGGTGCTGGTCATGGCGGCGGCGGCCGGGCGCGCCGAGGAGTAAAGAGTTTCTCCCGGTCCGGACTCGCCGGACTCTCTTCTCGCCGCGGCCGACCGGCACTACGCCGCCCGGCACGCCGGGCGGTCGGGCGCGCGCGTCGATTCGTCGGAGATCTCCGAAGCCATCGCCCTTTACGAACGCGCCGAAGGCGAACGGGGCGCGGAAGCGCGGTGGAAGCTGGCGCGGGCGCTCTACTTTCTCGGCACCTATACGGGTCTCGACGAGGCCGCGCAGCGAGCGGTGTTCGATCGCGCCCGGCGAGCCGGGGAGGAGAGCGTCGGGCTCGTCGCCGGGCGCCTCGGGAATCCGGATGCCCGAAAGCTCGATCCTGCCGCGGCAGCGAAGCTGTTTCGGGGCGACGGCGATGCGGCACCCGCGCTCTTCTGGACCGCCGTGGCCTGGGGACAGTGGTCGCTCGCCTCCGGAAAGATGAAGGCGGCCCGGAAGCGCGCGGCGCGTCGCATTCGCGACGACTGCCTGACCCTGATCGCGCTCGACCCGGCGTTCGAGGAGGGTGGCGGCTATCGCATCCTCGGCCGCGTGCACGACCAGGCGCCGAAGGTCCCGCTGCTCACCGGATGGGTCTCGCGGGCGGAAGCGCTTCGGCTGCTGCGGCGCGCGATCGCCGCGGCGCCGCGGAATTTCGTCAACCGGCACTTTCTCGCGGAGGCTCTCGCCCGTTCGGGCGCGCGAAACGAGGCCGTGGCCATCGAGGAGGGCATCGTTGCCGACGCTCCCGGTCCGAGCCATCTCGTCGAGGAGTTCGCGATCCAGGAGGCGGCGCGAAAGAACCTCGCGGCCTGGAGGAAGGAGAATTAGCCGTCGACTCTCAGCTGTCAGCCGTCGTTTCCGTCGTCATCGATCCTCGAGACGCCCGGTTTCTCGGGCAGGTCCCACAGCAACTCCGCCGCTGTTTTCTTCCACACCGGGTGCCGCCACGCCGGCGCGATCTCGGAGAGCGGCGTGAGGACGAACCGGCGCGTCGTGATCCGCGGGTGGGGAAGAACGGGGTCGGGGTGGCTCCTCACGAGGCCATCGAAGTCGAGGAGGTCGAGATCGATCTCCCGGGGTCCGTTCTGGAATCGCGGCACGCGTCCCATGTCGATCTCGATCGAGCGGAGGGCGTCGAGAAGATCCTCCGGCGTTCCGGGCCAGGCGATCGCGGCGGCGGCGTTGTAGAAGTCCGGCTGGTCCGCGAACCCGACGGGATCCGTCCGGTAGAAGGAGGAGACGCGGAGCACCGGACAGTACCGGGAAAGACGTTCCAGGGCGTCGAGAAGGCGGGCGCGGCGGTCACCGAGATTCGAGCCGAGGCCGAGATACACGACGCGGGGAGACGTCAGTACTCTTCTTCCTCGCGCACCGCGGTCGGGCTGTCGATGATCTCGGCTTCCTCTTCCTGCTCGTCGTCGTCCGCCGCTTCTTCGGGCTCTTCAACGGGCGCCGGCTCGTCACCGAACTCGTTGGCTGTCTCTTCGGCGACCGGCTCCATCAGAATCGCGCGGCGCGGCGGGCGCGGCGCCGGCGCGGGCGGCTCGTCGAACTTCGCGTCCTTCTGGTTCGCTCCGCACTTGGGGCAGATCGCCTCGGGCTTGCCGAGGTTGTAGAACTTCGTCCGGCAGTTGAAGCACTCGAACTTTTTCCCGAGATCGGGCATCGTTCCCTCGAAAGGCGGCCCACCCTAGCACGCAGGTTTTCGGGGGTCAACCGGGGCGGCTCGAGCCGCGCGCGCGGTAGACTCCGGGCTCGCAGGAGGCGTTCATGGCGGTCGTTCCCATCGAGTCTCTCCCCGCCTCCGGCCCGGACCGCGAGCGCGAGTGTTGCCGGGTCCTCGAAGAGGGGAACATCCTCGTTTTTGCGGAAACTCCGTTCGCCATCTCCCCGGTGGACCGCGCCTTTCTCCTGGAGCGCCGTCAGGCCGACGCGGGCTATCACAAGAACATCGCCTACCGCCCGAAGAGCGACCGCGTGACCGGCGTTGCGCGCCAGCATCCCGACGACGCCCGCCGCCTGCGCGAGGTGCTCGGCCGCTACTCGCGGACGGTCGTCGACTTCGCCGCCGGTCTCTTCACCGGGTATTCGCGACGGTGGAAGGTCGACTACGCGAGCTTCCGGCCGCAGGAGGAGGCGAGCCGCAAGCTGTCCTCACACTCCCGAAACGACCTTCTGCACGTGGACGCCTTCCCGACGCGCCCGACGCGGGGAGACCGCATCTTCCGGATCTTCACCAACGTCAACCCCGCGGCGCCGCGCCTCTGGAAGACGGGCGAGACTTTCCCTGAGCTGGCGGAGCGATTCGCGGTCTCCTCGGGGCTTCTCGAGCGCGCGTCGAAGCAGACCGTCGGCCGCTCGCTCCTCAAGGCGGCGAGCGCGGCGGGACTGCCCGTCCGTTCCCGGCCGCCGTACGACGAGTTCATGCTCGCCTTCCATAATTTCCTGAAGGAGAACGGCGAGTACCAGGAGAGCGCGCGCGCCGAGCGCCCCGTGTTTCCGCCCGACGCGACGTGGATGGTCTTCACCGACATGGTCACGCACGCCGTCCTGCAGGGGCAGTTCGCGCTCGAACAGACGTTCATCATCGGACGCGAAACGCTGACCGTTCCTGACCGGGCGCCCATCGCTGTCCTCGAGCGTCTTGCCGGACACGCGATGGCGTGACGCGACGTCAGTCATCCGTCATCAGTGATCAGTTGAGTTGCCATTGAACGCTTCGACGCCGAAAACCTGAAAACTCAAAACTGAAAACTGACAGCTGACAGCTGATAGCTTCTCTCCATGCGCCGATCCCTCCTCCGGTCTCTCCTCCTTCTCGGCGCGGCTGTCGGCGCGGCGCGAGGCGCAGCGGCGCAGACGCCCGTAGTCGGACCCCGCGGCGCCGCGATGGGCGGCGCATCGGTCGCCGTCGCGGACGACGGAACGGCGGTCTGGACCAATCCCGCGGGGCTCGCCCGGGACGAGAGGCTGGACCTGGAGATCTTCGCCGGCGCCGTGGCCACCAACCGCAACGACTTTCTGGGGGCGGTCGACCGCCTCTCGTCGATCGACCTCGATCGCATCCGCTCGGGACAGGACCTCGCCAGGATCCCCGGCGCCGTCACGGACCTCCTCCGCATCGCCGAGCCCGGCAGCGGCGTCGTCGGATCGGGCGCGGCCGGTCTCGTCTTCGGCAAGAGGGGGTTTGCGATCGCGATCGGCGAGACCGCCTACTCCGCCGTCTATCCGACGATCGACCTCGTCCACATCCTCCCGATCAGCCCCGCCATCGACCCGAGGCGGGCTTTCGCGAACAACACCACGGGGCTGTCCTTCGCGGGGCTCGAAGCCCGCGAGGCTCGGTTCTCCTACGCGACCTCGTTCCTGTCGAAGACTCTTCTGGTCGGCGGCACGGTGCGCTATATCCAGGGCCGGACTTACTTTCTGAGAAAGGGCGTGTTCGACGCCGACATCTCGGATCCTCTGGCGATCTCGCGCCGCGCGTTCGACGAAAACCGCCGCGACTCGACGAAGCTCGCCTTCGACGCCGGCGCCATGCTGAATCTCGGAGGCAAAGTCCGGGTGGGGCTCGTCTCGACCGCGATCAACGAGCCTGAGTTCGGCGTCGCGAACGATCCCGCGAAGCCCGGGCTGTTCGGCGCCCCCCGCTCCTACCGTCTTCCGAGGACTCTGCGGGCCGGCGTCGCGGTGACTCCTGTGGGTCTGCTGCTGGTGGCCGTCGACTACGACCTGCGGGAGACCGACACGCTGCTGCCGGGAGGCCGGAGCCGCCAGCTCGCCGCCGGACTCGAGCTCAAGCTCCCCCTCTTCGCGATTCGCGCCGGGACGTTCCGCGACTCCGCGGCTCCCGATCCTCACTGGGCGTATTCGGCGGGCATCGGGCTCGGCCTGAAGATGCTGTCCGTCAACGCGGCCGTCGTCTTTTCCACCGAAGGCGGCACCTCGCTCTCTTCGACGAACCGGAGAGACTTAGGCTGCGCGCTCGACGCGAGGCTCCGCTTCTGATCCCGAGCGAGCCCGTTTCGATCCCGACCTGAACATGCCCTCGCCTTTTTCCGTCGCGGCGACCGACCCCGCGTCCTCGGCGCGCGCCGGGTTGCTCGTGACGGCGCACAGCGAGATCGAGACTCCGTGCTTTCTCCCCGTGGGGACCCGCGGAGCCGTCAAGGGCGTGGAGTTCGACCGCCTCGAGGGCTGGGACTGCCGCGCGGTGCTCGCGAACACCTACCACCTCATGGTGCGCCCGGGGATCGAGACCATCCGGCGAGCCGGAGGTCTCCACGCGTTCATCGGCTGGGCTCGCGCGATCCTGACCGACTCGGGCGGTTTCCAGGTGATGAGCCTGGCGTCGCACCGGAAGATCACGCCGGACGGCGTCGAGTTCCGGAGCCCCGAAGACGGCTCGAAGCATTTTCTGACTCCCGAGACCGCCATGGATCTCCAGTCCGCGTTCGGCGTCGATCTCGCGATGGCGCTCGACATTTGCCCTCCCTTTCCGGCGGAGCGGGACGAGGTGGAAAACGCGTGCGCGCTCTCTTCGGCCTGGGCGGTTCGTTCGCGCCAGGCCTACAAAGGGCCGGGTCTTCTCTTCGGGATCGTGCAGGGAGGAACGCACGAAGACCTGCGGCGCGAGTCCACGTCGCGGCTTGTCGACCTTCCCTTCGAGGGTTACGCCGTCGGCGGCGTGGCGGTCGGGGAGTCGAAGGACGCGATCCGGTCGATCACCGCCTTCTCCGCGGCCCTCCTTCCCGCCGACCGGCCGCGGTATCTGATGGGAGTGGGAACGCCGGCCGATCTCCTGGAGTCCGTCCGCTCGGGCATCGACCTCTTCGACTGCGTGCTTCCGACGCGCAACGGCCGCATGGGACACGCCTACACGTCGGAAGGCGAGGTCGTCATCAAACACGAGCGCTTCAAGGAAGACCTCGGGCCTCTCGACCCCGCGTGCGACTGTCCGGTCTGCCGCCGCCACAGCCGGGCCTACATCCGGAATCTCTTCGTCTTGAGAGACTTCTCCGCGCCGATGCTCCTGTCGCTCCACAACGTCTACTTCTACCTGGCGTGGATGAAGACGATCCGCGCGGCGATCCGGGGGGGACGGCTGGAAAAGCTGCGCGCCCCGGAGGAGGGGAAGATAGCGTGAGGACGGCAGGCGGGAGGGGGAGGCGGGAATCGGGAATGGGGAATCGAAAGACCGGAAACGGGAGCGGAGCGACCAGCCGGAGCGAGACGGCCGCGGTACTCCGCGGTCAACGAGATCGGAAACTGGAAACGACTGAAAACTGAGAACTGAAGACCAAAATGAAATCCGCTCTCGCGATCGTTATCGTTCTTCTTTCGGCCCTGCCCATCGCCGCGGCAGAGGACGACCTCCGCGCTCGCGCCGCGCGCATTCATGCCGGCGCTATCGTCGTCGACACGCATGAGGACGTCCCGGAGCGGCTCGAGAAGGAATGGGTGGACCTCGCCGTGCGCGGGCGGACCGGGCACGTCGACGCGGTGAGGCTGAAGGAAGGAGGCGTCACGGCGCCTTTCTTCGCGGCGTATGTGCCGGCGTCCTTTGCGAAGACGGGCGGCGCCGCGCGCCGGACGCTCGAGCTGATCGACCTGATCCGCCGCATCGCCGATGGGACGCCCGGCTTCGTCTTCGCCGATTCCCCGGCCGGCATCCGCGCCGCCAAACGGGACGGGAAGACCGCGATCCTGATCGGCATCGAGGGCGGCCACGCGATCGAGGACTCGCTCGGAGCGCTCTCTTCGTTTGCCCGGCTCGGCGCGCGTTACATGACGCTGACCCACACGAACACCAACGGCTGGGCCGACTCCGCGGGATCGTTCTTCGCCTGGGGCTTCGACCCGAAGAAGACCGCGATCCACGGCGGGCTGACCGACTTCGGTCGGGAGGTGGTGCTCGAAATGAACCGCCTCGGAATGCTGGTGGACGTGTCGCACGTGTCGGACAAGACGCTGGCGGACGTCCTCGCCGCCTCGCGGGCGCCGGTCTTCGCCTCCCACTCCTCCTGCCGGGCCGTCGCCGACATGCCGCGCAACCTGACCGACGACCAGATCCGCGCGATTGGAGGCAAGGGCGGGGTCGTGATGATCAACGTGAGCTCGACGTTCGTCGATCAGCGCGTCGTGGACGACTTCGTGCGCCAGAAGGCGGCGCTCGCCCCCCGGGTGGCGGAGATCGAGGAGCGGTGGGCGGCCGACCCGGCGAAGCGGGACGCCGCGGTCTCTGCGCTGATGGACGGACTGAAGCGGCCGCGCGCCGACTGGACGCGGGTGGTGGATCACATCGAGAGGGTGATGCGCATCGGCGGTCCCGCGGCCGCCGGCCTCGGCACCGATTTCGACGGCATCGAGGACCCGCCGACGGGGCTCGAGGACGTCTCGAAGCTCCCGAAGGTGACCGAAGAGCTTCTCCGGCGCGGCCACTCGGAAGCGGAGGTTCGGGGGGTCCTCGGGGAGAACTTCCTGGCGTTCTGGGACCGGGCGATCGCCGCGTCCAGGTCGATCCCACCGTCGAAGGCGCCCCTGCCGGCGATGCGGGAGGGGGCAGGCGGGAGGCGGTAGGCGGGGAGGAGACAGGGCCGGGAATCGGGAGCCGAGCGACCGACGGGAGCGAGACGGCCGCGGTACTCCGCGGTCAACTCGATCGGCGTCTGAACGCTCAACGGTCAACGCTGAACGCTCAACGCTTAACCTCCCTCCTGCCTTATAGTCCGCCCATGCTCACTCAGCTGATACAGCAACCGGGCCCGGCTCCGACCGGCCCCATGAGTCTCTTTTCGTCGCCGCTCGTGGCGATGGCCTTCATCTTCGCGATCTTCTACTTCCTCCTGATCGCCCCCATGCGCAAGAAGCAGAAAGCGACCGCGACGATGATCGCCCAGCTCAAGAAGGGTGACGAAGTGGTGACCGGCGGAGGCATCTTCGGCCGCATCACGGCCATCGACGACGAAAGAGGCTTCGTCGTTCTCCAGATTGCAGATAACGTCAAGATCAAGGTGCTGCGAACCGGTATCGCGGGTCCTGCGGGAGACCGTTCTTCCAAGGGAGGCTGTTTGTCCAAGAGGCTGCGTTGGCGCGTTCTTTTGATCGTTCTGGTCGTCGCGGGAATCGTCGCCGGATACGTGGCGACGGGCTACGCGCACGCCAGGAAGGACTGGGTCCAGGGGGGCCGTCCGCCGCTCTCGGAGGCCCTGAAGCGGGGGATCAAGCTCGGGCTCGACCTTCGCGGCGGCATCCACTTGGTCCTCCAGGTCAACACCGCGGACGCCATCAAGGCGGAACGCGACGAGGCGGTCGAGACCTTGAAGGCGCAGGCGCGGGAGCAGGGCGTCACCCTGGGCGCGATCGAGTACCCGTCCGACGCGGCCTTCACCGTCGCGTCCGTGTCCGATGAGAAGAAGCTCGACGAGGTCATCAAGCGCTGGCTTCCCGACTGGACGACGGGGTCGGCCGGGGGGCGCCTCACGTTCTCCCTGAAAGACGCCTCGCGGCGCGCGACGGAAGAGAGCGCTGTCGCCCAGGCGATCGAGACGATTCGCAATCGCGTGGACGAGTTCGGCGTCGCGGAGCCGCTGATCGCCCGCGAGGGCACGGACCGCATCCTCGTCCAGTTGCCCGGGATCGACGATCCCAAGCGGGTCAAGGACCTCATCAAGAACACCGCGTTCCTGGAGCTGAAGATCGTCGAGAAGGGCCCCTCGACGGACAAGGCGTCGCTGATCGGAGCCGACGGCAAGGTGGCCGCCGACATGGAGCTCGTCGAAGGCAAGGCGGAGCCGGGCCAGCGCGCGACGAACTGGTATCTTCTGCGGAAGGCGGCGGCCATCACGGGGCGGGACCTGAAGAACGCGCGGCCGAGCCACGGCCAGATGGGCGGCAACTCGATTTCGTTCTTTCTGACCGCCGCGGGCGCCGAGAAATTCGGAGCGGCCACGGGGGCCAACGTCAACCGTCTCCTGGCGATCGTTCTGGACAAGCGGGTCCAGTCGGCGCCCGTCATCCACGAGCGGATCACCGACCAGGGGCAGATCAACGGAAGCTTCACCCCGGAGGAGGCGAACGATCTCGCTCTCGTTCTGCGCGCCGGAGCGCTGCCCGCGGGGCTGACGTACCTCGAGGAGCGGACCGTCGGCCCGTCCCTCGGTCTCGACTCGATCCGCAAGGGGATCACCGCCTCGATCGCGGGGATGCTCCTCGTCTTCATCGCGGTCGTCTTCTACTACCGGCGGGCCGGCTGGAACGCGGTTCTCGCGCTCATCCTGAACGCGATCCTCCTGCTCGGCGCGATGTCGCTCTTCAACGCGACGCTGACGCTGCCGGGAATCGCGGGATTCATCCTGACGATCGGTATGGCGGTCGATTCGAACGTCCTGATCTTCGAGCGCATCCGTGAAGAGCTCCGTGCGGGCCGGGCGCCTAAGACCGCGATCGAGAACGGCTTCTCGAAGGCGTTCGCGACGATCATCGACACGCACATTACGGTCGTGATCTCCGCCATCTTCCTGCTGCAATTCGGGACGGGGCCCGTCAAGGGGTTCGCCGTGACTCTCCTGATCGGTCTCCTGATCTCCGTCTTCACGGCCGTCTTCGTCTCCCACACGGTGTTCGAGCTCGAATACGGCCGGCGTCAGCACATCGACGCCCTCTCCATCTAGCGAAGGACCATATGGAACTGTTTCGTCAGACCAACATCGATTTTCTCCGCTGGAAATGGTGGGCGATCGGCGCCTCGTGGGCGCTGATCGCAGTCGGGCTCATTTCGATCTTCTCGCACGGCGGATTGAAGTACGGCATCGACTTCGCGGGCGGGACCCAGATCGCGCTGCGATTCAGAGACAAGCCCGACATCGACCAGCTGCGGAAGCTCCTCGACTCGGGCAACTTCGGCGACAACGGCATCCAGCGCTACGAGGCTCCTGAGAAAAACGAAATCCTGATCCGCGTCCAGCAGCAGAAGAAGGAAGGCCGCGACATCACGGCGGAAGTCCTCGCGCTCCTGCGGCAGGGGCTCGGCGCGTCGTCCGACCCCGCGCGGCTCGACCTGAACCTGCAGGGTCGGGACAATCTGGCGGCGAGGCTGGTTGCGGCCGATCCCGACCACGTGGCCGGGCGTCCGGGAACCACGCCGGCGGACTACTACGGCAGCGTGGCGGAGCAGATTGTGACGCGGCGGTCGCAGCTGGCG
>JAIVJS010000096.1 GCA_020199905.1 Acidobacteriota bacterium
GTCCTCGGCTGCTCGGATTCTCGCGTGCCTGCGGAATTCGTTTTCGACCAGGGTCTCGGCGACCTCTTCGTCATCCGTGTCGCGGGCAACATCGTCGCTCCTTCGCAGGTCGGCAGCGTGGAGTTCGCCGCGGCGCGCTTCGGCACGCGGCTCGTGGTGGTCCTGGGGCACTCCCGGTGCGGGGCCATCCTGGCGACGCTCGAGGAGCTTCAGCAGACGGCGGATCACCAGTCGCCGAATCTCCGGTCGATTGTGGATCGTGTGCGGGCCTCCGTCGAACCGCTCCTCGGCAAAGACTTCGAGGGCGGCAGGGACGCTCTGGTGCGCGAGGCCGTCCGAGCCAACATCCGGATGGCCTCGGATCACCTCCGGCACGGCTCGGAAGCGCTTGAACGGCTGATCGGTTCCGACGGGCTCCTGGTCGTCGGCGCCGAATATTCGCTCGAGACCGGGATCGTGGACTTCTTCGACGGCGCGCCGCCGCCCGCCGGCATCGAGGGAAACGGAGGCTGACGCGGTGAGGGTGGGCTCCCGCCGGCCATCGCGACGGGCAGGGCTCGCCGCCGCGGTGTGCGCGTTTCTGGCCATTTCCGGCGGCGCGACGCCCGCCTCTCCCTCGAGCGCGCCGCTCGGCGGCGTCCAGTCGCTCTCGGCCCCCGGCCATTACGACAAGTACCCGTCGGCCGTCTTCGACCGGTCGGGAACATTGTGGATCGCGTACACCTCGAACGATCGCGGCCGGGATTCCGTCGTCGTGCGGGGAAAGGCGGCCGCGGGGGACGCGTGGACTCCCGAGGAGAGACTCGCCGCCGGCGAGGGAACGGAGAGCGGGGCGCGGCTCGTCGTCGACGGGAACGGGACGCTGTGGGTCTTCTGGCACGGCCGCCGGCAGGGGATGTGGACGATCTACTCGCGCCGGCGCGAGGGCGGCGCGTGGTCGGCGGAGGAGAGAGTCTCAGCCGCGGGCGTGAACGCGCTGCACGCCGCCGCCACGGCGGATTCCAGCGGGCGCCTCTGGGTGGCGTGGGAGATCGCCCGTCCCCGGGGCTTCGGTATCGAGCTCGTCACGCGCGAGGGGAACGGATGGTCCGCGCCGGCCGCCGTCGCGAGCGCCGGAAGCGACCGGCGTCCGGCTCTCGCCGCGCCTCCCGATGGAGGCGTCTTTCTCGCGTGGGACTCGACTCGCGCGGGCAGCTACGACATCTGGCTCGCCCGGGCCCGCGCTGGAAAAAGGGGCGCTCCCCTCCTCGAATCGATCGTCCCGGTCACCGCGGACGCGGGCATCGACGACTCGCCGTCGATCGCCTGCGCCGGAGACGGAACGCTGTGGCTGGCGTGGAACTCGATGCGCGGCCACGCGGCCGAGGCGTTTCGAGCCGACCGCCATTCGGGAGACGCGTTCCTCCGCGCGTTCAGGAACGGAAAGTGGTGGGCCCCTCCGGGAGCCGCCCGCGGAGCCCTGCCGGGCCAGGTCAGCTGGGGGGCCGTCAACAAGACCCCGCGAGACGCGGTCGAGCCGTACTGGCAGTGGAAACAGACTCAGAACTATCCGTCGGTGTTTCTGGATAGCCGCGGCCGCGCGTGGGTCATCTGGCGCACGGACGCGACCGGTGCGCACAACTTCGACCTGTGGGCGCGGATTCACGACGGCGCGCGCTGGTCGCCCGAGCTGCACTTGACGACATTTTCGCCCGGGCGGGATGAGTTCCCCTCCGTCGCCGCGGCGCCGGACGGCCGGCTCCAGATCGCGTGGGAGGGCCAGGCCCTGCCCGCGGAAGGACAGGCGCCCGAAAGCGCCGGCGACGTGGATGCGTACGACACACGCGGCAGTCCGAACGTGGTTCTGACGGGCAGGCTCGAGGCTCCCGACCAGGGCTGGGTCGCGGCGCCTCTCGCCCCCGCGCCGCCGGAAAGGTATCGGGCCGCCGAGGCCAACGAGCTCCTGACGCCCGGCCCGCCGCCGGGCTCGGCCACCGCCGGAAACGGACGCTGGCACGTCTATTTCGGAGATCCGCACAGCCACAGCATCCTGAGCGACGCGAAGACCGGTCTGCCCGACCAGCTCATGGAGCTCTCGCGGGACCGGCTCGGGCTCGACTTCGACGTCGTGAGCGACCACACGGAGATGGGCCGGCTCCAGGCATCCGAGTATGCGGAGCTCCAGCTGACCTCGCGCGTGTTCGACGAGCCGGGGCGCTTCGTGAGCCTCACCGGCTGGGAGTGGACCGCGGGATCCGCTTACGGACACCGCGTCGTGCTGCACCGCGACGACGGAGGACCCATTCTGAGCTCCGCCGAACCCGAGGGCGACACGATCGAAAAGCTCTACGCGCACCTGCGCGAGCACCACGGGATCGTCTCGCCGCACCACACGGGCAATGCCACGTGGGGACGCTGGAATCCGGGGGCCCCCTTCGACGAGTCGCTCGAGCCGAACTTCGAGATCGCCTCCTGGCATGGACGGTACGAGTTCTTCGGAAACCCGCGCGAGGGGCGGCGCCAGGTTCCGGGCCACCAGTACCAGGACGCGTTGCGCCTCGGCCGCCACGTCGGCGTCATGGGCGCGAGCGACACGCACCACCTGAGTCCGGGCGAGGGGGGATTGACCGCCGTGCTCGCGGAGCGGCTCGACCGGGAAAGCCTCTTCGACGCGATCCGGAACCGGCGCAACTACGCGACGACGGGGGCGCGGATCGTGCTCGAGTTCACCGCGGCCGGCGCGCCGATGGGATCCCGCATCCACGGGCACGGCCCGGTTCCGATGACGGTCCGCGTCGAGGGGACGGCGGCGATCGACCGGATCGAGATCGTCCGCAACCTGATCGACACCTTCGCCGCGGTCCGGCTCGAACAGGCTCCCGGCGCGGCGGACGGCGTCTTCCTGATCTACGAGCCGTCGGATCCGCAGGGCGGCCGCCGGTTGGAAGTCCCGGACACGCGAATCGTCACCTTCACCGTCGAGGATAAGGCCCCTCCTCCCGGCGAGACGAGCTATTACGTCCGAGTGACCCAGGCCGACGGCCACCAGGCGTGGTCCTCTCCGATCTGGGTGGACTCTTCGAGTGACTGACGGGACGGGGAGCTCGACGGGCGACCTCGTTATTCCGACCTCCGGCGGCTGCGGTTATTCGTCCACCGTCAGGCCTCTCGCCTGCGTGCTCGTCGCCCCGTGAGCGAGGACTGCGAGCCCATTCTCCGGATGACGAAGACGGGGATCGCCGCAAGAATCAGCGACAACGCGATCAGTCCCCGCGAATCGAGTGTCGGAACGGCAGCCTGGCCACAAAATCCCTGGATCTCTTCTTGCCTCTCTCCCCGGCTCGGCCTACGCTCTAGCCCACTCCCAGGCGCGTCTGAGTCCCAAGGAATGAGGAGGCGAGTCATGGAAGTCCGCCGGTTCTTGACCATCGTGGCCATGTTCCTTTTCGCCGCGGGTCTGCTCGCCCAGGCGACGGGAACGACCACCGGTGACGTACGCGGACGGGTGGTCGATCAGGTGGGGGCGGCGTTGCCGGGAGTCGTCGTGACGGCCACGAGCGCGGAGACGGGCCTCACACGGACCGACACCACATTGTCCGACGGCTCGTTCACGATTCGCCTCCTGCCACCCGGCCTCTATCGGGTCTCCTCGGAGATATCCGGCTTCCAGCCCGTGAGTCTCGACGGGGTCCGCGTCACCGTCGGCTCATCCACGAACGTAACTCTGACGCTTCCCCTTGCCGGTGTGGCCGAGGCGGTCACGGTGCGCGGCGGGACCGACCTCATCGATCCCGCTTCGACGGAAGTCTCCAAGACGATCGGCGAGCAGAAGATCCGGAGCCTCCCCATCAACCAGCGAAACTTCCTCGACTTCGCGCTGACGACGCCGGGCGTCACGGTGGAGAGGGGGCCTCAGAGCGGCGCGGCCTCGACTTCCGGTCTCTCCATCAATGGACAGAGCCCGCGCTACAACAACATCGTCGTCGACGGTCTCGACAACAACGACTCGGCCGTGGGGTCCGCGCGCTCCACCTTCTCGCAGGAGGCCGTGCAGGAGTATCAGGTCATTCAGTCTCCCTTCTCCCCGGAGTACGGAAAGACGGCCGGAGGCATCGTCAACATCGTGACGCGCTCCGGCTCGAACGATCTGCACGGCTCCGGCTTCTATTTCTTCCGCGACGACAGTCTTTCCGAGGACAATCTCCTCACCGGCACCAAGACCCCTTTCCGGCAGAAACAGTACGGCGCGAGCCTGGGCGGGCCGATTCTCCAGGACCGGCTTTTCTTTTTCGGCGCGGCCGAGCGGCTCGACATCACGGACGCCAACATCGTCACGATCAGCGACGCCGCGGTCGCGCTGATAAGCGCTCGAGGCTTCGACGTGCAGAATGGCGTCGTGCCCTACGCCAAGGAACGGAGCACGTTCCTGGCGAAGCTCGACCTCGTCCCGGGATCCCGCAGCTCCTTCGCCCTGCGCGGGACCTACTCGAAGGAGAAGGATGAGAACCAGCAGGCCTGGGGCGGCCTCGTGGCACGAAGCAACGGGGGTGTCCGGGACATCAAGGACACTGCCGTCGCCCTGACAGGGACGACCATCCTGTCGGCGAACCTCTCCAACGAGGTGCGGACTCTCTGGAGCGACCGGTCGCACGAGCTCGAATCCCTGGACCCCAACCGGGGGCCTCAGGTCACGATCCTCGGAGTGGCGACCTTCGGCACGCAGCGTTTCCTTCCGCAGCCTCGCGACACGCAGGTTTATCAATTCTTCGACGCGGTCTCCTACTTCCGGGGACGCAGCGCGTACAAGGCGGGCGTGGATTACACGCACACGGACTTCAAGGGGAGCCTGCCCTTGAACTTCGCGGGGCTTTACCGCTTCGGTGCGCTCCCGGGAACGATCCCGGGGCTTCCCCCAACCGGCCTGACGGCGCTGCAAGCCTTCGGCGCGGGGGTCCCTCAGGTCTTCGCGCAGGGGTTCGGAGATCCCGCCGGGAGCGGCAAGACGAACCAGATCGGCGCCTTCGTGCAGGGGGAGTGGAACCTGACGGATCGGCTCCTGATCCGCGCGGGAGTGCGGTATGAGTACGAAGACCCGATCGACCCCTTTCCGAGCGACTCGAACAACTGGGCGCCCCGCGTTTCATTCTCCTGGGCGGGCGGAGACACCTGGCGTGTTCGCGGAGGGGTCGGGCGCTTCTATGGCGTTGCCTCGCTGGGGCCCATGTTCGCCGTCGGAATTCAGGACGGCGTCAACGTCCGGACGCTCGTGCGTGTCATCGGAGTGGGTCCGGCGTCTTTCTCGCCGGTCGTGCCATGGATGCTCCCGGGACGGCGCTTCGACAGCCTGGCCCAGGCCGGCGGCGCGCTGGTTCCCCTCACGGTGCTGCGGCCGAAAGGATGCGAAAGCGCGACTCCCCCGAACTTGAACATCAAAGACTGCGCCAGGTTCGATAGCGCATACACCGACCAGGCGAACCTCGGCTTTGACGTGGAGCTCGCGAAGGAGCTCCTTCTGAACCTCGACTACCTTCACGCGCGCGGCCGGAAAATCTTCGCGGCGCGCAACATCAACCCCACGATCCCCGGCCTGCAGCCCGCCGCCAACCCGCGACCCAACCCCGCCTTTTCCGATATCTACCTCTACGAGTCCAACGGCAACAGCTGGTACGACGGCGTGACGGCCGGACTCCAAACTCGCATCGGAGGGCCGTTCGAGATGTCTGCGTACTACACCTACGCGGACGCGAAGGACGACTACGTCGACTGGCTCACCGAGTTCCAGCTCCAGAACACGCTCAATCCCGGCGAAGAGAAGGGACCCTCCGTTCATGTTCCGAAACACAAGGTGTCGCTCGCTCTGATCTACACGACGGCCGGCCGGAAGCTGCCCTGGTGGGCGCGCGATTGGACGGTCTCGACGATCGCGGAATACGTGGAGGGGCGTCCCTACAACATCCTGGCCGGCTTCGACCGCAACGGAAACGGCGACTCCCTCTCCGACCGGCCGGCGGGCGTCACCCGCAACAGCGGCAAGCTCGACTCGCTGATCAACGTGGACCTGCGAGTCGCGCGGCGGATGCCGATCGGCCCGGTGGGGATCGAGGCGATCTTCGAAGTCTTCAACCTTCTCAATCGCAACAACGTGCTCGAGGTCAACAACGTCCGGTTCGCCAACGCGGCGCTCGCGCCGAACCCGAACTTTGGAACCAGGACGCGCGTCGCCGACCCGCGGCGGATCCAGCTCGGGGCAAGAGTCACGTTCTAAGGGGCGGCGGGGGCGGCGGGTTCCTCATGCTTCCCTGCATGACGACCCGCCTCACGAGGCAGGCGAGCCCTCAACGGAATGGAGACGTTCGGCCGAGTCCGCTCGCCTGACCTCGATTTCGCCTATTCTCTGAACCCGGCGGCAAACGTTTCCGCCGCCTCGGAGGAGTCATGAAGGCCATTCTCGCGGGCGCCCTCGGTTTCGTTCTCGTCGGTTCCGTCGCGTCCGCGCAACAGAAAGCGGCCCCGACGACGTTGAAAGGCATTCTCGTCGAGCAGCTGAAAACGTCGCACAATCTCCAGCAGTGGTTCGTGCCGGCCAGCAAAGCCGTGGAAGGCCTGACCTTCGCGCAGGCGACATGGAAGCAGGGCAAGGAGAACCACTCGATCGCGCAGCTCGTCAATCACCTGACCTTCTGGGACAAGCAGCAGCTCGAGAAGTTCAAGGGAGGAAAGCCGCCGGATTTCAGCGGCAACAACGAGGAGACGTTCACGCCGCCGAAAGACAAGGCGGGCTGGGACGCCGCGGTCAAACAGATGGACGAGGTCATGACCGGCTGGGAGCAGGCCGTCGAAGGCGCCGACGACGCGAAGCTGCAATCCTGGTACTCCACGATTGCCCACATCGGCACACACAACGCGTACCACACGGGCCAGATCCTCTACATCCGCAAGCAGCAGGGATCCTGGGACGCCTCGAAAGGCGTGAAGTAGCCGCCATGGGTTCACTCCGGCATCACTGATTCGGGCGCGCCCCCTCCCGGCGTTCGCTCAGGGAGGGCAGGCGCCCGCGGGGATGGTCCCCGGCCGCCCGGCGTCCACGTCGGCGAGACGGAACGCCGCGGAGCAGATGGGTGCGGGCGCGCACTGACCGGGTAGCTGGCCTTCATAGACTCGCGGATGGACGCGAAACATGTGCGAGGCGGCGGAGTCTTCGTCTTTTCCCGTCAGCCACACGGCCGCCCACCGGCGATGGTGCAAATGGCCGTTCTGGTCCGGGCCTTCGCGGCCCTCGGCGAGCTCGACGAGAACCTCACCACTCGACTCGACCCGGTCCACCGTCCAGGCGCCGGACTTCAGAGTCAACAGCTCGACGGCGTCGTCCTCGTTGCAGTGTTCCCACTCGAATCGGGGGAGGCGCTCCTGTCCGCGCCCCTCCGGCAGGAAAGGCGACTCGAGAGAGGCGTCCTGGAATTGTCCATTCGATCCCCAGAACGCCGGCCCGAGCGCGGCGTCGAGGACCGGCGGGCCTCCGGCGGAGAACGTCCTCGGGGGTACGTTCGTTTCGGGGCGGACGCTTGCCGGTGCGAGCAGCGCGGCGAGGCACTTCAAGGAGAATCGTCCGTACAGCGTGGAAGCTCCCTCATAGTCCTGCTCGTCATACTCCTCTTCGGTGACCAGGTACGAGACGTACTCGTTCGCGAGACCCACCACGATCGGATTCGCGACGCCCTGCGCCGCGAGGCTGGTTTTCAGGCTCATCCCCGCGGCCGTCGTCATTTCGAAGGGCACGGCCGCGATGGTTCGGCTTCCGACGCGCACGAGGGATGCGGGAACCTCCGACGGGTAGCCTTCGGGCGGCGCGATCAGGCCGGTCACTCCGCTCCCGGGAAGGTCCCTGAAGTCGAGCCCCGGGACCTTCGGTTCCTGCGCCTTCATTTCCCTGTAGGCGGTCCAGTGCCGGATCCTGTTCCAGACCCGGGAGAGAACCGATTTCTTTTTCCGGTTCGCTCCGCGCTCCGGAGCGCGCCAGCCGAGATCGAACGCGAACGAGCGGCCATCCTCCGCTCCGCCGAGCGTCGCGATTCCCATCACCGGCCGTGTCCCGCCGCAGAAGGCCGTTTGCTTCCTCGACGCTCGAGCGGCAGAGACGCGCGCGCCTGGGCCGTCGACCGTCACCGTGGTGGTGGCCATCGCGTTGGCCGCGAGCTTGCCGGCCAGGCGAAGGGCGTCGCCGGAATCCTGCCTCCCCCACCGGGGGGAAACGTCTCCTTCGGCGCCGTTGAAGAAGCCGGCGACGAATCCATGGCGGCCCGCGACGCTCTCCTCTTCTTCGACGCGCGTCATGGCGAAGCCCGTGAGATCGGGGCTGTTCACGCTGACGTGATCGGAGAGCGCGGTCGGGTGCATCGCGAAGAACACGAGGGCGCCGACACTTCCGGCGCCGCGACTGATCGTGAGCTTCGTCAGCGTCGCGTCTATCGCTCGCATTCGCAGGCAACCGTCGGAGAGGTCGGACGCGGGCGCCTCGCAACCGGGGTGCGACGAGGGGCCGAGCTTCAGGATCTCCTTCATCACCGTCGGCCCGTTCCGTTTCAGGGAACTGACCGCCCGGTTGCGCGCCAGCCCTTCCACGTTCCGTTTTTCAGACCAGGTCAGCGTGACCGGATCGCCCGAATGCGCGCCGGCGTCGTCCGCGGCGAGCGCGACCGCGCAGGCGATGCGGAGGCTCAGAAAATCGAACTGTTCGCGCGCGAACCCTGGGTACTGCGAGGCGAAGCCGTTGAAGAAGGAGGACGAGAGGTAGTTGCCGGGCGCTTGGTGCGTGTGCGTCGCGGCCACGACCAGATTGTGTCTTCCGATGTCGGAATGAGCTCGCACGACCGGACAGGGGCCCAGAACTCCGGCATGCCGCGCACGCTGACGCTCCTCCGGCATGAGCGTGGAGCCGTCCGCCGGAAATCCTCGATTCGCGAGGCTCGCGACGTCCTCCTGAAGACCGGCGGGGACGGCGAAGAGATCGGCGCTGACGAGTGTGACGGAGTTTCCCTCCGCGTCGCGGAAGTAGAACGCCCGCGCGTAGAGTCTCCCCCAGTGACCGCGCGAGAACCGGCCGCCGAGAGAATGGCCGCCCATCGGATAACCGGCCGGAGGGGTGATGTCGACGCGGGACACGCCGGCGATCAGATGCCCTGCAGGCGGCTTGATCGAAACGGCGTATTTCGGGACCTGGATCCGGAGGCTGCAACCTGTCGAGCCGAAGAGGCACACCCCGGCGACGAACGACAACCGCGACAGCAGAGGCGCCGCTCGCTGAAGGCATCGGAACTCGAGCCGCTGCGCAGGCGCCGGCGTTCCGCCCGGTCTGCCTCCGCCGCCGGTCCTGCTCCCGAGATCCTCTGACTGGATCACGCTACGACTCCAATTCCTGCGTCGGGGGGTTTCGCGCAGAAGATTATCGCGTGTCGAAAACGCCGGGCGCGCGACCTTTGCGGTGAAGGAAGTCAGAACGGTCGTCGAGAATTTGGTGTGCGGAGGCGGTGTTTTTGCCCATTGCGCCGGACGGTTGTTCCGGGGAAACTGAGCCTTCCGTGAAAGCCCCGTCACTCGCGTCCGGACCGCCGAAGGCCCTCTTCACCCCCGAGTTGGATTCTCTGCTCGCGTGAACGCTTCCAGGCCCGCCGGATCTCCGCCGGCCCGCAGCGCCGGGAACGCCATCCTCATGGGCGGCGTGATCTGCGGCGTGCTCGACATCACCTCCGCCATCATCATCTCGATCGTCAGCGGCAGCTCGCCGATGCGCATGCTGCAGGGGATCGCCGGTGCGCTCCTGGGGCCGGTGACCTTCGAGCGAGGTGTCGCCACCGCTGCTCTGGGGCTCCTGATGCATTTTTGCGTCGCGTTCACGGCCACCACGATCTTCTACTGGCTGAGCCGGCGCATTCCGGCGATGGTCGAGTGGGCCGTGCCGAGCGGCCTCCTCTTCGGCATCGTGTGGCTGCTCGTCATGTATCGGGGCGTCATTCCTCTGACGCAGGTGCTTCGAACGCTCTACCTCACGAACGTCAAACGAACCCTGCCGGGTCTCTGGCCGTTCCCGCTGCTCGTTCACATGACCTGCGTGGGCTTGCCGATTGCGCTGGCCGTCCGGCACTTTGGCCCCTGGCCGCGCGGCGCCAGGAGAGCGTTGGAGGAGGGCGCCTAGCCTCGATCCTGGCGTGGGAGTCAGGGCCGGACCCCTCACCCCCCCCTCTCCCCTGTTCAGCCCGGAGGGAGGAAAAGGAACGCCCGGATACGCGCCCCTTACTTCGGCTTGATCGCGCCGGCTCCCGGCCAATCGCTCTCGCCGACGCGGACGAGGTTCATCTCGAAGAACCGCGCCGGCTCCTTGCCGGGGACGATGCGATCTCCCACCTCGCGCCACTTGCCGTCCCTGATCGAGGCGGTGTAGCGGATCGTCGTGGGGCCCGCCGGAATCTCCCAGATGAATCCGTCATCGGTGCGCCGAATCGGGAAATCGCCCGCGCGGCCCAAGGCGTAAGACCGCATGGAGTACACGCGCGTATCCGGATCGAACGACACGATTCCGAGCGCGTTGAAGGCGACCTTGCCGTCGGAGCCATAGCCGCGCCCTTCGATGACCTTCAGCGATCCATCCAGAAAGGGACCGATCCTCTCGGTCTGCGTGACGGCGTGTTTGTCTCCCGACGGAAGCGTGGTGGTCGCGGGACCGCGCCAGACTCCATCCATAAACGCGAACGTCGCCATGGCTTCGCGCTGCGCGGCGATGCGGGCGGCAGGATCCCCGCCGGCCTGCGCCAGCAGGACGGGCGTCACAGCGAAGACCGCCATCAGAGTCAGGCCCCGAACCGCGCGTGAAAGCGTCAAAGCTCACCTCCAGAAATCTGCCCGGATGATGCTCTCCGGCGAGCCGTGGCCGAGCGGCGCTGAGGCAGAATCCCAACGTTCGTCTCTTCTGACTCAGGCCTTCCAGGCGGCAACTGTCTCTCCAACGAAGTCTGAGAACTTCCGCGGCTCCCGGCCGAGGATCGTCCGGGTCTCGTCGAGCTGCGCCGCCGTCGCCTTCAGGCCCTTCGCCTGGAACATCGCGTACATGATGGCGTAGTCGTACACCGCCCATGCGGGCATGTAGGCGGCCATGCTTTTCGCCCAGGCGGCGAGATCGTCGCCGCCGTAGGCGACCGGTTTGTCGAGGGCTTTCGCGAACTCCGCGGCGCAACTCTCCCCCGTCACCGGGTCCGGTCCGACCAGCGCGTAGGTCTTCCCGAAATGGCCGCCGTCCGTCAAGGCGCGTACCGCGGCTTCCGCGATGTCGCGGGAATCGACGCGCGACAGCCCGACGCCGCCGATGGGCTGCGGGTAGACGCCGTACTGGAGGATCGCGTCTTTGAACCAGTAGTCGTTCTGGTAGAAGTTGTTGGGCCGCAGGATCGTGTAGGCCAGACCACTCTCTCTGAGCGCGTGCTCGATCGCGATCTTGCTCGCGAAGTGCGGCGCCTCCGGGCACTTCTCGACGTCGTGGATCGAGAGGTGGACGACGCGCTTCACCTTCGACCGCTTCGCCTCGTTGACGGCGACCAGCCCCTCCATCAGGTCGGTGGGCCCGTTCGCGGTGAGAAGAAACAGAGTGTCATCGCCCGTGAAGACCCTCTCGTAAGTCCCCGGGTCCGTCAGGTCGCCGAGAACCGTCTCGGCGCCCTTCGGAAGCGCCCGGGCGCGCTCGGCGCTGCGCGTCAGAACGCGGACGGTCTCCCCCTTGTCGAGAAGCCCCCGGACGACGACCCCTCCCACGGTTCCGGTTCCGCCCAGAATCAGGTGTCTCATTCTGTTGCTCCTGCCCTGCTTTTTGAGGCCTCCATGCCTCAGGCCGAAACTACCATTGGCGGCTCCAATAGCGGCGACCGTTGAGTGCCATTTCGGGCACCCCGGTCCAACAAAACTCTCTCCAGAAGCGAGAACGGCGGGTGGATAAACCAGCACATCGTCCCTCAGGGAAGCTCGGAAACCGGGAGGAGAGGAATCAACCGAGCGACGTGAGCCTCCGCGCCCAAGCGCGATCAAATCGGAAAATGGATCGGCTTTTATTCGTGGGTTCAGCGATTCGGCGGCCGGATCGGCTTTTGTGCAGTCGCTCTCCAAAGGCATCCCGCGGCGAAGAACGCGGAGGCGACGCGGCGCCCACGGGGTCAAAAGACGGCACGCGTCGTTGCACTCGGGCTGCAGATCGCCGTGTTCACCGTCTCCGGCCGCCGGTCGTTGATCGAGAGTTTTGGTCATCACACAAGGAATTGGAGAACATATGAGTCCATCGATCACTGGAATGGCCGCGCCGGGCGCCCCGCACCGAACTGCCGTGACTCCTTTGCGGCCTTTGCTTGCCCGGATGCTGAAGGGTCTCGCGGTTGCTCTGCTACCGGCCCTATTCGCCGCGCAGCCGGCCCTGGCCGACAACGAGAAGACAACCAGCGTCGTCTACGTCGAGAGCAACAAGGCAGAGAACAACTCCATCCTCGCCTACCGTCGCGACGCTAACGGTAATCTGACGCGTCTCGGCGAATACCCGACGCGCGGCAAGGGCGTCTTCGACTTGTCGCTCCAGCTCGGACCTTTCGACTCGGATCAGGACATCATCACCAACCCGGAGCGGACGCTGCTATTCGCCGTCAATTCCGGCTCGGACACGGTCGCGGTATTCCGCATCCTGCCGGACGGCAGCTTGGTGCACGTCGCGGGATCACCATTTGCGTCGGGCGGGACCAATCCTGTCAGCGTCGGACTGGCGAGAGACACTCTGATCGTCGTCAATAAGGCGATGGACCCACGTCGGCCGAGCCTCACGCAACCCAACTATGCAAGCTTCCGAGTCGAGCCAGATGGAACCCTTACGGCATTACTTTCGACTGTCGGGGCACCTCCACGCAGTTCGCCGACACAGGCGGACATCTCTCCGAGCAAACGCCTGGTCTTCGACGCCCAGTTCCTGGGAGGCCACCTCCAGTCGTTTCTTCTCGACCCCGCCGGCGCGCTGCTCCCAAACGCTCCTGAAGGGCTCCCGGCTTCCGAGTCTGAAAGAGGTACGGCGCCGCTCCCGCTCGGGCTGTGGGCGCATCCGAAGCAATCGATTCTCTATGTCGGATTCGTCACCGTCAACAAAGTTGGCGTCTACACTTACGACTTTCTCGGAGGCCTGACATTCGTGCGCAGCGTGCCGAATTCGGGCGTTGCCGTCTGCTGGCTGCGGACGAACGACGACGGGACGCGTCTCTATACGTCGAACACCGGCGACGGGACCGTGTCTGTCTTCGATACGACTGATCCGCTCACGCCCGTCGAGATTCAGAAACACAAGCTGCGCGGAGTGGGCAATCCTTTTCAGCTCGAACTCGACCCGACGGGCGCCTACCTGTACGTGCTGACGCAGCGCGCCGATTCTTCCATTCCGTTGGGCGAGGGCAATACGCTGCACGTCCTGAAAGTCAACCGGGCAAACGGAAAGTTATCCGAGGCCGGCTCGTCGCCGATCGAACTGCCGGTCCCGACGGGCACGCGCCCGCAAGGCATCGCCGTCACCCAACTCGTTGGAGGGCAATAACGACGCACCTCTCACCCGACCGACCTCTCGAACGTCAGAAAGGCGAGACCGTTGCGGAAGACCCGCCGGGCCCTCGCCAGCGTCGAAGCTCTTTCGTCGGTCCGCTGTCGCCCGGGAACGCGGTCGCGAGAAGGCGACCATGTTCCCGGGTTCGGGTCGGCGGTCGAACCCGATTTCAAGGCTCCACGGCGGGATTCTCTGCGATCTCGCCGACGCCGCGGTGGGGATCGTCTTCGCATCGACGCTCGAAGACGGCGAGAGCTTCACGACGCTCGAGCTCAAGATCAATTTCTTAAAGCCGGTTTGGAAAGCGCGGCTCCGCGGGGAAGGCCGGATCGTCAAGCGCGGAAAAACCGTGAGTCTGGTCGAGTGCGACGTCACCGACGAGGCGGGCAGCCTCGTCGCGCGAGCGAGCAGCACCTGCCTCACCCTATCCGGGGACAAAGCCGCCGGGCGCTGCTCGCGTGACCGCTCCCTTGCTGGCGCTGAGCGGCGGGAGGCGGACCGGATAGAGTTGACGCCATCTCCCCGGACGAGGAAATTTCGGGTTCTCGGAGGCGACAGATGAAACGAGGCTCCCGGTCCTTACCGGCCCACGTGGTCGCTGTGTCCCTGGCCCTCGCGGCCGTGCTCGCCGCGTCCGCTCACGCCCAGATGGACGCGCAGGCTCGGGAGGCCCTCCTCGCGCGCGCAAAATCCTTCGAGCTCGACACGCCGTACGTGCCGCCCCCCGGGAACCCGCTCGAGCACCACGCCGCCGGGTTCGCGAAAGTCATGTGCTCGGCGGTTTTCGTGACGGGGCTCGATCCCGACTTCGCCGCCGAGAACGTCGGCTACTTCACCGCGCCCTACGGCGAGCGCGCGAAGCTCGGCAAGCCCGTCATCGATCGGACGAAGAAGACGGTTCAGGTCACCGTCCCGAACGGAGCGACGCGCACCGCCGTCTACCTCGGCGACCAGGGGTGCGTGACGCTTCCCGTTGGCAAGACGTCCGTGCTCTTCAAGCCCGGGCGGGTCGTCAGCCGGCTGCCCGATCCCGCGAAGCAGCCATGGCCGATGGGAGACCTGACCCCGGCTCCGAAAGACGCCGTCCCGCCGGGTCTCGACATGGCGAAGGTCGCGCAGGCGGTGGAAGCGGCTTTCGATCCTCCGTCCGGTCTGACCGCGGCCTTCCTCGTGACCTGGAAGGGGCGAATCATCGGCGAGCGCTACGGCGAAGGGATCACGTCCCGGACTCCCCTCGAGAGCTGGTCGATGGGCAAGAGCGTGACCGCGACTCTGCTCGGCGTCCTGATCCGGCAGGGCGTCTACGACCTGTCGTCACCCGCGCCGATTCCGGAGTGGCAGACGCCCGGCGATCCGCGAGCGAAGATCCGCATCTCCGACATCCTCCACATGTCGAGCGGTTTGAGGATTCGCGCGCCTCAGGACCCGGACTTCGATCCGGCGGGGCCTTACCCCGATCACCTGTATCTCTACACGGGCAGCGAGAATCCGTTTCACTACGCCGCGACGCGTCCGCTCCAGTGGCCGCCGAACACCGTCGGCCGGTACCACAACACGGATCCCGTCCTCGTCAACTATTTGATCCGGCTCGCTGTCGAAAAGCGCGGGGAGGATTACCTCTCTTTTCCGCGCCGCGCGCTCTTCGACCGTATCGGGATGCGAACAATGGTGCTGGAGACCGATTCCTATGGGAACTTCCTGGCGCAGGGATACGATTTCGCGTCCGCGCGGGACTGGTCGCGGCTCGGCAACCTCTACCTCCAGGATGGCATCTGGAATGGAGAGCGGATCCTGCCCGAGGGCTGGTCGAAGTTCGTGAGCACGCTCGCCCCGGCGTGGGAAGCGGACAAGCGGCCGATCTATGGCGCGTTCTTCTGGTTGAACGGAGACGGCAGCTTGCCCGTGCCGAGGGACGCCTACTTCATGAACGGGGCCGGCGGGCAGTACACCCTCATCATCCCGTCTCACGACCTGGTCGTGGTCCGACTCGGCCACTACAAGGGGGCGACGTCGGGAGCGCCGAGCCTTCGCAAGGCTCTCGCACTCCTGATGGAGGCGGTGCCGAAGAAGAGCTGACGGATCCATCCCACGGCCCGGGTATCAAACGAACGGAGGGTCCTCCGATATCGTTCAACGCGTGACGCTTCATCCGAAACCGGCCCTCGTTCGGAGCGCCACGGCCCTGCTGCTCGCCGTCTGTTTCTGCGCAGGCCCCGCGGCCGCTCGCCCCGACTACTCCATCCAGGCTATCCGCTACGGGACGATCGCGAGTTTTCCCGTGGCGTCGCTCGTCATCGGCGCTCCAAAGGGCGAAAAGATGGACATCGCCATGGTCGTCTGGCTGATCCGAGGAGGAGGACACAACGTTCTCTTCGACAGCGGCTTCCATCGCGAGGCCTGGCTCGAGAAATTTCCCACCGCCGACTACCTCCGTCCCGACGAAGCCGTGAGGCTCGCCGGCGTCCGCCCGGAAGACGTGACAGACGTCGTCATCAGCCATGCCCACTGGGATCACATGGGCGGCATTGACCTCTTCCCGAAGGCGACGGTCTGGATCCAGAAACAGGAATTTTCCTATTACACGAGAGACGCCTGGAAGCCGGGCGGACACCACGGAGGCATCGACCCCGATGACGTCAAGGTGCTCGAGCGGATCCACAAGGACGGACGCCTGCGCCTCGTCGACGGCGACAACGTGGCGATTCTGCCCGGAGTCCGCGCCTTCACCGGCGCGCGCCACACCTTTGCGTCTCAATACATCCGCGTCGACGGGAGTCAGCCGTTCGTCCTGGCCTCGGACAACTGCTACCTGTATCGGAATCTCGCCGAGCACAGGGCCAGCGCGACCTTCAGCGAGAAGGACCATCCCGGCAACATCCGGAGCCAGGCGCGCATGATCGAGCTCGCCGGCTCCGCGGACCGCGTCGTCCCCGGCCACGACCCGGGACAATTCCAGAGATTCCCGACGCAAGGCCGGATCGCGCGAATCCGGTGATTGGAAGCTCCGCGCGACGAGAGCACGTCCTGCTGACCCCTCCGACTCGTATCGCAGCGCGAGTGTCGGCGCGATCGTCTGATAACCGTCCGGCGCGAAAGCGAGGCTATCGAACGCCTCCCAGCCCGAGCGGCGGGTTTTGTGTGAACGCCCCTGCCCGTCGCCGGGCGGCGCACGCGATTGCCCAACGCCCGTGCCGCGGCGAAAGGCTGACCTCCCATTGAACATTGTTCACAAAGGAAGCGCCGCGTCGCGAAACCCGTTTTCCCGACGGAACCGAAGAGCCGCGGGAACTTCATGTATAATGACGTACACAACGCCCGTAACAAGATAAAGACGAGGAGCCCAAGGGCTCCGCCGAACAAGCGAGGAGCTTGTCTTCCCCTCCATGCGAAGGATCCCGACCCTTTTGCGGGCAAGCGCGAGGAGCCTGGACGCTCCGCCGCGGAGGTCGCCAAAGATCCTCTCCATCGCAGGGGCGGTGATCGCGTTCGCGCTTCTGGCGGCGTCGCCGGCGATGGCGGCTCTCAGTGTCGGGCCAATCTCCTGGAACGTCATCGGCCTGGACAGCAACAGTCCGGCGTCAGGCCCGGACCATTTTCCTGTCGGGGCGCGGGTCTGCAGCGACGTCGCAACGACCGGCGTCGCGGTCGTCTGGTCCTGGGACTCGGCCAACCCGAACATCAACCTCCGCCCCGGGTCGCTCAGCACTATCACGATCCCATCCATCGCCGCAGGCGCCTGCGCGGACGCTTACTTCGAAGTCGAGGTCACGAAGGTTCCCGCGGCCTTCGACACCACGCGCCGCTACCACATCACGGCGACGGACTTCACCGGCTCCGCGACCTCGCCGACGCCCCGGGAGCTCTACGTCGAGCACCTCATCTCGCAGAACCGCAACTCCACGACCGGCGTGAAGCTGAACGGCGTTTCGGTGCCGGCGGGCGGATCCATGGCTCTCGTGGTCGGAAACACCTACACGATCGAGCTCGACGGAGCGACCGCGACGCAGGGATACGAGCAGCTCGAGGAGTTCATCAACTTCCCGAACACGGTCTTCCAGATTCTCTCGGTCAGCACGACGTATTCGGCGAACACCTCGATCTATGTGTCGTCTCCGAACGACAAGCTTTATTCGGACGCGTGCCTGTGGGAGAACGACCCTAACAGCCCGAACTACCGTTCGTGCGTCGGGGTGGCCGGGAAGGCCGGCGGAACCGTCATCACCACGTATACGGTGAAGATCATCAGCGGCGGCGGCACGGTCCAGACGTTGAACAGCCTGATCTACGACTTCTCCGGCAGCAGCTTTCACTACAACGCCGACTTCTCGACAGGCGCGCGAATCGCGACGATCATCGATCCGGCCCTCGTCACGATCTCGAAGCGCTTCGCGCCGAACCCCGCCACCGCCGGAGGGATCTCCACACTCACGTTCACCCTTGCAAACCCGAACGCCGGGTCCGTGGGCTCTCTCGCCTTCACGGACGTCTTCCCGATCTCTCCGGGGGCGATGGTCGTCGCAACACCTCCTGGCGCGGCGACCGTGGGATGCGGCACGCCCACGTTTGCGCCCGCGGCGGGGGCTTCGTCGATCTCGTTCTCGAACGGCACCGTCGCGGCGAACAGCACCTGCACCGTCGGGGTCAACGTGACCGTTCCGGTCGCCGGCACGTACTCGAACACGTCGGGCCACCTCTTCATCGGCCCGGTCGATACGGGAAGCGCCGCGAGCGACAGCCTGACGGTCGGCTCCACGCCCGGCCCGCCTCCTCCCGTCTGCGGGCTCACGCTGGCGGATTGGAGCGTGCCGACCGGCACGACCGCCAACCCGCCCGACCTCGCCGGCGGTGTTCCGACGACGAAGGCGGCCAACGTGACCACGGCCGCCGCGTCCGCAAACCTGCCGGCGAGCACGGCGATCTCCACGTCGAGCGGGCACGGCGATACGACGTCCTGGCAGACGAACGGGTACAAGGACGCCGGGCAGTTCATCCAGTTCGCCGTCGACACGAGTAAGTACACGGCGGTCCAGATGAGCTTCTGGGTCGCCAATCCGAGCCCATCGAACGGGCCGACCTCGATCACGCTAACCGTCAACAGCGGCGCCGGTTTCGGCGCTCCCGTGCTCACAGTCGCGAGCCCGGCCGCGGCGTTCACGAATCACACCGCGGACCTGACCGGACTCACGAGCACGACCGGCGTGACCACTTTCCGGCTCACCGGGACCGGCGCGAACAACAACGCCACCGGGGCGTCGCTCAATTACGACGACATCGTGTTCACGGGGTGCGGCAGCCCGCTCCCGCCGACGCTCGTCAAGGCGTTCGTTCCGAACCCGGTCGCCGTCGGCGCGGCCTCGGTCCTCACGTTCACCGTCACCAATCCGAATGCGGCCGTCGGGCTGACCGGCCTTTCGTTCACCGACTCGTTGCCGGCAGGCCTGACGGCGCCCGACGGGACGACGGCGGCATGCGGCGGGAGCCTCGTGATCACGGGCGGCAACCTGCTGACGTTCACCGGAGGGACGCGGCTCGCGGGGGCATCCTGCGCGATTCCGGTGACGGTCACGGCGACGACGGCGGGGCCGCACGTCAACGTGAGCGGATTCGTTTCCTCGACGGAGGGGGGGACGAACGCGGGCGCGTCCGGAAGCGCGTCGGCCACGCTGACGGCGGTTCTTCCCCCGGTGATCGCCAAGCAGTTCGCGCCGAATCCGATTCTCGCGCTCGGCGTCTCGACCCTCACGTTCATGATCACGAATCCCAACCAGAACGACACGCTGAGCTCCGTCGCGTTTTCGGACATTCTGCCGACCTCGCCCGGCGCCATGGTCGTCGCGGGAATCCCCGCCGCCTCCACGTCGGGCTGCGGCGCGCCGGCTTTCTCACCGGTCGCCGGCGCGGGCTCCGTCACGTTCTCCGGCGGGACGATCGCCGGCGGCGGCACATGCACGGTCACGGTCAACGTCACGGCAGCCGTCGTCGGCGCCTACGCCAACACCAGTGGCGGCGTGTCTTACGTCATCAACGCCGCGACCGTCAATGGAAACACGGCGAGCGCCTCGCTGACTGTGAACCCGCCGCGCCCCGCGATCGGCGCGCTGAAGCAGGTCGGCCTGACGAACAACCCCCTCGGCGCCTGGAGCTCGTTCCTCGCCGTCACGGCCGGAACCAACGTCTTCTAC
>JAIVJS010000064.1 GCA_020199905.1 Acidobacteriota bacterium
CCCTTCAATCCTGGATCCAGGACATCGAGGAAATTCGCGCTCGCGGAGTTTAACCACTCTCCCGGCAGTGGAACGGTTCTCGCCACGGGACGGCGACGGTCAGGCTTCGCAGGCGGCGCCCATAGCGCGAAGCGGCGTGCGGCCAGGTCGGTGAAAAACCGTGAGGATCGAACGCCCAGTTTCATTCACCGGGACCCTGAAGCGGCTCCGCGGCGACCGTCCGGCGAGACGGCTGCTACGGCGCCCGGGCCTCCCGAACCTTGCGGCGGACCTCGGCGAACCAGTTGACCGTGACGTCCAGCGCCGGCTGCGCCGCGGGATTCGGGTCCTCCGCGACCAGGAACCTCTTTCCGTCGCGGGCCACGTCGTAGGCCAGGATCTGGTGCGTTTCGAAGAGAGCTCTCGGAGCTCCGACGACGAAGTCCTCCCCTTTCGATTCGACGGGGATTGCGAAGAATCTCGACCCGGAGACGTAGAAGATCTCGTTCCCCGCCGGCGACCAGGCCGCACCCGTGCCGCCCTCGGTCGATATCTGCCACTTGCGGTCCTCGCCCGAAGCCGGCCGAACGTAGATCTCCCGCCGCCCGGATTCGAAGGATTCATAAACCACCCAGCGGCCATCGGGTGAGAAGCCCACCGTCGTGTCGGCGAGGAACAACGACTTGACGAGGAGCCTCGGCTCCCCCTGAGGCGATCCGTTGCGCATCGAGCGGACACGCAGCTCGTACTGTCCATCGGCGGTGTTCTTGACGGTCAGCAATTGAGAGCCGTCGGCGGAAAACCCGAACGGGTCCTCCTCCGACTCGGAGGGAAAGACCATCTGCGCGGCGCCGCTGTCATCGGCGGCCTTCGAAAAGGTCTGGTAGAACTTGTCTTTCTCGAATCCGAAATAGATCCGGCGCCCATCGCGCGACCAGACGGGATATTGGGCGCGCGCGGGAAGCGTGAGTTTCGTCATCGAGAGTCTGGCGAGATCCAGGATCGATATCCCGTTCCCGATGCTCACCACCACGCGAGAATTGTCGGGCGAGAGCCCCACCGACAGGAACGGTTGCCGTTGGACCTTCAGCGGCTCGCCTCTCCCCTCGCGATCGATCCAGGACAGCATCAGGTCTTCGACCGCCGTCTCGGACGAAGCCGTCACGAGGATTCCGTTTCGGGAGAGATCCATGTCCGCGAAGCCGGACGGGTTCAAGAGCACGTTGCGGGCAACCTCCACCGGGGCCCCTTCGATTTTGAGTTTGCGGGCGTCGAAGGAAACGGCGTAGAGCGCTCCGGCCCGGGCGTAGACGAGATGACCGGTCGGCAGGTATTTCGGAAACGTGCCGCCCTTGATCAGGACCTTGCGCTCCCCTCCCTGGAGGCGCTCGGCGACGATCGTCGCGTCGTCCCAGTCGGCACCGGAGCCGATCGCGTACAGGATCACCTTGCCTCCCGGCAGAAGCTCCGGCCAGCGATGCTGCTGTTCTCCGTCCTTCGTCCGAATCCTCGTCACCGCCGAGATGGCGCCCCCGTCGGCCGGGAGCTTCAAGACCGGGACGTAGACGTTCGGGACGAAATAGATCGATCCGTCTTCGCCCCACGCGGCGCCGCGGAACTGCGGCGCGTCAGACAGGGTCACGGGAGAACCGCCGGCCAGCGCGACTTTCTTGAGCTTCGGGCCCGCGTTGAATCCGACCCATTTTCCATCGGGTGAAAAGAAGGGGAAGTTCGCGCCGTCCGTCCCCGGAATCACGCTCGATTCCCGCGAGTCCAGAGAGCGGAGCCGCAACTCGGAAGTGACGCCCTTGCCGACGACGTAGACGAGCCGCGCGCCGTCCGGCGAGATCGCGAAACCTCTTCCCCTCAGGGGGTCGAGGAGAAGCCGCTCGCCTTTGGGCGGGAGAAAGTGCGTACGGAGGACCCTTTCCGTCTGTGATCTGGCTCGAGAGTTCGCGCTGACGAGAAGCACCCCGAGCACGGCGGCGAGCAGGGCCATTCCCGCCGCAGTGCCCCATCCGGCCGTTAGGGCATGACGCCGCCGCGCGCGCACGGTCGCCGGCGCTCCCGTCTGCGAGCCCGCCTCGGCAATCCATTTGAGCTCGCTCGTCAGGTCGTGAGCGGTCTGCCACCGGTCGTCCGGGTCCTTCGCGAGGCAGGTGCGGACGACGCGGTCGAGCGCCGGCGGAACGAGCGGCTGGACCGACGAGATCGGCGGCGGGTCGCGCTCGAGGATCGAAGCGATCAGAGACGCCTGACTCTTCCCCGAGAACGCCTTCCGCCCCGTCGCCATCTCGTAGAGAACGCAACCGAACGCGAAGATGTCGCTGCGCGGGTCGGCGTTCCTGCCCTCGAGCTGCTCGGGAGACATGTACTGGAACGTGCCGAGAATCGTTCCGCGCTCGGTCAGCGGCGCCCCGGCGGAGACCTCGGTCGCCAGGATGGACACGCCGCTCGTCGAAGCGGCCTGCGCCGGATGGAGCCGCGCGAGTCCGAAGTCGAGGAGCTTCACCCCGGACTTCGTCATCATGATGTTTCCGGGCTTTAAGTCCCGATGGACGATCCCGTGCTTGTGGGCTTTGTCGAGCGCGTCGGCGATCTCGATTCCCGCCTTGAGGAGCTGGTCGGTCGGGAGAGGTCCCTTCGCGAGGCGGTCCGCGAGCGACTGCCCCTCCAGAAGCTCCATGACGAGGTACTCGACTCCATCGGCGTTCCCGACGTCGTAGAGCGCGCAGATGTGGGCGTGGGAGAGCTGCGAGATCGCCTTCGCCTCGCGCTCGAACCGCTGCTTGAACTCGGCGCTGTCGGAGAGGTGCGACGGCAGCACCTTGATGGCGACGGCGCGGTCGAGCCGGGTATCGCGCGCCTTGTAGACCTCGCCCATCCCGCCCGCTCCGAGAGCCGACAGGATTTCGTAGGGGCCCAGCCGGGTGCCGGAAGAGATGGGAATGGGGGCTCAGTCTATCCCGTGCTGCGGTCGGTTCGAAGAATCGCAGGCCGGCCGGGAGCCGAAAAGGCGGTCACGGTCCTGACGGGCTCCTTCACCGCGCGGCGGGTTCGGTCAGCGGGTTCCGTGATTTAATCCCGCGCTGAACCGAAACAAAAAAGGAGATCTTCATGAAGCTCACGCGCCTCCTCCTTCTGCTCCCCTTCCTTTTCACGGCCTCGGTCGCTCTGGCCGCGCCGACGACGCCCGCGGAGGGTCCCGCAAGCGTGGATGCGTCGTGGGCGAAGGCGTTCAAGGCCATGGATCTCGAGGCCGTCATGGCCTGCTACGCGCCCGACGCCGTGGCCTGGCTGCCCGACTCTCCGCAGGCGAAGGGCACGCAGGCGATCCGCGAGAGCTATCGCGCATTCTTTGCGGAGAACACGGTTCAGGACGTGTCCACTTCAGAGATGCACCACGAGACCATGGGGAACCGGAGCGTGTCGTGGGGGACGTTCTCGATGAGGACTCTTCCGAAGGCGACGGGTCAGCCTGTCACCGCCACGGGGCGGTTCACCGAGGTGACCGAGAAGCGCAACGGGCGGTGGGTCTACGTGGTCGACCACGGGTCGATGGATCCGGCGCCGGCCGCGAAGTAGGGGAAGCCGCTCGGGCGGCCCCCGGCGCAGAGGTGTGATCTGCCCTCGGCGAGAGACACCCGGGGTTCGCTCGCGACGGGCCGCATCACCTCCCGCCTG
>JAIVJS010000003.1 GCA_020199905.1 Acidobacteriota bacterium
GAATCGATCTTGGTCTACCTGAACTGAGAGCGGGAGGGGCAGGAGCCGCTCTCGACGGACCGTCCCGCCGCTTCCGCCTACCGCCTACCCCCTACCGCCGTCATGCGCGTGCGCGTTGCCGCCGGTCCGCGATGATCTTCGAGCTCGAGAGCGTCTCCCGAACCGCCCCGTCACACCGGCGGCAGACGACGGGAATGATCTTGCCTTCCTGGATCTCGCTCGACAGCGGCCGGTAATTCTGCTGGCCGCAGACCCGGCATCTCCAGGAGAGTAGCTTGACCTCGTTTTCTCTCATGCACGCCCATTGGCCGGTCCGGGGGGAGCCGTGCGGTCTTGTGTCGGGAATGGGAGCGAGGCTCCGGGAACGGCGACGGCATTCTCGCAGGAGATCCGCTCGTCAATCAATCAGATGCGTTTCTCACGGGGCAAAAGAGGACGGCGGATCAGATTCCGGGCAACCGCTGGAGGCGACCGTAGAGTATCGGGGAAAACGTTTTTCGCAACGCCCGCACCATGATCGAAAGACAGGTGGGCCACATGACCCGCCTGATCGATGACCTCATGGACGTGGCGAGGATCGCTCGGGGCAAGATCCTCCTGCAGAAGGAACGCATCCTCGCGGACCCCGGATCGGCGCTCGAGGCGGCCGGACTCGACGTGGCCCGGATATCCCGTCGAGCGCGCCTACAGTGGAAGCACGGGCGTCGAACTCGCGCGAAAATTTCGACCGGACGTGGTCCTCCTGCGACAGCGGGCTTCCGGGCGGAATGGACGGATACGCCGTGGCAGCGAATCTTCGCCAGGACCCCATGACGCGTTCGGCATTTCTCGTTGCGCTCTCGGGGTACGCCCAGGACGACGACCAGCGGCGGGCGGTGGCGGCGGACTTCGAAGCCAATCGAGTTTTCGGAGCTCGAACGTGTTCTCGCGTCCCCCGGAAGGGCCGAGACGCAGCAGGACGATTCCAGCACGACTCCGGCTTTTGCGGGGCGGTCCGAGCCTACGCGACCCGGACCTGGCGGCGCGCCAACGGTGAAATGCGTTCGTCCGGGGTCAGGATCCCGCGCAGGTTGAGCGGGTCGGCAGCGGACACGAGGACAGGCTCCGCGTCGGGAGTCTCGCCCCGCCGCCGAAGCTCCCGCAGCAGGGTGACGGCTTCCGGCAGCGCGTATTGCTCGCCGTCGAATCCCGCGACGAACCGGCCGCCGCGGATCTCGCCCCGCGCTTCGAGGGTCCGGAGGGCGCGGGCGAGATCGCGCCACGGGATCGGCTGCCTCTCGCGCGCCAGCGTGCGGCGGAACACGACACCCGTGCGGGCCAGGAGCCGGCGCGCCACGAACTCCGCCTGCGCGGGGGGGAAACGGGACTCGGCGGCGGCAGGCGGCGCCGGCGGACGCAGCGCGCTCCAGCGGCCGGCCGAGAGGCCGACAGCCTTTCGCCGCCACGCCGGAACGATGAGCCAGCGCAGCCCCGAGAAGGAGTCGCAGGTGACCTGGCCCAGCGCGATGAGCCGGCCAAGTCCCTCCTCCGCCAGGGACACGGACAGCTTCGCCTCTCTGGCGAGCTCCTGGAAGAACATCGCGCCCCGCCGCACGAGGGCATCCCGAACCGACGCCGCCTCCTCCGACGCGTCGGGGGATTCCGTCGCCGAGCCGAGAGCCGTCCAATCGTCCACGTCGGCGCGGAGGACGAGGGAGACCGGCGCCCTTCGGACCGGACCGGCGCCCGCGCCCCAGAGCCGCCCCCACACCACCTCGCCCGACAGCGTCAGCTGGTCGAGCCACTCGCGCTTGTACTCCCTGACCCTCGCGGGAAGGATGCTCGCTTCCCAGGAGGCGGCGGGCGCCTCGTATCCCGCCAGCTGCGCGATCACGAGCGCGACCCCGCGCGGACCGTCGAGGCGGTGCGCGGGATCCACGTGCTGCCAGCAGCCGAGGAAACGGAGAAAGTGCGCGGCCGTCACGGGCTCGATCTCGCGGCGCAGGCGATCCACGGTCGCGCGATGGATCCGCGCGAGGAGCCTCCGGTCGCACCACGCCTCGCGTCCGTCGATCCGGGTCCGGAGAACGGAGCCCTCGACTTCGAGCTCGCACAGCAGCGGCTCTTCGTCCGGACGCGCGAAGATCGGTCCCAGCGCCTCGAGGCGGCCGCGCAGGACGGCCTTGGGGGCCCGCACCGCTTCGACGGCGAAGATCCGGTCGCCTTCCCTCGTCACGCGGCGCGCCGACTCGAGATCGTCGATCCAGGGCGCCCACGCCGCGGCCTCGCTCTCCGTGACGTACCCCATCCAGAGAAGAGCTTCGTGGACCTCCTCGGCGCTTTCCGGGACGGGCCAGGCCTCGTCCCGGACGCGCGCGATCGCCTCGGCATCGAGCGCGCCGATCTCGTCGGACGTGCGCGCGTCGAGCACGCGGCGGGAAAGCACCGCCTGCGCGCGGCGCTCCTCGAGGGGGGCATCGTCCAGGAAGGTGTAAGGCTGCGACGAGAGGATGCCTCGCGCGAACGCGGACGGCTCGACCGTGTCGACGGCGCGCTTCTCGATCGACCCGTCCTTCAATCCGCGCAGAACTTCCAGAAACCCGTCGACGTCCATGGCCTCCGTCAGGCAGTCTTCCACGGTCTGCCGCACGATCGGATGCTCGACCGGGACCGGGATGGGGCCCCCCGGGAGGGTCTCCGGGCACGCCAGGACCTGAGGAAAGGCGCCCGCGAGCAGGTCGTTGGCGCGCATCCGGAGCAGGTTCGGGGGAACTCTCCGGCCGCCGCGCGAGCGTTCCAGGAGCAGCGATCTCTGGGCGTTCCAGCGCCACCGCGTCTCGAACATGGGCGCGGGAAGAAGCGCCTGGATGAGCACGTCCCGGGCCGTGTCGGGATGAAGGTAATCGAAGACCTCTTCCAGCGGGAAGCTGTGCTGAGGGCCGAGCGAAAGCACGATCGCCTCTTCGTTGGCGGCCGCCTGGAGCTCGAACCCGAATCCCACGCAGAACTTCTTCCGGAGAGCCAGGCCCCACGCGCGGTTGATGCGAGACCCGAACGGGGCGTGCACGACGAGCTGCATCCCGCCGCTCTCGTCGAAGAACCGCTCCAGGATGACCCGTTTCTGAGTGGGGACGGCGCCGAGCGAGATCCGGCCCGCATCGACGTACTCCGCCAGCTGCAGCGCCGCGCTCTCCGGCAACGGGTCTCCGCAGGACTCGCGCAAGGCGGCGACCGAATCGGCTCCCGTTCCGTCGCAGGCCTCCCGCATCTCCCCGATCGCGCGGGCCAGCTCGCGAGTCCGGCCGGGGCCCTCGCCGAGCCAGAAGGGGAGACTCGGAGACTGGCCTTTCGCGTCCGCGACACGCACCACCCCGGTCTCGACACGCAGGATGCGCCACGAGGCATTGCCGAGCTGAAAGATGTCGCCGCCGTTCGACTCGATTGCCCAGTCCTCGTTGACGGTGCCGACCAGCGTCCCCTCAGGCTCCAGGCGCACCTGGTAATCGGCCGTGTCTGGAATCGCGCCGCCGGAAAGAAGCGCGGCCAGCCGCGCCCGCCGGGTCGCGAGGAGCCGGCCTCCGACGCCGTCCCGGTGCAGAAGCGCGCGCCGGCCGCCCGTGTGAAGCGAAGCGACGTCGTCGAACTCTTCGCGCGTCAGGTCCCGGTACGGCCAGGCGCGGCGCACCAGCTCGAAGAGGGCGGTCGCATCCCACGACTCGGCGACGCACGCCGCGACGATCTGCTGGGCGAGGATGTCCAGAGGCCGGGACGGCTCAGGGGTGCGGTCCAGGATGGACGCGCGGATGCACCGAAGGAGGGCCGCTCCCTCCGCGAGCTCGTCCAGAGTGAGGGGAAAGAGGCGGCCCTTCGGCACCTTTCGCAGGACATGGCCCGCGCGGCCGACGCGCTGGAGAAACGTGGCGATCGAGCGCGTCGCGCCGACCTGTATCGCCAGGTCCACGTCGCCGATGTCGATCCCGAGCTCCAGCGACGCCGTGGCGACGAGCGCCCGGAGCCGCCCCGTTTTCAGCCTCTCTTCCGCGTCGAGCCGGCGTTCGCGGGACAGGCTTCCGTGATGGCTCGTCACGGCGTCCTCTCCGAGCAGCCGCGTCAGCTGTCCGGCGATGCGCTCCGCCATCTTTCGCGTGTTGACGAAGACGAGGGTCGTGCGGTGCTCCCGGACGAGGACCGCGATCCTCTCGTAGATCTCCTGCCACTGCTCGTGCGAGCACACGGTCGAAAGGGGAGAGGGCGGGATCTCGATCGCGAGGTCGAGCGTCCGGAAGGTGCCCGCGTCCACCAGCCTGCACTGCCGGCCGGCGCCGGCGCCCGTCAGGAACCGTCCCACCCGCTCGAGCGGATTCTGAGTGGCCGACAGGCCTATGCGCTGGACGGGCCCGGTCGCGACCGCATCCAGCCGCTCCAGAGAGAGGGCCAGGTGGCTTCCTCTCTTGTCCCGGACGAGCGCGTGGATCTCGTCGACGATGACGGTCCGGACGGAGGCGAGAAGGCGCCGGCCGCTGTCGCTCGTCAGGAGCAGGTAGAGGGATTCGGGCGTCGTGACGAGGATGTGGGGCGGCCGGCGCACCATCGCGGCCCGCTCCGACGCCGGCGTGTCTCCCGTCCGCACGAGGACGCGCACCTCCGGCACGGTCGGGTCCGCGGCGCGGATCTCGGCCAGCGGCCCGTCGAGGTTCTTGCGCACGTCGTTCGACAGCGCGCGCAGCGGCGACACGTAGAGAACCGAGGTCTCGTCGGGAAGCGAGTCGCCCTGCCGGATCAGCGAGTCGATCGCCGACAGGAACGCCGCGAGCGTCTTACCCGAGCCGGTCGGCGCCGCAATCAGCGTGTGAGCGCCCGAGCGGATCGCGGGCCAGCCGTCACGCTGCGGCGGCGTCGGGTCGCCGAGTCGAGCGGTGAACCACGCCTCGACGGCGGGATGGAAAGGGACCGGGAACGACAACGCTTCGAGCTTAACGCACATCAGGCCGCCGCTCGGGGGAACGCGCTGCGGCGGCGAGCCCGAGGAAGCGCCGACGGCGGAGAGGTGCCGATGCGGGTGGCGCGGCCGGAAAAGGAAACGCCGGCGAGAGTCTCGCCGGCGTTTTGCGTTTCGGGGAACCCGTTATTTCGAGGTCGGGGTCGCCGGGGCGGCGGGAGCGACCGTCGTCGACCTGGTCTTGTGCTTCCGGGTCGTCTTCTTCTTCGTCGCGCTCCTCCTGCCGGCCGACATGCTCGACTTCGTCTGGGTGGTGGTCGTGGTGCCGGTCGTCGTCGCCGGCGCAGACTGGGTGCTGGTCGTCGTGGTCTGGCTGCCTGTCGAAGAAGTCTGAGCGAAGGCACCGATCGGGAACGCCAGCGCCGCGGCGATGGCCACAGGGAACAGGACGGACTTCCTCATCTGACGCCTCCTTCAAGCCCCGTGGCAAAACGCGACGGGGATGCGGCGGACTCTATGCAGCGGGGCATGAACGGGATGTGAACGGCGCGGCCGGCGGAAAGCGATCCCGCCGGCCGGAGCGAGACCAAAAAAAGGCGTGCCGCGATCGGCACGCCTCGAATACCGCGGAAACGGATCTTACTTGCTGTTCGACTTCGTCTCTTCGGTCTTCATCGTGGTCTTCTTCTTCGCGCCGTGCCTCGAAGACTTCTTCCTCGTCTTCTTGGTGGACTTGGCGGCCGAGCCGTCGGCCATCGTCTTCTTGTCGGTCGAGCTCATCGAGCTCGAGGACGACGTGGAGGTCGTCGCCGTCGGGGCGGCCATGGGCTTGTCGGCGGGCTTCGTGGCGGCCGTCTGAGCGAAGAGGCCGGTCGGGAGCGCCACCGCGACGCCGAGGGCGAGGATGCGGGCGATGTTCTTGTTCATTTCAAATCTCCTTTCGAGCGCGGCGCAAAAGGCGCCGGCCGTTCAACAGAGAGGAGTCTAGGCAGGCGCGAGTGAACGCACCATGAACCCGGCTCGCGGATTCGAAAGGCCTCGAACCCGTTCAGCCGGGAGCGTCTCCCGCCGTCAGACCCGGCCCAGGACGACAGCCCGGACGAGACCCGCAGTCCCGCCGGCGAGAACGACCCAGGCCGCCTCCAGATCGAAGAGGAGCAGCACGGCGAGCGCCGCGGAAGCGAGCGCCAGGGAAAACGGATCCGGACCGGCGGCGAGGCCTCGAGGGAAGAGGACGGCCGACGCGAAGAGGACGGCCAGATTGAGAATCACTCCCACCACCGCGGCGGTGATCCCCGAAAGGGCGGCGTCCAGCCTCGGCCGTCCCCGGAGACGCTCGATCCACGGTGCGCCCAGAAGGATGAAGAAGAAGCAGGGGAGAAACGTCGCCCAGGTGGTCAGCAGCGCGGCCAGCGCCCCCGAGGCGGCCGGCGACAGGGCGCCGGGAGACTGCCAGCCCGCCAGGTAACCGATGAAAGTCAGCACCATGATGAGGGGCCCGGGCGTCGTCTCGGCGAGCGCGAGCCCGTCGATGGCCTGGGCCGGCGACAGCCAGTGAAAGGGTCCGACCGCGGCGTGGACCACGTACGTGAGGACGGCATACGCCCCGCCGAAGGTGACGAAGGCCGCCTGCGAGAAAAATCGGTAGGCCCGCGCGTGAGTTCCGTCCCATCCGAGCGCGGCGGAGACGAGAAGGAGAGGAGCCGCCCAGAGCGCGCAGAAGAGAAGAAGGAGGCGGATGTTGCGGCGCCGCGCCGGAAGCGTTCCCGCGGGCGCCGTCTCCCCTCCCGTGGAGGGATCGGAAGCCGGCGTTCCCCTCTCCGATCTCCGGAGCGCTCCGGCCGCCGCGGCCGCGGCGATCACGAGAGGAAACGACGCATGGAGAAACGTCAGCGCGAGAAACGCGCCCGCCGCGATCGCCCCGTCCAGGGGTCGCTTCAGGGCGCGGCGCCCGATTTTCCAGACGGCCGCCGCGACGACCGCCACCACGACCGGCTTCAACCCCGCGAGAGCGCCGGCCACGAGAGGGAGATTCCCGTGAGCCGCGTACGCCCAGGAGAGTCCGAGCAGGACGACCACCGAAGGAAGCAGGAAGAGCACGCCGGCCGCGACGCCGCCAGCCGGTCCGTGGAGAAGCCATCCGATGTAGATGGCGAGCTCCGTCGCCTCGGGGCCCGGGAGGAGCATGCAGAAGTTGAGCGCGCGCAGGAAACGCTCCTCCGAGATCCAGCGGCGGCGCACGACCAGGTCGCGGTGGAGCATCGCGATCTGCCCGGCGGGCCCTCCGAAGTTCACGCATCCCAGGGCCGCCCAGTACCGCAGCGCGGCCCCGAAGGCAACCCGCGGGACCTCGTCCGAATCGCGCATGGGCGCTACCCGCTGGAGGCCGGATTCGAGGCGCGCATTCGAGGAGATGATAAAGCGAGCAGTCGATATCGGAGGATGACGGTGCCCGACGCGGAACGGCGGCCGCCCCCATGGAACAGGGTCGCGGAGAACGGCGGCGGATGCCGGCGCGCCGCGGGGCTGCTGCTACTCTGCGCCGCCATGGCGTGCGCGAGCGCAACCGGTCCGCGCGGAAGAGGGCCGGGAGGCGATCCGGCTCCGTCCGCCTCCGTCCGCTCGCAGGGACCCGATCCCCACTCCTACTCGAATCCCGCCCGCGTCCGCGTCCGGCACGTCGCCCTGGAGATCGATGTGCGCTTCGGCAGCCGAAGCCTCGCCGGAACGGCGGTCCTGTCTTTCGAGAGCAGAGACTCGGGTCCCGGGCCGCTCCTGCTGGACACGCGGGATCTCACCATCCTTTCCGCGGAGACGGCCGCGGGCAGAGGCCCGTTCACGCCCGCGCGGTTTCTCCTCGGGCCTTCGGACCCGATCCTCGGCGCGCCTCTGAGCATCGATCTACCCTCCGGCGCGACGCGCGCGCGGATCCGCTACGAGACGTCTCCGCGCGCCTCCGCGCTGCAGTGGCTGCTCCCGCCGCAGACCGCCGGAAAAAGGCATCCCTTTCTCTTCACGCAGTCGCAGGCGATCCACGCGAGGAGCTGGATCCCCCTGCAGGACAGCCCCGGCGTGCGTCAGACGTGGTCGGCGTCCGTCCGGGTCCCCGCCGGGCTGACGGCCCTCATGAGCGCCGCCAGGCTCGACAGAGGAAGCGACGGCGCGTTCCGATTCGAGATGACGTCGCCGGTCCCGTCCTACCTGATCGCGCTGGCCGCCGGCGATCTCGCCTTTGCGGCGCTCGGCCCGCGCGCGGGCGTCTGGTCGGAACCCTCGGTGGTGTCGAAGGCGGCGTGGGAGTTCGCGGACACCGAGGCGATGATCGAGGCTGCGGAAGCCCTGTTCGGGCCCTATCGCTGGGAACGGTACGAGCTGCTCGTGCTGCCGCCGAGCTTCCCTTACGGCGGGATGGAGAACCCGCGTCTGACCTTCGCCACCCCCACTCTTCTGGCGGGCGACCGTAGTCTCGTCGACGTCGTCGCGCACGAGCTCGCCCATTCCTGGTCCGGCAACCTCGTCACCAACGCGACGTGGAGCGACTTCTGGCTGAATGAAGGCTTCACGACCTACTGCGAGCGCCGGATCGTCGAGCGCGTCTTCGGGCCGAAGCGGTCCGAGATGGAATGGGTGCTCGGGCGCCAGACGCTCGAAGGCCTTTCGCTCTCGCTGGAGCCCGGAGACCTGATGCTCCGTCCCGAGGTCGCCGGACGAGACCCGGACGCGGTCCTCTCGGAGGTCGCCTACGAAAAGGGGGCGCTCCTTCTGCTGACGATCGAGCGCGCGGTCGGACGCGAGCGCTTCGATCCGTTCCTGCGCGGATGGTTCGACGCGCACGCGTTCCGGAGCGCGACGACGGCGGACTTCCTGAGCGACCTCGACCAGCGGCTGTTCGCCGGAGCGCGTCCTCCCGGGCTCGACCTGGATTCCTGGCTGAACTCGCCGGCGATTCCACCGGAAGCGGCGGCCGTGAGCTCGTCGGCGTTCGCGGACGTCGATGCCCTCCGCGTCGCGTGGCTCGCGGGCTCCCGCGCGGCGGAGAGTCTTCCCGCGAAGACATGGAGCACGCTCGAATGGCTCCGGTTCCTGCGCAATCTTCCGCGGGACCTGCCTCTCGCAAAGTCGTCGGAGCTCGACCGCGCGTTTCATCTTTCGGAGGCGCTCAACTCGGAGATCGCGTTTCAGTGGCTCCTGCTCTCGATAGAAAGCGGGTATCCCGGGACGCAGGCGCGCCTCGATTCCTTCCTGACGTCGATCGGCCGGAGAAAGTACCTGAAGCCCCTGTACGAGGCCCTCGCGAAGACGCCGGCCGGACGGGAGCGGGCAGTCTCGCTCTACCGGCGCGCGCGCCCCGGGTATCACCCGATCGCCGTCGAAACTGTCGATAGAATCCTCTCGTGGAAGCCGTCCGAGAACGAGAGCGACCGGTGACCCGGGCCGGGAGCGCCTGCCCGCTCGACTGTCCCGACGCCTGCAGCCTCGAAGTGCAGGTCGAGAACGGAATCGCCATTGCCGTCGGCGGCACGCGCGTCAATCCCCTGACCGCGGGATACATCTGCGCCAAGGTCCGGCGGTTTCCCGAGCACGTCCACGGGCCGGCGAGGGTCCGCGACCCGGGAATCCGCGTCGGGACCAAGGGCGAAGGCCGCTTCCGCACGGCGAGCTGGGAGGAAGCGCTCGATCTGATTGCTTCGAAGATGGCGGCTCTCTCCGCGAGCGGTCAGGGAGAGGCCATCCTTCCCGTTTCCTACGGCGGCTCCAACGGATATCTTTCGCAGGACACCACGGACGCCCGGCTCTTCTCGAGGCTCGGCGCCTCTCGCTTCGCCCGGACCGTCTGCTCGGCGCCGTCGAGCCGCGCCGCGGTGGGCCTCTACGGAAAGATGGCCGGCATCGCGCTCGATGACTATGCGCACGCGAAGCTCGCCGTGGTGTGGGGCGCCAACCCGCACGCTTCGGGCATTCACCTTCTTCCGCACCTCCAGGCCGCGCGGAGGGCGGGGGGGCGCCTCGTGGTCCTCGATCCCCGGCAGACGCGGCTCGCCGCCGAGGCGGACCTGCACCTCCCGCTCCGGCCGGGGACCGACCTTCCGGTCGCGCTGGCCGTTCACCGGTGGCTCTTCGCCAACGGCGCGGCCGACATCGCGTTTCTCGAGAAGCACGCCACGGGCTGGGAGGAGCTGCGGCGCCGCGCCGAGCGGTGGACCATCGCGCGCGCCGCGGCGGTGGCGGGGGTTTTGGAGGAGGACCTCGAGCGATTCGCTCGCTGGTACGCGGAATCCGCCCCCGCGGCGATCCGCTGCGGCTGGGGTCTCGAGCGCAACCGCAACGGCGGCTCCGCCACCGCGGCGATCCTCGCGCTTCCCGCGGTCGCCGGCAAATTCGGTGTGCGCGGCGGCGGCTACACCCTCTCGAACTCCGCCGTGTGGGAGCTCGATTCCCTGCGCTCGGCGCGGACCGAGCCATCCCCCGCGCGGGAAATCAACATGAACCGGACGGGGGAAGCGCTTCTCGACCGCGACAGGCCGGTCCGCGTGCTTTTCGTCTACAACTGCAATCCGCTCATGACGCTTCCGGAGCAGGAAAAGGTTCGGAAGGGGCTCGAGCGCGAGGACCTGTTTACGGTCGTCTTCGATCCGGTAATGACGGACACCGCTCTGTACGCGGACGTGGTCTTACCGGCGACGACGTTTCTCGAGCGCACGGAGGTGTCGCGCGGGTACGGCGCCTACGTGCTGCAGGAGGCCGAAGCGGTCATCCCCCCGGTCGGGCAATCCCGGCCGAACCACGACGTGTTCGCCGAGCTCTGCCGGCGCGCGGGTGTCGAGCGGCCGGGCGACGCGTCGACGGGAGCGGAGCTGACGAGGGAGATCCTCGCCGGAAACCCTTCGGGCCCCTCGTGGCGCGCGTCGTTCGACCGGCAGAGTCCGGGCGCGCCGCCCTTCGGCCGCAATCCCATCCAGTTCGTCGACGTCTTTCCGCGCACCGCCGACCGCCGGGCCCACCTCTGTCCCCCGGAGCTCGACGCCGAGGCCGCGCCGTCGGGGCTCTACGGTTACCGGGAAGACCCCGCGACCGCGGCGCACCCTCTGGCGCTCGTGTCGCCGGCGACGGACCAGACGATCAGCACGACGCTCGGCGAGCTGCGGCGCGAGATCGCGATCATGGAAATGCATCCCGCCGACGCCCTGGCGCGCGGGATCTCGTCTGGCGACCGCGTGTCCGCCAGCAACGCCTCCGGGCAGGTCTCCTGCATCGTCCGCGTCGCTCCGACCCTGCGGCCCGGCGTCGTCTCGGTCCCCAAGGGTCTCTGGAGCCACAACACGTTCGGTGGATCCACGGCGAACGCCGTCGTGCCCGATACGCTCGCCGACCTCGGCGGGGGAGCGTGTTTCAACGACGCCCGGGTCGAGGTCGAGAGACTCCCCGCCGGATGAGCGCCGCGGGCTGGCCTGCGGAGCGCGACGGCGGACAACCGGCTTCGGATCGGGAGGAGCGGCGGAAGCGGCTTCGCGCGGCGCTCGCGCTGACGGCCGGGGTCCTCGCCATCGAGATCGCGGGAGGGATCGTCTCGGGCAGTCTCGCTCTGCTCGCGGACGCCGCCCACATGTTCGCCGACATCGCGGCGCTGATCCTGGCGTATGCCGCGATCACGGTCGCCGGCCGAGCCCCGACGCGGCGCCACAGCTTCGGCCTCTATCGGGCCGAGATCCTGGCCGCCTTCGTCAACGCGGAGATTCTGCTTCTCATGGCGCTCGGGATCCTCGTCGAGTCGGCGATGCGGTTTTCCTCCCCGGTCCCGGTGCGGACGGGCGTCATGCTCTGGGTCTCCCTGCTCGCCCTCGCCGCCAACCTGATCGCCATGCGGCTGCTCTCGCCGGGGCACGGGCACGAGCACGGCGGGGCGCACAACCTGAACATGCACGCGGCGTATCTCGAAGTCTTCACCGACATGCTCGGGTCCGCGGCCGTCCTCGCGGCGGCGATCGCGATCCCGCGGACGGGATGGCTGTGGCTGGATCCTGCGGTGTCCGCGGCCGTCGCTCTCTTCATCCTTCCGAGGGCGGCGTCTCTCCTCAGGCAATCGGCGCACATCCTTCTGGAGGGGTCGCCCGGCGGAGTCGATCCGACCGCGGTGCGGGATGCCGTCCTGCGCGTGCCGGGAGTCGAGGCCTGTCACGACCTGCACCTGTGGACGCTGACGTCCGGCGTTCACTCGGCGAGCGTTCACATCCGCGCCGCTTCCGACGCGCCGCGGGGAGACCTTCTCCTGGCGGTGCAGCAGGTGCTGAAGGACGCGGCGGGCGTGGACCATGCCACCATCCAGGTCGAGTGGGGAGTCGAGATGACGTGCCATGCGTCCAACCGAGGGCACGCCTGAGGGGCGTCGAAAAGGAGGCGGCATGCGTTTTTTTTCCGGAATCCTCTTCGGGTTCTTCCTGGTCGGCCTGATCATCGCGGCGGTCGTCGCCACGGGCGGCTACAACGTCGCGGCGACGGCGAGCCCCTCGCGCATCGAAACCCGGGTCGCGCAGTTCGCCCTGAACCGCTCGGTGTCGCGCCGGGCCCCCGCGGCGAAGAACCCGCTTCCGGCGAATCCGCAGACCTGGGCGGCGGGATTCGAGCACTACAAAGACAACTGCGTCGTCTGCCACGCGGCTCCCGGCGTCGACCCCTCCGAGCTCTCGATGGGCCTGAACCCGCCCGCGCCCGACCTCACTCTGCCGCGCGTTCAGGGTCGCACGGATGGTGAGTTGTTCTGGCTGGTCTCCAACGGAATCCGCACGACGGGGATGCCGGCCTTCTCACCGACCCACAAGCCGGATCAGATCTGGCAGATGGTCTCGTTCCTGCGCCACCTGCCGGAAGTGACGGCGGACGAGCAGAAGGCGCTGAAGGGGAAAGAATAGAGAGCTCTCAGCTGTCAGCTTTCAGCTCTCAGCGGAGAAGGGGGGCGCCCATGCTCGCCCCCGGGTGCGCCAGAGAAAGACAGACCGAGCAGGAGCGTCCGCTGCCGCCTCGGGCGAACCACGGACATTTCATGACGGGCAGCGAACGATCGGAGAACTCCAAACTGACAGCTGATAGCTGACAGCCTCCTACAGCACCGCTTTCCTGCGGAACTGACGGATCCCGAGTGAGACGAAGAGCGCGTTGAAAAGAAGAAGTCCCCCCGCCACCGCGGGAAACGGCAGGTGCGGGAACTGCGGGACGAGAGCGGAGCGCAGGCCTTCGCTCGAATAGACCATCGGGTTGATCAGGACCGCCTTCTGCAGGATCGGAAACTTCTCGAGCGCGCTCCAGGGGTAGTAGGTGCAGCCGAAGAAGATCATCGGGGCGAGAACCAGGCTGAACATGAGGCCTATCTGCGTCTGGCCGATGGAGCATCCGAGCGTCAGCCCGATGGCCGAAGAGAGCAGCGCGACGGCGCAGCAGAGGAGCGCAAAGAGAAACGGGTGCGGCAGCGTCAGGGCGAGTCCCCGGCCCATGATCAGCCACGCCGCCGGCACGACGACGAGGCCGGCGATGAGAGCCTGGATCATCCCCGCCAGGATCTTCTCGACGGCGACCCATTCGATCTCGATCGGAGCGAGGAGGCGGTCTTCGATCTCCTTCGTGAACTGAAACTCGGAGATCACCGGCATCGCGACGGCCTGGATCCCGGCGAGCATCATCGACAGAGCCACGATGCCGGGAAGAAGAAGGCTCTTGTATTCCAGGGGCATGTATCCGCTCGTGGTCAGGACGCGGCCGAAGACGAAGACGAGCAGCATCGGCTGGAGCAGGATCTGAAGAAGCAGCGGCACGAGGTTTCGCCGGGCGACGTGCGCGTCCCGGGAGAGGAGCGCGAGGAATGTGCTCATTCCCTCAGGCTCCGTCCAGTATGGTGGAGAAACAGGTTTTCGAGAGACGGCTCGGAGATGTGCACGTCGGAGACGCCGGCTCCCGCCGCCAGAACGCGATTCAGAAGCTCCGGCACCAGCGGTCCTCCCCGATCGGCGTAGACGTCCGCGCCGGCGGCTCCGACGGGGCGCACCTCCGTGACTCCCGGCGTCCGCGAAAGCGCCTCCAGGAGCTCCGGCGAGCGCGGAGCGAGCTGGAGGCGGATCAGGTGGCCGCCCGGGATCGTCGCCTTCAGCGCTTCCGGGTCGCCGAGGGCGATGACGCGGCCGTGATCCACGATGGCGACACGGCCACACAGGTCGTCCGCCTCCTCCATGTTGTGCGTCGTCAGGACGATCGTGCGGCCGCGGGCGCCGTACTCGCGCACGATCTCCCAGAGAAGCAGCCGCGTCTGCGGGTCGAGGCCGGACGACGGCTCGTCTAAGAACAGCACGTCCGGCTCGTGCATCATCGCGCGCGCGATCGACAGCCGCTGCATCATGCCGCCCGAGAATCCCACCACGAGCTGGTCGGCCCGGTCGGTCAGTTGAAACCGCTCGAGGAGCGCCCGCGCTCGCGTCTGCCGCTCGGCCGGTGGAATGCCGAAGTAGGCGCCGTGGAAGAGGAGGATCTCGCGGGCGGTGAGCGCGAAGTCGAGGTTAGGCCGCTGCGGCACGACGGCGATCCGCCGCTTGACGGAGACGCGCCTCTTCCAGACTTCCTCTTCCCCGATCCAGGCGCGGCCGCCGGTCGGGCGGACCCGCGTCGTCAGGATGCCCACCGTCGTGGATTTTCCGGCGCCGTTCGGACCGAGAAGGCCGAAGATCTCTCCCGGCGCGATCTCCAGCGTCAGGCTGTCGAGCGCGACGATCTCGACCTTCTGCCTCCTCGCGGAGGCGGTCCGCCACGCGAACGGCGTTCCGACGATCCCGCGCCCCGGGGTCGCCGAGGGCGGGGCGGAGGTGTACACCTTCCGAAGGCCCTCCGTGCGGATTCCCAGGGCCATGTCAGTGAAGGGGCGCCATCAGCTCGTGCGCCGGGCGATGCGCGAGATCGGCCGGCCCGATGGTCAGGGCGCTTTTCACGACGTCCCCGACCGAGATCCCCCCGCGATAGCTCCCGAGAAACGCCAGCCCGGGCCACCTCGACTCGGCGCGGGCCAGCACCGCCATCCGATGCCCGTGCCCGATCTCGTACTGCGGGATCGCGCGCGGCCAGCGGGTCAATGCCACCAGCCGCGGGTCGGCGGCCGCCCCCAGGCTCTGCCCCAGCTCGAGGCCCGCAATCCTCGCGAGCTCCTCGTCCGGAAGGTCCGCGGCGCCCGGATCTCGCGCGCCCCCGGCGAACGCGGTCACCAGGAGCTCGCCTTCCGGTGCGCGGCCGGAAAACAGGCTCGAGCTCCAGACCGCGCCGAGCACGCGGCGGCCGGGCGCCGGGACGACGAGGTGGCCGAAGCCGCGAAGCCCGCCCGGCAGCGCGACGGCGGGCCAGGAAAAATGGAGCACGGCGACCGGAGGCGAAGGAATGGAAGAAAGGGCCACGAACGCCTCCGCGTCGAAGTCGCGGACGAACCGGGCGGCCTCTCCGGCCGCCGACGCAATCACCACCCTCTCCGCGTCGATCGCGCCGCGGGACGTGCGCACCACCCAGCCGCCCCTTCCGGGCGAGACGGACTCCACCGACGTACCCGTCTCGAGCCGCGGCCCGAGCGCCGCCGCGATTGCTCGCGGGAGGGTCTCGAGCCCGTTTCGGAAAGAGAGCAGGCCAAGGATGCGCGGCGCGGAACGGTCGCGCCGGCGAAACGCGCCGATCGCCGTGGCGAAGAGGCTGCCGCGGAGCCGCTCCCCGCGCGCCAGGGCCGGAAACGCGTCGGCCGCCGAGAGGCGGCCAGGGTCACCGGCGAAGATGCCCGACACGAACGGGGCGATGACCCGGTCCGCGACTTCCCCGCCGAGCCGCCGCGAAAAGAACGCGCGGACCGTCTCGGGCGGCGCGGAGAGAGGCGCCCGGCGGATGAACGGCTCCGCGGCCAGCCGCAGCTTGCCGCGCGGGGAAAGGAGGGGAGTGCGCGCCAGGGAGAGCGCGGAAGAGGGCAGCGGATGAAGCCTTCCATTCCAGTCGATGTACCGGGGAAGGCGAGGATCGGAAACGATCACGTCCGATTCGAGCCCGAGGTCGCGGACGAGGCCGAGAAGCTCGGGAGTCGCGCGGACGGTGTTGGGCCCCATCTCCAGGAGGAATCCCCCGCGCCGCTCGGTGCGAATCACTCCGCCCGGGCGCTCCGACCGCTCGAGAACGCGGACGTCTTCGCCGCTCGCGGCGAGCGAGCGGGCGCAGACGAGGCCCGCGAGCCCGGCGCCGACGACGATGGTCGTCACGCCGCGGGCGCGTCCGACCAGAAGCCCGGCTGCGCCAGCACGATGTCCTCCAGCGCCGCTAGAAACGTCGGATCGTCGTTCAACCCCGGCGTGCGCCGGAAATGGGCGATGCCCGCCGCGAGGGCCGCATCGCCGAAGAGCTGGTCCACCTCGTACAGGGTCTCGACGTGGTCGGTCACGAACGCGATCGGAATCACGAGCACCTGCGCCGTTCCCGCCGACCCGAGCTCGCGGAGCACGTCCAGAGTCTGCGGCCCGAGCCACTCGACGGGGCCGAGCTTCGACTGATACGCGAGCGTTCGGGGAGATCGGCCCCCGAGACGGAGCGCGATCGCGTCCACCGAGGCTTCCACTTCGCGCTGGTAGGGATCGCCCTCGCGGGTCACGAGCTTCTTCGGAATCGAGTGGGCGGAAAAGAGCAGATGAACGGCCTCCGGCCGCGGGTCCGGAAACTTCGCGATCTCGGCGGCGATCAGGTCCGCGTGGGCCTGGACGAAGAGAGGGTGGGTCGGCCACGAGCACATTTCGAACAGCGTGGCGCCGCCCGTGAACCGCTCGACCGCCTCCCGCGACCGCGCCAGCGCTCCCTTCGTGGTCGTCAGCGAGTATTGCGGGTAGAGAGGAACGGCGAGAAAGCGATCCACGCCAGACCGCGACAGCTCGCGCACGACGTCCTCGACGAGAGGCGCGGAACAGGTCATGGCGGTCCGCACCGGAACAGGCCGGCCGCGCGCCGCGAGCCGCCGCTCGACCCCGGCAGCCTGCTGATCGGTCAATCGCCGGATGGGAGATCCGCCGCCGATCGACCGGTAGAGCTCGCGCGAGGCCTTCTTGCGTCCGAAGGCGATCGAAGCCGCGATCGCCTTCCGCAGGAGGGCGGGCCGCACGCGGATGACGTCCGGATCGGAGAACAACCGGTAGAGAAACCCGGGGACGTCGTCGAGCGTCTCGGGGCCGCCGAGCTGGAGGAAGAGGACCGCGCGGGAAGTCATCGTGAAGGCCGGGAAACGGGAAACGGGAAACGGGAAACGAACGAGAACAGATCTTTCTTCACGGCTTCACCTCAAAGGGTCCTCGAGAAGACGGGACGCTCCGTCGGCGCCGTCAGATACGCGTCGAAGGGCATCGCCAGGTTTCGGAGGAAGACGCGGCCGACCGGCGTCGCGCGGATTTCCGCGGGCAGAAGCTCCACCAGTCCGTCTTCGGCGCACGGACGCAGGCGTTCGAGCGCGTCCGCGAAAGTCTCGTCGAAGTCGATCCCGTGATCCCGCTCGATCTCCGCTTTGACGATCACGCCGTGGCAGAGCAGGCTCTGGATGACGCTCTTGCGCAGCCGGTCGTCGGCCGTCAGTCGGACGCCGCGGAAGGTCGCGGCGCCTTCGCGTTCGACGGCGGCCCGGTACGGGGCCAGGTCGCGCGCATTCTGGACATACCCGTCGCCGACCTCTCCGATCGCGCTCATGCCGAGGCCAATCAGATCCGTGCCCGCCTTGGTCGTGTACCCCTGGAAGTTGCGGTGCAGGGTGCGGTTCCGGCGCGCGCGGGCGAGCTCGTCGTCCGGCCGCGCGAAATGATCCATCCCGATGTATTCGAAGCCCGCCGACTGAAAGCGCTCGAGGGCCGTCTGGAAGATCCCGAACTTCTCCGCTTCTCCGGGGAGGTGAGGCTCCAGGATCCGCTGGTGTTTCTTCATCCAGGGGACGTTCGCGTACGAATAGACCGCCAGGCGATCGGGCGCGATCTCGAGCACCCGGTCGATCGTCGCGCCGAAGCTCACGGGCGTCTGGTACGGGAGCCCGTAGATGAGGTCCATATTGACGCTCGGGAATCCCAGCCGGTGCGCCTCTTCGACCAGGGGGCGGGTGTCGTCGTACGGCTGGATCCGATTGATCGCCGCCTGGACCTGCGGATCGAAGTCCTGGACGCCCATCGAGAGGCGGTTGAACCCGGCGCGGGCGAGAGCGGCCAGATGCTGCGGCGTCGTGACCCGGGGGTCGACCTCCACGCCCAGCTCGGCGTCGGAGGAAAAAACGAAGCGATCGCGCAGCCGGGCGAGGAGCGCCTCGAGCCGGTCGGGCGCGAAATACGTGGGGGTTCCGCCGCCCAGGTGAAGCTGGACCACCGGACGGCGATGTCCCGCCCGCGAGGCGACCCAGTCGATCTCCCGCTCGAGCGTCGAGAGATAGGGGTCCTCCAGCCGGTGCTCGCTGCCCGTGATGACGACCGTGCACCCGCAGAAGTAGCAGAGCTTTTCGCAGAACGGCAGATGGAGGTAGAGCGAGAGCGGCCTCGGCTCGTCTTCGCGCGCGCTTTCCAGGAGGAGCGCCTCGTACTCGCGCGCCCCGACGCCTTCCTTCCATACGGGCGCGGTCGGGTAGGAGGTGTACCTCGGACCCGGGACGTTGTAGCGCCGGAGAAGATCGAGCGACAGGTGGCCGATCGCGAGGCCGCAATCCATCCCCGCGCCGCGGTCCGTCCCCGCCTCGCGGGCCGTCACAGGCTCATCTCCGCCGGCATCGAGAGCGGATCCTGGACCGCGGAGAAGAACGCCTCCACGCACTCGATCCGGGAGGACGGCAGAACCCCGTGGCCGAGATTGACGATGTGACCGCTTCCACCGGCGGCCCGGACGATCTCGCGGGTCCGGCGATCGACCTCCCCGGGGTCTCCCAGGAGGATGCCCGGATCGAGGTTGCCCTGGAGAGCGAGCCCGGGCACGCGGCGCCGCGCCTCGGCGATCGGGACCCTCCAGTCGACCGACAGAACGTCCGCGCCCGAGCGCGCCATCTCCTCGAGCAGGTGGCCGCAACCGTTCACGTACAGAACGACCGGCGCTCCCCGGCGCTCGATGCGGGAGATCGCCCGCGCCACCGCGGGCAGCGCCCACGCGCGGTAGTCCTCCACGGTGAGCTCGCCGGCCCACGTGTCGAAGAGCTGGACCGCCTGCGCTCCGGACGCGATCTGGAAGGAGAGGACGTCTCCGACGACGTCGGCGAGCAGATCGAGGAGCCGGCCGAGGGTCTCCCATGGCGGCGACGGGAACGAGAATGTCGGAAAAAAAAATCACGCCGTCCGGGTGAAACCGGCGAAAGGGCTGGAGCGACACTTCCGCCGCCAGCTCGGCATTGCGGCAGAGGTCCCAGAACGATACGGTTCGCCGGACCTCGCGGTACTCGGGGAGGTAGCGCCCGGCCTGTCGCATCATCCAGATGGGGGGACGGTCGACCGGCCGGGCGAAACAGGCGTCTACGAGCCGCCGTCCGGAAGACGGTGCCGGCCGTCCGGATGACGGTGGTGCTGGCATCAAATGAGAAATTCTATCGCCTCGGGCCGCGAAAACGCCCGATGTCCAGAAGTCAGGCGGGCGGCGTTTCGGCCGCCAGAAGCTGGCGCAGGACGTAGGGAAGGATGCCGCCGTGGCGGTAGTAGTCGACCTCGATCGGTGTGTCGATCCGAACCAGGAGGGGAACGCGCCTCTCGGTGCCGTCCACCGATCGGATGGTGAGCTCGATCATCTGCCGGGGGCGGATTTCCGCTTCGAACCCGACGATGTCGAACGTCTCGCTCCCGGTGATGCCGAGGCTCCCGGCGCTCGATTCTTCCGGAAACTGGCACGGGAGGACGCCCATGAACACGAGGTTCGAACGATGGATCCGCTCGAAGCTCTGCGCGATGACGGCCCGCACCCCGAGGAGCCGCGTTCCCTTCGCCGCCCAGTCGCGCGAGCTGCCCGACCCGTACTCCTGCCCGGCGAAGACGACGAGCGGGATCTTTCCGGCCTGGTAGCGCACGGCGGCGTCATAGATCGACATCTGCTCGCCGTGCGGCTGGTAGATCGTCACGCCTCCTTCGATTCCGGGCACCATCCGGTTCTTGATGCGCACGTTCGCGAAGGTTCCGCGGGTCATGACGCGGTCGTTTCCGCGGCGGGAGCCGTAGCTGTTGAAGTCCTGCGGCGCGACGTGCTTTTCCTGCAGGTACAGGCCGGCGGGCGACGTCTTCTTGATGGCGCCCGCGGGGCTGATGTGGTCGGTCGTGACGGAGTCGCCGAAGATCGCCAGGGCCCGCGCTTTGCGGATGTCGCAGACGCCCTCCGGGACCATGCTGAACCGGTCGAAGAACGGCGGCTCCTGGATGTAGGTCGAGTTGGGGTCCCACTTGTAAACCTTCCCGGCGGTGCCGGGGATCTCGTTCCAGAGCGGGTTGGCGTCGAGGAAGTTGGAGTAGAGCCGCCGGTACGTCTCAGGGTCGACGGATCGCGACAGCGCGGCCTGGATCTCGGCGAGGCTCGGCCAGATGTCCTTCAGGTACACGTCGGAGCCGTCGCCGCCCCGGCCGAGCGGCTCGTTCGTGACGTCGATGTCGACGCGGCCGGCCAGGGCGAACGCGACCACCAGGGGCGGGCTCATCAGGAAATTGGCCTTGATGTTCTGCTGGACCCGCGCCTCGAAATTCCGGTTGCCGGAGAGCACGCTCGCCGCGATCAGGTCGTGCGAGGTGACGGCCTCTTCGATCCCGGGATCCAGGGGACCGGAGTTTCCGATGCAGGTGGTGCACCCGTATCCAACCAGGTTGAATCCGAGCTGGTCGAGAGGCTTCTGCAGCCCGGTGCGGGCGAGGTACTCGGTAACGACGCGCGAGCCGGGCGCCAGCGACGCCTTCACTTTCGGAGACACCGTCATTCCTCGGGCCACCGCCTTCTCGGCGAGCAGGCCGGCCGCGAGCATCACGCTCGGGTTCGAAGTGTTCGTGCAGGACGTGATGGCCGCGATCAGCACGTCGCCGTGCCCGAGGGTCACGACCGCGGGCGCGAGATGCTCCTCGGGCACGTCCTCGATGCGGTCCGGGCTCGGCCGGTTGTTGACCATTTCCGTCTCGGTCCAGGGGTTGGTGTCCTTCTGAATCGACTGGACCGCGATCGATCCGGCGTGCTCCTGGTGCCCGCCCCCCGCCATCGGGACCTCCGGAGTCGGCCCCTCGAAACCAATCCGCGCGCGGAACCGCTCGGAGAAATCGGCTTCGCGCTTTCCGTAACCGTTCTCCGTGACGGGCGCGCCCAGAAGCTCCCGGAACCGGCGTTTAAGATCGGGGAGCTCGATGCGGTCCTGCGGACGCCTGGGCCCCGATACGCTCGGCCGAACCGTCGCGAGGTCGAGCTCGATCACCGAGGTGTAGTCGCACTGCCCGGCCGAAGGCATGCCGAAGAGCTCCTGCGCCTGGAAGTAGGCGCGGAACGCCGCGACGTGCTCCGCGGAGCGGCCCGTGGCGAGAAGGTAACGGCACGACTCTTCGTCCACGGGGAAGTAACCCATCGTGGCCCCGTACTCGGGGGCCATGTTCGCGATGGTGGCGCGGTCGGGTAGCGGCAGGGAGGCGGCTCCCTCGCCGTGGAACTCGACGAATTTTCCGACCACCTTCGCGGCCCGCAGCATCTGGGTGCAGTGCAGCGCAAGGTCCGTCGCCGTGACGCCTTCGGAGAGCCGCCCCTTCATGTGGACGCCGACGACGTCCGGCGCGAGGAAGTAAACCGGCTGGCCGAGCATTCCGGCTTCCGCCTCGATTCCGCCGACGCCCCATCCGACGATCCCGAGACCGTTGATCATCGTCGTGTGAGAGTCCGTCCCGACCACCGTGTCGGGAAACCAGACACCGTCGCGCTCCAGCACGCCGCGGGCGAGGTACTCGAGGTTGACCTGGTGGCAGATGCCGATACCGGGGGGCACGACGTCGAATCCGTGAAACGCCTGCGTGCCCCACTTGAGAAACTCGTAGCGCGCGCGGTTGCGCCGGAACTCCATCTCGATGTTCCGCTGGAACGCGTCGGGCACCGACCAGACATCCACCTGCACGGAATGGTCGACGACGAGAGCGACGGGCACCAGGGGCTCGATGACCGAAGGATCCTTGCCCATGCGCTTGACCGCCGACCGCATCGCGGCGAGGTCGACCAAGAGGGGCACACCCGTGAAGTCCTGCAGGAGGATCCGGGCGACGATAAAAGGGACTTCGGCGGCGCGCTCTCCGCCGGCCCGCCAGCCGGCGAGCGCGCGCACGTCTTCCTCCCGGACGCGCTTGCCGTCCACGCCGCGAAGCACCGATTCGAGGACGATGCGCAGGCTGACGGGAAGACGCGAGAGGGAGCCGGCTCCGGCCTTTCCGAGCGCGGGGAGCGAGTAGAAGTTTCCCGATTTCCCGGGCCCCGGAGAGAACTCCCGTCGCACGCCAAAAGGGTCGTTCGTCGTCATGGACTGGGGAAGAGATCCCTCCTCGAGGCGGTTTCAGCCGGAAGCGCAGTCTATGAAGCCATCCGGGACAGGTCAAGGCCGGCGGATTCAGGAAAGCCCGGAACTTCGAGGAGCGTGGTGACCCCTCGACTCTTTTCGGGGCGTGATGATCCCGAATCCTTTCGGAGGGTGGTGAGATAGTTCTTTCCACATTTCGACTCGTCGGAACGGATGAGGGCTCGCGGCTTCGTCCGCGTCCCCCGCAGCAAAAGGAGAGCCCATGAAGAAGAGGGTCGCCATCCTGTCCTCCGCCGCCGCCGCCGTCCTGCTCACCGCTTCGGCCGCACTCGCCGCCCCCGAGACTTTCAGTTTCGACAAGGGGCACAGCCTCGTCGGGTTCCGAATCCGCCACTTCGTCTCGAAAGTCGAAGGGCGTTTCCGGGAATACGACGGGACCATCTCGCTCGACCGACAGAGCCCGGCCGCTTCGTCGAGGCGAACAAGCCCCTCGAGGACGCCAGGCCCGCCGCCGCGCCGCCAGCCAAATCCGGCCGCTGACCGGCCGCTTCGTCCCCCGACACCCGCCGGGGTTCTCTCTGCGGACCTTCGGGAGCCGGCGCTCTTCTTCGATGGCGCCGGCTTTCGGCGAGGGCCGCTCCGCACGGTTGAGAGCCGGCTGAACGCCGGGCCGCTCCGATCCATTAGACTCGATCGCCGGATGGAATGGCACGCGCTCGGCTGGCTCGCCGTCGCTCTCTACGTGGGAGCCGAGGCGCTGTCTGTCCTCTCGCTCCTGAAGCCCGGCCGCGCGTCGTCGGCAACGATTCTCCGGACCTCCGCCGCCTCCGTGCTCCTGGCGGCCGGGCTCGCGCTCCACTTCGCCGATCTCGAGATCACGGCGCGGATGCTTCACTCCGTGCCCTACCAGACCTTCGGCGGCTCTCTCTCGCTCTTCGGATGGATGCTCGGCGTCTCGTACCTCGCCCTCCTCTTCCGCCATCGGGAGCGGGCGATCGGGCCCTTCCTGATTCCGTTCGTCATCCTGTTTTCGGCGGCAGGTCTCCTCCTCCCGATGCGGGCGGCCGCTCCCGACAGCGAGATGCGCGGCTCTCTCTTCGCCATGCACGTCACGTTCGGCATCCTCGGATACGCGGCGTTCACCTTCTCCTTCGTCCTGTCGATCCTCTACCTCGTTCAGGACCGCCAGATCCGCCGGGGACGGACGGGCATCCTTTTCGCCCGCCTGCCGCCGCTCGAGGTGATCGGAAAGATGAATCGCACGAGTGTCACGATCGGCATCGCGGTCCTGGCGGCGTCGGTTCTCTTCGGTCTCCTGTGGGCCAACCGCGTGTGGGCGACGATGGGCGATCCGAAGATCGAGTGGGCGATCGCGACGCTCGCCCTCTACGGGTTCCTTCTGTGGATGGAGAGACGCGGGTGGAAGGGGCCCCGCGTCGCGATCCTGTCGATCCTGGGGTACGGCCTCGTCCTCTTCTCGTACACGATCGTCAACATGTTCTTTTCCCGCTCTCACGGATTTCGATGAGCCCGGCCGCCGACGCCCGACTGCTTCTTCTCGGCTGGGACTTCCGCGTCGCGGAGGGCTCCGTCCGCGACCGGATCGCGCTCTCCGCGGACGAGGTGAGCGAGGCCCTGCGCTCGCTGCTCGGCAAGGGAATCGTCTCCGAAGGCGTGATTGTTTCGACGTGCCACCGGAGCGAGATTTACGCCCTCTTCGGCGAAGGGTCGGACGCGGGCGAGCTCGTGACCCGGTACGTCTCGGAGTGGCGCGGCCTGGAACCTGCGGCCCTCGAGCGCGCGGGTTTCCGCCGCGAGGGCGGGGAGGCCGCCCGTCACCTTTTCCGCGTCGCGTCGGGGCTAGACTCGATGGCCCTCGGAGAGAGCGAGGTGCTGGGGCAGGTCCGGCAGGCGTTCCGCATCGCGAAGGAGTCGGGGGCCACGCGCGCGGTGCTCCACCGCCTCTTCGAGTCGGCCGTCGCCGCCGGGAAGCGGGTGCGCGCGGAAACGGAGATCGGACGCCATCCTCTTTCCGTCGTATCGATCGGGTTCGAGCTCGCCACGAAGGTCTTCGGCGACCTCTCCCGCCGGACCGTGCTCGTCCTCGGCGCCGGCGAGACGGGAAGCCTGTTTGCCCGCCAGGCGCTCGACGCCGGCGTCCGGGACCTGCGGATCGCGAACCGGACTCCCGGCCGCGCGGAGAGCCTCGCCGCCCGCGTCTCGGGGCTGGTCGTTTCCTGGGAAGATGTCGCCCGGGAGCTCGCGGCGGCGGACGTGGTGGTCGGCACGACCGCGAGCCCGCGGCCGGTCGTGCGGCGCGACGACGTCGAGAATGCGATGCGCCAGCGGCGCGGACGCCCGATGTTCTTCCTCGACCTCGCCGTGCCGCCCGACGTCGAACCCGCGGTGCGCGACGTCTACAACACATTCGTCTACGGGGTGAACGACCTCGAGTCGGTGGCCGAGGACAACCGGCGGCGCCGCGCGCGGGAGGTCCCCCGCGCCGAAGAGATCCTGGAGGAAGAGCTGGCGAAGTTCCTGTCGTGGATGGGAAACCTCGCGGTCGTCCCGACGGTGACAGGCCTGCGGGAGCATCTCGACCGGATTCGCGACGACGAGCTGGCAATGCTTCCGCCCGCCGACCGCGAGCGGTTCGCGGCATACGCGAACTCCTTCGCCGCCCGGCTCCTCCACGAGCCGATGCGGCGCCTCAAGTCGGAGGCCGACGCGGGCCGCCGCCTCGATCGGGTCGAGGCGGTGCGTCACCTCTTCCATCTCGACGAGGACGAGTGAGGAAGTTCCCGGGGCGGGCGGCGCCGGGCGCCGGGCGAGAAGCGATTTCCGACTCCCGCTTCCCGATACCCGGCCTTCCCCGGGGGGGATCCTCATGACGGCGGTCGCGGTCCGCCGGCGGATCCGGCTGGCGGCGCGCGGGTCCGCGCTCTCCCTGGCCCAGGTCGAGCTCGCCGCGAGGGCGCTCGGCGCCTTCGTCGAGACGGAGATTGCGACCTATCGGACGACGGGGGACCGCCTGTCGCACCTGGACGCCGCGATCACGGGCAAAGGCGTTTTCACGAAGGAGATCGACGAGGCGCTCCTGGACGGCCGCGCGGACGTCGGCGTGCACAGCCTGAAGGACCTCCCGTCCGAGCTTCCGGCGGGCCTCATCCTCGCCGCCGTCCCGCCTCGCGAAGACGCGAGTGACGTTCTGATCGCGCGGCCGCGCCGGAAATTCGCGGACCTGCCCCCCGGCGCGCGCGTCGGCACCGGAAGCCCGCGGCGGCGGGCCCAGCTTCTCGGCGCCCGGCCGGACCTCTCCGTCTCCGAAGCGCGGGGAAACGTCGATACCCGGATTCGAAGACTGGAAGAAGGCCGGTGGGACGCGATCGTCCTCGCGCGGGCCGGGCTCGCGCGGCTCGGTCGCCTGTCGGAGGTCGACGACGTCTTCGGCCCCGGGCTTCTTCTGCCCGCGATCGGGCAGGGCGCGCTGGCGCTCGTGGCGCGCGCCGGCGATACCGCGATTCTCGATGCCCTCGCCGCTCTCGACCACCCGCCGTCGCACCGCGAGGTCCTCGCCGAGCGGGGTCTTCTCCGACTGCTGCACGCAGGCTGCCGAGCGCCGCTCGCCGGGCGCGCGGTGGTCTCCGGCGACCGGATGGCTCTTTCGGCCGGCGTCTACTCGCTCGACGGCCGCGTCGCGATGCGGGAGGAGGCGGAGGGGCCGGCGGACGAGCCCGACGCGCTCGCGGAGCGGGTCGCGCGCGCGCTTCTCGCCCGGGGAGCGGCGCGTCTGCTGGAAGAGGCGCGGGAGTGATTCCGCTCGCCGCTTCCGGCGGCGGGCCTCCTCGCGCGCTCGTCGTCCGCTCGGGCGCGCTCGACTTTCCGCGCCCTTTGCACCCCGCGGCGCTCGAGGTCTTCGAGAAGATCACGCACGGCATCGAGCCTCTGGCCGCGGACCCCGCGGTGCTGACCGAGCCCGCGGCTCTCGCTATTTTCACGAGCCAGGTCGCCGTCCGGGTGTTCTTCGACGACCCGGGCCGTCAACGACTCTTCGGGCAGGCCCTCTCGGCCGGGCGCGTTGCCGCGGTCGGGGAATCCACGGCCGCCGCCCTGCGCGACTTCGGCGTCGAGCCCTCGATCGTCGCGGCCGGCTCCGGTGCGAGCGTTCTCGACCGGCTTCCGCGCCGGCTGGACGGGTGGCGTGTCCTCCTCCCGCGGGGAGAGGATGCGACCCTGGAACTGCCGGAGGGCCTCGCTTCCCGCGGCGCCCGCCTGCGCCCGATGGTCCTCTATCGGAAGGTCCCCGCCGCCGCGGATCCGGCGCTCGATACCGAGATCGCGGGCGGCGCGTTTTTCGCTCTCGCGACCACGTCTCCCGCCGCCGCGAGCTGGCTGTTCACGAACGCGAGTCCCGCCGCCATGGACCGCCTGCGCGAGATGCCGGCCGTCGTGCTCGGCCGCTACACGGGCCGATACCTGAACTCGCGGGGGATCGAACGGGTCGAGACCGCGGAGCAACCCACCTTCCACGCGATCCTCGCCCGCCTGGCCGAGCTTGCCGCCGCCCGGCCCACGGCATAGATTCCCCCGCGTGAGCCCGTTTCCCACCCACCGTCCGCGGCGGCTGCGCCGCAGCCCCGCCCTGCGGCGGCTCGTGAGGGAGACGCGCCTGTCCTCCGATCAGCTCGTCGCCCCGCTGTTCGTGCGCCACGGCCGCGGCGTCCGCGAGGAGATCTCGTCCCTCCCGGGCGTCTTCCGCCTGTCGCCGGACGAGGCTCTCGCGGCGTGCCAGGAGCTCTCGGCCGTCCGCGTCCCCGCAGTGATCCTCTTCGGCATTCCGGAGCGCAAGGACGAGACGGGCAGCGAGGGCTGGGACGACTCGGCCGCCGTTCAGACGACCGTCCGGCTCCTGAAGAAGGAAATTCCCGGTCTCCTCGTCGTGACCGACGTCTGCCTCGACGAGTACACGTCGCACGGGCATTGCGGGGTGATCCGGGACGGAGAGGTGGACAACGACGCGACGCTCCCGCTGCTGGCCCGCTGCGCCCTCTCGCACGCCCGCGCCGGGGCGGACGTGGTCGCGCCCTCCGACATGATGGACGGGCGCGTCGGAGCGATCCGTGAAGCGCTGGACGAGGACGGTTTCGCCGACATTGCGATCCTGGCCTACGCCGCCAAGTCGGCATCCGCCTTCTACGGGCCGTTTCGCGAGGCGGCGGACTCCGCTCCGAAGTTCGGCGACCGGCGCGGCTACCAGATGGATCCCGCCAACCGCCGGGAGGCGATGCGGGAGATCGCGCTCGACCTCGAGGAGGGCGCGGATGCGGTCATGGTGAAACCCGCGCTCGCGTACCTCGACGTCATTCGCGAGGCGCGCGAGAGCTTCGACGCGCCGATCGCGGCCTACAACGTGTCCGGCGAGTACGCGATGGTCAAGGCCGCCGCGGCGAACGGATGGATCGACGAGAAGCGCATCGTCCTCGAGATCCTGACGGGGATCGTCCGCGCGGGAGCGGACTTCGTGCTGACGTACCACGCTCTCGACGCCGCGCGCTGGATCGGCGAGGGCGGGCTGCCCGCGTGACGCGGTGACGGGTCCCCGCGTGACGCGGTGACGGGCGAGCCCGGACGGCGGGCCCGCGCCCGCGCCGCCGCGGGAGGCGTGAAGTCGAAGGCCCTGTTCCGCCGCGCGACTGCCTTGATGCCGGGCGGAGTCAGCTCGCCCGTGCGTTCTTTCGCTTCGGTCGGAGGAGAGCCTTTCTTCGCGGCGGCCGGCCGCGGCGCCCGCCTGCGCGACGCCGATGGGCGGTCGTACATCGACTACGTCCAGTCCTACGGACCGCACCTCTTCGGGCACGTTCCTCTCTTCGTGCGCAACGCGCTCTCGCGCGCCATCCGCCGCGGGACCTCATTCGGAGCGCCGACCGAGCTCGAGGTGCGGCTGGCCGGGCGTGTCGCGTCGATGGTTCCATCGATCGAGATGGTGCGGTTCGTCAGCTCGGGGACGGAAGCCACCATGAGCGCGATCCGGCTCGCCCGGGGCGCGACGGGCCGCGCGCGCATCGTGAAGACCGACGGGGGATACCACGGCCACGGCGACGCATTCCTGGTGTCGGCGGGCTCGGGCGTTGCGACGCTCGGCATCGCCGGCAGCCCCGGGGTGCCGGACGCATCCGCCGCGCTCACCACCGTGGTGCCTTACAACGACGCCGGCGCCCTCGCCCGGGCGTTCGAGAGCTTTCCCGGCGAGATCGCCGCGTTCATCGTCGAGCCTCTCGCGGCGAACATGGGCGTGGTGCCCCCGCGCCCCGGCTACCTGCAGGCGGTCCGGGATCTGACCCGCGAGAACGGCGCCCTCCTCGTGTTCGACGAAGTCATCAGCGGGTTCCGTCTCGCTCCCGGCGGCGCTCAGGAGCGCTACGGGGTCCTGCCCGATCTGACGACGCTCGGAAAGATCCTGGGAGGAGGACTTCCCGTTGGCGCCTACGGCGGGTCGCGCGAACTGATGTCCCGGATGGCGCCGTCGGGCCCCGTGTACCAGGCGGGCACCCTCTCAGGGAACCCCCTCGCGATGGAAGCCGGGCTTGCGATGCTCGGTGAGATCGCGCGGCGTCCGCCGTACGCGAGGCTCGAGACCCTGGGAGCGCGACTCGAAGAGGGCGTGCGGGAGGCGATCGCTTCCGCCGGAGTCGCCGACCGCGTGACCTACCAGAGAGTCGCCTCGCTCTCGACCCTCTTCTTCGCCCCCGGCGACCTCCACGATTTCACGGCCGCGAAGACAAGCGACACGGCCCGCTACGCAACCTTCTTTCACGCGATGCGCGAGCGGGGAATCTTCCTGCCGCCGGCGCAATTCGAAGCGTGGTTCCTGTCGACCGCGCACACGGAGGCGGACGTGCGGAGGACCTGCCGGATGGTGGGCGAGAGCCTGGGCGCCGCGTTCGCAGCGCCGGAAGGCGGCGGGCGGTAGGCGGGAAGAAGTCGGGAAACGGGAAACGAACGCTCAACGTTCGACGCTTTCTCCTCCCACCTCATCGAAGCCTCGGAAACGCTCGTGCCTCTCCCGGCGAATCTCCGACGTCTCCGCTTCGACCCACGGCAGCGGAAAGCCGAAGTGCCTCAGCGTGCGGCTGGAGATCTCGAGCGACGTCTCGAATTCTTCCGCGACGACCTCGTCGGCCCCGAGCGCGGCGAGCTCCGGGATCTCGGTCAAATACCGGGTGCGCGCGATCAGGAACAGGCCCGGCGCGAGGTCCCGGCAGAGTCGCACCGCGCGGCGCGTCGCCCGGGGGTCCGACAGCAGGATGAGCGCGGCGCGCGCCCGCTCGATCCCGCAATGCCGCAGAACGCTGTCGTTCGAGGCGTCCCCGTACTCGACCGCGAGGCCCTTGCCGCGCGCCCGGGCGACGCGCTCGGGGTTCAACTCGAGGATCCGGAACGGGATCTTCGAGCGGCCGAGAACGCGGGCGAGTGTCTCTCCCGTGTGGCCGAACCCGAGGATGACGACGTGCCCCTCGACCGCCGCGTCTCCGGCGGCCGCCGCCTTCGATTCGGGCGCGCCTCGGGCTCCGCCCACGAGCCTCTGCGCGATGCCGTGGCTCGCCTCGAAGAGGAACGGAGTCGCGATCATCGACGCGATGGCAGCCGCGAGGATCGCCTGGTACTCGCCCCGGTCAATCCCCCCGGCCAAGTGCGCCGCGGACAAAAGCACGAACGAGAACTCGCCAATCTGCGCGAGCGAGATGCCGACGACGACCGCGACCCGGGCGCCGTAACCGAGGAGAAGGACCGGGAGGGCTCCCAGCACCGCCTTCCCGACGAGCACGAAGGCGAGGAAGGACGCGACGGCGACCGGACGATTCAGGAGGACGCGCGGATCGAACAGCATCCCGACGGAGACGAAAAAGAGCGCGCTGAACGCGTCCCGAAACGGCGCGACGTCCGCCACCGCCTGGTGCCCGAACTCGGACTCGGAGACGACGAGCCCGGCGAGAAAGGCGCCGAGCGCCAGCGACAGGCCGGCGGCCGCGGTGCCGAGCGCGGTTCCGAACACGAGGAGGAGAACGGCCAGCGTGAAGAGCTCCTTCTGGCGGGTCCTCACCATGGCGGCCAGAAGGCGGGGGACGATCTTGCGCGCGGCGACCGCGATGACGATCACGGTCACGGCCGCCTTGCCGAGGGCCAGGGCGAGCGCGCCGACGCCCAGGCTGCCCTTCGAGGACAGCGGGGCCACGAGGAGCATCATCGGCACGACCATCAGGTCCCCGAACAGGTTGATCCCGACGAGAAAGCGGCCGTGGGGCGCGTCCGTCTCGCCGCGATCCATCAGCAGCTTGAGCAGGATCACCGTCGTGCAGGTGACGACCAGGAAACCGAAGAGCACGCCCCGCGAAACCGGCTCGCCGAGGACGGCCGCTATCCCGGCGGCGAACGCGATTACGCCGAAGAACTGAACGGGCCCCGCGATCCAGACGATCCGCCCGAGCCGCCGGATGCTCGACACGGAGAGGTCGAGCCCGACCGTGAACAGCAGGAGCACGACACCCACCTCGGCCAGCGTCTCGACGGCGGAGACGTCCCTGACCAGGCCGAGCCCGTACGGGCCGAGCAGGATCCCGGCCGCGAGGAAGCCGACGAGCGGCGGCTGCCGGACGCGCTGGACGAGCCACGCCGCCGCGAGGGCGGCGAGCAGGACGAGGGCGAGCGGGCCCAGGAACGCCGGCGTCGACACGCCGGCACTCTACTCCGGCGGGAATGCGCGCCCCGGGCCGGCTCCTTCTGGATGCCGGGAGAGGCATCGGTCTGGTAGCCTCTGTCGAACGATCCAGGCGGCAGAGAGGCCCGAGCGACAGGCCCCGAAGGGAGCGTACAGATGGCGATGAACACGGTCGCGGCAACCGAGAAGCAGTGGCTCGGGCATCCGCGCGGCCTCTCGACGCTGTTCTTCACCGAGATGTGGGAGCGGTTCAGCTACTACGGGATGCGCGGGCTCCTCATCCTCTTCCTGGTGGCGTCCGTTCAGACCGGCGGCTTCGGCCTGACCGACAGGTCCGCCGCGGCCATCTACGGCCTCTACACCGGTTTCGTGTACCTGATGGCGCTTCCCGGAGGGTGGGTCGCCGACCGCATTCTCGGCCAGCGCAACGCGGTGTTCGTCGGCGGGTGCATCATCGCGGCCGGCCATTTCTCCATGGCCATTCCAAGCGTCCCGACGTTCTACGGCGGCCTCGTTCTCATCGTCATCGGGACGGGCCTTCTGAAACCCAACGTCAGCGCGATGGTGGGCGACCTCTATCCGGTCGGCAGCCCGCGCCGGGACGCCGGCTTCTCCGTGTTCTATTCGGGGATCAACGTCGGCGCGCTCGTCGGCCCGCTGATCTGCGGATTCCTCGGCGAGCGCGTGAACTGGCACCTGGGGTTCTCGGCGGCGGGCATCGGCATGGTCCTCGGACTCATTCAGTACAAGCTGGGCGCGAAATACCTCGGGAAGGCGGGAATCCGCCGTTCCGAGGAGACGACGACCACGGCCGACCGGAGAGCGCGCCGGAGCCTGGCGATCGGCGCGGCGGTGGTGATCGGCGTGGTCGCGATCATGATCGCGCTCCACGCAACGGGCGCCGTCCGGATGAACCTCTACGACATCGCGAAGGGCACCGGATACTTCATGCTGGGTCTCGCCATCCTTTACTTCTCCTCACTCCTGCTCTTCGCGAAAATCAGCGGGGCCGAGAAGAAACGGATCGGGGTGATCTTCATCTTCTTCATGGCCGCCGTCCTCTTCTGGGCGGGGTTCGAGCAGGCGGGGTCCTCGATGAATCTCTTCAGCGACCGCCTCATGAACCGCGACCTCTTCGGCAAGACGATCCCGACGTCCTGGTACCAGTCGGTCAACTCGATGTTCCTGATCGTGCTCGCGCCGGTCTTCGGCGCCCTGTGGATCAAGCTCGGACGGCGCCAGCCCTCGACGGCGGCGAAGATGGGATTCGGTTTGCTGTTTCTCGCCGTGGGATTCCTCGTGCTCGCTCTCGGCGCCTCCTACGCGGTGGGCGGCGTGAAAGTGAGCATGATGTGGATGATCATGACCTATCTGCTCCACACCGCCGGGGAGTTGTGCCTCTCGCCGGTGGGCCTGTCGAGCGTGACGAAGCTCGCCCCGAAGAAGCTGGCGGGGCAGCTCATGGGCACCTGGTTCATGGGGACGGCGCTCGGCAATCTGATCGCCGGACTCGCGGCGGGCGGCTTCGAGGGAATGGGCGTCCCGGAGCTCTTCGCCGCCGTGGCGAAAGTCACCGGCGTCGCGGGCCTCATCCTCCTGATCTTCGCGAAGCCCATCCGGCGGCTCGTCGGGGGCGCCGAAGACAACGTCGACGAGACGGCGACCCCCGCGGCGGCCACCGCCGTCCGCGAAGGCGCGCTGCCTGCCGAAAGCTGACCGACAGAGTCGGCCCGGTCGTCTCGCCTCTCTTCAGAACTTCGCGACGAGCGCGGCGGACGTGATGGTGTCCGTCTTCTTCTTTCCCGGCACCGGCTCGTTCAGCGTGAGCCAGGCGTAGGAGAGCTTCACCGAGAGGACCGTCGTGACGCCCGCGCCGAGCGAGACCTTGTTGGCGAACCGCCAGTCCTTCGAGTCGCTGAGGTCCTCGACGAAGGATGCCTCTTCCGAGAACTCGCTGGTCTTCGACAGCTTCCACTTGTACTCGAGCGCGGCGCGCGCCGTCGCGAAGTCCCGCGTCTCGATTCCGGCGGGAACGGGGAGGATCCGCCGCTCGGTCGTGTACCCGAGGCCGCGCTCCACCTTGAGCGAGTGCGGGTCGGCCGAGAAGAAACTGCCACGTTGGGCCCGACCCCCGCGGCCCCGTCGTCAGGGGCCGTCGCGGGGAGGCGGGGCGGGCACGGCCCGAGCGGGATTCAGCAAACGCGCGGCAAACGGGCGCACCACGACCCCGAGCGCGCTGCCCCGCGGCCTCCCGGCGGAAATGTCCCGGCAGCGTGCGGCCTGCTCCGCGCAGAGGGCCGTGCCCGCGAGCAGCCACGCGAGGTCGGCCGCTTGCGCGGCGTGCCCCGCAAAAGCGGCGGCCGAAGCGAGAACGTTCAACGCCCCGACGAGGAAGAGAAGCCCCGCCGTCAGGCGTCCCCACTTGAGCGCGTCGAAATCGTGGTGGCGCTCGAGCTCCCGCTGATCGGCGCGGGACAGAAGCGACAGGGCTGGCTCGAGAAGTCGGAACAGCTCCTCGTCCGTCAACCCTGGCGCTGGTCGCGCCGCTCCCACGGCCGCGGGCGGACGGCGCCTCTTTCGGATCGCGAGAGCCGCCCGATGAAACAGCACGCCCGCGACGGAGCCCATGGGGTGACCCGCGATCCATGCGCTTCCGATCCTCACCGCGGACTCGGCGGCGAGAAAAATCGACAGGGCGAGCGGAAGCGTCCAGGGAAACACCGGCGGTCCGCCGAAGAGGCCGACGATGTGAGAGAGGAGCCCGAGCGAGCCGACGATGAAGAGGGGGAGCGCCGAGACGACGGTCATCGCCAACGCGGGCGCGCCGATCTCCGACTCGAGCCGTTCCTGAACGGCGCCCGGAAGATGCCCGATCAGCGGAGAGAAGAGGATCGCGAGACGCCGCTCGCGGACCGAGTCGACCCTTCGGACCCGCTCGGAGGACCGCGCCTCTTCGGCCGGAGCGTCGTACGCCTCCAGGACGCGGATCGCATGCCGCTCCTCCCAGGGGCCGAGCCGGTAGCGGACCCCGCCGCTGGCGAGCGGGCTTGCCTCGATCACCTCGTAGATCGCCTCGCGCCACCGCACGGCGGTGCCGGGATGCTCCGCCCGTGTCGTCGTGCGGACCCCGCGACCCGCCCAATTCTTGGAGACCGCACACGTGAGAGCCACCGACCCGTCGGGCAACAGCTCCGCGACATCCGAACCGAAAGCAGAAGGGACCATGGGAGATTTTCACCGAGGGTAGCAAACAGACGGCGAAAGGCGAAGTGGATCCGCCTGGCCTCCTTTCGGGCTTTCGATTCCCGATCCGTTGACCGCGGAGTACCGCGGCCCTCTCGCTCCCGCTGGTCGCTCGGGTCCCGTTTTCCGTTTCCCGGCCCTCGCCTGCCGCCTACCGCCCGGCACATCTCGTGCTTCGCCCCTCGCGTGGTCAGAGGCATCCCCGAAACCGCCGCTCCGTTGATTCCTCCCCGCCCGACTCTGCCGAAGCTCCGCGAGGCGGCGGCAGCCTGCCGCGCGTGCGATCTCTGGCGGCGCGGGACGCAGACGGTGTTCGGCGAGGGAGGCCGCTCCGCGCGGCTCGTCCTGGTCGGCGAACAGCCCGGCGACCGGGAGGACCTCGAGGGACGCCCGTTCGTCGGTCCCTCCGGCCAGCTCCTGGACGCCGCGCTCGGAGAAGCGGGAATCGACCGGAAGCTGGCGTACGTCACGAATGCGGTGAAGCACTTCAAGTGGGAGCCGCGGGGAAAGAAGCGGATCCACCAGAAGCCGAACGCGGTCGAGATCGCGGCGTGCCGGCCGTGGCTCGACGCCGAGCTCGCCGTCCTCCGGCCGGAGGTCCTCGTCTGTCTCGGCGCGACCGCGGCGCAGGCACTGCTCGGCAGGACGTTCCGCGTCACGAAGAGCCGCGGCGCTCTGATCCCTTCGCCGCTCGCCCCTCACGTCATCGCGACCGTGCACCCGTCTTCCATCCTTCGCGCGCCGGACGAGGCCGCGCGCCGGCGGGAAAGAGAGATGTTCGTCCGGGATCTCCGCTTCGCGGCCCGCTATCTCGCTCGCGCATGAAGGAGCTCCGCCGCGACTGGCGTTTCCCTCCGCCGAGCTGTTAGCATTTCCCCGGAGGATTTCTCTGGCACCCGCTATCGAACTGCAGGCCGGGCTGGCGCAGGAGCGCTGGCGAAAAGCCGTCGACGCCCTGTGGCGCGAGGTGCTGTACTACCGCCGTCTGAGGCTCGCGGACCGCGAGCGCGAACGCGCGGAACGCCGTCTCCGGAACTTGAGGCGCATCGTGCGCCGGGCCCTCTCCGAGTATCACCGTCTTCAGATCGAGGCTTCGCCCGACGGGTCATCCCGCCCCTGAGCCGCCTCGAAAAAGCTCGGGGGTGATCGTGACCGGCGCGACTCCCGCATCGTCCGTTCCCGCGTGGAAAAAGCTCTCGTGGGTCCCGGGCGTCTTCGCGGTGTGCCGCCTTCCGCCGCAATCGCCCCTCCCGGCATTTCCGAAGGAGACCCTCCTCTACTCCGCGACGCGCACCGATCGCGAAGTGTCGATCGTCTGCGAGGAGGCCGCCGCGCCGGCCGGCGCCATCTGCGAGTATGGATGGCGAGCTTTGCGCCTGGCGGGGCCGATCCCGTTCACGGTGACCGGGGTGATCGCCGCGGTGTCGGCGCCCCTCGCCCGCGCCCGGCTCTCGATGTTCGTGTTCTCGACCTACGACACGGACTATGTCCTGGTCCGCGCCTCCGACGCGCAGGCGGCTCGCGAGGCGCTCGAGAGCGACGGATTCCAAATCGAGCCCTGACCGGGCGCTCTACTCCCGGAAGCTCTCCCGGCCAAACGGCTGCCATCCCGCGTTGGCGGAGGCCAGGAGTTTTTCGAGCCCGCCATCCTTGTCGGCGCTCTCGCGGAACTTCGGATCCGAGTGGTAGCGGCAGATGTCGAAGAGCGATTGCAAACCGGCCAGCACGGGAGCGGCATCGAGCCCCGCGTCGGGCAGGCCGCGCGTCGCGTTGACGGCGGCGAGAATGCGCCGCGCGTCCTCCGGGGTCGTCAGGACGCCCACCAGACGTCCCTGGGCGTCCATGACCATCCGCGGGTCCTTCCGGTCGGAGGTCCACGGCTCGGGCGAATGCGCGCGGGGCGGAGCGGGCTCTGGGGCCATCTCGTTTTCCTCCTGTCTTGTGGTGGCTTGGCCGGGTGGTGGATCCGATTATGCGCCCGGCCCGCCGCCGGACGATTGGTAGGATCGCGCTATGTGGAAATCGACACGGCTCGGACTCGCTCTGGCTCTCGCGGTTTTCGCTCACTCGCTGCCGGCTCAGACACCGCCTCCGGCGTCCGCTGCCGCCCGGACGTCGCCGGCGGCCCCGGAGTACACGCTGACCGACCGGATTCCCATGCCGGGCGACACGGGATGGGACTACCTGACGTTCGACGCTCCCTCCCATCGCCTCTACGTCTCGCGCGGCGACCGCGTCCTCGCGATCGACGCGAACAGCAAGAAGGTCGTGGGCGAGATCGCGCCCACCGCGGGAGTCCACGGGATCGCCCTCGCGCCCGGGCTCGACCGCGCGTTCACGAGCAACGGACGCTCCGCCAGCGTCACGGTCTTTTCGCCTTCGAACCTTTCCGTCGTGGGAGAGGTCAAGGGAACGGGCGAAAACCCGGATGCGATCCTCTACGACTCCGCGAGCGGCCGGGTCTTCACCTTCAACGGACGGGGGAAGAGCGCGACCGCGATCAATGCGAAGACGCTCGCGATCGAAGGGACCGTTCCCCTCGGCGGAAAGCCGGAGGGGCCGGCGTCGGATGGCGCGGGCCGGATCTTCGTCAACATCGAGGACACGAACACGCTGGCCGTCATCGACTCGCGCACGCTCACAGTGACGGCGCGCTGGCCCCTCGCTCCCTGCGACGAACCGACCGGGCTCTCCCTCGACGCCGCCCACAAACGGCTCTTCGTGGGCTGCCACAACAAGCTCATGATGGTCGTGGACTCCGCGACCGGCCGCATCGTGACGTCGCTGCCGATCGGAGAAGGCGTCGACGGAACGGCCTTCGATCCCGCGACCGGGCTCGCCTATGCGTCCAACGGCGATGGAACGCTGACCGTCGTCCACGAGGACTCGGCGGACTCCTTTCGCGTGATCCAGAACGTCGCGACCCAGCGGGGCGCTCGGACGCTGGCGCTCGATCCCGTGACCCACAGGGTCTATCTCGTCACCGCGCAGTTCGGGCCGCCGCCTTCGCCGACCGCCGAGCGGCCCAACCCGCGTCCGCCGATGCTGCCGGGAACGGCCGTGGTCCTGATCGTTTCGCCGAAGACGTAGGGCAACGCCGGTCGAGGTCGGCAACCGTTGTCTTAGAATTGCGGCTGTGGAGCGAGCGCGCGCCACACTCGGCACGGCCGGCACGATCCACTGCGGAACGACGACCGAGTTCGACGACGACATCCTGTACGGCAACGGCACGTTCATCCAGTGGCCGAGGGCTCAGAGGAGCAGGGGAGCCGCGCTCCGCGGGCTCCAGGGCGGGCGCGGGCGCTGATATCCTGCTCGCCCGCTAACCTGGGCCGTTAGCTCAGTCGGTTAGAGCATCGGCCTTTTAAGCCGGTGGTCCTGGGTTCGAGTCCCAGACGGCCCACCAACCTGGACCTCACGAATCCGCACCGGAATCCAGTAAGCACTCTTCTCTCCTTGCCCGGAGAATTCTCAATTCAAATTTCAGCGCCGGACCGATGGCGCTCTCTCCCGATGGACGCATCCGGCCATGATTGCCGAGCGAGAGAAGTTTCCGTTCGCCGCTCCCGGCAGTCCCCAGCTCCTGCGCCTCAAACCTAGGTGGGTCGAGACTCTCCCGTCAGGGGTATGCTCGATTCGGCCGAGTCTCTTCCTGCGGCTCTTCGAGATGCCGGACCTCTGGAAGACAGCCTCCCGCTCGGTTAGCCGGACGGGGCGTCTGCCGCGGAAACGGTTGCAGAATAAGACCTTCTCGTTCCGGTCCGGCGCGTCGAACAAACCTCCCGAGATTTTTTCCCTCCTGCGGATCTTTCCTGGCACGAGTTCTGATAGGTTCGACGCCAACCCCATGAACAATCCAGACGCAACGCCGGGTACCTCCCGAGCGAACGTCTGTGTCGAGCGCCTTGCCGGGGGTTTCGAGCGGTCCCTGCGGGACCTGATCGCACACTGCCGCTCGGCTGAGGCGGCCACAGGCACGGACGTTCCGACGGCCCGCCTGAGCCCGAAGGACCTCGAGAGACTCGTCGCGGAAGTCAAAACCTTCGATCCGCGCCCTCGCCAGTGAAGCCCGCACCCTTCGAGGACGTGTACGAGCTCTCGCCGATGCAGCAGGGCATCCTCTTTCACACACTCTACGATCCCGCGGCCGACCATTATTTCAAGCAGTCCGTTCTCACCCTGCGCGGGGATCTTGACGGCGAACGCTTCGCACAGGCATGGCAACGGGTCGCCGCACGTCACGTGATCCTGAGAACCTCCTTCCACTGGGAGGGGCTGGAGAAACCGGTTCAGGTCGTCCATCCCAATGCGCAGGTGCCCGTCGAGTCGCTGGACTGCCGCGGCCTGTCGCTCGACGCGCAGCAGCACCGCCTCGAAGTCTTTCTTCTGGAAGACCGGAAGAAAGGTTTCGATCTGGCCTCTCAGCCGCTTCTCAGGGTGACCCTGCTCCGAACCGCCGAGGACCTCCACGAGTGCGTTCTGAGCTATCAGCACCTCGTGCTCGACCGCTGGTCGCGCTCGCTCGTTCTGAGGGAGGTTTTCACCGAGTATGCGGCCGGCAGCCGCGGCGAGGACGCCGGACTTTCACCGGCGGGCTCTTATGGCGAATACATCGCGTGGATTCAGGGGACAGATCGGAGCGGGGCGGAAGCTTTCTGGCGCAGCGCGCTCGCAGGATTCACGAGGCCGACATCGGTCCGTTTGGACGAAAGGTCCGGCACCCCGAGCGCGCAGGGGTTCGAGGAGGCGTCCATTCGCCTCTCCCCACAGGCGAGCGCCACGCTCCAGTCGTTTGCCCGGCGTCATCGACTGACGCTGAACACCCTCATTCAGGGAGCCTGGGCGGTCCTGGCGAGCCGCTACAGTGGTGAGGAAGACGTGCTCTTCGGCGCGACCGTGTCGGGTCGTCCCGCCTCACTCCCCGACGTCGAATCCATGGTCGGGCTCTTCATCAATACCCTCCCGGTGCGGGTCCGCGTTCCGCAGAGTGGAAAACTGATCGACTGGTTGCGGAGACTTCAGGAAGAGTTCCTGGAGCTGCGGCAGTACGAGCACAGCTCGCTCGTGGACATCCAGGGCTGGAGCGAGGTGCCCCGCGGCACACCTCTCTTCGAGAGCCTGTTGGTGTTCGAGAACGTCGGTGGCGATTTCGATTCCGTTTCGGGCGACGGCCCTCTGAAGGTTCTGCGCTTTCGCTCGCTCGGCGGCTGGACGAACTACCCGCTGACCCTCCTGGCGCTTCCAGGGGAGCGGCTGTTTTTGCGGATCCTCTCCGACCGCTCTCTCTTCGACGCCCCCTCTATCACGCGGATGCTCGGACACCTCTTGACACTGCTCGAAGGCATGGCGGCGGACCCCGAGCAGCCTCTGTCGCGTTTGCCGCTGCTCACTCCGCTCGAGCGCCGTCAGCTCCTTTACGACTGGAATCAGACGTCGCGAGCGTTCCCGCACGAGAAGACGGTGCATGGGTTGTTCGAGGAGCAGGCGCAGGAATCGCCCGACGCGCAAGCGGTCGTCTTTGATCGACAGCGGCTGAGCTATAGAGAGTTGAACGAGCGTGCGAACCGATTAGCCCGGTTTCTGAGGAGGCTGGGGGTGGGGCCGGATGTGCTGGTCGGTTTGTGCGTGGAGCGGTCGGTGGAAATGGTGGTCGGGATCCTGGGGATCTTGAAGGCGGGTGGCGCGTATGTTCCCCTGGATCCTCACTATCCGAGGGAACGCGTGGCGTTCATGCTGGAGGACTCCGGGGTTGCGGTGTTGCTGACGCAACGAAGCCTGGCGGATGGGCATGCGGACGGGCCTTTTAAGCGGGTGAACCTGGACACGGAACGGGTGCCGATCGAAAAGGAGAGCGGCGAGAACCTGGAGAGCGGCGCGCGCCCGGAAAACCTGGTCTACGTGATCTACACCTCGGGATCCACGGGACTGCCCAAGGGAGTCGCCATCGAACACCGCAACACGGTTGCGTTGCTGACGTGGGCCCGGGAGTTCTTCCATCGCGGAGAGCTCAAGGGTGTCCTCGCCTCGACGTCGGTCTGCTTCGATCTGTCAGTATTCGAGTTGTTCGCCCCCCTGGTTTCCGGAGGAAGCGTGATCCTCTCCCGGAACGTACTGGAGCTTGCGGAGCTTGCCGCGAGGTCGGAAGTGACGCTTGTCAACACGGTTCCTTCGGCGATGGCCGGCTTGTTGAGGATCGGCGGTCTGCCCGAATCTGTGGCGACGGTCAATCTCGCGGGAGAGCCGCTGGCGACGGCTCTCGTGGACCAGATCGCCGGGGGGGCCCCTGCGAGGCGAGTCTTCGATTTGTACGGGCCGACGGAGGACACGACCTACTCGACTTGTGCTTTGAGAGATGCGGGGGGCGCGGCGACGATAGGGCGACCGATCTCGAACAAGCGCGCGTACATCCTGGACTGTCAGCACGAGCCGGTGCCCCGGGGCGTCGAGGGAGACCTCTACGTGGCCGGGGCGGGAGTGGCACGAGGTTACCTGAACCGACCGGAGCTGACGCGGGAGATGTTCCTGCCGGACCCGTTTCATCCCGGGGAAAGGATGTACAGGACGGGGGACCGCGCTCGATTCCTGCCGGACGGAAACCTCCAGTTCGTGGGACGCCTCGACCAGCAGATCAAGATCCGGGGCTACCGCATTGAAATCGGCGAGATCGAGACCGTGCTGTCGGCGCATCCCGACGTGCGGGAATGCGCAGTGGCCGCCCGGCGAGATCCATCGAGCGGGGATAGCCTGGTTGCCTACGTCGTATGGGGCGCAGGACGATCCGCCCGCAATGACCTCCGTCTCTTTTTGAAGAGGTCTCTTCCCGATTACATGATCCCTTCGGACTTTCTTTTCCTCGACTCCCTTCCCCTGACCCCCAACGGGAAGCTCGACCGAAAGGCGTTGCCGGCCCCGGAGCGAAAGCGGCCGGTGACCGAAGACTGTTTCGTCGCGCCGCGCACTTCCGTCGAGGACGTCGTCGCCGGAATCTGGGCTGAGGTTCTCGGGTTGCAGAGGGTTGGCGTCGAGGATGACTTCTTCGTCCTGGGAGGGCATTCGCTGCTGGGGACGCAGATCATCTCTCGCGTCCGAGAGGCTTGTCGCGTCGAGCTGCCGTTGCGCGCTCTCTTCGAGAGTCGGACCGTGGCGGGCCTCGCTCGCGAAATCGAAAATATGAGATCGCGAAACAGGGTGGACTCGACCGTGCGACTGCGCCCGGTGTCGCGGGAGGGACGGCGTATGAAGCGATCCGACCTCCCGAGAGATTGACCATGGGCACACTGGCCTCGGACGAGTTTCCGATCGACGCCGCGTCCTGCGGCCAGGCCGGCAAAGCCGGCTTCGCCCTCGCCGAAATCGTGAGGCGCTCGGGACGACGGGCCGGCGCGTCCGTCGCCCTCTTTCTGGCGGCCGCGGCGGCCGCGCGCGCGCACGACACCTGGATCCGTCCGGCCCGCGCCGCCATCCCCGCGGGAGCGCTTCTCTCGCTCGAGGCGACGAGCGGGATGGGCTTTCCGGCGGTCGAGTTCGCGATCGCTCCCGAGAGAGTGTCCGCCGCCCGCGTCCGTCTGGCCGGAACCGTTCGCGACGTCGCAGGCGTGTCCGCCGGAAAGCGATCGCTGCGCCTCTCCACGCCGGCCGGCGGCCAGGGGATCGCGTGCGTGTGGCTGGAGACGAAGCCGAAGTCCCTGGATCTCAAACCCGATCAGGTCCGTGAGTACCTCGAGGAGATCGGGGCGGACGAAAGCATCGGGAAAAGCTGGAGCGCGACGCCCAACGCGCGCTGGCGCGAGGTGTACTCCAAGCACGCCAAGACGTTCGTCGCGGTCGGCGCCGCCGGAGACGACCGGTCCTGGGGGACGCCCGTCGGAATGCGTCTCGAGATCGTCCCGCTGTCGGACCCGACGCGCATGCGCGCGGGCGATCGCGTGGCGTTGCGCCTCCTTCGCGACGGACGTCCCGCCGCCGACTTTCCGCTCGGGGTCGTGCAGGCAGGCGAAAAGACCGGCATCCTCCGGAAGACGGACGCCGAAGGCCGGATCGTCTTCACCGCGGCCCGCCCGGGATGGATCCTCATCCGCGCCACCGAGCTGCGCCGCTCGCCGTCGCCCGAGCGGGACTGGGACAGCGACTTCTCGACGCTCACGCTTCACGTCCGATAGAGACGCGAGAGGCGACTGAAGCGTCCAGTCCGACGGCAGCGTCCGGTGGAAACCCCGCGAGGTTTTCCGTCAGCGCTGAGCGGGCGGCGTGATGACGGGGGTGCGGTCCCGGTCGGGTGTCGTGTTTCCGGGAGTCGACCGGAATCCCGGGCTCGTTCCGCCCGACGGAGTCGTCGTGTACCGTCCGCCCGTGCCTGCATCGGTGGTTCCGCCCGTGCCGGTGGGTCCCGCGGTGCCCGTCCCTCCCGTCGTTCCCGTGGTGCCCGACGTCGTCCCGGGACCGCCCGACGTCGTGGAAGACGTACAGGCCGTCTGGCCGATGAGAAGGGCCGCGGCGATCACCAGGACCGCGGACGCGAGGAGCGTGAGAAGGCGGGCTTTCGAGCGTGAGTTCATTTCGACCTCCATCCGCGGGATGTGCAAGGGATGTTCCGACGAGGCGCGAACGCCGGGAGCGAGGAGGAATCGTCGGAGCTGCCCTCTCTCTCAGGCGCCGGGCAGGGCCCGGAGGAACTCGCTCTCCATCCGCCAGACCGTCTCCTCACGCCGGGGGCCCGTCGAAAGGAACACGGCGGGCGCCCCGATCCGCTCCTCGAGGTATCGCACGTAGCGGTGCGCGGCCGGCGGGAGATCCTCGGTGCGCGTCGCCGCCGTCGTCTTCGTCCGCCAACCGGGGACCGTCTCGTACACGGGCTCGACGCGGTCCAGGTCCTCGACGAGAGGAGGCACGTCCCGGAGCTCGTGGCCGTCGAGGCGATAGCCGACGCACACCGGGATCTCGGCGAGGTCGTCGAGCACGTCGAGTTTCGTGATGGCGACGGCGGCGGCGCCCGAGAGCTCGACGGCCGTGCGCGCGACGACCGCGTCGAACCAGCCGGTGCGGCGGGGCCGGCCGGTCGAGGTTCCGTACTCGTTCCCGCGCGCGCGGAGGAACTCTCCGGTGGCGTCCTTCAGTTCCGTGGGGAAGGGACCGGAGCCCACGCGCGTCGTGTACGCCTTCAACACCACGAGCGAGCCGTCCAGGGCGCGAGGGGAGATGTGGAGGCCGGCGGCGACCCCGGCCGACGTGCACGTCGACGACGTCACGAACGGATAGGTTCCCGCGGAGAGATCCAGCATGGCGCCGTGCGCTCCCTCGGCGAGAAGCGTCCCTCCGCCGCGGAGATGGTCTCGAAGGTAGCGGCCGGTGTCCCGCACGTGGGGCTTCAGGGCCTCGGCCGAGCGGCCCAGGGCGTCGAGCACCGCGGAAGTCTCGGGGATGTCGGCGCAGCCGAGCGCCCGCAGAAGGGCACCCGTCTCGGCCGCGAGCGCTTCCACCCGCGCGCGCAGGGTCGCCGGCCGGTAGAGCTCCGCGACGCGCACTCCCTTTCGCGCCGCGGCCGACTCGTAGGAGGGGCCGATGCCCCGGAGGGTGGTCCCGATCTTGCCGTCCCCCGCGGCGGACTCACGCGCGGCGTCGAGCAGGCGGTGCCAGGGGAGGATCACCTGGGCGCGATCGGACAGCAGGAGGTTGTCGCCGATCTCGATGCCCTGTTCGCGGACGCCGGCGATCTCCGCCAGGAGCGCGTCGGGGTCGACCACGACTCCGGCGCCGATGACGCCGATCCTGCCGCGGACCGCGCCGGCGGGGAGCAGGTGCAGCGCGAAATGGCGGTCGCCGAACTTGACCGTGTGTCCCGCGTTGTGGCCGCCGTGGTAGCGGGCGACGACGTCGAAGCGGTCCGAGAGCAGGTCGATGATCTTCCCCTTGCCCTCGTCCCCCCACTGACCGCCCAGGATGGCGACGACCTTCACCGCGGCCCCTCCCTCCGCGCCGGACGGCGCGACCGACGTCTGTTGAAAAACGAGGCAGAGTACCACCGGCGAGAGCGGCCGCGCAGGCCGGGACGGTCCCGGACGGGTGTCCAGGGGAAGCAAAGCTCGGGGGCGGCAGGCGAAAGCTCCTACAATCGCCGCTCGATGAAAACCCTGTCCCTTTCCGGATCCAACCTGCGGCTGCAGGACCTTCGGGACATCGCGGAACGCCGCGTGCGGGTCGTTCTGGCGCCCGCCGCGCGAAGGGCGATCGCCGCCTCCCGGCGGGTGGTCGAGCGCGCCGTGGCGCGGAAGGAGCGGGCGTACGGGCTCACGACGGGCTTCGGGAGCTTCGCCGACGTGACGGTGCCCGGCGACCAGCTCGAAAAGCTCCAGAGGAACCTGGTGCGCAGCCACAGCGCGGGAGTCGGTGAGACGCTTCCCGACGCGGCGGTGCGAACGATGATCGCGCTCCGGGTGAACGCGCTGGCGAAAGGGTATTCCGGGATCCGGCCGTCGACCGTCGACGCGCTGCTGGGCATGCTCGCCGCCGATGTCCTTCCCGTCGTGCCCGCGCGCGGGTCCGTCGGCGCTTCGGGCGATCTGGCGCCGCTCGCGCACCTCGCCCTCGGACTGATGGGCGAGGGCCGGGCGCGCGTGGCCGGGCACGAGCTCTCCGCGCGACGGGCGCTCGCCGCCGCGGGGCTCGAGCCCGTAACGCTCGGAGCAAAGGAAGGGCTCGCGCTCATCAACGGCGTTCAAATGTCGGTCGCAGTCGGAGGACTCGCGCTCGCCCGCGCCGAGACTCTGGCCCGGATCGCCGACATCGCCGGCGCGGCGTCTGTCGACGCGGCCCGCGGATCCGATGCCGCCTTCGACGCCCGCGTCATCGCGGCGCGGCCGCACCCGGGCGCGATCGCGTCCGCGCGGAACCTGAGGACGCTTCTGGCCGGCAGCGCCATTCGCGAGTCTCACCGGGGTTGCGGGCGCGTTCAGGACAACTACTCGCTGCGCTGCATGCCGCAGGTGCACGGCGCCGCGCGGGACGCCTTCGTCCACGCGCGCGAGGCGCTCGAACGGGAGATGAACAGCGCGACCGACAACCCGCTCGTCTTCCCGGCCGGAAGAGAGATCATCTCCGGCGGAAACTTTCACGGAGCGCCCGTCGGCCTGGTGCTCGACTACGCGGCAATCGCCGCGACGGACCTCGCTTCGATCTCCGAGCGGCGCATCGAGAAGCTGTTGAACCCGGCCCTGTCGGACCTGCCGGCATTCCTGGTGGCGGAAGGGGGACTGAACTCCGGCCTGATGATGGCGCAGGTGACGGCCGCCGCGCTGGTGTCGGAGTCGAAGTCGCTGTCGCACCCCGCCTCGGTCGACTCGATTCCCACATCCGCCGATAAGGAGGATCACGTCTCGATGTCCCCGATCGCGGCCCGCAAGCTCGCGGCGATCGTGGACAACCTCGAGCGGGTCCTCGCCATCGAGATTCTGACCGCGTTCCAGGCGATGGAGTTCCTCCGGCCGCTGCGCTCTTCGAGGCCGCTCGAGACGCTGCGAACCGCGTTCCGCCGGGTCGTCCGGCCGTGGAACGAGGACCGCGTTCTCGCCCCGGACCTCGAGGCCTCGCGGCAGTTCCTGTCGAGCGACGCGATGGCCCGGCTGGCGGGAACGTTGAAATAGCCAGTCATCCGTCGTCCGTCTTGAGTTCTGAGTCGGAGCCCGGCCTTCCCGACTGACAACTGAAAACTGAGAACCGATAACCGTTACACTTTCCCCCGTGCCCGCCTCGATTGCGCCCCGAACGATTCGAGCCGCTCGAGGCGCGACGCTTCGGTGCCGCGGGTGGCAGCAGGAAGCGGCCCTCCGGATGCTCGAGAACAACCTCGACCCGGAGGTCGCCGAGAAGCCCGACGAGCTGATCGTCTATGGAGGCACGGGCAAGGCCGCGCGCAACTGGGAGGCTTTCGATCGCATCGTCGAAACCCTCAAGAGGCTGGAGGACCACGAGACGCTGCTCGTCCAGTCCGGCAAGCCCGTCGGGGTCTTCCAGACGCACGCGGACGCGCCGCGGGTGCTGATCGCAAATTCCCTTCTCGTGCCCGCGTGGGCAACGGGGGAGGAGTTCCGGCGGCTCGAAGGCCTCGGTCTGACGATGTACGGCCAGATGACCGCGGGCTCGTGGATCTACATCGGGAGCCAGGGAATCCTGCAGGGGACGTTCGAGACGTTCGCCGCGGCCGCCCTGCACGAGTTCGGCGGAGATCTCGCCGGCAGGCTCGTCGTGACGGCGGGGCTCGGGGGGATGGGAGGCGCCCAGCCGCTCGCGGCCACGATGAACGGAGCCGTCGCGCTCGTCGCCGAGGTCGATCCCGAGAGAATCGAGCGGCGACTCAGGACGCGGTACCTCGACGCGCGCGAAGTGACGGTGGACGCCGCCATCGACCGGGCGCTCTCCGCCCGCCACAGCCGGCAGGCGATCTCGATCGGCGTCCGCGCCAACGCGGTCGAGCTGCTCGAGCGCCTCCTCCATCGCGGCATCGTGCCGGACCTCGTGACCGATCAGACCTCCGCGCATGACGAGCTCACCGGGTACGTTCCCGAGGCCCGTCCGGACGAGGACGTCGTGCGGCTCCGGGAGACCGATCCCGGAGAATACGTGCGCCGCTCGTACGAAACGATGGCCCGCCACGTCCGTGCGCTGCTCGAGCTCCAGAGGCGCGGCGCCGTCGTCTTCGACTACGGAAACAACCTCCGGGGCCAGGCCCGGACGGGCGGCGTTCCCGACGCGTTCGACATTCCGGGATTCGTGCCCCGATACATCCGTCCGCTTTTCTGCGAGGGAAAGGGCCCTTTCCGCTGGGCGGCGCTCTCGGGCGATCCCGCGGACATCCTCGCGACGGACCGCGCGCTGCTCGACCTCTTCCCGGAGAACGCCGCGCTCGCGCGCTGGCTGAAGCTCGCGGAGGACCGGGTCGCGTTTCAGGGGCTTCCGGCCCGCATCTGCTGGCTCGGCTACGGGGAGCGCGACCGCGCCGGCCTCGCGTTCAACGATCTCGTCGCCAGCGGCCGCGTGCGGGCTCCGATCGTGATCGGCCGCGACCATCTCGATGCGGGGTCGGTCGCCTCTCCGAACCGCGAGACCGAAGGCATGCGCGACGGATCCGATGCGATCGCGGACTGGCCGATCTTGAACGCCCTGCTGAACACGGCGTGCGGCGCGAGCTGGGTCTCAGTGCACCACGGCGGCGGGGTAGGGATCGGCAATTCGATTCACGCCGGCATGGTGGTCGTCGCCGACGGAACGCCCGCCGCCGCCCGCCGCCTGGCGCGGGTCCTGAAGGCGGATCCGGGCACGGGCGTCATGCGCCACGCGGACGCGGGATATCCGGAGGCGATCGCCACCGCGAAGGCGCGGGGAGTCGATCTGCCGTCGCTCTAAACCGCGCGGCGGCTGTGTTCCGGGGCCGCCGCGCGTCTCTCGCCGCGGCCGTGATCGGCATTCTCGCACTCGCGTTTGCCGACGGATGGATCTTCGGCGGCGCCCAGGAGTCGGCCGGCCATTCGCCGCGTGCTCTCGAAAAGGCGCTCGGCCGGGAGGCGGCGTCGCTCGCGGCACGCGCGGGCGCCTTCGGGGCCCGACCCGACGTGTCTCGCTCGCTGCAGGGCGGAGGGGTCGCGATCGACCGCCTCACGCTCTTTTCCGCCGCGCGCCAGGCGGTCGAGGGCGCGCCGGGCGGGACCTGGATCGCCCTGACCGATCCCGCCGGAGCGGCCCACGCGTGGTGGGGAGACGCGCCGGCGAGCCTCGCCGGATTTCAGGAGCGCGACGGACTCGGGACCCGGTGGTCGGCGACGCGGCTCACGCTCATCGTGCGGGTGTCGCTTCCCGGGGAGCCGCAGTCGGGCGTCGTCTACTGCGCCCGCACGCTTCCCGTCGATGCCCCCGAGTTCGCCCGAGCACTCGGGTTGCGCGGCGCCTCCGAGCGGTGGGGGCCCGCCGTCGCGCGGCCGGGAGGGACGGCCGCCGCGACGCTGCGCGATGCGGCGGGCCAGCCCCTGCTGGTCCTGGAACGCGCGGGCGGAGGCCTTCCCGCTCCCGCCCGCGGCCGGCGGATCGCGCTCTGGATCGCCGTCGGGGCCGCCCTCTTCCTGATCGGGCGCGGCGAAGACTCCGAGCGCGTCGGCGGGGCGCTCTTTCTTCTGTTTCTGGCCGCGGAGATCGTCGTATCGGACCGCGTTCGCGTGTCGGGCCTGCCGCGCACCTGGCTGTTCGGCGCGGGGCTCGCCCTGCTTCCGCGATCGCTCGCGATCCTCCGCGAGGATGCGCGGGCGCCCCGGCGCGAGATCCGGCTCACGGCGGCGTATGCGCTCTTCGTGCTCGCCCTTCTCGCCGCGCAGCTCGTCCAGCCGCCGGGGCTCGGCTCCCGGCTCGGAGGATCACCCGCGGCCCTGCTCCGGCTCGCCGGGCTGACGGCGCTGGTCCTCTCGGCGCTGGCGCTCGCCGCGTCCGCCGCGCGCGCCCCGTCCAGGGGAGGGGGGCTCGGGCCGGCGATCGCGGTCACGGTCGTGTCCCTCGGGGGCGGCCTCGCCCTCGTCTCCGCCGCGCCCGGTTTTCTCGTCGCCGCGGTCGCGGCGGCGGTCGCCGCGTTCCACCTCTGGAGCCGCGCGATCGCGGAGGTGCGCGCGCGGGGCACCCTCGCAGGCCCCCGCCTGGTCGCCGGCACCGCTCTGCTCGTCGTGCTGGCGGCCTCGACGCTCTCCGAACACGCGCGCGCCGTTTCGAACATGCGGCGGGCCGCATCGGTGCGGATTCCCGATCCGTCCCGCGCCTCCGCGGATGCCGCCTTCACCGCCGAGAGAGCGGCCGAGCGCGTGCGCTCGCTGGATCTCGAGAAGACGCTGCCGGCGCCGCTCGACCGGACGGATCTCTCGGACCTCGCTTACCGCATCTGGAAGAACGGCGAGCGCCCGTCGGGCCCGGCGGCCGTCAGCTCCTACGAAGTCTTCGACCTCGGCGGCCGCGCCCGAAGCAAGTTCTCGATCATCCCGGAGCCGGAGTTCGGCCGGCAGACTCCGGGCGGCCCCGTCCACATCGATCGCTTCGATCTTGCCGTCGTCCGGCGCGACGTCGATCTGACCGCGGGCGGCCGCCGCTGGGGCACCGTGGTCCTGAGGGTCGCGGACTGGCCCGAATGGGAGCCGCTCCCTCCCCGCATCGAGTTCTACCGCCGCGTCGTGCTGGGGATTCGGGACGAGGCGGGCTCCGAGCGCGAGACGCCGCCGAAGACGGTCCTCGCCACGTATGCGCGCGACGGCGCCCGGCGGGACGAGGGTCCGCCCTTGAAGCCGTCGCTCTTGGAGGCGCTGCGGGCGTCCGATCAGGCGATTCCGATTCATATGACGTTCGCGGGCAACGACCTCTGGGGCGAGGTGCGGCCGATTCCGGATGGATACCGGCTCGTTGCGATTCCGGGTCCGGATTTTCTGGGCCGCCTCCTGACGGCGGCGCTCCTTCTTCCGGGAATCGCGCTCCTCTCCGGAATTTCGGCGCTTCTGTTTCTCTGGCGGCTGGTCGCGGCGCGCCGCACGGGCGAGGAAACTTTCCCGACGGGCCCGCGGACGTTCCGAGGCCGGCTGGTCGGTCTCTTCCTGCTGGTCGTGATGATCCCCCTGATGGCGGTGACGTTCTTCCTGCGCACCACGATCGTGCAGCGGTCGGTGCGAGACACCTTCGATCACGCGCGCACGGGGCTCGAGACGGCGCGCAAGGTGCTCGACGACTATCTCCCGTCCGCCACGGGCGGGCACGGCAGCCTCGTGGCGCTGGACGACGAGATCCTCGCCTGGCTCGCGAACGCCGTGGACTACGATCTGTCGGTCTACGCGCCGGACTCGAGCCTCCTCGCCACCTCCCGGCGCGACCTCTATTCCGCGGGACTGGTGCCCGACCGCGTTCCGGCGCCGGCCTACGTCGCGATCGGACTGTCGGGGTCCGGGCAGCAGACGGGCTCGCGCCCCGTGTCGGGCAGCCGGCTCGAGGAGATCACCACGAATCTGAAATCGGTTCCCGGGGCGCCCGGCGTCCGGAGCCCGGCGCTCCTCTCGATCCTGCTGCTGCCGCAGCAGCGCGTCGCCGAAGCGGAGGCGGCACGGTTCACGGCCGCGGTCTCCGCGTTCAGCCTTCTCGTCTTTCTCTTCTCCGCTCTCGTCGCGAGTCGGCTCGCCGTGCGCGTTGCTCGGCCGGTCGCCGATCTCGTCGCCGGCACGCGCGCGGTCGCCGCGGGGGACTTCGCGCCCCGGCTCGCCGAGCCGCCGGACGAAGAGCTGCGCGAGCTGGTCCGCGCCTTTCTCTCGATGTCGCGCAGCCTGAAGGAGCACACGGAGGCGCTCTCCGCCGAAAAGGAGCGGCTCGCCACCCTCCTGGCGCACCTGACGGCCGGCGTGGTCGCATACCGCGAGAACGGCTCCGTCGTGCTGGCCAACCCGGCGGCGGCGGGACTCGGAGGCGGAACGCCGGACGGCGGGACGCTCGAGGAGGTGTTCCCGGGACGCGCGATGGCCGTCGTCCGCAGCGTTCTGTCGGACGATTCTGTATCTTTGTCCTCAGTGGAAATCGAGCCCCGGCCCGGGGAGCGGTGGCGGATCGTCACGGTTCCCCTTCCCCTCGGCGGCGAGGGCACCCGCATGGCGGTCCTCGAGGACGTGTCCGACGTCGTCCGGTCCAACCGGCTCGCCGCGTGGGCGGAGATGGCGAGAATCATCGCGCACGAGATCAAGAACCCGCTGACGCCGATCCGGCTTTCCGTGGAGCACCTTCGGGAGGTATGGAGGCGCGGCTCGGACAACTTCGAGGCGGTGCTCGACGAGTGCGTCACCAATGTCCTCCGGCAGACGGAGGAGCTTCGCCGGTCCGCGTCCGAGTTCTCGGATTACGCGCGGCTGCCCGCGCCGGAGATCCAGCCGACAGACGTCTCCCGCCTGGCCTCGGAAGCGGCCGCGGCTTACGCCGGCGCGGCGGGGATCGAATGGGACCTGCGGATCGAGCCCCAGATGACGGCGAACGCGGACCCGCGGCTCCTCGGCCGCGTCTTTTCGAACCTGATCGGCAACGCGGTCGAGGCCCTGGCCGGAAAGCCGGGCAAGATACGGCTCGTCGCGCGCCCGTCCCGCGGCCACGCGGAGATCGCCGTCGAGGACACCGGGCCCGGCGTCGTTTCCGAGATTCTGCCCCGACTTTTCGATCCCTATTTCTCGGCCAAGAGCGGAGGGACGGGGCTCGGCCTCGCGATCGCGAAGAAGATCGTCGAGGAGCACGGCGGAAGGATCCGCGCCGAGAACCGGCCGGAGGGAGGATTTCGCGTGAGCTTCGATCTCCCGCTCCTCGAACGGACCGAGGTTCCCGCTTGAGCGCGCCCGGCGCTCCCCGCGCCGGAGGGCGCGACGCCGCAGGGCAAAGAGCCGCCGGTCGGAAAAGAATGGCGGCCCTCCTCGCGGCACTCCTCCTCCTCGCGTCCGCCTGCGCCAGACGATCGTCGCGGAACGCCGGGCGGCTGCCGGCGGGCGACACGGTCTGGCTCCGGGACGGCAGCGGCGAGGCCGGCAACGGGGCCGAGACGGGCATGACCCGCGCGGGCTTTGCCTCCGTGTTTCTTCCCGCGGCGACGCTGACGCACACCGGCGGCGTGTGGACCGCCGCGGCGGCGGACCGGCCGCCGGAGCCCTTTCGGAAGCTTCCTGTCACGCTCGTCCTCTCCGTCCTCCGCGAAGCGCCGAACCCGCTGGCCGATCCCGCGGGCGCGGCGGCGCTCGCGGACGCCCTCTGGATCGCGGCGAAGCCGGCGCTCCAGGACGCCGCGGCGTACGGCCGGGTGCGCGGCGTTCATTTGGACGTCCCCTTCGCCGCCTCCGCAGCTTCCGCCTGGGCGAAGGCGGTCGAAGGGTTCCGCGCGCGGCTGCCGCGATCGATGCTGCTCACCTGGACCGTTCCGTTCACGCCGGCCGACGCCGAAAAGGAGGCCTTCCAGAAGATCATCGCCGCGACGGACGGCGCGGTCGCCGTCGTCTTCGGCGAAGGCGCGGCGTCGGATCCCGCAATCGCCGATCGGCTCGGCGCGCCCTGGCTCGCCGGTTACTCGCTCTCGGCCCGGGGCAGATCGACGCCCGCCGGCAAGGCGGAACGCGCGCTGCCGGAGTCCGTTTTCGCGCGGTTGACCGACGACCCGGGAGTCGAGTTCTCCCACGACCTCTCCCTGAAGGATGACGGCGCGTCGTCGTTCCTCCTGACGCCGCACCAGCCCGTCACCGCCGGCGGCGTCCGTTTCGCGCCCGGGGAGCGCGTCGTCTTCCGTCAGCCTTCCGTCTCCGATTTCGTGTACCGCTTCGGCGCCGACCTCGCGGGCCGAAGGTCGGTCAAGGGTCGCGTGGTGATCGTGAGCGGCCGCGCCGAGGCCGACCGCATCTTCACGCTGGCCGCCTTGAACGACGTCCTGCTCGGGCGGCCCCTCAACGCGGACCTGCGGGTGACGCTGGAGCCCGGGCGCGGGGGAGTCGCCGTGACGGCGGAGAATCCCACGCCGAACGCGTCCGTCGTCTCCCGGACGTCGAACTGGGTGGAAGTCGACTTGCCCTCCGGCGGAATCTCCGACGTGCGCGCGGGTGGCTTCGACCGCTTCGAGGTGTTCGGCCCCGATGGACAGCCCGTCACGCTCGGCCGCGCCACACGGGTTCGTTTTTTCGAGACCCTCGTCGGACCGGGCGAGAAGATCGAACCGGCGCGCATCGTCCTGCGCAAGCCGCCCCCCAGGGACTGCTGCGCGCACCGGATCCACGTCATCTCGTCCGCCGGACCGGAAGTGGCGAGGGAGGGAAGCTAGATGTCCGCTGTCAGCTGTCAGGTGTCAGAGTTATCAGTTATCAGAGTCCCCGGATGCCTGTGAACGCTCGACTCTGAACGCTTCAACGCTCAACCGTCTTCCTCCGCCGCCTCACGAAACCCCAGATCTTCGCGATCGGACCCGAGACCGCGAAGAGGGCCGCCAAGGCCAGCAGCGTCGGGTAGGCGCGGTAGGCGATCGCCATGAAGAACAGGGCGATCGCCGGAAGGACCCACAGGGGCCGCCGCCGGCGCAGATCGAGGTCCTTGAAGGAGCGGTACTTGATCGTCGAGATCATCAGGTAGGAGAGCAGGAACGTCACGATCAGGACGCCGGTCATCCACACGCGGTCCACCAGCGGCTCGGGAGTCGCGAGAACGAGCGTGCAGACCGTGCCCGCCGCGGCCGGGATCGGGAGGCCGACGAAATATTTCTTGTCCGCGATCTTCGTCTGAATGTTGAACCGCGCGAGGCGCATCGACCCGCAGACGACGAAGAAGAACGAGACGGCGAGCCCGAGGCGGTGAAAATCCGCCAGACCCCACGAGTAGACGAGGATCGCGGGGGCGACACCGAAGGACACGAGGTCCGCCAGCGAGTCATACTCCTCGCCGAACTCGGACGCGGAGTTCGTCAGCCGCGCGATCCGCCCGTCGAGCATGTCGAGGATCGCGGCGAGGATGATCAGCAGCGCGGCCCGCTCGAAGGTGCCGTTGATCGAGCTCCAGAGGGAGAGATAGCCGCAGAAGAGATTGCCGACCGTGAAGAGGGTTGGAAGGACGAAGAGGCCGCGCGAAAGCCTCTCTCTCGAGAGCCGGCGCCGCCGCGGCCGGAGGACTTCCGTGGCTTCCGGGTCGAGCGGGGTGTCGCTCACGCGCGAGCCGGAGGCCGGCCGCCGCTGCCGGGGGCGGGGGACGGCCACTGCGCGAGTCCGGTCAGTCCGGCGCGTACCTTCTCTCCCTTTCGAACCAGGACGACCGCGCCGTCCGGGACGAACAGATCGACGCGGGACCCGAAGAGGATGATCCCGATCCTCTGGGCCCTCTCGAGCGGCTCGCCGGGCTTCGGGTAGAAGATGATCCGGCGCGCAATCGCGCCCGCGATCTGCTTGAAGGCGACCTTTCCTCCGGTGCCTTCCATCGTGATCAGGTTCTGCTCATTCTCGTGAGACGCCTTCTCGGCAAACGCCGCGAGCTTCCTGCCCGGCGAGTAGGCGTAGTCGGCGACGAGCCCTGAGACGGGCGCGCGGTTGACGTGGACGTTGAAGACCGACATGAAGATCGAGATCCGGGTGCCCGCGCCCGCGGGCGCCTCCGCCGCGGAGCCGATCGAAAGAATGGTGCCGTCGGCGGGGGAGACGATGATCTCGGGGCCGGCGAGGGGCCGGCGCTCCGGGTCCCGGAAAAAGGAAATGAGGAAGAGCGTGGGAGCCCCGAGCGCCACGGCCCAGATCGGATGCCCTGTTGCGGCCGCGATGACCGTCAACAGAAGAGGGGGAAGGATGAACTTCCATCCCTCGCGGGCGAGGGGGAACTTCAGTGCGTGACCCCTACACGTCGAGTCCGGGCGATCGCCTCCATTCGGTCCTTCAGGGCGAGCTTCTCCTTCTTCAGGCGTTTCTCCTCGATTTCTTCGGCTTCCGACAGGGAAGATCTTCCGGCGAGGTCCTGCAAGCGGTGCTCATGACCCTGGTGGGCGTCCTGGAGGCGGCGGTACTCTGCGTCGACTTCCGTCAAAGACTCCGTCGAGTATTCCATCGGCTCGAACCTCCTTTTTCTGTTGCGGGGTAGAGCAAAAGGAAGGCCACTTTTCCGAGTCTAACGGCCAAACACGGGGTGTTCAAGCGAGCTTCGGACGGCCGACACGGGCGATTTCTAAGCTCCTGACTTCGAAGGCGTTGTGGGGGCCGGAAATCGGGAAATCGAGAATCGGGGGATCGAAGGAGAAGTTGCTTTCGGGTTTGGGCGCTCTCAACTCTCAATTCTGAACTGACATTTCTCAGCTTCCCTCGAGCGCCAGGACCATCGCGTAGGCGTCTTCGCCATCCTGGTAGTAGGATTTTCGGCGGTACGCCTCCCGAAAACCGTAGGAGCGGTAGAACTCCCGCGCGGGCAGGTTCGACAGACGGACCTCGAGAGTCACGGCGGTCGCCCCGACGCTCCGGGCGCGCGAAAGAGCGTCCTCGAGAAGCCGCCGCCCGTGCCCCAGGTTGCGCAGCCTGGGATCGGTCGCGATCTTGTTGATGTGGAACTCTTCATACAGGGAGACGGCGAAGAGATAGCCGCCGACACGGGGCTCCGAATCGCGCCCCCCGACCAGGACGCGCGCGTAGCGATAGGGCTCGTCGAGCTCCGCCGCGAAGAACTCTTTTTTCCAGGGCACGAGAAACGACTCCCGTTCGATGCGGGCAATCTCGTCCAGGTCCTCGACCCGCGCCGGCGCGACGGCGTAGGTCGAAGGGATCGGGTTACGGAGCGCCACGCTTCTCCTCCGCGGCGCTCGGCCTCGAATAGATCGCGGCAAAGCTCGCAGTCGGACCGTCCGCCGGCCGGCGCGCCACCGCGAGCGCGAGCGCCCGGGAGACCGGCGCCTCGAGCAGCACCGATCCGGGGCCCGCGAGATCCGCCGGGACGGACGCATACGGGAGTCCGTCGAATGCCCGCTCCGCCGCACCGGACGCGGAGGCCCGCGCGGCCGGCGCGAGAGGGATCGCGCGCGGCCCCGTCATGTCGAACGCCTGCCAGACGATCTCCTCCCGTCCGGCGTCGAGCGCCGCAGCCAGGCGGGGACGGGCGGGAGAGCGGGCGGCCTCCGCGATGGCTTCCAGCGTCGAGACGGACTCGACGGGACAGTCGAGCGCGCGCCCGAGCCCCCACGCCGTGGCGAGGCCGACGCGGACGCCGGTGAAGGAGCCCGGTCCGGCGCAGACCGCGATGCGCGTGCACTCCGACAGCGAGAGCCCGGCCCGCGAGAAGCAGGACTCGATTCCGGCGAGAAGATGCTCGGACGCGTGCCGGTCGGAGGGAAGACTCTCGTCGAACGCGGTTTCGCCGACGAGAAGCGTCACGGCCGGCGACGGGCTGGCCGTGTCGAGAGCGAGGATCGAAATCGTCCGCAATGGATTCGCCGTTCCGAACCGATATGCTAACCCCGATCATCCATGGGAACCCCCGGAAGACGAGGCCGCACGCCCTTTCTCCGCGAGCCGGCCGGGAGACCGGCGCGATGAGCACCAGCACGACCACCGGCGCGAGCGCGCGCGCGACGCCGATGCTGCGCCAGTACTTCGAGATGAAGAGCCGGGCGCCGGACGCGATCCTGTTCTATCGGATGGGCGACTTCTACGAGATGTTCTTCGATGACGCGCGCGAGGCCGCGCCCATCCTCGGCATCGCGCTGACGGCGCGCCACCGCGATTCCGACATCGAAGCGCCCATGTGCGGCGTCCCGTGGCAGAGCGCCGACCACCACATCGCACGGCTCGTGGCCTCGGGGCGGAAGGTCGCCGTCTGCGACCAGATGGAGGACGCGCGCGCCGCCAAGGGCCTCGTGCGCCGGGATATCACGCGGATCGTGACGCCGGGGACGGTCCTCGACCCCGAATCTCTCGTTCCGGCCGCGGCCTCGTACCTGGCGGCCCTGCTCCCGCCGGAAGGGCCCTCCGCGCTGCGCGCGGACGCGGAGTGGGAGGCCTCTTTCCTCGACCTCTCGACCGGGCGCTTCTTCGCGGGCCTTCTGCCCGCGTCCCGCCTCGCCGACGCGCTCGCGCTGTTTCGTCCCCGGGAAGTGCTGCTTCCCGACGGGGCGACCGCGCCCGTGCCCAGGGGCGCTGCGGAAAGCCGGCGGCCCGGGGCCTGGTTCGACGCCTCCGCCGCGAGGCGGGCGAAGCCCGAGGCTCCGGGCGGGGCGGCGGCCGCAGCGGCCCTGGCCTACGCGGGCGAGATGCGGCCGCGAGGCGCGGAGCACATCGGGCCGCCGGAACCGCTGCGTTTCGGCGAGCGGATGGGGCTCGACGCGTCAGCCATCGCGACTCTCGAGATCTTCGAGTCGTCCGACGGTTCCTCCGATCGCAGCCTCTGCGCGCTCCTCGACCGCACGCGGACTCCTCTCGGCGCGCGCGCTCTCCGCGACGCCCTCGCGCGCCCCTCGACGGACCCGGTCGAAATCGAGGCGCGGTGGGAAGCGGTCGAGGAGCTCGTGAATCGCCCCGACGTCCGCCAGCAGCTCCAGTCCGCGCTCGACGGGGTCGGAGACCTCGAACGCCGCTTCGCCCGGATTTCGACGGAGACCGCGGGACCGCGCGAAGTCACGGCGTGGTCGGCCGGCCTCGAGGCGATCCCGCTGCTGAGAGAGGCCGGGGCATCTCTGTTCTCGACGCGCCTCCGGGGACTCCTGGACGGCCTGCCCGACGTCGGCGACCTGTCCGCGCGCGTGCGCGCCACGCTCGCACCGGAGCCTCCCATTCTCGCCTCCGCGGGCGGTGCGATCCGCGACGGCGCCGACGCCGAGCTCGACGCGCTCCGCGGCCTGCGGCGGGACGCCCAGGGCGCGCTGCTCGCGATCGAGGCGGAGGAGCGCCGCCGGTCCGGGATCTCCAATCTGCGGATCCGGTACAACCGTGTGTTCGGATACTCCCTCGAGGTCGGGCACGCGCACCGCGACCGCGTCCCGGCCGACTGGATCCGAAGGCAGTCTCTCGCCAATGCGGAGCGCTTCGTCACCCCCGCGCTGAAGGACCTCGAGGAAAAAATCCTCGGAGCGGAGGAGCGCATCGGCGAGATCGAGGACCGCATCTACGGCGAGCTCCTGCGCGAGCTTTCCCGCGGCGGGCCGCGCGTCGCCGCCGTCGCGTCGGGCGTGGCGTCGATCGACGTCACGGCGAGCCTCGCGGAAACCGCCGCCTCGGGGCGCTGGGTCCGCCCGAAGCTCTCGACGCGCCCGCGCCTCTGCCTGGCCGACGCACGCCACCCCATCGTCGAGGCGGTCCGCCGGGAGGAGCCGTTCATCCCCAACGACTGCGATCTCTCCTCGGAGAAACGGATCCTTCTCGTCACCGGGCCGAACATGGGCGGCAAGTCCACGTACCTCCGCCAGGTGGCCACGGCGGTGCTCCTCGCCCAGGCGGGCTCATTCGTTCCCGCCTCGCGCGCGGAGCTGTCGATCGTCGACCGCATCTTCACGCGCGTCGGAGCGTCGGACCACCTTTCGCGCGGCGAATCGACGTTCATGGTGGAGATGCTGGAAGCCGCCGCGATCCTGCGCGGGGCGACCTCGAAGAGCCTGGTGATCCTGGACGAGGTGGGCCGCGGCACCTCGACCTTCGACGGCCTCTCCATCGCGTGGGCGCTCGTCGAGCACCTGCACGACGTTCCCGAGAAGAGCGGATTCGTCCTCTTCGCCACGCACTACCACGAGCTCACCGAGATCGCGCTCGTCCGGCCCGGCGTCGCCAACGCGACCATGGCCGTCAGGGAGATCGACGGCAAGGTCGTCTTCCTTCGAAAGGTGATTCCGGGAGCCGCCGACCGCAGCTACGGAATCCAGGTGGCGGAGCTCGCCGGCATTCCCCGCGACGTCATTGCCCGCGCGCGCGAGGTGCTGTCCAACCTCGAGAAGCAGGAGCTCGACGTGCAGGGGGCGCCCGTCATCGCGCGCCACGCGGGAGCGAGCGCCGGAGACGGGCAGATTCTGCTGTTCTCATCGGACGAAGGCCTGGTGCTCGAGAAGCTGCGCGAGGTGGACGTCAACCGGCTGACCCCGATCGCCGCGCTGTCTCTGCTCGCCGCGCTGCAGGCGAGGCTGAAAGGGCCGCTGTCGTGACCGGGTTTGCCCCGGCCAGCCGGCTCTTCGGAGTCGGCATCGCGGGGACCGCCCTGACGGAAGAGGAACGGGGGATTCTCGAGCGGTTCCCCCCCTGGGGCGTGATTCTCTTTCGCCGCAACATCGAGACGCCCGAGGGAGTCCGGTCGCTCGCGCGCGAGATTTCCCGCCTGCCGGGCCCGCCGCTCCTGTGCGTCGACCAGGAGGGAGGGCCGGTCGACCGGTTCCGCGACCTCTTCGGGCGATCGATCTCCTTCCAGGACGCCGCCCGCGCCGGGCTCGCCCGGGAGGCGGGAGCGCTCGCGGGGGAAGCCTGCCGCACGCTCGGCTTCGACGTCGACCTGGCGCCGGTCGTCGACCGGGATCTGCCTGGCGCCTCGGAGAGGTTTCTCGCCGGACGCTGCGCGTCGGCGGAGCCGGAGGAGATCGCGGCCGCGGCCATCGCGTTTCTCGAGGGTCTCCACGGCCAGGGAATCGCCGGCTGCGTGAAGCATTTTCCGGGCCTGGGCCGGGGGGATCTCGACACCCATCAGGCCCTTCCTTTTCTCCGCGACGACCCCGAGGAGGAAGCGAAAGACCTCGCGCCGTTCGCCGGTACGATGGACGTGGCGGGAGCGGTGATGGTCTCCCACGCCGCCGGGCCCGAGGGCCTGCCGGCGAGCCTTTCGCCCGCCCGCGCGACCGCCTTGCTCCGCGGCGCGATGGGCTTCGGGGGGGCGGCTTTCTCCGACGACCTCGAGATGGGGGCCCTCGCCTCCTTCGGGGAGATGCCCGACCGCTGCGCCGAGGCGTCCCGCGCCGGATGCGATCTCCTCTTCGTCTGCAGCCGGATTCTCGAGTATCCGGATTGCGTCGAGCGCGTCGACCTCGAGGTCCCCGGAGACCGGCGGCGGGAGGCCGCGGAACGGCTGGCCGCGTATGCGCGGAGGGCGGCGGAGCGAAGGGCCGCCGCTCGGGGAACCCTGCGGCCGGTCGAAGCGCTTCGCGCGGCGACCCGCGCGCTGCACGAGCGGGGGCTGGAGTAGGGGAGGCGAGATCGGGAGCCGAGCGATCTTCCCAGCTGCGGGTCTGAAGGCTGCCTTCGACGTAGACCATCTTGCCCTTGTGGAGGTACTCGCCGCAGATCTGCGCGAGCTTCTCCCAGGCCACCACGTCGTGCCACTCCGTCTTCTCCTGCCTCGCGCCCGAGCTGTCCTTCCAGTTCGTGGTCGTCGCGACGGAAAAGCGCGCGAGAGAGGTCCCCTGCGGGGTGGTTCGAATCTCCGGGTCCTTGCCGAGGTTTCCGATCAGAATCACTTTGTTGACGCTCGCCATGTGTTCTCCTCCTTCTCAGGTGCTCGGAACATTAATTCACTTTCCGCGGGACAGATGATGTCCGAGCAAGAAAGAGTTTTCAGTTCTCAGTTTTGAGTCTCCGTCGTCCGTTTGGACCGCCAGGGCGTCGTTCCACAAACTGACCGCTGAAAGCCGACAACTGATAACTTCTCCGGCACATGTCCTCGGAGTCGTCGCAGGAGACCCGCGGGCGGATCGTTCGGTCCGCTTCCGTCATCACTCCCTTGACGCTGCTCTCCCGGATCACGGGTTACGTCCGGGACAAGGCGATCGCGCTGCTCCTCGGCGCTGGAACGCGGTCGGACGCATTCCTCGTGGCCTTCCGGATCCCGAACATGCTGCGGGAGATCATCGGCGAGGGCGCGATGTCCTCCGCGTTCATTCCTGTCTACGCGGAAGTGACCGAGACGCGGTCGGAGGAGGAGGCGCGCGTCTTCGTCGGGCGCGCGATCGGAACCTTCTCGCTCATCCTCGCGGCGCTCACGGTCGGCGGGATCCTCTGCTCTCCCATCCTGGTGGACCTCCTGGCGCACGACTACCGGAGGATCCCGGGCAAGTTCGAGCTGACGGTCGTCCTGAACCGCTGGATCTTCCCTTACGTGATGCTGGTCTCCGTCTCGGCGTTCTGCCAGGCCGTGCTCAACGCCCGGCACCGGTTCGCGGTGGCGGCCGCCGCGCCGATCTTTCTGAACGTGGCAATGATCCTGGGCGCCGCCGTGATTGCGCCCCGCCTCGCCGAGCCGACGTACGGGCTCGCGGCGGGGGTCCTTCTCGGAGGCGTCCTCCAGATCGCGGTCCAGGCGCCGTCGCTTCTCCGGCTGCGCGCGGTCGGTCGTCCGGCGCTCGGCTGGAAGGACCCGGCGGTGCGCACCGTCCTGCTGCTGATGACGCCCCGGCTCTTCGCGTACGGCATCAACACGATCAACGGCGTGATCTCGACGCGGTTCGCCTCCGGTCTCGGCAACGCCAGCGTGTCGCACTTCTACTACGCCAACCGGCTGAAGGAGCTCGTGCTCGGTGGGTTCGCCGTGTCGGTCGCGACCGCCATCCTTCCGCTTCTGGCCCGGCAGGCACTTTCCGCGGACCGCGATCCCTTCAAGTCGAACCTCGCGTTCGCGCTTCGGCTCATCGCCTTCGTGACCGTCCCGGCCACGGTCGGGCTGATCCTCCTGCGGATCCCCATCGTGCGCGTCCTCTTCGAAGGCGGACGGTTCGGGCCGGAGGACACCGCGCCGACCGCGAACGCGCTGGCGGCGCTCTCGGTCGGGCTTCTTTTTTTCGCCGGCGTCCGGGTGGTCGTTCCCGCGTTCTACGCCCTGAAGGAGACGCGGCTGCCGGTCGTCGCCGCGCTCGCGGACTGCGGGGTCTTCGTCCTCCTCTGCGCACTCTGGACGAAGCCGCTCGGGCTCGCCGGGATCGGGCTCGCCGCTTCCGTTGCCGCCTGCGTGAACGTCGTCATCCTTCTCGCGCTGCTCCGACGGCGCGAGGGCCCGCTTCGGGGGCCGGAAGTGGGCGCGTCTCTCGCGCGGATACTCGTCGCGGCCGCCGCGATGGGGGGCGCCCTGGCCCTCGCCGGCGGGTGGATTTCCTTTGAAACGTGGCGCGGCCTTCGCGGCGCCGGTGCCCTCGCGGTCACGATCGGCGCCGCCGCTCTCCTCTACTGGGCCGCCGCCGCGATGCTGGGCTCTCCGGAGCCGGCCGAGCTGCGGGCGGTCGCCGGCCGCCGCCGCGGACCCTCTTCGGGTAGAGGAGCGGTGTGATCCCGCCGGCCGTCGCGCTCCGATGAGGCTCGTCCTCCAGCGGGTCTCGGAGGCCCGCGTCGACGTCGACGGCCGGACCGCAGGTCAGATCGGGCGGGGACTCGTGGTGCTTCTGGGCGCCGAGGAGGGGGACACGGCCGCCGAGGCGGAGGAAGCGGCCCGCCGGGTCGCCGGCCTGCGCATCTTCGAGGATGCCGCCGGGAAAATGAACCTGTCGATCACGGAGGTCGGCGGAGCAATCCTCGCGATCTCGCAATTCACTCTGGTGGCGGATCTCTCCCGCGGGCGCCGTCCCGGATTCGACAAGGCCCTCCGGCCGGAAGCGGCGAGACCCCTGTACGAGCACTTCTGCGCCGCCGCCGGGATCGCGGGCATCCCGGTCGAGAGAGGCGTCTTCGGCGCCTGGATGAAGGTCTCGCTGGTGAACGAAGGACCGGCGACGTTCGTGGTGGAAGTGGGGGAAAAGTTGAAAGTTAAGAGTTGAGCGTCGAGAGTTCAGAGTTGAGAGAAGGATTCGATTACTGACAGCTGAGAGCTGGCAGCTATCTCCCCAGCTCTCCCAGCGGAACGAGAGTCACGCAGAGGAGGAAGACGGCCAGGCACACGAGAGCGATGGTCAGGCGTCCCGTCCCGATCGAGGTGTCGTCGTCGTCGACCGGAGGATGCCGGACTCCGAAGACCGCGGCGACGATGGCCGCGAAGATCGCCCAGGAGTAGCCGCCCTTGAGACCGGCGGCCAGCGCGAAGACGAGGGCCGCGAGCGAGAACGCGGGCTGCCTCTTTCCGAGAACCGCCCGCGCGACGTGCCCTCCGTCGAGCTGGCCGATCGGGAGGAGATTCAGCGCCGTCACGAAGAGCCCGAGCCAGGCCGCCATGAACGTCGGATCTTCGTGTACGGTCGCGCTCGTGAACGGCGCGATGCCGCTCCACTGCTGCGCCAGCCGCACCGCGTACGGGTAACCGAACACCATCGTGTCGGGGGTCGGAGGAGTCGGGACGGGGATCGCGTGCCGCACCCCGTAGAAGAGAAACGGGAGCGTCATCAGAAATCCGGCGAGAGGGCCGGCGGCTCCGACGTCGAGCAGGACGGCCTTGGTCCGGATGGGCTCCTTGATCCGAATCACCGCGCCGAGCGTCCCGAAGATCGTCGGAGCGGGGAGGAAATACGGCTTCGTGGCCGCAAGCCCGTAGCGCCGGCACATCCAGTAGTGGCCCATCTCATGGGTGCCCAGGATCAGCATCGCCGGGATGGAAAACCGCAGGGCGCCGGGAAGGCGGGACGCGAACGTCGGGCCTGTCGTGAAGGAGAACGCGGCCGCGAGGGTGGTCGTCGCGAAGGTCAGCAGAAGAAGACCGAGGTGAACGAGCGGGTGCTCGGCGTGGCGGAACTGCCAGCGGAACCAGCGCGGGCGGCGGGGCGGCGGGGGCCCGTCCTGCGAGATCGGTGGCGGTGCGGGAGTCTCGTCCATCGGCAGTCTTTTATCTCACGGGGGCGCGGGCGTGAGGGAGAAGGCGGTTGGGCCGCTTCCCCGCCTGTCCGCGGGCGCTTTTTCTTGAGCATTTTTTTCGAGCGGCGACCTTTCCGCGCTTCGCGCGGGGCGCCGCTCCGGAGGCTAGGAAGATAGGGACGAGCGCCGTTCGGGCTGCAGGACGAAGCGGGAGAGCACGCTGGCGGCGGAGGCGGTCGCGCGCGCGACCATGGCGAAGTCCTCGTAGTGCATCGGCGCGCCCGCGCGATCGGCGTAGAGAAAAGCCGCGACGGAATCGAGGACGCGGATGGGGAAGATCGCGCAGTCCGGCGGGACCCGTCCGAAGAGCTCCTCGAACGCGCGAGGCCATTCCGATCGGTCGATCGCGCCGAAGTGCGGAACGCCCGATTCATGGACCGCGGAGAAGATCGACAGCTCGGAAGACGGAATTCGGATCGACGAGACGACTTCCGCGGAGAGCCGTTCTCCGCGCCCTCTCCAGCCGGTGACTCCGCTCGTTCCGGCGCCGAGGAGCATCACGCGAGGCAGGGGAAGAAGAGGCCCTTCGAGTATGTAGTCGGCCAGCTCTTCGCGGCTGCGGGCGACCGCGGCAGCGTCGGCGGGCTCTTCCGGCGGCGCCGGACGCCACATCCCGGCGACGGCCTCCTCCTCCGGCTCGAACTCCGGCGAAGGCTCGCGGTACCGCGGGAAGGAGACCGTCGGATCGGTCGCCCGCCGGAACGGAGGGATCGAGGAGGGCACGTCGCGCGTGTGCGCCTCGGAGAGCGCGGCCTCGGATTCGACCCGGCGCGGCCGCCCGCGGAAGGCGTTGGTCGGCGGCAGGTCCTCGACTCGGAACTCGATCGGCTCGGGATCCGGATCGGAAGAGTCCCGGCCGAAGATCGCCGGATTGGAGACGCCGGCCGGCGAACCGGGATCCACGTCCGATCGCGGGACCTCGGTGAACGCGGAGATGGCCTGCCCGACCCAGTCACTGAGCGAATCGTCGCCGGAAAAGGGGGATCGCGGAGGAGTTCCGCCGCCCTCTCGCGGTGTCGGATCGCCCTCGCGCGCCTTCCGCGCCGCGGCAGCCTCCGGAAGGGACGGGCGCAGGGTTTCGAGAGGCGCCGCCAGAAGGGTGTCCTCCCTCTCCCCGCGCGCCGGGGAGAGCGCCGGGGGGAGGGGCGAGGCTTCGAGCCTGGCGGCGGAACCCGATGCCACGGCCGGAGGCGCCCCATCGACGGGGATGCGAACGGAGGGGGCGGGGTTCGCCGGGCTGGCCTGAGTCGCCGGAGTGGGCTGGGAGGCGGCGGAAACCCCGGAGGCGGCGGCGCCCGGGCGGGCGCCCGGCAGGGCGGTCGTCGTGCGGCGGTCGAGCTTCTGCAGGATCGTGCGGTATTCCATGGGGACGTGGCGGCCGTAGAACTTCTGGTGCGCCTGGAGCAGGCGCGCTTCCGTCGCCACCCCGGGGGCGACGCTGCGTCCGGTGAGCGCCGAGACCTCGTCGATGGCCGCGATGTTGGACGGATTCACGAACGCGACACGGAGAAGGCGTCGGTCGTCGGCGTAGGGAAGCGCGCCGAGACGCGCCGCGTGCGACGCCGACAGGAGCCGAACGAGCTTCGCGGAGGCGTCCAGAAGCGCCGCCCAGGGGACGCCCGGGCACCGGTGGAGCTTCGCGAGCCCCGCGAGCAACGCCTCCTCGGACAGGAGCTCCCAGTTCAGGAGGATGCTGCCGATCTTGACCTTTTCGAGGCTCGAGCGCTGGAAGCCGAGCGCGCGCTGGATGGACGCCTCGGTCAGAACTCCTTCGGCAATGAGCAGCTCGCCGATGCGGGGCGTTGCCATGGCGCGTGTCCTGTGTTGCTGTTCGTGGCGGCCGCGACGCGTCGTGCTCGAAGGGGGTTCAGGGAAGGTCTCGGAGGTCTTTGCCGGGCTTGAATCGGATGGTGTTTCCGGGGGGGATCGTGACTTCGACGCCGGTCTTCGGGTTGCGGCCGATGCCGCGCTTCCTTCGCTTGACCTGAAAGACCCCGAAACCGCGCAGCTCGATCCGGTCGCCCGCGCCGAGCGCGGAGCGCATCGACTCGATCACGGTCTCGACGGCGGTCGCCGCTTTTGCCCGCGGAATGTCCGCGAGGTCGACCACCAGATCGACGATGTCCGCTTTGATCATGATCTCCTCCGGGCGATGTCCGTTGATTATATCTCTTTCTTCTTCAAACGGATGGCGGCCGCAAAGCCCGTCGAGGCCGCGGCCGAAAGCTCCCGGAGGAACACCAGATCGAGAGGGGTGATCCCGTCGCGGGGGGACTCGACGTAAAAGAAGGCGACCGGCTTGTCCTGGATCAGGACCGGCTGGACGGCGCACTCCTCCGGCCAGGCCCCTAAGGCCCCCGCGAGGGCCTCGTGCCAGGGCAGTTTGAGGAGCGGTCCCAGGTAGAAAGAGCGGGACAGACGCACGTTCAGGAACACCGAAGGCTCCGACCAGGGGATCTTCAACGCCTTGAGCCGCTTCTGGTTGCCTCCGTTGGCGCTGGCCGACGCCCAGCCGGCGACGCCGTCGGCCCGGGCCGCCAGGATCGCCGCGCGCGGAAACCGCGTCTCCAGGGACCGGAGAGCCGCGTCGGCGATCACGTCCCGATCCCTGGCGCCCGAGACCTCGGGAAAGTCGCCGGCCGTCGGAATCGCGGGGGTCTCGATCCGCGCGGCCGGCGCCGGCGGGACGACGCCCCGGGGAGCCGCCGCGGGTCGCGGGACCGACGGGGCCGAAGGGGGAGACGGGGGCGCCTCCGGGGCCTCTTGGACGTCCGGAGGGCGGACGAGAGGACCACCCGCCTCGGGAGTCCAGAGAGACGGGGCGGGCGGCATCTCCTCCCATGAGATGGCCTCGATCTCCGTTGAAAGGCGCGCCGATTTCGGAGACGAGGTGCCCGCCCACCCGCCGTGGGGATCGGGCACTTTCCACGTCTGGATGATGGGCGGTCCCGCGGACAGATCCGCGTCGGCGCCGTCGCCCCAGATCTCATGAGGCTCCGGGAGCGGCGCCGGAACGGCCGCGCTCTCCCCGTAAAACTGCGGCGGAGGCGGAGCCGCGACCGCCTCCTTCGCGGCGCGCGCCGGCCGGGAGAGCTTTTCCGCGAGGATGGCGAAACGGGGCGTGCGCCGCTCTCCGTAGTACTTCTCGAGCGCCTGGTAGATGCGCACTTCGGGGGCGACGGCGGCGATGATCTTCCTTCCCGTCACGAAGAAGAGCTCGTCTAAGATCCTCAGGTCCGCCGGGTCTCGCAAAACGCACCGCAGAGTCCCCTCCATGCGGTCGTACGGAACGGCCGCATGCCGGATCGCGAACTTCGCGGGCAGCGCGGCGATGACGGCCCCGGGGATGTCGGCGAGCAGCTTCCACGACGCGTACTCGCAGCCGTGCTGCTGGGCCAGCATTCTGCCCAGGTCATCCTCGGACACGGAACCCCGCTCGAGAAGAAGGGTCCCGATGCGGCCTCCGGCAAACTGCTGGACACCCAGGGCCCGGGCGAGGTCGTTTTCGGTGACGAGATCGACGCGCAGGAGGAGCTGGCCCAGACGAGCCATCAGGGGCGCGATTCCGCCGCGTCCGGGGCCCGGGAGCTGATTCCCGCCGCTTCGTGAGCGGCTTCCTGCGCGGCGCTCGCGCCCCCCGGCGCTCCGCGGAACTGGAAATCGACCGTCGACCGCATGTCCCGCCTCCTCTTCCGATTATCGCGTACATCGATCGAGGGGAAGAAGGACGATGCTCGCGAGGGTTGTCCTCCTCAGGAGATGCCCCGGGAAGTCTGTCTCCTTCGAAAAGAGGTCGCATGCGGAGTCACGGGACCAGCGTCGGCTCGCGAAACGGTCGCTTCGTCGAGGCGAGGGAGCGCTCGGAGGCGCCGGCAAGCCGCGTGCTAGATTCGAGATCATGAGGTCTTATCTCCTCGTTTCCACCCTGTTCACGGCGGCGATGGCGCCGTCTCCCGCGCCGGCCCCGACGCCGGCGGCGCCTGCAGCGGCCGCGACCGCGCCGGGCGAGCGCGACTCCCGCCGGATCTACCTGAGGGCCCGAGGCGCCGTCGCGGACGGCCAGTACCGCGAAGCGCTCGACCTCTATCGAAAGGTGATCGAGCGGATGCCCGACGACGCCGTCGTCCGATACGAGTACGCGCAACTTCTCCGCGACCTGAACGTCCAGGATGAGGCGATCCGGCAGGCGCGCGAGGCGGTGCGCCTCGATCCGAAGATGGCGGAAGGGCACCGGCTTCTCGGAATGCTGGAGCTCGCGGCCGGAGAGAAAGACTCCGCGCGGCTCGACCGCGGGATCGAGGAGCTTCGGACGGCCCGTCGGCTGACGCCGGACGATCTCGCGACGGCCGCGACTCTCGCGCGCGCCCTGCTCGCCCGCGGCCGGCCCGGAGAAGCGGCCACTCTGCTCGACGAGCTTCCCGAGACCCGCACGCAGCCGGCTCTCCTTCGCCTGGCCGCCGAGGCCCGGGCGAAGAGCGGCCGTTCGAGGGAGGCCGCCTCGCTTTATCAGAGGCTGCTCGAGTCCGCGCCCGGCGACCGGGAGATCACGGCAGCGCTCGTCGACGTCTATGAGGACGACGACCGCTACGACGACGCTCTGAAGCTGCTCGCCACGCTTCAGGAAAAAGATGGCGAGAATCCGGCGGTCGAAGAGCGCATCACCCTCGATCTCGCCCGCGCCGGCCACTTCGACGACGCGGAAAAACGCGCCCGCGATCTCGCCACGCGCAGGCCGGAGAACCGCGATATCCGGAGGCTTCTCGCGCAGGTGCTCTTCGAAAAAGGAGACGTCGCCGGGGG
>JAIVJS010000097.1 GCA_020199905.1 Acidobacteriota bacterium
CCCGTTGGTCGCTCGGCTCCCGTTTCCCGATTCCCGGCTCCGGGTCCCCGTCGACTACGGTAGGCTCAAGGCAGAGTTAAATCGATGCGACGTGTTCTTGCGGGCCTGTGTCTCACGCTTCTGGCGGCGGCGGTATCCGCGCAGCACTCTCCCGCACCGGACGGTCCCGCCGAAGGGCCGCAGAAGGCCAACCCGGGCTCAGGCACCGCGCCGGGAGTGCATCCTCCCTCCCCGATGTCGGGCGGTCGGTTCGCGCCAGGGCCGCCTCCGCCGCCGCCGGGGGCCACCGAGCCCGTGCCCGCCGGCAAGGTGACGACAACCGAAAAGATTTCGGTACCGACGCCGGTGCCGACTGTCGTGCCAACGATTTCCGCCGTCTCTCCGGCGGCGACCCGCGCCCCGACGCCCGCGCGAAAAAAAGCGAAGGGTAAGACTCGAAGGACCCCGGTGCCCACAAAGACCGCGGGGTAAAGTCCCCGGGAATGCGGGGCGGGCAACCGGCGCCCGGCGTTCCGCTCCCTCCGCCCTCGCCGTCGCCTTTCGCCCTTCGCCCTTCGCCACCCCGGCCCGGCGCCTCCCACGCGGCGCCCGTCCCTGAAAGCTAGACTCCCGGCGTGAAGATCCTCTTCCTGACGGCGGAGGCGGCGCCGCTCGTCAAGGTCGGCGGCCTCGGCGACGTCGCGGGATCTCTGCCCGCCGCCCTGCGCGCCGCCGGGCACGACGTCCGAGTGGCGCTTCCGGGATATGGCGCGATCGACTGGACGAGGTGGCGGCCGAAATATGTGTCCTCCGTCGCCGTCCGACGCGGCGCGGGCGACTTCGCGGCCCACGCGTTCGAGGCCGACGTCCACGGCGTGCCGTTCTGGCTCATCACGGGGCCTCCGATCCCGAAGGACCGGACGATCTACGGCTCCGGAATCGAGGAGGACGGACCCAAGTTCATCTTCTTCTCGATGGCCGCGCTGTGGACCGCGCAGGCGAACGGCTTCCGTCCCGACGTCGTGCACGCGCACGATTTTCATACGGGTGCGGCGGTCTGGTGGCTCGCGACCGAAGGGCGCCACAACGAGTTCTTCGCGCGCATCGCGTCCGTGTTCACGATCCACAATCTTCCCTACGCGGGACAGGGAGCGGGCCGCGCGCTCGGCGAATACCTGTTGCCGAAGGCGGACGCGATCTCGATCCTGCCCGAAGGCTTCCGCGATTCGCTCCTGGGCCTCGGGCTCCTCGGGGCCGACGAGATCTCGACGGTCTCTCCGACGTACGCCCGCGAGATCCAGACTCCGGAGCACGGGCGCGGGCTCGACGGGCTTCTGCGGGCGCGCTCGGACCGCCTGACTGGAATTCTGAACGGCATCGATGTCGACGTCTGGAACCCCGCCACCGATACGGCTCTCGCCGTTCCCTTCGACGTGGCCCGACTCGAGGGCCGGGCCGCCGACAAGGAAGCGTTGCAGAGGGAGGCGGGCATCATGTCGGAGGCGGGCCATCCGCTTCTCGGAGTCGTCTCGCGGCTGGACTCGCAGAAGGGTCTCGACATCGCGGTTCCCGCGGTCCGGCGGTGGCTCGAGCTCGGCGGGCAATTCGTGCTGCTCGGCACGGGCGAAGCGTCCCTCGAAGCGGCGTTCGCCTCGATCGAGCTCGACTTCCGGGGCCGCGCGAGCGTGCGGCTGCGGTTCGACGCTCCGTATGCCCGCCGGATCTACGGCGGCGTCGACGCGCTGCTGATTCCGTCCCGTTACGAGCCGTGCGGCCTGACGCAGATGATCGCCATGCGATACGGGGCCGTGCCGGTGGCGCGGCGGACGGGCGGCCTCGCGGACACGGTCATCGACGCCGGCGACGCGGGTGGAAACGGCCTGATGTTCGACGAGCCCTCGCCGTCCGCCCTCTGGGACGCGCTCGAACGCCTGCTGCGTGTCCGCGCGGACCCGGGCCGCTGGAGGGAGCTCCAGAGCCGAGGAATGCAGACGGACTTCTCGTGGACCCGGTCGGCCGCGAGGTACACCGGGCTTTACGAGCGGGCGCGCGCCGCTCGTCAGGGATAGTCTTCACCCGTGAAGACACGCGCCGTCATCCTCGCGGGCGGCGAAGGGTCGCGCCTCGGCGTCCTGACCGACAAGCGCGCGAAACCGGCGGTTCCCTTCGCGGGGAAGTACCGCATCATCGACTTCACTCTTTCCAACTGCGTCAACTCCGGCATCGCCGACGTCATGATCCTGACGCAGTACCGGCCGCACTCCTTGAACGAGCACATCGGCGGCGGCCGTCCGTGGGACCTCGACCGGGGATTCACGGGAGGCGTGCAGATCTACCAGCCGTACCGGGGCCGCTTCGTCACCGACTGGTACAAGGGAACGGCGGACGCGATCACCCAGAACCTTTCCTTCGTCGAGCGAAGCGATCCCGACATCGTCGTCGTCCTCTCGGGCGACCACATCTACAAAATGAACTACGAGCCGATGATCCGGTACCACATCGAGCGGCAGGCGGACGTGACCATTGCGACGCTGAACGTCACGCGCGAAGAGGCGACGCGAATGGGGATTCTTGCCACTGAGGAAAACGCGGGCGGCCGCGTGACCTCGTTCGTCGAGAAGCCCGCGGACCCGCCGGGCACGCTCGCGTCGATGGGGATCTACGTCTTCGGCCTGAAGATGCTCTCGACCGTGCTGCAGGAGGACGCGCGGCGGCGCGACTCCTCCCACGATTTCGGCAAGGACGTTCTTCCCCGCATGGTCGACGCGGGGCAGCGCGTGTTCGCCTATCCCTTCGAGGGCTACTGGGTGGACGTCGGGACCGTCGACGCCTATTGGGAATCCCAGATGGATCTTCTCGAAGACCCGCCCGCGCTCGACTTGAACGACCGCACCTGGATCATCCACACGCGCTCGGAGGAGCGCCCGCCCGTGGTCACTCGCGAGGGGGCGATGATCAAGGACAGCATGATCACGGACGGCTGCATCATCTCGCCCGGCGCGCGCATCGAGCGCAGCGTGCTGTCCCCCGGCGTCTATGTCGGGCCGCGCGCGATCATCCGCGAATCCGTAATTCTGACCGACTCCCGCATCGAGACCGGCGCGAAGATCGAGCGCAGCGTCCTCGACAAGGTCGTTCGCGTCGGCAAGAACGCCCGCATCGGCCACATCGAGCGATCCGGGGAGGGACTCGGAATCACGACCGTCGGAAAGAACGCGATCATCCGCGACAAGGCGGTCGTTGCCCGGGGCGACGTCGTCGAGGCCGACACGGTGCGCGAGGCGGAGGACCCGCGCTTGAAGGAAGTTAGGAGTTAGGACGTTTAGACTCTCAACTTCTTCTCCATCCACTCCAGCGCCGTTTCTTCCGCCCAGAAGCGGCCGGAGGCTGAGACGAACCCGATGTGTCCTCCGCGCGGCGTCGTGCGGAAATCGATCGAAGAGGAAGCTCTCGCCTTCGCCTCCTCGAGGACGCGGGCGGGGAGGAACGGATCGTCGCCCGAAGAGAGGCAGAGCGTCGGGGTCGCGATGCCGCCGATGAAACCGAGAGAGCTCGATCGGGCGTAGTAGTCGGCGGCGCCTGTGAATCCGTGCAGGGGACCCGTCGCCGCGTCGTCGAACCCGCGGAAGGAGCTGGTCGAAAGCGCGCGCGTCAGATCGATCCGCTCGGCTGCCTTCGGAAACCGCGCGGCGAGATCCGCCGCCTTGACGCGGAGGGACTTGAGAAAGATCCGGACGTAAAAGCGGCCGAAGGCGGCGTCCATGTGCGTGGCCCCGGCGCCGAGGTCGTAGGGAACCGAGATCGCGGCCGCCGCGAAAATGGCGCTCTGTCCCGCATTCTCGCCCAGCCACTTCAGGAGGACGTTTCCTCCGAGCGACACGCCCGCGGCGAGCAGGGGGGCGCCGGGATCTTCGCTCGAGAGCCGCCGCACGACGAAATCGAGATCGGAGGTCTCACCCGAGTGGTAGAGACGCGGCCTTCGGTTGGGGAGCCAGGCTGAGAGATTCTCCGGCCGCCTCGCGCAGGAGCGGAAGTTCACCGCGACGCCCCTCCAGCCGCGCGCGCGGGCGCCCGCGAGCAGCCCCTGGACATAAACCGAGTAAGAGCTTCCCTCCAGGCCGTGAAGCACCAGCAGACGCGGCGAGCCGGGCGGGCCATCGACGTGATCGAGGAGGAGCTCGTCGCCGTCCGGCGTCTCGACGCTCTCGCGCCGGAACGGGACCTGGCGGCGGGACCGTGTCATTGTGCCCCACACGGTCTGGGCGTGAGCTCCCCGAAGCCACCAGACGGGACGAAATTCGCTCACCGGCGGGGGCGCCCGCTCGATAGACTCCGTGTTTCCGCGCCGTCTCCGGTCGAGGAGGTGGCCCCGCGAATCCGATCGATGGAGGTTCCCATGACGTTCCTGACTCGGCCCGGCGCCCTGGCACTTCTGCTCTGCGCCGCCGCCTTCGCCGGCGCCGCGCCGGCCGCCGCGCCGTTTACGGTGCCGGTGGAATACCACAAGCTCGACAACGGCCTGCGCGTCGTGCTGTCGCGCGACACGACGGCCCCGAAGGCCGTGGTCGCCGTCTACTACAACATCGGCTTTCGCATCGAGCCGCAGAACCGCACCGGGTTCGCGCACCTCTTCGAGCACATGATGTTCCAGGGCTCGCAAAATCTCGGGAAGATGGAGTTCATCAAGCTCGTCCAGGCCAACGGCGGTGTCTTGAACGGCTCCACGCGATTCGACTTCACCAACTACTTCGAGATCGTGCCGTCCCACGCGCTCGAAACGGCGCTCTGGGCGGAGGCGGATCGCATGCGCGGCCTCGCGATCACCGGAGAAAACCTCACGAACCAGCAGGGCGTCGTCAAGAGCGAGGTTCGGGTCAACGTGCTGAACCGGCCCTACGGCGGCTTTCCCTGGCTCGACATGCCGCAGTACGCGAACGTGAACTGGCACAACGCTCATAACTTCTACGGCGACCTGAAAGACCTGGACGCCGCGACTCTCGAAGACGTCAACTCCTTCTTCATGACGTACTACGTCCCGAGCAACGCGGTTCTCGTCGTCACGGGCGACTTCGAGTCCGCGCCGACTCTCGCGAAGATCAGGGAGCTGTTCGGAAAGATCCCCTCTCCGCCGAAGCCCGTGCAGCCCGACATCTCGGAGCCGAAGCAGGAGAAGGAAAAGCGCGCCACGAAGCAGGACGCCCTCGCGACGCGACCCGCCCTCGCCTTCGCGTATCACGCGCCACTGACGAACAGTGCCGAGTACTACGCGATGGGCCTCCTCGAAAAAATCCTGCTCTCCGGCAAGGACAGCACCCTGTACCAGGCGCTCGTCCAGAGGACCGGCCTGACGGGAGACGTGAACGGCGGCATCAACTCCGGGCTCGGCAACATGTTCAACATTCAGGGCCCGACTCTGCTCGTGGGATCGTTGTTCTACGACCGCGACAAGTCGGCCGACCAGATTCTGAAGGTCGTCGACGAGGAGATCGAAAAGCTGCGCAGCGCTCCCCTCGAGAAGGCCGTCCTCGACCGCGCCATCGTGAAGATCCGGTCGGACCTGTACGACGCGATCGAATCGACGTTCGGATTCGGGCGCGCGGACCTGCTCGGCAGCTTCGCTCTCTTCTACGACGATCCGAATCTGATCAACGGGCTGGAGGAGCGATTCCGGAAGATCACGCCGGAGCTGGTCCAGAAGACGGCCCGCGAGTATCTCGCGCCGTCCAACCGCACCGTGCTCCTGATCGAGCCGAAGGCCGACGCTCCCTCCGACGCGAAACCCGACCCGAAAAGGACCGCTCCGAAGAGCGGCTCTTAAAGAGAGACCCGACATGAAAACGCATCTGCCGGTCCGCCCGGCCGTTCTCCTCGCCGCGTTGTCGCTCTGTGTCCCGGCGATCGCCCAGAAGCAGGCGCCGCCGGAGCCCGGCCAGCCGAAGGATTTCGTCGCGCCGAAGCCCCGCAGGATCACGCTCGACAACGGCATGGGCGTGACGTTCGTGCAGTACGGAACGATCCCCAAGGTCACGCTGCGCCTCGGCGTCCGCACCGGCAACATCGACGAATCCGCCAGCCAGGTCTGGCTCGCCGATCTGGTCGGAGACCTCCTGACGCAGGGGACCGCCACCCGCACCGCCTCTCAGATCGCGCAGCAGGCCGGCGACATGGGCGGAGAGATCAGCGTCGCCGTGGGGCCGGACCGCACCGACGTGACGATCGACGTTCTCTCCGAGTCCGGACCGCACGCCGCGCGGCTGATCGCCGACGTCGTGAAGAGCCCCCGGTTCCCGGAGGCCGAGCTCGCGCGGTTGAAGGCGGACCGGCTGCGACAGCTCTCGATCGCGCGCAGCCAGCCGCAGCAGATCGCGCTCGAGAAGTTCCGGGCCACGCTCTACGGAGACCACCCGTACGGCCGGCTCTTTCCGACCGCCGAAATGCTCCAGGGTTACACGATCGCGCAGGCGCGCGCGTTCTACGACGCGAATTTTGGAGCGGCGCGTTCCGGTCTCTACGTCGTCGGGCGCTTCGACGAGGCGGCAATGGAAAAGGCCGTGCGCGCGGCGTTCGCCGGCTGGAAGAAGGGCTCTCCCGCCTCGTCGCGGATCCCGAAACCGAGAAGCGAACGGCGCGTCGAGGTCCTCGACCGGCCGGGCGCCGTCCAGTCGACGATCTACCTCGGGATGCCGACGATCGATCCCTCCAATCCGGATTACATCTCCCTTGTGGTGACTGACTCCCTGCTCGGAGGCTCGTTCGGCTCGCGCATCACGAGCAACATCCGCGAGCAGAAGGGCTACACGTATTCGCCGGCGAGCCAGCTCTCGAGCCGGTTTCGCGACGCTTACTGGGTCGAGGTCGCGGACGTGACCACCAAGGATACGGGGGCGTCCTTGAAGGAGATCTTCGCGGAGATCGACCGTCTGCAGGCGGAGCCGCCCGCCGACAAGGAGCTCCGCGGGATCCAGAATTACCTCGCCGGCCTCTTCGTGCTCCGCAATTCCAACCGGCCGGGCATCATCAATCAGCTCCAGCTCATGGACCTCCACCGCCTGCCGGAGGACTACCTCGCCACGTGGGTGAAGAAGGTCTATGCGGTGAAGCCGGCGGACGTCCAGCGGATCGCGACGAAGTACATCGCCGACGATAAGGCCACGATCGTGATCGCGGGAGACCAGAAGGCGATCGGCGAGCAGGTGGCGCCGTACGGAAAGACGAAGTAGCTGTCCAGCTGTCAGCTCTCCGCTGTCAGCTGAGCCACTGGCTCCGGATGCTCAACGCTCGACGCTCAACCCGAATGAATACGCCTGTCTGGATCACCCGGGCGCTCCTCTCCGAAATCAGCGAGGAGGCACGCGCGTCCCCCCGGCTGCGCATGAACCGGAACTTCCACGCGATGGAGGATCCGGTCCATCGGCTGGTCAACGCCCTCGAGCCCTCGACCTACATCCGCCCCCACCGGCATCTCGATCCCGGAAAGTGCGAGACGGCGATCGCGCTCGCGGGGTCGATCGGCGTTCTCGTGTTCGACGACCGTGGCGACATCCTGGAGAAGCGTGTGATCTCCCCAGGCGGCCCGGTCGTCGGGGCCGAGATGCCGTCCGGCGCGTGGCACACGTTCGTCTCGCTGATGCCCGGCAGCGCCTTCTTCGAAGCCAAGGCGGGACCTTACGCGCCGCCCGGCCCGGACGAGCTCGCGCCGTGGGCGCCCGCGGAAGGCACGGCCGAGGCTGCCGACGTGGAGCGCCAGTGGACCGCGCTCTTTCGCTGACCCGCGAGACGGAATGACCGACTCTCCGCCCGGCCTCCGGAAGAGCTACGACCTCGTCGCGTCGGATTACGCCGCCGAGTACCGCCACGAGATGGGGAAGAAGCCGTTCGACCGCAGGATGCTCGACTGGCTCGCCGAGAAGGTCGGAGGGCGCGGAATCGTCTGCGACCTGGGCTGCGGACCCGGGCAGGTCGCCGGATACCTGCACGGCCGCGGAGTTCGCACCTGCGGCGTGGACCTTTCAGACGAAATGGTGCGGCAGGCGCGGCGCCTCCATCCGGAGATCCCGTTCGAGCAGGCGGACATGCGCGCGATGTCGGAGCTGCCCGATGCGTCCTGGGGAGGCATCGCGGCGTTCTATTCGCTCATCCACGTCCCGCGGGCGGACATTCCGGGCGCCCTGCGGGAGCTCCTCCGCGGCCTGGTCCCCGGCGGCGTGCTGCTCGCGGCGTTTCACATCGGCAGCGAGACGATTCACCGGGACGAGTGGTGGGGCAAAGAGATCTCGATCGACTTCGCGTTCTTCGAGACCTCGGAGATGAAGTCGTGGCTCGTCGAGGCGGGATTCCGCCTCGACGAGGTCATCGAGCGCGATCCCTATCCCGAGGTGGAGTATCCGAGCCGGCGAGCGTACGTGTTTGCCTCGAAAGAAAGTTAAGCGTCGAGCGTCGAGCGTTAGCGGTTCGTTCGGAAGTGACCGGCGGGACGCGCCCGTCGGTCTTCCCCCTCTTTCGTTTCCGTTTTCCGATTCCCGTTTTCCGATTCCGCCCACTCTATCCATTGACAATCTATCCGGTGCGGATATAGTTGCCCTTTGTGACTGCTTCGGATCCTCCTCCCTCGGCCCTCCTGCCGCTGCCGGCGGCGACGTTTCACATCCTCATGGCGCTCGCGGAGGAGGATCGTCACGGGTACGCGATCCTCCAGGACGTCGCGGCGCGCACCCGCGGCGAGGTCCGGCTCGGACCCGGCACTCTCTATCGATCGATTCAGCGCATGCTCGAGCAGGGGCTGATCGTCGAGGTTCGCGAGCGTCCCGCTCCGGAGGAGGACGACGAGCGCCGCCGGTACTACCGGATCACCCCCTTCGGCGGCGTGGTCGCCCGCGCGGAGGGCCGCCGCTTAGCGGAGCTTGTGAAGCTCGCGCGCGCGAGCGGGTTCGTGACCCGTCCCGCGTAGGCCCCCCGATGCGCTTTTACCGCTTCCTCCTTCGCTTCTATCCCTCCTCATTCCGGTCGGAGTACGGAGGAGAGATGACCGCGATCTTCGCCGGCCGCCTGGCTCGGACCGGGCGGGCCGGTCTCCCGGCTCTGTGGATCGGAGCCGTCCTCGACACCCTCGTGAACGCGGTCCGGGCGCACGCGGACATCCTTCGCCAGGACGCCGCCTATACCTGGCGCACCATGCGGCGCGCGCCCGGATTCGCCGCCACGGCGCTCGTCGTGACCGCCCTCGGCATCGGCGCCGCGACCTCCACGTATTCGATCCTCGACCGGGTCCTGATCCACCCGCTGCCCTTTCGGGACCCCGAGCGCCTCGTGCACCTGTGGCAGGACCCGGGATCGCGCGGGAGCTGGGGCCAGGAGGCGTCGCCCGGGAACGTTCGCGACTGGAAGCGCATGAGTCGGACGCTCGAGGGGATGGCGGGCTACCACCGTACGTCCTTCAACCTCGTCGGCGAACGCGATCCGGAGAGAGTGGACGGCACCCGCGTCACCTGGGAATTCTTCCGGACGCTCGGGGTGCGGCCCGAATTCGGGCGCGTGTTCACACCGGAAGACGATCGCGCGGGCGCGCCCGGGACCGTGGTTCTCAGCCACCGCCTCTGGGTGAACCTGTTCAGCGCGGACCCGGCGGTGGCGGGCCGAAAGGTGATCCTGGATGACGTCCCGTTCGTCGTCATCGGCGTGATGCCGCCGGACTTCCGTTTCCCGGCCGGCAACGCCGAGCTGTGGACGCCCCTCCGGTTCGAGGAGGCGGACTTCGCGGACCGCACCGACACCTTCCTGCTGACGATCGCGAGGACGAAGCCGGGGGTTTCGATCGAGCAGGCGCGGGCGGAGATGCGCCACATCGCCGGGCAGCTCGAGCGCGGTTATCCGAAAGCAAACGCGCAGATGGGCATCACCGTCAACCTTCTCCGCGAGGAGATGTCCCGGCAGTCCCGTCTTCTGGTGACGGCGCTCTTCGGCGCGGCGCTCGGCGTGCTGCTGATCGCGTGCGCGAACCTCGCGAATCTCCTGCTCGCCCGCGCCCTCGGGCGGCGCCGCGAGCTGGCCGTCCGGACGGCCATGGGCGCGGGGCGCGAGCGCCTGGTTCGCCAGCTGCTGACCGAAAGCCTGATTCTGGCCGGCTGCGGTGGCGCCCTCGGCATCGGCATCGCCGCGGCAGCGGGGCCGCTGCTCGCCCGGCTCCTTCCCGGCTCGGCCCTCCTCCGCGAAGCCCCCCTCGATCTGCGCATGCTGGGCTTCGCCGCGCTGCTCACGCTCGTCACCGGAGTGGCCTTCGGGGTCGTCCCGGCGCTCCGCGGCTCGGTCGATACGGCGGACAGCGGCCTGCGGGAAGGCGCGCGCGAGGGTGCGGGTCATCGGACGGAGCGGCTTCGCTCGTTTCTCGTGGCGGCCGAGGTGACGGCGTCGGTGGCGCTGCTGATTTCCTCCGGCCTTCTCATCCGTGCCCTCTGGCGCGTGCAACAGGTTCCGCCCGGATTCCGGGCGGCAGGCGTCCTGACTCTGCGGACCCCGCTTCCGATGCCGAGGTACGAAAAGACGGACAAGCGCGAGCAGTTTTACAAGCGCGTGCTCTCCGAGGTCCGCACGCTGCCGGGAGTCTCCAGCGCCGCTTACATCACGGGACTGCCGATGGTGATGACCGGAGGAATCTGGGGCGCGACGCCGGAGGGCGAGCCGCCGCAGTTTCCCGAGAGGCGGATGGTGAGCATGCGGTACGTGACGCCGGGGTTCTTCGCGACTCTGGCCATTCCCCTCCGGCTGGGCCGGGACGTGGCGCTGTCTGACACCGCATCCTCGCCTTACGTGGCGGTGGTCAGCGAGTCGTTCGCCACGAGATACCTGCCGGGCGGGAGCCCGATCGGCCGCCGCTTCCGCTGCGTGTTCGAGATGCGGACGATCGTGGGAGTCGTGGGAGACGTTCGCGTCCGCGGGCTGGAACGACCGAGCGAGCCTCAGGTCTATCTGTCGTCGGCGCAGTCCGCCGACGGCCGGACGAGCGGGTACGCGCCGAAGAACCTCGTCCTGCGGTCATCGGTCGGGGCGGGCACGCTCCTGCCGTCGCTGCGGCAGATCATCTCCAGGGCCGACCCGCAGCTGCCGATCTCGGACGTCCGGCCGCTGACCGACATCGTCGACGCCGAGACGGGGCCTCGCGGCGTGCAGGTCCGCGTGCTCGCCGGCTTCGCCGCCATCGCCTTCCTGCTCGCGGGCATCGGCATCCACGGGCTGCTCGCTTTCGCGGTGTCGCACCGCACCCGCGAGATCGGCGTGCGGATCGCGCTCGGCGCCCGGCGCCGCGACATCCTGGAGATGGTCCTTCGCCGCGGCGCGGTCCTCGCCCTGGCCGGGATCGCCGCGGGGGTGGCGGTGGCGTGGATCGCCGGCCGCCTGATGGAGGCGCTGCTGGCGGGAGTCAGCGCCCACGACGCCGCGACATTCGCCGCCGCTGTCCTTCTCGCGCTCGTGATGACGCTCCTCGGCAGCGTCGTGCCGGCGATGCGAGCCCTGCGGGTCAATCCCATCGAAGCGATCCGCGCGGAATAGCCGCGCCTCCGGCGCAAAGTCCCCACCTCCAACGCGGCTTCACGTGGCATCGTGCGTCCGTTTGAATTCCCATACGCAGTTCGCGGCTCGACCAGAGAATTCCCTGTTTGTTCGGCGGAGGCCTGCGGCTTCTCCATGCCGAAACCCGGATTCGACTTCCAGTTCGATCCCTGGGCGCTCACCCTTGTGATTTCCTGGAGCGGCTCGACGCCGGGCCCGGCCGTCAGCGACTTTTCCATTCGCTTCGGTCCAATGTCGCCGGCGGCGGCCGTTCCGAAGGTGGCGTACATGGGGCGAGCCGCGGCGTCGCACTGGCTCATGGGGGGAAGGCCGAGGACCAGCTCCATCGTGCGAAGCATCCCGCAGGTCGTGTACATCGTGGAATCGACGGCGGCGCGCCGCGTCCAGGGGCTGATGACGAGCGCGACCGAGCGGTGGCAGTCCACGTGGTCGGGGCCGTTCTGCGCGTCGTCCTCGAGGACGAAGATCGCCGACTCCTTCCAGAAGCGGCTCTTCGAGATTTCCTCGACCAGGCGCCCGAGCGCGAGGTCGTTCTCGGCGATCATCGCGCGCGGCGTCGGCGATCCCGCGACCGCGTAGTTGGTGTGGTCGCCGCCGAGCCTCAGGATCGAGAGCCGGGGAAGCGTTCCGTCCTTCTCGAAGCGCCGGAACTCCTCGAGCCAGATGTCGACGCGCGTGTTGTCCGGAATCGAGAGGTCGAAGGGCGGGTAGCCGGGGTGGACCTTACCCGCGAGGCCCGGGACCGTCGCCGCGTACGGGCCCTTGGACGCGCGGAACTCGCCTGAGACCGGCGGATTCTTTCGCGGCGTCGCCGGGTGCGGGTCGTACACGAACTCGCCGTAGCTTCGCACCGAGACCCCGGCGCGATTGCAGGCGTCCCAGATGTATCCGGCCGCCGGGGCGGCCACGTTTCCATAGGGATTTCGATTATCGCCGCCGCCCTCCGAGAGGTACTCGCCGCCCCGATTGGCGTAATTCATCGGCCAGATCTTTTCGACCACGTCCGTCGCGTAGGCGCCCGTCGAGAAGGCGTGACCGTCGTAGCTCACCTCCGCGTTGACGTAGAAGTTGTCGAGGAGGACGAAGTCGCGCGCGAGCGCGTGCGCGTTAGGCGTGACGTCTTCGCCGAAGAGGCACAGGTCCGCGTCGCCGTTGCCCTCGGGCATGTCGCCGAGGATCTGGTCGTACGTGCGGTTCTCGCGGATGACGTAGAAGACGTGCCGGATGGGCGACGGGCCGCCGACGCGCGCGGGGACGGGCGAGCCTTTCGGAGCGCCGGCGGGCGCGAGAAGATGCGAGTCCCGATAGGGGGTCAGCGCCCGCACCTTCGCCGTCCAGGCGGCGAGCGTCCTGTCGTCGGGCGCCGGAACGAACGACAGCGTCCCCTCGAGGCCGTCGCGCGTCGACTGCCCGGGGGCGGCGCTGATCGCCGGCTGCGGGCCGCGAGGATTCGCGATCGAGACGAGCCCTTTGCCCGAGAGGATGAAAATCGTCTTCCCGTCGCGGGAGAACTGCGCTCCCGTCGGATACCAGCCCGTCGGGATCCAGCCGCGCACGCGGCTGTCGCCGGACCTCGAGACGTCCACGACGGCGACCGAGTTGTTGTCGGCGTTCGCGACGAGAAGCGTCCGGCCGTCGGGGGAAAGCCCGAGAGCGTTGGGGGTCGAGCCGGGCGGCGTCTTCGGCTCCAGGGCGATCGAGATCTGCTCGCTCGCCGACTTCTTCGCGACGTCCACGGCCCAGACGGAATTCGTGTTGGCGCACGCGACGAAGAGAGTCGCGCCATCGCGGGAGATCGCCATGGCGTTGGGATGCTCGCCGGTGGCGATCTCGCCCACCGGCGAGAGCGTCGCCGGGTCGAAGAGCAGCACCTTCGCGCCGCCCCAGAGAGAGACGAAGAGCGTCCGGCCGTCCGGCGCCACGAGGCAGGTGTAGGCCTCGGCCGGAAGGGCCGCGGAGCCCACGGTCTTTCCCGTCGAGAGATCGACCGCCGAGAGCATCTGGCCGAGGACGTTGACCGCGTAGAGCCGTTTACCCGGTGGATCGAGCGCGAGGCCCCCGACGAAGGACGTCTGCTCCAGAACGGGGGCATCCGCGAAGATCGGCGTCCCCGTCGACTTCCCGACGGGCAGCGCGTAGATGGCGCCCGGAGCGAGACGCCTCTTCTGGACGCGGAATTCCAGCACAGCGTTCTCTTTCGCGGCGGAGGAGTACACGCGGTCTCCGGCCGGGCTCCACGCGATGCCGAGCCACGCGTTCTCGAGCGACGTCCTCGACCGAACGTAACGGTGGGCGAGGTCGACGATCGTCAGCGCCGGTTTGGCGTAACCGTTGGTGGTCACCAGGAGCGACCGGCCATCGGGCGACTCCGCCATGGCGAGCGGCAGATCACCGATCTGGATGTGGCGGCCGACGGGCGCGATCCTCCACCCGTTTGGAAGAAGGGTCTCCGCCGCGGAACGCCCCGGCAGGACTCGGCGCGCGGCCGGTGTCTTCGTCGGAGACGGGGCGGCGGTGGAAAAAAACGCGCATCCGAGAAGAGTCGCAAGAGCGACGGGCGCGCGCATCCGAAGAGGCTACATCAGCGTGCGGGGCGGGCCGGGATGGACGGAACTTCGTGAGCGGACACCGCGATCCTCCCCGGCATCCGCGTCCCTCACCCCGGCCCTCGCGCCCGGCGCGCGGGGAGAGGGAGCCGAGAGGGCAGAATTCCCGTCCGGACGCTCAACGCTGAACGTTCAGCGCTCAACCCTCTTCTTGCTTTTGCCGCTCGCAAACTGCATCCTTCCCGTACACGAGTTCCTGGGTAACCGCCGAAGGTGTCTTCGGCCGTTTCTCCGCCGCTCGGGAAAGGCGCGACCATGGCGCACCGCCGTTTCTCGAATCGCCTGCTCTTTGCTCTCTTCCTGTGCGCGAGCTTTCTCTTTCCCCAGACGACGGGTCCCGTCGCCAACGGACCGTTGCCCGGCCCGTTTCCCCTTTTTCCGCCCACTCACTGGTGGAACCTGGACATCCGATCCGCGCCCGTCGATCCTTCGTCGGCGTCGTTCATCCAGTTCATCGGGCCCACGCGCACATGCCATCCGGATTTCGGAGGCGACGCGTCGACGACCGGACCCGACATCTACGGGATGCCGTACGCGGTGGTCGACGGAACCCAGCCGAAGAAGACGGTCCGCTTTCTCTACGCGTCGGAAAGCGACGGGGTAGACCATCAGACGAACCAGAGCTTCCCCTTCTACCCGATCCCCGACGAGGCGATTACCTCCGCCCACTGGATCGAGGACGGCTATCCCGGAAACGTCGACCGCCGCGCTTCGAGCGACCGGCACCTGCTCATCGTCGACCGGACCAACCGATTTCTGTACGAGCTCTACAACGTGTTCTGGGACGGAACATCGTGGCAGGCGGGCTCGGGCGCGTTCTTCGACATGAACGCGAACGGCCGCCGCCCGGACGGGTGGACCTCGGCCGACGCGGCCGGGCTCGCGATCCTCCCCGGCCTCGTCCGCTACGACGAAGTCGCCGGGGCGGAAGAGATCGGCCACGCGTTCCGGGTGACGGTGCGCGCAACGAACGGATACGTCTACCCCGCCTCCCATCAGGCCGGATTGACCGCCGGCGCGCTCCCGATGGGCGCGCGCCTCCGCCTGAAAGCGGCCAGGGACCTGTCGGCGTTTCCCGCGGAAGCCCAGAAGATCTTCCGCGCGATGCAGACGTACGGCCTGATCGTCGCGGACAACGGGTCGGATCTGTTCATCGGCGGGACCTACGACACCCGGTGGAACAAC
>JAIVJS010000044.1 GCA_020199905.1 Acidobacteriota bacterium
CGCCGGCGGCTCCGGCGTGGCGTTCGGCCAGACGCCCGCGCCCGCCCCGCGCGCCACGCCGGGCGCGGCGGAACATCATGACCAGGCTCCGGAGGATCCTTTCCGGCTCCAGCCGCTTTCGGGCGGCGTCTACGCGCTCTACGGCCGCGGCGGAAACGTCGGCTTCTTCGTGGGTCCCGACGCCGTCCTGGTGGTCGACTCTCAGTTCAAGGAGCTCGCGCCGGGCATCGTCCGCCAGATTCAGAAGGTGTCCGACAAGCCGATCCGGTTCCTCCTGAACACGCACCACCACGGCGACCACGTCGGGGGCAACGAGGTCTTCCGCCCGTTCGCCATGATCGTCGCGCACGACAACGTGCGGACGCGGATGCTCGCGAGCCCGGTGGACATCGCGCGCGACTATCCGGCCCTGATCGAGCACGCGCGCGCGGCGGGCGACGAGCGCGCCGCGAAATCGATGTCGGACCAGCTCGCGTGGGCGAAGACGGTGAAGGTCGAGGAGATCGCGGCTCCCGTGATGACGTTCGAGTCCTCGCTGAAGATCCACATGGGAGACGAGACGATCCACGTCTGGCATCTGCCCCCCGCCCACACCGACGGAGACAGCGTCGTCTGGTTCGAAAAGGCGAAGGTCCTCCACATGGGCGACGACTTCTTCAACCAGGTGATCCCCTTCATCGACGTCAAGAGCGGCGGCTCGGTGACGGGGTATCTCGCCGCGATCGACAGGGCGATCTCGAAGATTCCGTCGGACGCGCGGATCATCCCCGGGCATGGCGAGGTGACCGACGTCAAGGGGCTGCAGGGCTTCCGCGCGTACATCGCCGACGTTCTCGACGCGGCGCGCAAGGCGAAGGCCGCCGGCAAGTCGAAGGACGCTTTCACGAAGGAAGTCAGCCTTCCCGCCTACCAGGAATGGAGCGGATACAAAGACCGCTTCGCGGCCAACGCGGCCTCCGCGTGGGACGAGGCTAAATAACGGGCACGCGGTGCCCGCTCGAACGGGAAACGGGAGCCGAGCGACCAACGGGAGCGAGACGGCCGCGGTACTCCGCGGTCAACTAGATCGGGAATCGGGAACCGAGCGAGGCCGGGTCCCGACGGACAGGCTTCTTCGATCGGCTGAGAGCTGACAGCTGAGAGCTGACTGCCAGCCCGCCGTTCGCCTTTCGCGCTGTTCCGCCTCATAATGATTCAGATTGAGTCAAGGAGCATTCTGGCGCGGCCGTCTGGCCAGCGAAGCCATCGGCGTACTTCTCCTCCTGACCGGGGCCCTGGTGGCCCTGTCCCTTCTTTCCCACGACGGAGCCGATCCCAGCCTCTTCTCGCATTCCGTCGGTAATCCGGTCGCCGCCGCCGGCCCCGCCAACTGGATCGGAACCTTCGGCGCGTCGCTCTCCGCGGCGCTGTATGCCGCCGGCGGATTTGCCGCCTGGGCGATCCCCGTCCTGTTCCTCTTCTGGGGCTGGCGCCGTTTCTGGCAGCGTCCCTTCTCAAACCCGGCGACGAAAGCCGCGGGGTTCGCGGTGCTGGCGCTCGCCGTGCCGGCCCTGCTGTCCCTCGCTCTCGGACGCCGCACGCTCGCCGGCGAGGAGATGGACGCCGGAGGGGTCATCGGCCGCGCGGCCTCGGAAGCGGCGCGTTCGCGGCTCGGGACGACGGGCGCGGCGCTCCTCTGCTCGGCGCTCGTGCTGCTCGCGATCCCGCTCGCGACCCAGGTGTCGCTCGCCGAGGTGTTTCTCGGGCTCCGCATCCGGTTCGCGGGGCTCTGGAGCCGGGGAACCGTCCGCTGGGCGCGCCGCCGGGACCATCGGACCAGGGAGCGGCTGCGCCGCACGGTCGTCGCCAAGCATCTCGAGAAGGCGCGGCAGTCGCCGGTCTCGCTCGACGAGGTGCCGTTCGCTCGCGACGATCCGCCGCCGGTGTTAGTCGAGCGCCCCGGCCCGGGCAAGCTCTCGCTCACGAAGATCACGGTCGCTCCGGACAAGACTGCGACGCCGGCAGCGGTCTCCCCGGCGGGACAGGCTCGCAAGAAGCCGGATACGCAGCGGAGCCTGCCGCTGGTGGTCGAGGGCTACACCTATCCGCAGGTGTCGCTCCTCGAAAAGCGCGAGAACGTGGGCACTGTCGACCGGAAGCTGTTGGCGGAGAGCGGAAAGCGGATCGCAGCCAAGTGCGCCGAGTTCGGCGTCGAGGGGGACATCGCCGAGTACCACCCGGGGCCGGTCGTGACCACCTACGAGTTCCGGCCCGCCGCCGGGATCAAGGTCAACCAGGTGATGGGCCTCTCAGAGGACCTCGCGCTGGCGCTTTCGGCGGAGTCGATACGCATCGAGAGGCTTCCCGGGCGGGCCAGCGTCGGAATTGAGGTCCCCAACCCGGGCGGGGGAGAGATCATCTCGATTCGAGACGTGCTCGAGTCGGAGAAGTTTCAGAGCTCGCCGTCGCTCCTGACGCTCGCGCTCGGGAAAGACATTCACGGTGAGCCGGTCGTCGACGACCTGCGCGCGATGCCGCACCTTTTGATCGCCGGGACGACCGGCTCGGGAAAGAGCGTGGGAATCAACTCGCTGATCACATCAATCCTGTACAAGGCGCGGCCTGACCAGGTGAAGATGATCCTGATCGATCCGAAGATGGTGGAGCTCGAGATCTACGAGCATCTCCCCCATCTCGCGACTCCGATCATCACCGACCCGAAGAAGGCGGCCAACGCCCTCAAGTGGGCGGTGGACGTGATGGAGCAGCGGTTCCAGACGCTTTCGGATCTGGGTCAGGTCCGCAATTCCGAGCAGTACAACGCCGCCATCCAGGACTCCGAGACCGTCTCCCGCTTCCGCGCGGAGCACCCCGAAGACCCCGATCTCAAGCTCGATCCGATGGGACTCATCGTGATCATCATCGACGAGCTGGCGGATCTGATGATGACCGCCCCCAAGGACATCGAGGAGTCGATCGTGCGGCTGGCTCAGAAGGCGCGCGCAGTGGGCATTCACCTGATCGTCGCGACGCAGCGGCCGTCGGTGGACGTGCTGACCGGGGTGATCAAGGCCAACATGCCGTCCCGCATCGCGTTCAAGGTTTCCTCGAAGACGGATTCTCGCGTGATCCTCGACGGAAACGGTGCGGAGCGGTTGCTGGGACGCGGCGACATGCTGTTCCTTCCGCCCGGCACGTCCCGCCTGCGGCGAGTGCACGGCGCTTTCGTGTCCGAGCAGGAGACGGCCCAGCTCGTCAAGTTCCTGCGCAAACAGAGCAAGCCACACTTCAATGACGAGATCACGAAGGATCGGGAGGAGGCCACGCGCCGGGGCGAAGGGGATGGGAACGACGAGGACGACCCCCTCTATGACGAGGCCGCGCGGCTCGTGGTGAGGGAGAAGATGGCGTCGATCTCGTTTCTCCAGCGGCGAATGGGTGTGGGATTCTCCCGCGCGGGCAAGCTGATCGACATGATGTCGCGAGACGGCCTGCTCGGACCGCCGCGCGGGTCGAAGCCGCGGGAGGTCCTGGTCGCCCAGGACTATTTCGAATCCGTCGACCGGCAGCCGCGGTGATGCCTTGACGCGGCCGTTCGTGTGGATGGCGATCGCTCTGGCGGCCGCGCCGGCGATCGCCTGGCTCGTCTACCGCCTTGCGAAGGGGCTCGGGTTTCTGGAGCCCTCGATCGACCGGCAGCACGAGCTGCGGCGCACGATCGTCATCGCGATCTACGCATTTCTCCTCTTCCTCCCGGTGCTCTTCTACGGCTTTGAAAAGGGCTGGCCGCGCGCGTGGGTGCTCTTCGGATTCGTCGACGGGCTGGCGCTTCTCTTCTTCGCGGGCTCCGGCATCTGGGCCGCCCGGACGCTGTGGACGCTGCGCCATTCCGTCGTTCTGGAGCCCGCCGCTTCACCCGCCGAGCCGGATCCCGCGGCGCTCGCCGACGCGGCCATCCAGGAGCCGGCGGCGGACGAATCGCCGGCGCTTCGCGACCGCACCCTGCGGAGCTGACGCTGCTCCGCTGCGTCTTCTTCGGGACGCCGGAGTTCGCGGTTCCGAGCCTCGAACGGCTCGCCGATGCCGCCGAAGTTTCCCTGGTCGTGACGTCTCCCGACAAGCCCGTCGGCCGGCACGCCGATCCGGTCCCTTCGCCGGTCGCCCGCGCGGCGATCCGGAGAAATCTCGCAATCGATCAACCGGCGAAGCTGCGCGGCAACGACGCGTTCCTCGCACGCCTGCGGGACGCGTCGCCGGATCTGGCCGTCGTGGTTGCGTACGGCAAGATCCTGCCTTTCGCCGTTCTCGATCTGCCGCCGCTCGGATGCGTCAACGTCCACGCGTCGCTGCTTCCCCGGCACCGGGGGGCCTCCCCAGTCCAAACCGCTATCCTCGCGGGGGACTCGGAGACGGGCGTTTCGACGATGCGCCTCGTCGAGGAGCTCGACGCAGGACCCGTCTATCTCGAGCGGCGCGTTCCGATCAGGCCGCGGGAAGACGCGGGTTCCCTCTCGGCGCGACTCGCCGCCGCCGGCGCCGGCCTGCTCGGCGAGACGCTGGCGGGCCTCGAGACCGGGACGCTCGTCCCGAGGCCGCAGGAGGGGACGCCGACCTGGTGCCGGACGATCCGGCGCGACGACGGGGAGGCGGACTGGTCCCGCCCCGCGGCGGAGCTCGACCGCCGCCTCCGGGCGTTCACCCCGTGGCCCGGCCTCTTCACGTTTCTCGGAGCGGAACGGGTCAAGATCCTCGAGGCCGACGTCGGACCGCCGGGTGACTTTTCCGATCCCGGGAAGTTCCGGATGGCGGAGGGCGCTCTCGCCGTTCAGGCGGGAGCCGGCACGTCGCTCCTCGTCGGGCGGCTGCAGCGCGAGGGAAAGAAGCCCGTCACCGCGGCGGAGTTCGCGGCGAGCGCCGGTCCCGCGGCCCGGTTCGGGAGCCGTCCCGCGTGAAGGGACGTCCGGGGCCGCCTCCCGGAATTCGGGCGATCTCGCCGGCGCGGCGCCGGGCGGTCGAGGTCCTGCGCGAGGTGCTGGAGCGCGGCGGCCGCGCGACGCCGCTCCTCGCGGAGAGGGGCGGCACGCTCTCGCCCGCGGACCATGATCTCTTTCGCCACCTCGTCCTCGGAGTGCTCCGCCGCCGCGCCGCGCTCGACGCGGAGCTCGCCGCCGTTTCGCGCATCCCGCTCGCGAAGCTCGCGTCGCCCCTCCGGGAGGTGCTGGAGGTGGCGCTGTATCAGCTCCGCCACCTCGACCGGGTTCCCGAATACGCCGCCGTTGACGAAGCGGTCCGCCACGCGCGGGGAAGCGGGGGAGAGGGGGCGGGGAAGCTCGTCAACGCCGTCCTGCGCACGCTGCTCCGCCGCGGCCCTCCGGCGCAGGCGGATCCGGCGTCCCTCGACGCCGCGGGGCTCGCTCGCCGCTTCTCCCACCCGGAGTTCCTGGTCGCGCGCTGGCTCGATCGGTTCGGGGCCGAGCGCACCGTGGCGCTGCTCGACTCCGACAACGCGCCGTCCGGTCTCGATCTTCTCGTCAATCCGCGCCGCACCGACCGCACCCGCCTCGCGGCGGCCCTCGCCGCCGAAGGCATCGAGACGGAGATGACCGCGCTCTCTCCGCTCGGGCTCGTCGTGGTGTCAGGAAATCCGCTGCGGTCGCCCCTGTTCCCCGAGGGGCACTTCGCGATCCAGGACGTCGGCTCCCAGGCGCTTCCGCTGCTGCTTCCGCGCGGCGACACGCTCGTGGACGTCGCGGCCGCTCCCGGAGGCAAGTCGTTCGCGGCGATCGCGCTCGGTTGCGTCCGGCGGGTCGTGGCGCTCGACCGTTCGCCCGCACGCCTGTTGCGGGTCCGCGAGGCGCGCCGACGCCTCGGGATCGACGAGGTGTCGCCGGCGGCCGCGGACATCCTCGCCGCGCCGCTTCCCGCCGGTCGCTTCGACCGTGTGATCTACGACGCGCCGTGCAGCGGAACGGGGACCCTTCGCAAGAACCCCGAGATCCGCTATCGCGTGAGCCGGGACGCCATCGAGAGCCTGTCCCGCGGTCAGGAGCGCGGACTCGCCGCCGCCTCCGCGCTCGCGGCCCCGGGAGGCTTCATCCTCTACTCGACTTGCAGCCTGGAGCTGGAGGAGAACGAGCGCGTCGTGCGGAGGGTCCTGGATCTCTGTCCCGAGCTCGAGCCGGCGCCCATGGAACCTCCGGACGGGCTGCGCCCGTTCGCCGAAGGACACCGGCTGCAGATCCTGCCGGGTCCGGCGAACGACGGATTCACCGCGCACCTGCTTAGGAGGCGGTAGGCGGCAGGCGGCAGGCGGACCGGGGGGAAGCGGACCGGGGCCGGGAAACGGGAGCCGAAAAACGGGAAAGAGGAGAATGCCTCCGACGGACATGAAGCGCAGCGGGGCGTACGAGAAGGAGACGATGGCGTCGGCGAAGTACTTGAGCTTCTTGGCGAGCGTCCAGCGCGAGCGGCCCTCGTGCCGCGCCACGCGGTCGTAGGGGACGAGGACGGCCGGAAATCCGGCCCAGAGAAGCAGCCCCGGCAGCGACGTGTGCACCTCACGCGCCCGGGCGAGAAAGTCGATGGCCGGGCGCGCGATCAGGAAGCAGTCGAAGCCCTCCGCCGGCATCTCCGAGAACGCCAGCCGGCGAAGGGCGCGGTAGTAGAACCGCGACGCGGCGCGCGACGCCCATCCCTCCGGCCGGCTGCGGCGGACCGCCAGGGCCGCGGTCGCCCCACGCCTCCATGCCGCCACGAGCTCGGGAAGCAGCTCGGGAGGCTCCTGGAGGTCCGCGGAGAGGACCGCGGCGGCATCGCCCCGCGCCTCCTGAAGACCGGCGACGATGGCCATCTGCGACCCGAAATTCCGTGTCAGGCGGACCCCTCTCGCGGCGGGCCATTCCCGGCAGATTTCGAGGATCCGATTCCACGATTCGTCGCCGGAGCCGTCGTCCACGAAGATCGCCTCGACGTTCCAGTCCGCTCCCGAAGCCGCCGCGCGCAACCGCTCGGCGAGACGAGAGACGGTCCCGGCGTTGAAGTAGACGGGGACCACGACGGAGACCAGGGGCCGCGTCATGCGGCACCGAAGAAGCCGCGGATCCCGGAGACGACGGCCTCGACCTGGGGCCCCGTCAGGCGCGGGTGGAGCGGAAGAGACAGCACGGTCTCCGCCGCCTGCTCCGAGACGGGAAAATCCCCGCGGCGGTGGCCCAGGAAAGCGTAGGCCGGCTGGAGATGCAGCGGCGTCGGATAGTGGATGCCCGTTTCGACGCCGGCGCCCTCGAGCGTCTCGCGCACCGCATCCCGCCGGCCGCTTCGAACGGGATAGAGGTGCGCCGCGGAGACGCTGCCCGGTCGGGTGGAGAGAAGCGTCAACGGGAGATCCGCGAGCGCCTCGTCGTAGAAGGCCGCCACCGCGCGCCGGCGCGCGTTGTCCTCTTCGAGGGCGGGAAGCTTCGCGCCCAGGATCGCCGCCTGGAGCTCGTCGAGGCGCGAGTTGCGGCCTTCCGTTTCCGCGAAATCGCGGCGGGACCAGCCGTACTGGCGCAGAGACCGGAGCCGGCGCGCGATCTCGGGATCGCGGGTCGCGACCGCGCCCCCGTCGCCGAAGGCCCCGAGATTTTTCGTCGGATAGAAGGAGAACGCGGCCGCGGCGCCGAAGGAGCCCGTCCGACATCCTTTCCAGGCGGCTCCGTGGCTCTGCGCGCAGTCTTCGAGGAGCGTCAGGCCGCGGCGCTCCGCCACCGCCTGAAGGCCGTCGAGGTCGGCGACGCCGCCGTAGAGGTGCACGGCCAGAACAAATCGCGTCCGCGGTCCGGCGGCCCGATCGACGGCCTCGGGGTCCAGGGTGAGCGTCCCGGCGTCCACGTCCGCGAGGCGAAGGCGCGCGCCGGAGAGGCGGACGCCCGCGGCGACGGGAACGCACGCGTTGGCCGGCACCACGACCTCGTCGTCCGGGCCGGCGCCGGCGGCCAGCAGCATGAGAGCGATGGCGTCCGTTCCGTTCCCGCAGCCGATGACATGGTCGACGCCCAGGAAACGCGAGAAGGCGCCTTCGAAGGCCTCGACCTCCGGGCCGAGGATGAACGAGCCGCTGGCGATCACCCGCGCGACCGCGGCGTCGATCTCCTTCCGGCGCGCGGCATAAGCGCTCCCGAAGTCCGCGAAGGGGACGCGAACCGACGAGCCGGCGGCGGAAGGGCTCACGCCGCCTCCTCGCGCACGGCGTCCGCCCCGTCGCGGAGAAATGCCCGGCCGCACGCGCATGCCGCCCGATCCCCGTCGAAAGCGAGCGTCCTCGCGCAGCGGCAGACCCAGCCCTTCTGGCGCGCCGGATTTCCGTAGACGAGGACAAAATCGCCGACGTCGCGGGTCACGACGGCGCCGGCCCCGACCATCGCCCAGCGCCCGATCGTGATGCCGGGCAACAGCACCGCGCCCGAGCCGAGCGAAGCGCCCGTCCGGACCAGGGTCTGCGGGAAAGAGGAAAGATGCACGCCGCTCCGGGGACGCGGGTCGTTCGAGAACGTGACATCCGGCCCGACGAAGACGTCGTTCTCGAGACGAACGCCGTTCCAGAGAGACACGCCGCACTTGACCGTGACGCGATCTCCCACGGTGACGTCGTTTTCGATGAAACATCGGTCGCAGATGTTGCAATCCCGTCCAATCGCCGCGCCCTCGAGAATGTTGACGAACGCCCAGATTCGCGTGCCGTCGCCGATACGCTCGGAGGCGACCAGCGCCGTCGGATGGATCGAAATCATCGGTGCGTTAGCTTAGTTTGAGTTGAGCTGACGGCTGGCAGCTTAGAAATAGTCCTCTCTCCGTTCCCGATAGAATTCCACCGTTCTCGCGAGCCCGTCCCGAAGGTCGACCCGGGGGCTCCAGCCGAGCATGCGCCGGATCTTCGAGATGTCGGAGACGAAATCCCCGGGCTCCTGGGCGCGCCGTTCCGGCGTGAAGTCGGTGAACCGCATCTCGGTGCCGGGCACGAGGTCCTGCAGGATCCGGGCGACCTCCAGGAACGTGCCCGACCGGTCGTTGCCGACATTCAGGATTTCGCCGACGGCCGACGGCTCCCCGGCGGCCTTCAGGAGCGCTTCGACGCAATCGTCGACGTAGAGAAAATCCCTGAGAATCTGCCCGGAGCCGAAGATCGGGATCGACTCGCCGGTGAGCGCCAGTCTCACGAACCAGTTGACCACGCCGAAGTGCGAGTGCCGCATCTGCGCCCTCGGACCATAGACGTTCGTAAGCCGCAGCGGGACCGTCCGGATGCGATGGATCCGCGTGTACGTCCGGCAGATCATCTCCGCGGTGAGCTGCGAGATCTCGTAAAGGCCGCGGGGATCCGAAGGCGCTTCCTCCGACACGGGAAGCCGCACGGCCGGCCCGTACTGGCCGCGCGTGCCCGACCGGACGACGACGGCGTCCGGGTTCCGCTTCCGGCACGCCTCCAGGACCGCGGCGGTCCCCTTGATGTTGATGTCGATGTCGGGATACGGATTCGAGAGAGACATCACGTGGGACACCTGCGCCGCCAGATGGAACACGACGTCCCTGTCCGCGACGAGGTCTCCCATGGCCGCTTCGTCCCGAACGTCGGCGATCACGACGGAGGCGTCGGACGCGATCTCCCGGATGTTGGCGCGATTGCCGCCGTAGCCTTCGATCATCGCGTCGCAGAGCGTGACGCGGGCGCCTTCGCGCACGAGCCGGATAGCCAGGTTGGAGCCGATGAAGCCGAGGCCGCCCGTGATGAGGACGCCGCGGCCCTTCCAGCTTTCGGGATTCATGATGCGGCCTGCGACGATACCCCGGCCGGCCCCCGGCGGGCCGGGCGCCAGCTGCCGATTTTCGGACTCCGGAAACCCGAAAACGGCCTCTCCTGGCGCCCTCGGCGGAGGGTCTCCTATAGACTTAAATGTGGAATACAAGGGACTTGAGTCCCCTTGTTTACGGTGCTAGCACTCGACGGCGAGGAGTGCTAACATCGGCTTCCCGCCGGGCAATCCCAGAGGGTCATCCCGGCATTCTCAGAACGGTAACTGGAGGAAAAGAATGAAGATTCGACCGCTGTACGACCGCATTCTCGTCAAGCGCCTCGAGACCACGGAGACCCGCAAGGGCGGAATCATCATCCCCGACACGGCCAAGGAAAAACCCATGGAGGCCGAGGTCGTCGCCGTCGGCAAGGGAAAGATCAACGAGGAAGGCAAACAGCTTCCTTTAGACGTCAAGAAGGGCGACCGCATCCTGATCGGCAAGTACGCCGGGACGGAGATCAAGATCGACGACGAGGAGCACCTCATCCTGCGCGAGGACGAAGTTCTCGCCGTCGTCGAAAAGTAAGACAGTCACGGACACCGATTAAGAGAATAAACGGAGACACAAATATGGCAGCAAAAACGATTTCGTACGGCGAGGAGGCGCGCCAGCGCATTCTCCACGGCGTGAACAAGCTCGCGGACGCCGTGAAGGTGACGCTCGGTCCCAAGGGCCGCAACGTCGTCATCGAGAAGAAGTTCGGTTCGCCCACGATCACCAAGGACGGCGTCACCGTCGCCAAGGAGATCGAGCTTCAGGATTCGCTCGAGAACATGGGCGCGCAGATGGTCCGCGAGGTTGCTTCGAAGACGTCCGACGTGGCCGGCGACGGAACCACCACGGCGACCGTCCTCGCTCAGGCGATCTACCGCGAGGGGATCAAGAACGTCACCGCGGGCGCGAACCCGATGGAGTTGAAGCGCGGCATCGACGCGGGCGTCCGCGCGGCCGTCGAGGCGCTGAACAAGATGTCGAAGCCGGTCGAGGGCAAGGACATCGCCCACGTCGGAACGATCTCGGCCAACAACGACGTCGAGATCGGCAAGATCATCTCCGAGGCGATGGACAAGGTCGGCAAGGATGGCGTGATCACGGTGGAAGAGGCGCGCGGACTCGAGACGACGCTCGAAGTCGTCGAGGGCATGCAGTTCGACCGCGGTTACCTTTCCCCGTACTTCATCACCGACGCCGAGAGGATGGAGTGCATCCTCGAGAACGCGAAGGTTCTCCTGTTCGAGAAGAAGATCTCCAACATGAAGGACCTCCTTCCGGTCCTCGAGCAGATCGCCAAGCAGGGCAAGCCCCTTCTGATCATCGCGGAGGAGGTCGAGGGCGAGGCGCTCGCGACTCTCGTCGTCAACAAGCTGCGCGGCACGCTTCAGGTGTGCGCGGTCAAGGCCCCGGGCTTCGGAGACCGCCGCAAGGCGATGCTCGAGGACATCGGGATTTTGACCGGCGGCAAGCTCATTTCCGAGGATCTCGGGATCAAGCTCGAGAACGTGAAGTGGGAGGACCTGGGCGACGCGAAGAAGGTCAACGTCGACAAGGACAACACGACCCTCGTCGTGGATGACCGTTCCAAGAAGAAGCAGGAAGCCATCCAGGGCCGCGTGAAGCAGATCCGGACGCAGGTCGAAGAGACGACGTCCGACTACGACCGCGAGAAGCTCCAGGAGCGGCTGGCGAAGCTCGTCGGCGGCGTCGCCCAGATCAAGGTCGGCGCAAGCACCGAGACCGAGATGAAGGAGAAGAAGGCCCGCGTCGAGGACGCGATGCACGCGACCAAGGCGGCCGTCGAAGAGGGGATCGTCCCCGGCGGCGGCGTGGCGCTTCTCCGCTGCGTCGATTCCATCAACAACGTGGTCAAGGGTCTCCACGGCGACCAGCAGATCGGCGCCCGGATCCTTCTCCGCGCCCTCGAGGAGCCCACGCGGCAGATCGTCGCGAATGCGGGCATGGAGGGCTCGGTCGTCATCAACGAGCTCAAGGCCAAGGGAGGCAACTTCGGCTTCAACGCGAACGCGGAGAAGGTCGAAGACATGCTGAAGGCCGGCATCATCGATCCCACCAAGGTCACCAAGAACGCACTGCAGAACGCGGCGTCCATCGCCGGGCTCATGCTCACGACCGAGGCCCTCATCTCCGAGATCAAGGAGAAGGACAAGGCTCCGGCCGGGATGCCGGGCGGCGGCGGCGGCATGGGCGGAATGTACTGATCGATCGACCCGCTTCGTAAATTTCGGCCCCGGCTCGACGCCGGGGCCTTTTTTTGGCGCGAGTCCGGCCCCGACGAGAGCCGGGAATCGGGAAACGGGAAACGGGAATCGAAAGGGGAGCCCCGTGCTGGCCGGGACCGATCTTTGCCCGTGGATCACTTCTTGCCCTCCTTGTCCTGATCGCATCGGAGCAGTGAGGCTCTGGTTGACCGCGGAGTACCGCGGCCGTCTCGCTCCCGTTGGTCGCTCGGCTCCTATACTCGCGTTTCCCCATGAAGCCGCTTCTGTTCTCGGTGCTTCCCCGGCCAACGCATCCGACGCGCGACGGCCTCGCCATCCGCAACTTTCACCTGATACGCGCGCTCACGGGCTCGTTTCGCGTCCGGGCGTTCGTTCTGCGCGCGCCGCACTTGACGGGGGCCGCGGAGTATCCGGAAGGCGTGGACGTGGAGGAGTTTTCCCAGCTGCCCCGCGCGGTCCGTCGGGCCCAGGCGGCCGCGGCCAGTCTCCTTTTCGGAGGCTCGTACTCCCCCAGGCTGTATCAGTCCGCGAAGCTTCGCGCGCGGCTGTCGCGCGAGACGGCCCGCGAGCGTCCTGCCTGGATCGTCGCCCACTCGTACCACGTCGGCCCGCTCGCTCTCGGCCGTGGAAGGCCGTCGTGGGTCGACTTTCACAACCTGGATTCCACGATCTGGGAGCGGATGTCGGAAACGGCGGCGAGCCTTCCCCTCCGCGCTTTCGCCGGGCTCCAGGCGCCTCGCGTGCGCGGGTTCGAGAGGATGCTCTTGACGCGCGCGGACGGGGCGTCGTGCGTGTCGGTCCCCGACGCGTCGGAGCTGCTCCGGCTCGCGCCCGCGGCCTCGCCCGTCGTCGTGCCCAACGCGGTCGATCTCTCCCGCTACGACTTCCGTCGGGCGCGGCCCGGCAGCGGCGTCATCCTGTTCGTCGGGGACCTCTCGTGGCCCCCGAACGCCGAGGGGCTGCGCTGGTTCGCCGACCGCGTCTGGCCGCTCGTCCGGGCGGCGGCGCCGGCGGCGCGCCTCGAAATCCTCGGGCGCGGCGCGCCGGCTTCGCTCGTGCGCCGGGCTCCCGAGTGGACGTTCCTCGGGGAAGGCGGGGACACACGCCCGCACTGGGCGCGCGCCGACGCGGCGATCGTTCCGCTGCGCGCCGGCGGCGGCACCCGCTTGAAGATCCTCGAAGCGGCGGCCTGCGGCGTGCCGGTGGTCTCGACGACCGTCGGAGCCGAGGGCCTCGAGCTCGAGCCGGGACGCGAAATCCTGCTGGGGGACGATTCCCCCGATTTCGCGGACTCTCTCGTCCGCCTGTTGCGCGACCCCTCGCTGCGGGAGAGCATCTCCGCCGCCGCGAGAGTCCGGGTCGAGCGGCGGTACGACTGGGCGCGGATCGGCGAAGCGTTTGCCGCGGAGCTCGTCGCGAGGGCGCGGGGGTGACCGTCCTCGCCGCGACCCTGCTCGCCCTGGCGCTCCTCCTGGCCGCCTGGTCGTACCTCGCGTACCCCGCGATCGTCCGCCGGCTGGCGCGTCGCGCGGACTCCTCCGATCGCCCCGGCCCGGCTGCGGACCGTCCCAGCGTCGAGGTGCTCGTCTCGGCGGCGGACGAGGAGCAGGTGATTGCGGATCGCGTGCGGGACCTGCTGGCCCAGAACGTGGACGCCGAATACCGGATCTCGATCGGCTGCGACGGGTCCGCCGACCGGACGGCGGAGAAGGCGAGGGACGCGGGCGGGTCGCGAGTCGCCGTGCGCGAGTTTCCCGAGCGGCGGGGAAAGGCGAGCGTGCTGAACGACCTCGTCGCCGGCTCGTCCGCCGACATTCTCGTCTTCACCGACGCGAACACGCGATTCGAACCGGGCGCGATCCGCGCGTTGTGCCGCGCGCTCGAGCGCCGCGGAGCGGGAGCCGCGTGCGGGCGCCTGATCCTGGAGGCGCCCGAGGGGGATTCCGGCACGCCGGAGAGCGCGTTCTGGGACCGCGAGACGGACCTGAAGGAGGCCGAGGGCCGCCTCGGGGTCTGCCTGGGCGCGAACGGCGCCATCTACGCGGCCCGCCGGAGCGAAGTCCCGAGGCTTCCGTCCGACACGACCTCCATGGACGACTTCCTGATCCCGCTCGGCGTCGCGCGGCGAGGCGGCGCCGTGGTGTTCGCGGGGGACGCCGTCGCGCGCGAAGGGGCGGGCCGGGACGCCCGCGCCGAGACGTCGCGGCGGTTCCGGATCGGCGTCGGGGCGGGGCAGGTGCTTCGCCGGGAGGGATGGCTCTGGAAGGAGCGCTTCCGGGATCCGCTCGGGCGCCTCCTGATCCCGGCGCTCTTCTTCCAGCTCCTGGCCCTCTCGGCGATCTTCTTCCTCGCCTTCGCGCAGGCGTACGCTTTCCCGCGGTCGGTCCTCGTTCTCTACGTGCTGATCAACGGCGCGTTGGTCGCGCTCTGGCGCGTCCTGCTCGAGCGTCTCTTCCCGCAGCCGCGGCGGCGCGCTCTGATCGTGGGGACGGGGCCCGCGGCTCTCCTGATCGCGGACACGATTCGCCGGCACCCCTGGTCCGGAGTCGAGGTCGTGGGGCTCGTGGCCGATTCTGAGAGCTCGATTCCGGGAGTGGAGCGCGTCGGAGCCCTCGCCGACCTGGCCGAAGCCGCCCGGCGCCTCGAGGCGGACGAGATCATTCTGACCCCCGAGGAGACCAGCTGGCGGGACCGGATCGGCGAGGTCCTGCCGCGCGAGGGCGACGCCGACCTGCTCGTCTGGCCCTCGCCGTTCGAGACGATGATCGGACGTCTGCGATTCCGGATCGTCGGAGATCTCCCGCTGCTGGAGGCGAAGCTCCGCCCTCTCGAGGGCGTTCCCGCGGGGGCGAAGCGGGCGTTCGACATTGCCGGCGCCTTCGTGCTGCTTGTCGCCGCCCTGCCTTTCCTCGCGCTCGCCGCGGTCCTGGTCCTGTCGACGTCGCGCGGGGGGCCGTTTTACCGCCAGCGCCGAATCGGCAAGGACGGCCTCGCCTTCTCCCTCTGGAAGCTGCGGACGATGCGGGTCGGCGCGGAGATCGAGACGGGAGCGGTGCTCTCGGCTCCCAAAGATCCGCGGGTGACCTTTGTCGGCCGCCTCCTGCGCGCGATGCGCGTCGACGAGATTCCCCAGCTCTGGAACGTGCTTCGCGGCGACATGAGCCTCGTCGGTCCGCGGCCGGAGCGTCCGGAGTTCACGGAGCGTTTCTCCCGCCGCGTCGCCGGGTACTCGCTCCGTCACTCGGTCCGGCCGGGGCTCACGGGCCTCGCCCAGATCTCCGGGGACTACTCGACGGAGCCCGAGATCAAGCTGCGCTACGATCTGGCCTACTTGAATAACTGGTCTTTCGGGCTCGATCTGGCGATCCTCCTGAGGACGCTCCCGGTCGTTCTGACCCGCCGTGGAATCTGAGATGACGGAACGGACCCCGCCCGCGCCGGAGCCAGCGCCCACGGCGGCGGAACGACCGCGGGTCGCGGTGGTGATGCCCGCCTACAACGCCGAGAAGACCCTGGAGAGGACCTGGGCCGACATCCCGAAGGGGTCGGTCGACGATGTGATCCTCGTCGACGACGCGTCGCGCGACCGCACCGTCGAGGAGGCGCGAAGGCTCGGCCTCCATGTCGTGGTCCACCCGAAGAACCGCGGATATGGCGGGAACCAGAAGACGTGCTACCGCACGGCTCTCGACCGCGGCGCCGACATCGTCATCATGGTTCACCCGGACCACCAATACGACCCGACCGTGATTCCTCACCTGCTGGAGCCGCTCCTCGCCAGACGGTGCGACGCCGTGTTCGGCAGCCGGATGCTCGGAGGGCGGCCGATCCAGGGCGGAATGCCGAAGTGGAAGTACCTCGGGAACATCTTTCTGACGGCCGTCGAGAACGCGACGTTTCTGATCTACCTGACCGAGTACCACAGCGGGTTTCGGGCGTACAGCCGCCACTACCTCGAATCCGTGCGGCTCAACGCGAACTCGGACGGGTTCGTGTTCGACACGCAGATCATCGCGCAGGGGATGGCGAAGGGCCTCACGATCCGCGAGATTCCGATCGAGACGCGGTACTTCGACGAGGCGTCCCAGATCGCGTTCGGGCCGTCGGTGCGGTACGGTTTCGCGATCCTGAGGACGATGCTGCTCTACAAGCTGCACGTCTGGGGGGTCTGGTCGGCGCCGATCTTCAGGTAGTTGTCAGCTGTCCGCTGTCAGCAGCTTCCAGCCGATCCGGAGCCCGTTCCTCGCGTTTCATGTGGCGTGACGGCTGGCCCGGGAATTCTCTCTGGAGATGCCCCTCTGGCAGCTGAGAGCTGAAAGCTGAGAGCTACCGCGGCAGCGGCGGCGGTTCCTTCAGGCGTCCCGCCTTCAGGTCGTGCTCAAATGCGGTGATGCGTGCCCGCGCGGTGTCTGCCGCGTCGGGGAGCATCGCGCGGAGCAGCGCCGGCGACACCCAGGCGGCCCGGACGAACGCGGCGCGGGCGTCCTCTTCCCGCCCGAGCCTCTCGAGAGCGCGCGCGAGGTTCAGGTCCGTTTCGGCGCGCTCCCCATCGTCATTCGCCTTCCGGTAGATCTCGAGCGCCCGCTTCGGCTCGCCTCGCACGAGACGCGCGGATCCCTCGAGAACGAGAGGCCGGGCGTCTCCCGGAAGCGGCGGCGCCGCGGCCCGGGCGACGCTCGCGATGCGGTCGAGGGCGCCCGCGGCGTCGGGAAGCTCTGAAGAGTGGGTGAGGACGTAGCGCAGCGCCTCCGTGGCGGCGCGGATCTCGCGCTCGGCGTGGTAGCGCGCCGGCTCGCGCCAGAGGAGGAGAGCGAGCGCCGCGGCGAGGAGCGCGGGACGCGCGAGCTTCACGCGGGCGCCTCGGAGGCCGTGAGCCGCCACGCGCGCCCGGCCGCGAGCAGGAGGGGGATCGCGGTGATGGGACGCTGAAGTGGAAACCACGTGAGCGCCGCAACTGCTCCTGCTGACAGCAGGGCCAGGAGAACGAGCGCCTCCACCCGATCGTCCGCCGGTGCGCCGCGGACCGCGCGGACGAGTCCCGCCAGGAGGAGCGTGGCGGCGGCGATCGCCGCGAGGGCGGCGGGCACTCCGATCTCCGCGAAGGGCTGGAGGTAGTCGCAGTGCGCCTCCCCATAGGTGCTCGTCGCGAGGGGGCTGACGAAGCGCCGGCGCGAAGCGATCTCGGCGTCCAAACGATGCGTGACGTATTCGGCTCCGAACGTTCCGGGGCCGTAGCCGGTGAGCGGCCGCTCCCGGGCCATCCGCAGCGCCGCGGCCCAGGGCGCGAGACGGTAGGAGAGCACCACGTCCCAGTCGCCGGCGCGGGCCGAGCGGACCGCCTCGGCGGCCCGGTCGCGCATTGGCCGGTACGCGAACATGCCGGCGAACACCAGCAGAAGCGCGGCCGCGAGCGGAAGGAGGGCGCGTCGCCCGAACAGGCCGAACAGGAGGACCGCCGCGCCCGCGGCCAGCGCGGAGAACGACGTGAGGTTGCGGTTCACGAGCAGGGCGGCCGAAAAGAGCAGAAAACATCCCGCGGCGGCCACGCGCGCTCCTCGGGCGCGCCGCGTCAGGGCGACCGCGAGAGCGGCGACCGCGGCCAGCGCGAGGCCGAGGGCCAGATACCCGACGTTGCCGGCGAAGGCGCCCGTCGCCTCACGGTCGCCCCGGGTGATCAGCGGGAAGGGTTGGTAAAGATGCCGGGCCTGAAAAATCGAAACGGCCGCATCGATTCCGCACGCGGCGATGAAGGTGGCCAGGAGAAACCCGCGGTGCCGGGCGACCACGCGCGACGCTCCGAGGGGGAGAAGGGCCGCCATCAGCAGGACGGAGCGCAGCGAATCGAAGGCGAGAACGGGGCGAGGCGAGGCCACTGCGGAGACGACGGCGCCGAGAATGGCGCCGGCGGCGAGCAGTGCCGGAAGCCGCCGGTCGCGCCAGCCCGTCAGGCGGCCTCTTGACGCCGGAAGAGTCCAGGGGACGAAGCCGAACGCCGCCAGCGCCGCGCCGGCGACGGCAAACAGCACGAGAAGGCGTTTGGGCGCGTCGAAGGAGGCGTCCGCCGCCGAATCGAAAGCGAGCGCGGCGCCCGCGAACGCCGCGGCGAGCAGCGCCGCCGCGATGCCGCCGGAAAGATCGCGAGGAGCCGCCGCCCCGACGCGAGAGGGGGCGGCCCCGCGGCCCGTCTCCGGCCGCCGGTTCGCGGGACGGGCAGCGGGCCGCGCCTTCTTCTTCGACACGCCGCGCATTAGACCAGAGCCGGCGGCCGGAGGCCGGGGGCCGGAAAACGGGAAACGGGAATCGGGAGCCGAGCGACCAACGGGAGCGAGACGGCCGCGGTACTCCGCGGTCAACCACTGAGACCTGACGGCTGACAGGTCCGTTATGCTCCTCCCCCGGCATGCCGACCTGGACCTCTCCCCGCCCCAAGCGCGTCTCGCTCCACCTGTGGGTTTACCGGCACCGCGTGCCGATCCTCGCCGCCCTCGGCGCGATGGTCCTGGCTGGTCTTCTGTTCGTCGCCTACTTCACGTCCGTGGTCGTGTCCCGCTTCGAGGGGCGCCGGTGGAGCCTGCCTTCGAGGATCTATTCGGACATGCTCGCCGTGAGAACGGGAGACGGCGGGTCGCCCGAGAAGTTGACGGCGAAGCTCGACCGGCTCCTGTACCAGCGCGACGAGGTCATTCCCGCCCGCCCGGGTCACTACCGCCGCCGCGGCGACACCGTCGAGCTCTTCACGCGGCGCTTCCGCTATCCCGGACACGACTTCCCCGGATTTCCCGCGGCGGTCCAGTTCTCCGGCGGCCGCGTCGCGTCCGTCCGGGACGAAAATGGCGCGGCCATCGCAGCCGTCGTCGTCGAGCCCGAGCTCCTCGGATCGGTCTTCGGCGAGGACGTCGAGGACCGGACGCTGGTGCGCCTCTCGGAGGTCCCGCGGAGTCTGACCGACGCGATTCTCGCGACGGAAGATCGCGACTTCTACCGGCACGCGGGCGTGTCGATCAAGCGCAGCTTCGGCGCGTTTCTCTCGAACATGCGCGGCGGCGCGAAACAGGGAGGCTCGACCCTCACGCAGCAACTCGTCAAGAACCTCTATCTCTCTCCCGAGCGGACCTTCAAGCGCAAGGCGATCGAGGCGGTGCTCGCGATCATTCTCGACGCCCGCTACTCCAAGGACGAGATCCTCGAGGCGTACTTAAACGAGATCTACCTGGGCCGGGAAGGGGCAATTGCGATCACGGGCGTCGGCGAGGCGGCCCGCCACTACTTCGGGAAGGAGGCGGCCGACCTCGATCTGGCCGAATCCGCCACCCTGGCCGCGATCATCAAGGCGCCGAACGTCTACTCGCCCCTGCGCAACCCGGCGCGCGCGCTTCAGCGCCGGGACCTCGTGCTGCGCTTCATGCGCGAGGAAAAGAAGATCGACGACGCCGCGCTCAAATCGGCTCTCGCCGAGCCGCTGCGGCCCGTCTCACGGACCAAGTTCAAGACGAAGGCGCCTCATTTCGTGGACTTCGTGAAGGGCGAGCTCGCGGAGCGATACGGAGAGAAGCTCAAGAGCGAAGGTCTCCAGATCTACACGACGCTCGACGTCGATCTCCAGCAGGCCGGCCAGCGCGCGGTCAGCGAAGGCCTGGCGGCGCTCGAGAAGAAATACCGGCGCCTCGCCGAGGCCGCGAAGGAGGCGCCGCTCCAGGGCGCGCTGATCGTCCTCGAACCGCAGACAGGCAGCGTGCGGGTGTTAGTCGGCGGCCGCGACTACCGGCGTTCACAGTTCAACCGCGTCACGCAGGCGCACCGGCAGCCCGGCTCCCTCTTCAAGCCGTTCGTCTATCTCGCTGCCTTCGCGAGGCGCGACCTCGCCAAGCCCGTCACTCCGGCGACGATCTTCGAGGACGCTCCGATCACCGTCGCCTGGGACCGCCAGCAGTCCGAGCAGCAGTGGACGCCCAAGAACTACGACAACAGCTTCCGCGGCCCGATGTCGGCGAGGCGGGCGCTCGAGCAGTCGATCAACATCCCGACGGTCCGGGCCGCTCTTGCCGCGGGCCTTCCGACCGTTCTCGCGACGGCGCGCGCCGCCGGCATCGGCTCGGACCTGCGCCCCTATCCCTCGATCGCCCTGGGGGCGTTCGAGACCTCGCCGATGGAGATCGCCTCGGCCTATTCCGTCTTCGCCAACAGCGGCGTGCGCATCGAGCCCAATGCCATCGTGGGCGTGATGAACTCGGACGGGTCGGTGCTCGACCGCAAGGAGACAGCGCTCAAGCCGGCGCTGCCCGCGGATGCCGTTTTTCTGGTGGACTCGCTTCTGCGCGGCGCGATCGACCGGGGGACCGGCGGGGGAGCCCGCGCGGGCGGCGTGCGCGGGATTCTGGCCGGCAAGACCGGAACGACGAACGACGGCCGCGATGCGTGGTTCGTGGGCTTCGCGCCGCGATTCCTGGCGGCCGTCTGGGTCGGATACGACGACAACCGGGCCGTGCACCTCTCGGGCTCTCAGGGAGCCGTGCCTCTCTTCGCCGACTTCACGCGCTCCATTCCTCCCCAGACCTTCACGGACAATTTTCCGGTGCCGTCCGACATCGTCACCGCCGACATCGACCCCGGCACCGGCTACCTGGCCGGCCCCTCTTGCCCGCGCCACATGACGGAAGTCTTCATCTCGGGAACCGCGCCCGTGACGGAGTGCCCGATACACCGGTTCCGCCCCGAAGATCCGTCGGAGCTGCCGGGATAGCCGCGCGGCAGGCGGCAGGTGGAATTCCCGGCGCGAGAAAACGGTTTTCTCAAACGATTCCCGATCGAGTTGACCGCGGAGTACCGCGGCCGTTCTCGCTCCCGTTGGTCGCTCGGCTCCCGTTTTCCTGACCTCCTCGCGTCGTATAAGCTGGGACGTTCTGAAAAACGTTTTCGAACCTCCACCCGTTCCCTCTCGTCCCCGGAGCCGCCGCCGCATGCGGATACCAACCCCCTCTCCCGTCATCCGCATCCGGGGCGCGCGGACGCACAACCTGAAGGAGGTGTCCGTCTCGATTCCGACGGGCCGCCTGACCGTCGTCACGGGCCTGTCCGGCTCCGGAAAATCCTCGCTTGCCTTCGACACGCTCTATGCCGAGGGGCAGCGGCGCTACGCGGAATCCCTCTCGACCTACGCCCGGCAGTTCTTGGAGAGGCTCGACCGGCCCGACGTCGATTCGATCGAGCCCGTTCCCCCGGCGATCGCGCTCGAACAGAAGAACGGTGTCCGGAACGCGCGCTCGACGGTCGGGACGCAGACGGAGATTCACGATTCGCTGCGTCTGCTGTTCGCGCACGGGGGGACGACGTTCTGTCCCTCCTGCGGGCTGGCGGCCGTCCCGGGCGGCGTCGAGCGGGCCGTCGACGAGCTGATGACCTCCGAGCCGGGCTCCCGGCTCATCCTCGTGGCCCCGCTCGCCTGGGAGAACCGCGCCGCCGGCGGCAAGCGCCGGCGGGAAAAGGAGACGAGGCTCCGGGTCGAGGAGTTGAAGCGCGCCGGCTTCTTTCGCGCGCTTTCGCCCGCCGGCGAGACGGTCGAGATCGGCGACGACGTGGCCGGGCTCCTCGACGCCGACGGGAAGCTCCGCGTGATCGTAGGCCGCTTCGTCGTTCGTCCGGAATCGCGTCTGGAGATCGCCGCCGCCGCGGAGACGGGGTTCGCGATGGCCGGGTGCCTCTCCGCGCACTTCGACGATCGCGCCCGCACCTTCCGGCGCGGGCTTCATTGCCCCCGCTGCGGCGCCGACTTCCGCGACCCGACGCCCCCGCTCTTCGCGTTCAACTCGCCCCTCGGAGCGTGCCAGGCGTGCCAGGGATTCGGCCGGGTGATCGGGGTGGACCTCGAAAAGGTCATTCCCGATCCCGGGCAGACCCTGTCCGACCGCCCTGTCGCGCCGTGGAACACCCCGGCGTACGAGTCCACCTATGACGACCTCTTTCGCGCGTGCCGGAGGTACTCCGTGCGCACCGACGTGCCGGTCGAGCGGCTCTCCTCGCACGAAAAGGAAGTCCTCTATCGCGGCCGCGGCGAGTTCTACGGGGTCCACGGTTTCTTCGAGTGGCTGGAGACGAAGCGGTACAAAATCCACGTCCGGGTGCTTCTCGCGCGCTATCGCGCCTACACCCTCTGCCCCCAGTGCCGCGGCGCGCGGCTGGGCCCGGCGGCGCTCGCGGTCCGTTTCCGCGACCGGACGATCTCGGAGCTGACCGAGTTTCCGCTTTCCGACCTGCATAAGTGGTTCGACAACCTTCTGCTCTCTCCGTCGGAGGAGGCGCGGCTCTCCTCCGTGGTGGCGGAGCTGAAGGCCCGGGTGCGATACATGAACGACGTCGGGCTCGACTATTTGACGCTCTCGCGCTCGGCGCGGACGCTCTCGGGTGGCGAGGCGCAGCGCATCGGGCTCGCGTCGGCCCTCGGCGGGTCTCTCACGGGGACCCTCTACGTTCTGGACGAGCCCACGATCGGCCTCCATGCCCACGACACCCGGCGGCTCCTCGGGATCCTGCGCCGCCTGGCCGATCGGGGGAACACGGTCGTTCTGGTGGAGCACGATCCGGAGGTCATCGAGTCGGCCGATCATGTGATCGATCTCGGGCCAGGCGCCGGGACGCTCGGCGGCCGCTTGCTCTTCGAAGGGACGCCCCGTGCCCTGGCCCGGGTGCGCTCCTCCGCGACGGGGGCGTCGCTCGCCCGCCGGCACGCCCGCTCGGAGGAGCCGGGCCGCGAGGCGGCCGGAGTCCCGGCCGGCCGCGGCGGCCGGATCGTGGCGTTCCGCCGCGCCGAGGGAGCGCTGACGGTCGTCGGGGCGCGGGAGCACAACCTTCACGACTTGACGGTGCGCTTTCCGCTCGGACGGCTCGTCTCGGTCTCCGGCGTGTCCGGCTCGGGAAAGTCCACCCTGGTGCGCGACGTTCTTTACAACTCCTATGCCCGGCGCGTGAAGGGCGTCGTGTCGTGCGACGTCGGCGAGCACGATCGTGTCGACGGGATCGATTCCGTCGCCGACATCCAGTTCGTGGATCAGAGCCCGCTCGGGCGTTCCGCCCGCTCCAACCCCGTCACGTATGTGAAGGCCTGGGACGACATTCGCCAGCTGTTCGCGAAGAGCGGCCGCGCCGTGTCCCGCGGGATCACGGCGCGTGACTTCTCGTTCAACTCCGCGGGCGGGCGATGCGAGGCCTGCCGCGGGACCGGCTGGCAGACGATCGACATGCAGTTCCTGGCCGACGTGACGGTCCGCTGCGAGGCGTGCGACGGGCGGCGTTTCCAGAACCGGGTCCTCTCCGTGCGCTACCGCGGGAAGAGCATCGGCGACGTGCTCGACATGACGGTCTCCGACGCCGGGCGGTTCTTTTCCGAAGAGCCGCGCATCGGGAAGCGCCTCGCGCCGCTCGTCGAGGTGGGCCTCGGATACGTGAAGCTCGGTCAGCCGACGGCCACGCTGTCCGGAGGAGAGGCGCAGCGGCTCAAGCTCGCGTCCTTTCTCGAGATCCGGCCGGCGACCACCCGCGGCACCCTCTTCCTCTTCGACGAGCCCACGACGGGGCTGCACTCACAGGACGTCGAACGGCTCCTGAAGACGCTGCGGCGCCTGATCTCGCTCGGGCATTCGGTGATCGCGGTCGAGCACAACCTTCAGTTCCTGGCGGCCTCCGACTGGCTGATCGACCTGGGACCGGGCGGCGGGCGCGACGGAGGCCGGATCGTCGCGGAGGGCTCCCCGGAGGACGTTCGACGGGTCGCGGAGAGCGTGACCGGCCAGTTTCTCGCGGAGCTCGCCCCTGCCGCGGAAGAGGAAGAGGCGCGGCCATCGCCCGCCGAGAAGAGAAAAAGCGAAAACTGATTCGTTGCGCTACCGGGTCTTTTTTCGCACCTCGTTCAAGAACTCCTGCAGCCGTTCGTTGCCCGCGTAGCCTTCCATCCGCGCGAGCTCGCGCCCCGAGCCGTCCGCGGCGACGAGAGTGGGAAAGGAGGTGATCCGGTACTTTCGCTGGAGCGCGTCGATGGCCGCCGTGTTCTTTCCGTCCTCCCGCTGGCGGTCCATGACCCGCACGGGGATGAACTCGATGTTCACCCGCTTCGCAATCGCCACATCGGTCCAACCCTCCGCGTCGAGGCGGCGGCAGGGCGGGCACCACGCGGCCGTGAAGTCATAAAGCACCGGCATCGCCGCGGCGGAGGCGGTCCCGGCCGCGGTAGACATCGGACGCCAGCTGACGAGACCGTTGCCCGTTTCCCCGGCCCCTCGGTCCGTGATTCCCGTGACGAGGCGGTACACGAGCGCCGCGGCCCCGAGGAGCAGAAGCAGGAAGGGCACCCGCGTCTGAGGGCCGGTTCGCCGCGGTGTGGCTGTGGCTGAGTCAGTCGGCGCCATAGGAAAACTCCCGGCGGTTGAAGATGACGATCGCGAGAAGGAGATAGCCCGCCAGAGCCAGAGCGTACCGTCCCGCGGGAGGTTGCAGCAGGGCGCCATGGAATACCCGGCTCCACTCCGGCTCCGGCGTGAGGTTGGCGCCGGCCGCCCGGAAAAACCGGACGATCCCCGGCTTCTGAAGACCCATCGCGAGCTGGGGAACGAGGTTCAAAATCACCGATCCGATGACGAACGCGAGGACGTCGCCGAATCCGCGGAGAAACGTCGAGAAGAAGAGGAGCACCGCCGCGTAAAGCGCTCCTTTCGGGAGCTCCTCGGCGGAGCGCGCGAGCGCCGTCGCCGCGGAAAAGCTCGACTGCGAGCTCGCGCCCGCGACCCTTGCCAGCCGGTCGATTCCGACGGCGAGCAGGAACGTGAAGACCAGATAACCGGCGAACGCGATCATCACGCCGAAGTAACGCCCGAGCAGGTACTCCACGCGGAGGATGGGTCGCGACAGGATCATCTGAAGGGCTCCGCTCGAGGCGTCGCGGGAGACGAGACCGCCGGCGAGAACGAAGAGGACGAAGACGGTCAGCCCCGGGCGGCCGGCCTGAAGCATCATTGCGGAAAGGATCGCGATCAGGAGAAGCGACAGGCACGCCCCGACCGAGCCGAGCTTCTGCGCCATGTAGCGCCGGATCATTTCCTTCATCGGCCGCCCCGGAAGAAACTCTCGAGGTCCGCCGAGGACCGCGCTTCGTACACGGGAATGTCCGCGCCGACGAGCGACCGGACCGCGCGGGCGATGTCTTCGTCCCGGGCCCCGGCCAGGTAGATCGTGCCGTCCGGCTCCGACCGGACCTGGAACCCCTCGGCTTGAAGACGGTCATTCGCCTCCGCCGCCCGTGACGCGTCGGTCCGAAGCACCGCCGCTCGGGGCGCCGCGTTTTCCCCCCGCAGCGTCTCGGATCCCGCCAGCCGCCCGCGCTCGAGGAACACGACGCGGTCGCAAACCCGTTCGACCTCCGCCAGCTGGTGGGAGTTCAGGACGATCGTCGCTCCGCGCGCCTTCGCCTCGAGGATGCGGTCCCGCACGACCGCGACCCCGACGGGGTCCGTCCCCGAGGCCGGCTCGTCGAGAAACAGGAGCTCCGGCTCGCCGAAGAGAGCCTGCGCCACCCCGACCCGCTGGAGCATCCCCCTCGAATACGTCCGCAGCCGCCGGGTCAGCGCGACGGGCTCGAGGCCGACCCTTTCCGCCGCGGCCGAGACTTCCTGCTCCGTCCGCCGGGGATCGCCGCCCGAAAGCCGCCAATGGTGCGCGAGGAACGCGCGTCCGGAGAGCTCGTGGTCGAATCCGAGCCGCTCCGGCATGTAGCCGC
>JAIVJS010000065.1 GCA_020199905.1 Acidobacteriota bacterium
CCATAGAACCGGTTCTTGTGCGTCCCTTCCGAGAGATAGTATTTGTCCCAGAGAAGCCTCGAGACGCTCTTGCGAAAGACATTCGAAGCGACCACGCCCGGTTTTAGCGGCGAGACCTGCCGCGGACCGTGACCATGCTCAGGGTGGGGTATAGCCACGCCCCCTCCGACGTTTCAGTTCTCGATTTCGGATCGCCGCGAGTTGGCGCGCCGATCCTACCGGTGAAGTGGAGGAACCATGGCTCGAAAGCGTCGGTCCAAAACCACAGCGCCTTCCCGGTCGTCGTCCGGCCGCCGATTCAGTCGTCGCGCCATGCTCGCGGCCCTCGGGGTAGGACTCGCGGCCCCGGTCATACCGGCCCCCGGCGGCGAGAAACCCGACACAGAAAGATGCGGGGGAGGGTACGGCTCCTGGCCGAAGGACTTCTGGAACGCAGCTCGAAGCAAGGAGTTCGAAGATCACTACTGGAAGAGGATTGAGACTAAAATCACTGAACGCGAGAAAATCGATCGGGCTATTCGTGACCAGAAGGCCACTCTTGCTCGTGACCCGAATTTCACTCTTGCTTCCTTGAAGGAAAGGGAAAAACTCGACCTTGAGATCAGCGTTCTTCGAAACAGTGTCACCATGGATAAGTGCTCGTTCGCTCTAGCGCTACGGTATTGCGCCTCCGAAGTGACCCCCACGCCTAAACCGTGATGCGCCGGGCGGGCGGCCGCCTCGTCCGGAGTCCGAATATTGCGGCTTATTGGAGTCCCCGCGGATTCGTTCTCGAAGAGTTCGTCCGGCGGTGCCGGATTACAGCCGCGCCCGCAACGATTCAGGTTTTGAACGAGTTCGAGCGGCCGGCGACGGCGAGCACCGTCGCCCGCCGCTTCCCTTCTTTGGACGCCAGTTCCGTTGAGAGGCAGGTCTTGCGTCTGGCCGACCTTGGTTTTCTTGTTCGAGGGTCGGCGCGACGAATGGGCGATGTCGCCGAGCGGTGGCATGGACTCTTCCCGGCGGCTTTCTACCATTTCTCAACTCGCGAGCCCACCTACGTTCTCGATCCTGAAATGCAGACGCAAATCTTCGCAGAAAGATTGAAGACGGCCCCGCAACCCTCTATTTACAAGAACTACGGACGGACGGCGCGGATCGCGTTGCCAAAGGGGATGCCACTCGATGCGACCCTTTCTGAGGTTCTGTCGCGGCGACGTACGAGCCGCGAGTTCGGCAGAGTTGAGGTGCCGCTCGAAACGTTCGCTGAGTTGGTCCGGGGGACATGGGGACAGACTGGTACAGTCCACGCGGGGCCCCTCGGGACACTCCTTCTCAAAACCAGCCCGTCCGCGGGAGCACGGAACCCCGTGGAGTGCTACGTACTCGTGCGAAGAGTCCGCGGTCTTCGCGCCGGCCTGTATCACTACGATGTCCGTGCCGACTGCCTGGAGCGACTCCGGTCAGGGGAGTTCCGGCACGAGATGATCGCAATGGCGTCCGGTCAGCGGTGGGTGGGCGGAGCCGCCTTTCTGTGCATCATGACCGCGATTGCCGATCGCGTTTACTGGAAATACCGTTCATCGGATTCCTACAGACTCTTCTTCCTGGACGCAGGGCATCTCGCTCAGACCTTCGTTCTTCTCGCAACCGCTCTGAACCTGCCGTGCTTCACGACGGCCGCTGTTCAGGAAGGCCGGATTGAAGAGTTTCTCGGGCTTGACGGTACCTCGGAATTCCCGATTTATCTCTGCGGCGCGGGGAGCGCCCGGACTGTTCGTCCGGGAACGTTAGCGAGAGCCCGGAGCCCAGTTCACCACGACCGTTAAGGGCCCCCAGGTGGCACTCGGGTCAGCAACGTTTGCCAGAAGCAAGCCTGTGCGACGGGAGATGTCGTAAACGTTGATGTCAGTCGGGGAGGCTCGGAAGGAGGTCTCGAACAGTCGCTCGGGTTTGCCGGGTTGGGCGCGATCACCGGATTCCATCGGCACGCTCATCAGCCGATTGTCGGGAGAGAGATAGAACAACTCCTGCCCGTCCGGCCGCCAGACCGGTTGCGTCCCTCCCGCAACGGAAATTTGAACGCGGCTGGTCGGATCTGGAAATGGACTGACATAGACATCCTCTCGCCCTGTCTCGTCGGAGCAATAAGCCACCCGACGACCGTCGGGCGAAAACCGACCCGCAGAGGCGTTGAAGGACCCCCTGACGTAAAGCTTCGGGGATTCCCCGGCGGCGATGGACCAGAGCTCGCGCTTCTGCCCCTCGGACCCCGGCCGAGACCAGTACAGAACAGATCGACCGTCCGGCGACCAATCCGTTGGTACCGCATCGGAACCGCCTCCCAGGAGAAGCTCCTCCGTCTCGGATCCGGCGGTGCTCTTTCGATAAAGGTTCCATCGCCCCTGACGAAAGGATCCAAAAGCGATCCAGCGTCCATCGGGCGACCACACGGGGCTGTCGTTGATCGGTGCGTCCACTGAGGAAAACCGTTCAAAAGAGCCGCGCGTCAAATCCTGGATCCAGATCTCGATCGTATTCAGCCGGGAATCGTGGACTTCGACCGCGCAGCGGTCCCCCGAAGGTGAAAGGCGAATGCCTGCGTAGTCTCGCTTAGCGCCCACCGTTTCGCGCATCCGTCCCCCTCGCTCCATCCATTGAAGACTCGAGCTCTTTGCGGATGCGCCGGCGTGATAAACGAGCCGCCCGGTTAATGAAACCGAAAACGCTCCGTTCCAGCGGTAGGGGTGAAAGTAGATGTCTTCCGCGACGCGACTCGCCTTCCCCCTCACCGTTCGGTCCCTCAAATCAAAACCGGTCGCAAAAAGTGAGCCCTCTCGAACGAAAAGGAGGGATTGCGGAGGGGCGAAGATCGCGTTTGAACTCTCTGGAAGCAGCCGCTTCGCTTCGCTCGAGTCCAATGACCCCAGGTATACGCCGTAGGAGGGCTCGTTCGGGCCGGGCGCCCGGACGAGATAGAGAAAACTTCGTCCGTCCGGAAGAAATGAGGGCCATCGATGGGACAAATGTGGTTCACCTGCGCCGATGTCGGTCACCCGAACCGGCTTGCCGCCGTCGCTCGAGATACGGAACAATGGGCTCAAGGAGTCCGGCGCAAACAAAATGGTCCCCTCCTGATTCCAAGTCCCTCCTCGACCGCTCGGGGCTGTGGTGAGTGTGCCGGTTACGCCGTCCCTCGTGTCGATTTTTTTGAGCATCCCGTCAGAGAAGAACCCCACAGATTGACCGTCGGCTGACCAGAAGGGGTAGGTCGCTCCGGCGGTGCCGTTCAGAGCTCGGGATTCGTTGCCGTCCAGCGATCGAACCCACAACAGGTCAGCCCCTTCTGCGTCCCGGGCTCCAAACACGATTCGCAATCCGTCGGGCGAAATCACTGCGGGGGCGGGCGAGACGCTCGCGACGTTGAAACTCGCATTCGAAGGGGGCAGCACGGAAAGCCGCAACGGCCGCTCCGTCGAGCCGGCCGGAGTCTTCCGGGTCACCATCGCCGCGATCAGCGTCGCCCCGACGAGTGCCCCGATCCACAGCCACGACGGCACTTTTTTGCGGAAGTATGGCGTCTGCTTCGTTGCCATTTCCGGATGGCGTTCCAGAAGTGAAGGGCCGCCTTCCCGCGGCCATTTCATAGAGAACGCATCCAAGGGAGAACTGATCGGTTCGAAAGTCGACCTGCTCCCCGCGGGCTTGCTCCGGCGACATGTAACCCACCGTCCCCAGCACGACGCCATGACTCACGTCCGTAATCGTCTCCCCGTCTGAAGGCGTATCCGCTCCGTAGGGGGCGCCGACTTTCGCCAGGCCAAAATCAACAACCTTGACCAAACCTGTGTTGGACAACATGACGTTGGCGGGTTTCAAGTCGCGATGAATGATGCCAGCTTCGTGGGCGGCGGCGAGACCGTCGGCGATCTGACTGCCGATCTCCAACATCTGTCTCAGGGGCAGGACTCCATGCGCGATCACTTCGCTAAGGCTCTTCCCGGTAACGAGCTCGATCGCGATGTACGACGTGGCTTCGGAAACGCCGATGTCGTAAACCGTCACAATGTTCGGATGGTTCAGCGCAGAAGCGGCGCGTGCCTCCCGTTCGAATCGCTTCAACCGGTCCTCATTTGCTGAGACCTCGGCCGGTAAGACTTTCAGAGCGACCTCGCGTCTGAGGCGGACGTCCAGCGCTCTGTAAACCTCCCCCATACCTCCGGTGGCGAGCGGAGCGACGACTTCGTAAGGGCCGAGGCGAGTTCCGGGAGAAAGCGTTTGAGAATTCTATCCCTGGGTCCGACTAGATACTCGCTGCGAGCTCCTTCTCATCCTAACTTCGGCGTGCGTTTGCGGCGCCGGCGGGTGAACCCGATGCAGCTCCTCGGCGGAGACCAGTCCGTTTTCGAGCCAGGTGTGACCGCCGTCCAGTATGCGGCGCGCCGTCCTGTACTTACGGAGGTCGTCGTTGCTCCGGATGGCCCGGAAGTGCTCGCGAATCCGAGCTTCGGCCCGTGAAGCGCCATCATGTGGAAGATCGACCGGGAGAGCCGGCGCGTGGTGCGTTCGAGGTACCGGAGGTGCGGAGCGAGCGTTCCGAAATCGGAGTAGCGCGGCCAGCGCCCCCATCCGAGCCAGCGGGTCGGGTACCAGGTCCCGTAGAACGCGCCGATCTTCGGAAGCGCCTTCAGCTTCTGGTCGCGCGAGGACTTCGGGTTCACGAGATCACCTGCGACCGCGAGATGCCGGTCGAGCGCCTCGCGCGCGATGAAGAGCCGCATGATCTCCGACGAGCCCTCGAAGATGAGGTTGATCCGGTAGTCCCGCATCATCCGCTCGACGGGGATTCCCGGCTCCCCACGCGAGCGCAGGGAGTCGGCCGTCTCGTAGCCGCGCCCGCCCCGGATCTGGAGTGTCCGGTCGACGATCTTCCAGCCCTCTTCCGAATTCCACATCTTCGCGACCGCCGCCTCGAGACGGATGTCCCGGTCGCCGAGGTCCGCCATTCCCGACGCGAGATCGGTCACGGCGTCCATCGCGAACGTCGTGGCCGCCATCTCCGCGAGAAGCTGTGCGATGGCGTCGTGCCTGCCGATCGGCTGTCCCCACTGCACGCGCTCGGAGGCCCAGACGCGGCTGATCTCGAGGCAGCGCTTGGCGACGGCCGCGCAGGAGGCGGGCAGCGTCAGGCGGCCCGTGTTCAACGTGACGAGCGCGAGCTTCAGCCCTCGCCCCTCGCCGAGGAGCAGGTTCTCCTTTGGCACGCGCACGTTGGTGAAACGGATGACCCCGTTCTCGATCGCCTTCAGACCCATGAAGTGAAGACGCCGAACGACCTCGACGCCCGGCCAGTCTTTCTCGACGATGAACGCGGAGATCTTCTTGGTGTCCGGGTGCCGGGCCATGACGACGAAGAGCTCGGCGAGGGTGCCGTTGGTGCACCACAGCTTCTCGCCGTTGACGATGTAGTCGCCTTCCGGAGTGCGGACGGCCGTCGTTGCGAGGGCCGCCGGGTCGGATCCCGCCTGCGGCTCCGTCAACGCGAAAGCGGAGACGGCTCCCCTGGCGAGACGCGGCAGATATTTCTTCTTCTGCTCGGGGGTTCCGAACAGCTTCAAGGGCTGCGGGACACCGATCGACTGGTGCGCGGAGAGAAGCGCGATCAGGTTGCCGTCCTGGCTGGTGATGAGCTTGATCGCCTGGGTGTATTCGCGCTGCGTAAAGCCCAGGCCGCCGTACTCCTTCGGGATCTTCATGCCGAAGGCGCCCATCTCCGCGAGCCCCGAGATGACCGCCGGCGGGATCTTGCCATCGCGATCGATGGCATCGGAGTCGACCTGCTCGATCAGGAACTTCTCCAGCCGGTCGAGGAAAGCCCGGAACTCGGGGCGCTCGGCCGGCGCCGCGGGGTACGGGTGCACGAGGTCCAGGCGGAAGTTGCCGAGGAAGATCTCCTTCAGAAAGGAGGGCGCGGTCCACTCGGACTCGCGGGCGTCCTCGGCCACCTGGCGGGCTTCGGCGCACTACGACCTCGTCAACGACGTCATGAGCTTCGGGATGCACCGCCGCTGGAAGAGGCGAACGGTCCGGCTGGCGGCGGAGCGTGGCGGCCCGCCGCCGCGATGGCTGGACCTCTGCTGCGGAACGGGCGACATGGCGTTTCTGGCGGAGCAAATAGCGGGCCCGGCGGCGAGGGTCGTGGGTCTGGACTTCACCCTCCCCATGCTCGCCGTGGGAAGGCGCCGGCAGATCCGGGACGCGCGAAAGGCCGCGTTCGTCAATGGAGACGCGCTCTCGCTCCCCTTCCGGGACCGGACCTTCGATGTGATCACGGTCGGATACGGGCTGCGGAACATCGCGGATGCGGCGGCGGCCCTGCGGGAGATGCGGCGGGTTCTGGTCCCCGGAGGCCGCTGCGTCATCCTCGACTTCGGGAAGCCACGCAACCCGATCGCGAGCGCCCTCTACCGGGCGTTCCTCCGAACGATGATGCCCGCCGTCGGCTGGCTCTTCCACCGGGATCCCGAGACGTATCTGTACATCCCGGAGTCGCTCGCCCGCTATCCGGGACAGGTCGGCGTGCGCGACATGATGCGGGAGGCCGGCTTCGAGAACGCCCGGTTCGAGGAGAAGCTGCTCGGCACGATGGGGATCAACATCGGGGAGAAAGCCGGACTGCGGAAACCGGGCCTTCCAGAGGACATGGCCTGACTCGAGAGAGACTGAAGAACGAGCGAAATAATCGGGAGCTCGGACCGAGAGTTTCCGATCCCGGTCCGAGCTCCCGGATTTCCTTACCGCGGCCCCGCGATTCTCCAGTTCAGATCCGGGACGCCCGGTACCGGGATCGCGCCGACCACCTGGGTCGTGCTCATCGTCCAGACGGTGTTCTGGCCGGTCGCGATGTTGCGCCACAGAATGTCCGGCTGGGCATCCCCGGTGTAGTCGCCGACTCCGCCGATGCGCCAGTTCAGATCCGTCACCGGAGGGACGGGGACGAGGGACTTGACGACGGTTCCGTTCATCAGCCACATCGTGTTC
>JAIVJS010000098.1 GCA_020199905.1 Acidobacteriota bacterium
GCCGACACGATGAAGATCCCCGATCCGATCATCGAGCCCACCACGAGCGCCGTGGCGTCGAAGAGGCCGATACCCCGAGCGAGCGTCGCGGGTCTCATGGAAAGAGCGGAGGCCGCGTCATCGCGGAGCGGGCCGGGCGGCGGTGCGCCGGCGCAGGCGTTCCTCGAGCCGGCCCACGACGCGGAGCGTCAGCCAGCCGAGCGCGGTGATGCCGACGGCGACAAGGATCTGCCTGACGGCCACGCACGTGCCGAGTGCGGCGACGAAGAGGAGAGAGGCCGCGGTCTTCAGGCCCTCCACGTGCTCACCGGGCGACGCGGGAGCGCTGGTCGAGCGGTGGAGGATCGTCCCGGCGCCGAGGAACCCGACCGCGGTGACGACCGCCCGGATCACCACGGCGGTCCACCCGAACGAGCGGATACGGCGCGGACCCGCCGAAGCGCCGCACGATCGTGAAGCCGAGGCCGACGAGCAGGGCCGCGGCGCCGGACACCAGCATGTGCGTGCGCAGGCCGGCGGGCTTCCGCGCGAGTCCGCTCCGATGACGGCGGAAAGCCCCATCGCGAGCGCCACCTCGCCCCGGATCTGAAGCTGTTCGCGCCAGTCCATGGAGGCGGCTAGAGGGATCGCGCCTGCCGCGTCCCGCTCACGCTAAGCGCGGCGCCGCCGCCCGCGGATGAGGCCCGCGCCGAGCGCGAGCACCGCCGCGGCGGCCCCGGCGAGCAGGACGCCCGCGGCGCGGGCGGCGCGGGGAGGAACGGGCACCCGTTCGCGCTCCGACGAATTCGCCGCTCTTCGGCGGGCGAGCTCCAGCGCGAGGCTCTCCTCTCCCCGGGCCATGGCCCAGCGGTGGTTGGCCGCCAGGACGGGAGACAAGAGGGGCGACAGCCCGCTCAGGAGCGGCTTGCGCGCCGTCACCGTCCATTCGAAGGTGACCCACGTCCAGGCGCCGGCGGGCTCCAGGGTCCACAGCCCGCGGCCATCCAGATCCCCTTCGGCCTCGATCTCCAGCTCGCACGGCGGGTCCGACCGGACGACGCGCAGGACCCAGGCGAGGGTATAGGGCAGCCATCCGCGAGTCACCAGAGCGACTTCCCGCCCGACGCCGTCCGGGCCGCCCGGTTCGAGCTCCTGCACCGCGAGGTACACGCTCGGCCACCAGCGCGGAAGCTCGGCTGGCGCCTCGAGCACGCGGAAGATCTCCTCGGCGGTTCCGTAAACACGCCACTGCGTCACCAGGCGGTAGTCGCGGCTCGACATGGGAAACCCCTCGGGAAAGCTTACCGCGCTCGGCCGGGCGGCCTAACGAAATCCGCCGCGCGCCGTCTAACAGATCCGAGGAACTTCCGCCGGGCCGACGCGTAGAAGGGTGTTGAGGCCTGGCGGTCGAGGTACCTTCGTCGTTGGGGGTCTTCGCATGCGGAAACTCTTCAAAACGCTGCTCTGGCTGGTGATCCTGGTCGCGGTCGCCGGCGGTCTGTACGCGTGGGCGCGGTCGAGCAAGGGGGACCAGCAGGGGAACAAGCTGGTCACCGTCGAAACGGGATCGATCACGGAAAAGGCGATCGCCGTCGGCCAGATCCAGCCGCGGCAGAAGTTCCAGGTCAAGTCGAAGATCTCCGGGATCGTGAAACGGTGCATGGTCAACGTCGGGGATTCCGTCAAGGCTGGCAATCCGCTCTTCGAGATCGGCCCGGACCCGACGCCCCAGGAGCTCACCGACGTCGACCGGACGGTCGACTCCGCCAACGCGTCCTACGCGCGGGCGAGGGCGGACTACGAGCGGGCCATCGAGCTTTCGAAGTCGGGCGTGCTGCCGAAGTCCGACATGGACTCGAAGCGCGAGGCGTTCGAGCTGGCCAGGATCGCGGTCGCGCGCGCCGAGCAGGGCCGCGATCTGACCCGCAAGGGCCGGGTCTCGACCGAGAAGGTCACGATCGAGTCCATCATCCGCGCCCCCGCGGCGGGCACGATCCTGACGCGCGTCGTCAACCCCGGAGACCCGATCACCCCCCTGACGACGTACCAGCCGGGGACCGAGCTCGCGACGATCGCGGACATGAAAGACCTCATCTTCAAGGGGACGGTCGACGAGATCGACGTGGGCAAGCTCCGCGTCGGGCTGCCGGCGAGGATCAAGGTGGGAGCCCTGCCCACCGACGTCGTGACGGGCCGGGTCGCGCGTATCGCCCCGCAGGCCCAGCAGAAGGAAGGCGCGACGCTCTTCGACGTCGAGATCGAGCTCGACCCGTCGACGAAGATCGTTCTCCGCGCGGGCTACTCCGCCAACGCGGACCTCATCATCCGCGAGAAGAAGGACGTTCTGGTCCTGCCGGAGCGTGTGGTGATCTTCGAAGACGGCGGCAAGAAGGCGTTCGTCGAGCTGCCCGGCGGCGATCCGAAGGCGGACCCGAAGAAGACGGAAGTGAAGCTGGGGATCTCCGACGGAATGAACGTCGAGGTCGCCTCCGGCGTCCAGAAGGGCTCGAAGGTGGTCGAGCGGCCGCCGAAGAAGATCAGCTGAATGAGCTGTCAGCTGTCAGCTTTCAGCTCTCAGCCGGGAAGGTCTGAGACGACAAGACAGGCGTCATCGATCAGTCCACACCTCCCGCCGCTGAGAGTCTCGAATTTTCAAAACAGATGGCTGATAGCTGACAGCTGACAGCTTCATGAGCGACATCCTCCGCCAGCTGATCCGGGACGTTCGCAGTCAGAAGCTGCGAACGTTTCTCACGGTCTTCGGGATCGTCTGGGGCACGGTCGCCGTCACTCTTCTCCTCGCGTTCGGGCGAGGCCTCCACAAGCAGATGATCAAGAACTCTGCGGGACTGGGCGACCGGATCGCGATCGCCTGGCCCGCGCTGACGTCGATCCCGTTCGAGGGCCTGGGCCGCGGCCGACGGATCCGGGTCCGCGAGGAGCACATCGAGGCCGTACGGCGGCAGACGCCGGGGATCGTCGCGATCTCGAGCGAATACAACGAGACGCTCAAGCTGCACTACGGGATGAAGACGGTCGCGGTGGACGTCTCCGGCGTCGACTCCTCGTTCGGCGCCATGCGCAACCTGATTCCCGAGGCGGGCGGACGGTTCATCAACCCGATCGACGTCCGCGAGAATCGACGCGCGCTCTTCCTCGGCGACAAGATCGCGAAGGACATCTTCGGAAAGTCTCCCGCCGTCGGCAAGACGGTCATCTTCGGGGGGTCGCCCTTCCTGATCGTCGGCGTCCTCCAGGAGAAGGTCCAGAACTCGAGCTACAACAGCCGCGACGAGGGGCGCGCGTACATGCCGGGCACCACATTTCGCGCGCTCACCGGCGCCAAGTACGTGAACAACTTCATCTACCAGCCGGTCTCGCCGTCCGAATCGGAGTCCGTCACGGCGGCGGTGCGGGCGACGCTCGCCCGCGCGCTCCGGTTCGACCCGAAGGACAAGGAGGCTCTGTCCGTCTGGGACACGGCCGAGCAGTTCAAGTTCCTCGACGTCTTCTTCCTCTCGTTCCGGCTCTTTCTCGGAATCGTCGGATGTTTCACCCTCATCGTCGGAGGCATCGGCGTGTCCAACATCATGAACGTGGTGGTCGAGGAAAGAACCAAAGAGATCGGGATCAAAATGGCGCTCGGCGCCCGGCAGAGATGGATCATGCGGCAGTTCCTGTTCGAGACGATCCTCATCACCGCACTCGGCGGCGCCATCGGCTTCGCGATCTCGTTCGCGATCTGCTTCGCGGTCCCGAAGCTCGGCGCGACCGAGTTCGTCGGGGATCCGGAGATCTCCCTGTCGGTCGCCGCGCTGACCGCGCTCGTTCTCGGCGCCACGGGGCTTCTCGCAGGTTACTTCCCGGCCAGGGAAGCCTCGCGTCTCGATCCCGTCGTGGCGATGAAGCTGTGAGGGAGCCGCGATGAGCCGCCGGGACCTCTCGATCGTCCTGCACCTCTTCCTGGGATCGGCCCGCCTCCAGAAGAAGCGCGCGTTCCTGACGATCGCCTCGATCGCGTGGGGGACCGTCACGATTCTGCTGCTGCTCGCGTTCGGCGAAGGGTTGAAGCGCCAGTTCGCTCGCAACGAGCAGGCGATGGGGACGAACCTCGCCATCAACTGGCCGGGCGAGACCTCGAAAGTCTGGAAGGGGCTGCCGGAGGGTCGCGCGATCAAGCCGCGCATCGACGACATCCCCCTGCTGCAGCAGCGCATGCCGGACGTCCAGGTGTGGGGCGAGATGAGCAACAGCCGCACGCTCATCCAGTACGCGCGCAAGACCGTCAACGCGCGCGTGATCGGGCCCAACTGGGTGTACGGCGACCCCCGGCGGCACTACGCGATGCCCGGCGGCCGGTTCCTGGGGCCCCAGGACGAGGAGCAGAAGCGGCGCGTGGTGTTTCTGGGCAACGAGCTCGCCGAGGACCTCTTCGGGAAGGAAAACCCGGTCGGCAAGACGGTGCTGGTGAACAGCTCTCCCTTCACCGTGATCGGCGTCATGCAGCGCAAGACGCAGACGAGCGCCTACGGCGGACAGGACAAGGACCACGCGGTGATTCCGATCACGACCTTCCGGGCGCTCTTCGGCCGCGACAAGCTGAACGTCGTCGTCGTCCACACGGAAACCGAGGACGAAATGGAGTCCGCCCTCGAGCGGATGAGGACGTTCTTCGCCGGGCGCTACTCTTTCGACGCGAAAGACGAACGCGTGTTCGGGACGTGGAACACGGTCAAGGGCCAGCGGATCTCGGCGAAGATCTTTCTCGGCATGGAGATGTTCTTCGGGATCATCGGCGCGCTCACTCTCGTCATCGGATGCGTCGGCGTCGCGAACATCATGTACGCGGTCGTCAAGGAGCGGACGCGGGAGATCGGCGTCAAGATGGCGCTCGGCGCCCGGCGCGGATGGATCACGGGACCGTTCATCCTGGAGGGGCTCGTCTACACGCTTCTGGGCGGGCTCGCCGGAGCCGTGATCGCGATCCTCATCGTCACCGTGCTCGGACTCCTCCCCCAGGAAGACATGAAGGTTCTCGAGTTTCTCGGCAAGCCCACGCTGTCGTGGTCGATCGGCGCCGCGACCGTGGCCATCCTCGGGACGGCGGGCCTGCTCGCCGGCTACTTTCCGGCGCGCCGCGCCGCCGCGATCGATCCGGCCGCGACTCTGAGATATGAGTAATGAGTCATCAGTTATCAGTTTTGAGTCTCGGGTTTTTCTTTGTCGCCGGCCGCGCTGCCTCGACAACGGATCACTCACGACCGATGACGCATGACTGATAACTCACACCTGGTAACTGTTCACTGAAAACCGAGAACTCCATGACCTCCGACATCATCCACATGCAGGCGATCCGCAAGGTCTACGACACCGGAAAGATCAAGGTGGAGGCCTTGAAGGGCATCGATCTCGCCGTCAAGCCGGGCGAATTCGTCGCGATCGTCGGGCCCTCCGGCTCCGGGAAGTCCACTCTCATGAACCTGATCGGCTGCCTCGATACCCCTACGGACGGGCGGTACCAGCTCGGCGGCGAGGACGTCTCGACGCTCGACCGCGACGCGCTCGCCGACGTGCGCAACCGGCGCGTCGGCTTCGTCTTCCAGGGTTTCAATCTTCTTCCGCAGATCTCCGCGTTCGAGAACGTCGAAATGCCCCTCGTCTTCGGCGGAGTCGGCCTGCGGGAGAGAAAGCAGCGCGTGACGGAGCTTCTCGACCGCGTGGGCCTGGGCGACCGCATGGAGCACAAGCCGACGGAGCTCTCGGGCGGACAGATGCAGAGGGTCGCGATCGCGCGGGCGCTCGCCATGAGACCCGACGTCATCCTCGCCGACGAGCCCACCGGCAATCTCGACACGAGCGCGGGCGGCGACATCATGCAGCTCTTCGCGGACCTCTGGGCGCAGGGAAAGACGCTGGTCGTCATCACGCACGACATGACGCTGGCGCGCCGCGCGAGCCGCGTCGTCGAGGTGCGCGATGGCCGCATCATCCGCGACGTGGCGTCCGCAGAGGTGGCGTGAGGGGAGTTGCCGGTTGTCAGTTTTCAGTCTTCAGTCTTCAGTTGCCTGGCGTTGACGGACTGAGAAACCCGACGTGAAGATCCAGGCGTTCGGCCGGATCGCGGAGCACGGCAAAAAGTGGGACGCCGCTCTGGCCGAATACGACCGCGCGGCCGCGAATTTCCACGGCGACGGGAGCCCGCCGTCTGGCGCGCCAGCGTGGCCGCGCAGCAGAAGGACTACGCGCGGGCCTTCGACATCCTGGAGGCCTTCCTGAAATCCGAACCGGCCCAGCAGAGCGTCTGCGACTCGATCGGACGCCTCGGCGCCGGTCGGGAGAAAGGATGGACCGCGCCGAGGAATGCCTGAAGCGCTATCTGGCATATGAGCCCGGAAAGGACGAGCCCCCGCTCTCCTCGGCGCACTACCGGCTCGGCGCGCTGTACGACCGGAAGGGAAACCGGGATCTCGCCCGGGGCGAATATCAGAAAGCGCTGGCGCTCGAGCCCGGCCACCCGGGAGCGCGAGAGGCCCTGGCGAAGAAGTAGAGCCGCGCCGTGCCGCGTCGACTGCCCCGCGCAGGAAGTTCCGGCTCGCGCCCGATGTTCCCTCGCAGAACGATGCTTTCCCCCCTCGGCCGGCCGTTCCGCACTCCTCCGGCGATCGCGCTCTGGCTCGCCGCGGGGCTCGCTCGGGCCGCGTCGCCGGCCACCGAGACCGGCGTGAGGGAGTTTCTGGCGCAGCGCTATCCCGTTGCGCGGGCGGCGCTCGAATCGGCGGTCCGGCAAGACCCATCGGACGCGCGCGCGGCGGCCTTCCTCGGCCGGGTCTTCTTCGAGGAAAACGAGTCCGACCGCGCCGTCCGGTGGCTCGAGAGGGCGGCCGTTCTCGATCCGAAGAGCTCGGCGCATCCGTACTGGCTGGGGCGCGCGCTGGCGCAGCAGGCGATCCGGTCGAGCCTGTTCGTCCGCGCCACGCTCGCCGGCCGCATACGGCGGGCGTTCCAGCGATCCGTCGATCTCGATCCCGCGAACCTCGACGCCCGCATCGGCCTCGTCGAGTTCTATCTCCGCGCTCCGGTTTTCATGGGCGGCAGCATCGTGCGCGCGAAAAGCGAGGCGGAAGAGGTGCGCAGGCGCGACCCGCTCCGGGGCCACCGAGCGATGGCGCGCGTCTACGAACAGCAGAAGCTGTGGGATCTCGCTTCCGCCGAATACCGGCGGGCTATCGCGGAGTTCCCGTCGAACCGCGAGCCGTACGTGTGGATGGAGCGCGGCGCGATCGAACGAAACGATTGGGAGTCCGCGTTTGCGAGCATGGACCGCCTGAGCCAGGCGTTTCCGTCCGACGCGCTGCCGCTGTACGAGATCGGGCACATCGCGGCACTCTCCGGGCGTCAACTCGAGCGCGGGGAAGACTCCCTGCGCCGGTATCTGGCGGGACGCCCGCCGGCAGATCCGGAGCCGTCCGTCGCCCTCGCCCATGCGCAGCTCGCTCGGATCGCGGAGAAACGGGGGGACAGGGAGGCGGCGCGGCGGGAGGCCGCCGAAGCGCTGCGTCTCGATCCGGGTCTCCTCGACGCCAGAGAAGCCGCGGCCCGACTGCGCTGATCCGGAGGAGTCGACCGCGCGCAGCCGGACGCCCGGGGCCGGGAGCCGGGCGACCAACGGGAGCGAGACGGCCGCCGTAGTCCGCGGTCAACTGGATCGTGAATCGGGGAATCGAAACTCCGCCGCCGCTCTTTTCTCGTAATCTGAACGCTCCACGCTCAACGCTTAACGCCCAACGCTCAAGGGGGCCGCATGCCCGAGGGACCCGAGATCGAGACGGAGAGGCTGACGGAGGCGATTCACGAAGAGGTTGAGAAGGAGGGCGGCGGCTTTCTGCGAAGAAGGCGCGGGAGAAGGAGAAGGAACGCGACGCGAAATCGATTGAGGCCGACCACCTTCTGCACCACCACCACGGCTTCGCCAATGCCGTCGCGCTGTTCCAGGTCTCGATCGCCCTCGGCGCCGTCGCGGCATTGACGCGGAACCGGCCCGTCTGGTTCGCCTCGCTGTTGCTCGGCACGGGCGCCGCGGTGTTGTTTGCGGTCACCTTCTTCGCGAAGTAGCGGGAGCCGAGCGACGAACGGGAGCGAGACGGCCGCGGTACTCCGGTCAACTAGGTCCGGATCGAAAAGAGTACGCAGGGAAGGCTCAGGAGTTTCTTTCGCCCCTCGCTTCTTCGCCGTTTGCCGGTCGCGGTCGCCCTCTACCTGAAATCGTGACTCGGCACCGTCTCCACTTCCTGCAGCGGCCAGAACTTTTCCGCGCGGACCGAGAGGGTCCCGTCATTCTGGAGCCGCCCTTCGACGATCAGGGAGCCGGAGCCCACGATGACCGCGCGCTGTTCCTTGAAGAGGTCGGGCCGCACGATTGCCTGGCACATGCCGGTCTCGTCTTCGAGGGTCAGGAAGACGAATCCCTTCGCCGTCCCGGGCCGCTGGCGCACGATCACGGCGCCGGCCGTTTTCACGCGGCGGCCGTCCGGCATCGCCTTCAACTGCGCGGCGGAAAAGATTCCCTGCGCGGAGAGGCGCTCGCGCCAGTGCTCGACGAGGTGCGGACCCGTCGTCATTTGCGTCGTGCGGTAGTCCGCGGCCGTCTCTTCCACGGCGGACATCTCCCGCAGGGGGGAGGGATCGTCCGCGGGGAGATCCGCGAACAGCTCTCCCGCGGGCCGCGCGACTTTCGCGACCTGCCAGAGCGCCGCACGGCGCGCCCGCCCGAACGACGCGAGAGCGCCCGCCTGCGCCAGCCGTTCGAGCTCGTCGGAGCGCAGTCGGGAGCGGCGCGCGAGATCCTCGACGCCGGTAAACGGCGCCCTCGCCTGCTCGGCCTCGATGCGCTGGCCCGTCGCCTCGCGGAGTCCCTGGACGAACCGCATCCCGATCCGGACGCCTCCCGATTCCCAGCGGCACTTCCATCCCGAGAGCGCGACGTCGATCGGAAATGCCGGCGTGCCGTGGCGCTGCGCGTCCTTGACGAGCGTGGCGGGGTGGTAGAACCCCATCGGCCAGGCGTTCAAGAGAGACGCGTAGAACGCCGCGGGATGCCGCGCCTTCAGATACGCGCTCGCGTAGGCGATGAGCGCGAAGCTCGCCGCGTGAGACTCCGGAAACCCGTAGAGGGCAAACGAGGTGATCGACTTGACGATCTGGTCCTGGGCCGGCCCGTCGATGCCGCGCGCGGCCATCCCCGAGCGCAGCCGCGCTTCGAGCGACTCCATCTTCTCCATGGAGCGCTTGAATCCCATCGCGCGGCGCAGCTCCTCCGCCTCGCCTCCCGTGAACCCCGCCGCGACCATCGCGATGCGAAGCAGCTGCTCCTGGAAGAGTGGCACGCCGAGCGTGCGCTTCAGGATCGGCTCCAGGCACGGGTGCGGGTACTCGACGGGCGCCTTGCCCTGCCGGCGGTCGAAGAACGGGTGGACCATCCCGCCGACGATCGGGCCGGGGCGGATGATTGCCACCTGGACGACCAGGTCGTAGAACTTGCGGGGCGCGTTCTTGGGAAGCGACGCCATCTGCGCGCGGCTCTCCACCTGGAAGACGCCGACGGTGTCCGCCTCGTTCATCATCCGGTACACCTCGGGGTCGTCCGCGGGAAGATGCGCGAGGTCGACCTCCACCCGCTCGTGCGTGCGGATCATCGGGATCGCCTCCTCGAGGGCGGCGAGCATTCCGAGCCCCAGAAGGTCCACCTTGACGATCCCGAGATCGGCGCAGTCGTCCTTGTCCCACTGCACCACGACGCGGCCGGGCATGGAGGCGGGCTCGAGCGGCACGACCTCGTCCAGGCGTCCGGCGGCGACCACCATGCCCCCCGAGTGCTGCCCGAGATGGCGCGGCAGGTTCTGGATCTGCAGGAAGAGCCGGAGGAAGTGGCGCGTTCGGACGTCCTCTAAGTCGAGGCCGGCCGCGGCAATTTCGCCCGACAGCTCCTCCAGCGGGTTGCGGATTTCTCCGAAGTTCCAGCTCGAGAGCTGCTTGGAGAGCCGGTCGACCTGCTCCGCCGAGTAGCCGAGCGCCTTTCCCACCTCGCGCGCGGCGGACCGGTCCCGGTAGGTGATGACGTTGGCCGTCATTCCCGCGCCGTGCGGGCCGTACTTCTCGTAGACGTGCTGGATCACCCGTTCGCGCTGGTCGCCGGACGGAAGGTCGAGATCGATGTCCGGCCACTCGCCGCGCTCTTCGGAGAGAAACCGCTCGAAGAGCAGCTCCATCTTCACGGGATCCACCGCCGTGATCGAGAGCGCGTAGCAGACGGCGCTGTTCGCGGCCGACCCCCGGCCCTGCACGAGAATCTTCTCCCGCAGGCAGAACTGAACGATGTCCCAGACGATCAGGAAATATCCGGCGAGGTCGAGCTTCTCGATCATCGCGAGCTCTTTCTCGATCTGCGCCTGCGCCCGCGCGGTGAGGGGCCGGAACCGGGCGCGGGCGCCGTTCCAGGCGACCTGCCGGAGAAAGGACTGGGGCGTTTCCCCTGGCGGCAGCGGGTACTCGGGGAAGTGATACCCGAGATCGGCCAGGGTGAAGTCGAGAGAGCCCGCCAGCTCCCATGCGTGGTCGAGCGCCTCCGGCACGTCGGCGAAGAGCGCCGCCATATCGCGGGCGTCTTTCAGGTACCGCCCTCTCTGGGCCGCGAGGAGACGTCCGGCGCGGTCGAGATGGGTGTGGTTCCGGATGCAGGTGAAGACGTCGTGCAGGTCCTTGTCGGACCGCCGCGCGTACCGCACGCCGTTCGTTGCGACCAGCGGGAGCCCGAGCGTGCCGGCGAGCGACGCGAGCGCGTGATTGCGGTGCTCCTCTTCCCGGAGGCCGTGCCGCTGGAGCTCGACGTGCAGCCGGCCGGGGAAGATCGACCTCCAGCGCGTGAGCTCCGCCCGCGCGGCGTCCAGCCCTCCTGCCGCCAGCGCGCGCGCGACCGGCCCCTCGTCCCCTCCCGAGAGCACGTGGAGTCCCGCCGCGTGCTCTCGCACCGCGCCGGCCGAGACGAACGCCTCCCCTTTCGCCTTTCCGAGCGCGCCGGAGGTCAGCAGCCGGCAGAGGTTGCGGTATCCCTCGCGGCTCTCGACCAGGACCGTCAGGCGCGCGGGCTCGCCCGGCTCCGGGGACGGCGGCGGCCGGCGGGAGGTCCGGGACGGGGGAAGCGCGGCGGGACGCGGGCGGTCGAGCACGATCTCCGCGCCGACGAGAGCGCGGACCCCGGCGGCCTGAGCCGCCTTGTAGAAACGGGGAGCGCCATAGACGCCGTTGGTGTCGACGAGCGCCACGGCGGGAAGGCCATGCCGGGCGGCCTGCTCGACGAGATCTTCCGGCAGCGACGCGCCGTCGAGAAAAGAAAAGGCCGACGCCGCGCGAAGCTCCGCGTACGGGCGCGGGCCGGGGGCGGGCGCCGGGCGCCAGTCTCTCCGGCGGAGGCCTTCCTTTCGCGCGCCCGCCGCGACGATCTGTCCGACCAGCGGCCCGCCCAGGTTCCGCGACGGAGGGCCGGGCGCGGCGGCGCCGCGCGGGAGGCGGGAGGCGGGAGGGGGAAGGCGGCCGGCCATGTCCCAGCGTAGGCGGTAAAAGGGCGTAAGTCAACCCTCGGAAGTTGGGCGTTTAGCGTGCGGAAAGTCCGAAAACGAAGACGCCGCTTCTAACCCCGGGGCTCCAGTTTTCCTCTTCGGACCGCCTCGATGAAATCGGTGTAGGCGGGCTCGTGGCCGGCCTCGCGGAGGACGGTCGCAATCTGGCCCCGGTGGTAGGCGGAGTGAATCACGACGTGCGTCAGGATGTCGGCGACCACGCTCGTCCACGGCTCGCCCTTGCTGTTGGTGTAGGACGCCACGCGGGAGAGCTCGCCGGGGCCGGCGGCGCGGAGGAAGGCGCCCCACCGGGCGGCGAGATCCTCCAGTCCCGACTCCGACTCGTCGACCGACAGATCGGGCCAGACCACGGCCTTTTCCGTTCCCTGGATTCGGGAGAGCCAGAGTCTTCCCGTCCCGACAAGATGTCCGAGGATTTTCCGGGCCTTTTCGGGAGGACCGGCAGCCGCCCGCAGCGACGCAAGAGCCTCCCGGTTGGCCCACGCCTCGTAAGCGAAGAGCCGCTGAAAATCGGTCATCGTGGTCAGCTCTCTGGTCAGCTGTCAGCCGGGATTTTCTTTCTCAACCCTCAACTCTGATCTCCCAACCTCTTTCCGCTCGACGCTCAACTCCCCGGTTCCTGCCGCCCGACGGCATACGCCTCGCGAATCCAGCCCTGGAACTCTTCGTCCAGCTCATCCGGCCGCTCCAGACAGAAATGGTGCACGACGTTGCGCGGCGAGATCGTGTCGATCTTCTGGAACCGCGGATTCGGAACGCGCCGCGCGAAGACGAAATGACCGATGAGATGCATCTGCCGCGGCGACACCGCCAGGAACGACACGCGGGCCTGAAACGCGATCCGCGTCTTTTCCGGAAGGACGGTGACCGGCCCGCACCGGCGGACGAGCTTCTCGAGCGACTGGAAAAGCTCGAAGATCGCTGGATCCCGACCCGCGAACAGCGCCAGGAGCTCGTGGCGGCCGCAGGCGTGCGTCTGATTGCGGTTCGCGAACAGCCGGGCGCATCGGGGACACCGCCAGAGCGGCTTCGCCCGAAGAGGAACCGCGGGCGGGCTCATGGGCCCCTCTGGGATTCGAGCCACCGCGCCAGGTCCTCGTGCCCCTTGCCCCGCGCCATCTCGGCAGCTGTTCGCCCGTCGTCGGCTCGGATGTCCGTGCGCGCGCCGTGCACGACGAGGAGCCGCGTCATCGCCTCATCTCCATTGCCGGCGGCCTCGTGGAGCGCCACGTAGCCGGCCTGCTGCACCGCGTTCGCATCCGCCCCCGCCTCGAGAAGCAGGCGGATCGACTCGGGATCGTGCGCCGCCGCGGCGGCATGCAGGGCCTGCACCCGCATCGCGTTTCTCGCCGTCGCGCCCACGTCGGCGCCGGCCTCGAGAAGAACCCGGACCGCCTCGGGGTGCCCGAAGAAGGCCGCGAGCCCGAGCGGGAAGAAGCCGTCCGGAGACCAGGCGTTCGCGAGCGACGCGTCCTCTTTCAGCAGGTCGCGGAGTCGATCCGTCTTTCCGAAGGCGCTGGCCTCGAAGACGTCGAGCGGCGCTCCCCGCACGAGAAAGGCGTCGGCGACGTCCGGATGCCGGTAATACGCCGCCAGCAGGATCGCCGAAGGACCCTCCGGGACGCGCGCGGACAGAAGCTCGGGTTCTCGATCGAGCAACGCTTCCACGTCCGCCCGGCGGCCGGTCTTGACCGCCTCGAAAAGCTCCCGTACCGAGTCGGCCATACGTTCTCCCTCGAGCGATCGACGGGGCGGATTATCTCAGAGCGGGCGGGGCCTCTCGCGGGGAGCGGCGCACCGCGAGCGACCGCCAGCCGCGAGTGTCAATCGAACTCGAATCGCGGCGGCTTCTGATCCGCTCCCAGCCGCCCGGCGGCGATATCCGCCTTGAAGTAGCTCTCACCCCGCACCGGACTTCCCGCCATGCGCCGCAGGATCGCGATCTGGCCCACGTGCGCGAGCGCGTCCGCGACCGGGCCCTGGAACAGCTTTTCCGGGCTGTTGCCGAGCGGCTCTGCCGACGCGAGGATGCGGTCGAGCTGTTCCAGGCCTCGAAAAAACCGGGCGGCGTCGGCGTCCCAGTCCGCCGGCGGCGTGTCCTTCCAGGCGGTCGCGCCGCGGGCGATCGTCGCTCCCCAGTCGAGGAGGTCCGCGATGTGGGCGAGGATCTGGCCGGGAGTCCGGGCGCCTTCGCGCGACTGGAAGTCCGAAAATCCGGGCGGCGCCCCCCGGATCGCCTTCGCTCCGCGATACGCGAGCGTCGCCAGGGTGTGGCGGAGAAACTGGCGCACAGGATCGGTGTCCGTCATGTCGTGACCTCCGGGGGCTTCGGGCTGTCCGGCCGCGGTTCCGACGTCCGCACGTCAGCGCGTGTACTCCTCTGCTCCCAGAAAATGGAGAGACACGTATGGCTCGGACCCGACGACCCAGCTGTCGTGCGGAACCTCGGGGATCGAAAAGAGGCCGCCCGCCACGAGCTCGACGATGCTCCCGTCGTCGAAGGCCGCGACGGCCCTCCCCGACAGAACCATCCCCAGATGGCCGACGGCGCAGCGCGCCTGTCCGAGCTCGCGGCCGACGTGTTCGGACCACTTCCAGCCGGGCTCGTACGTCGCGCGGCCAATCGTCATTTCACCGAGCCGGACGATCTCGAACCTGCCCTTCGGAAATCGCCGCGTTTCGTCGGGAGATTCGAACCGCTTCAGGACGACGTCGATCATGATCCCTTACGAACCGGCGGATACAGTGCCGCGATCGCGCCGGCGGGGTCGCGGAAGACGCGGAAACGTCCCTGGCCTCCGTAGGCCGCGGGCCCGTGGACGATCTGCCCGCCCAGCTCGACGCACTTCCGAAGGCTCTCGTCGAGGTCCGCGACCGTGATGTAGACGACCCACTGCGGCGGAAGCGCGGCGTTGCTCCCCCGCGCATGGCAGATGCCGGCGACCGGCGCCTCTCCCGGCCCGGCGTGGACGGAGCAGTCGTTGTATCCGCCCATGTCGACGTCGCTCGAATTCCATCCGACCACGGATCGATAGAAATCCGGGACCGAATCCGCGTCCGGAACCGTCAGGTCGATCCAGCCGATGCGCCCGATCTCTCCGGAGGACGTCATCCCTGCACCTCGCCCCCTCGCGGCTACTTCGAGATCTGAAACGTCGACATCCAGCGGTCCGCGGCCTCTTCGTCGAAGCCGTAGCGGCCGCCCATCCGGCCGAGCGTGAACACGCGGCCCTTCGAGATCACCGCGGCGCCTTTCATCCGGAGCGCGGCGCGATTGTCTGGCGAGGTCTCGAGGATCCAGACGAGGCCCGGCGAGCCCGCGACCGTCGCCGGGCCCGACGAGATCAGCTTCGAGTCCGGAAGGAGCTTCAGAAATCGATCCCTCGTCTGCTCCAGGATCTGCTGAGGCTTCTCGCGGAGGGCCGCCTTCGAGAGATCCGACCACGACACCATCGTGCGCTGGTCCCCGGAACGCAGCTCGAAGCTGTGTGTGCCATCCGCCGGATCGATCCTCTCGGACGGAGTCCCCGGAAGACGGACCGAGAAACGCCCCTTCGGAGGAGAGAAGAGCACCCACTCGTCGAAGTCCTGAGCGAACAGACCCGCCGCCGCGAGCACGAGGATGGCGAAAACGCCGGGACGGAGAAATCGCGAGCGCATCGGGGGGTGATTGTAGGCCAGCGTCATCCGCCCGCCCGTTCCCTTTTCCATTTGTCCCGCAGATACCAGGAGATGTAGTCCCCGTACTTCTCCTGAAGCTCCGGTTTCCTCCAGTCCTGTCCCGTGATCACCCGGCGGCAGGACAGCGCGCCGCACCGGCACGCCATCTCGTACGAGTCGTCGTCGGTCATGGCCCAGTCGTGCGTGAGCTCCTCGCCCGGCCGGATGTCCCGAAGGGCGACGAAAACGATCTGTCCGGCGACGCCGACGTTGGGCTCGCACGAATGATTGCTGAAGATCATGCCCCCCTCACGCTCTTCGCCGCGGATGGGGCCGATGAAGAACCCGTCCGCGATCTGGATCTCCGCGGGGCCGAGCCGCGAGGCGACGTCCGTGAGCTCTTCGCGCCCGAAGATGAACCCGCCCTTGATCGCGACCATCTCACCCGCGCGGATCGCCTCGGTCGCAAACAGGCCCCGGCCGTCGATCGCGCTCTCGCGCACCGCCGTGCTGGGCGACCTCCAGGAGAGCTCCGTCATCGAGGTCCTCCTTGCGATTCCGAGGGGGCGTACTGCGCGAGTCCGTTGCCGAAAGACCAGTTCTCGCGGGAGACTTCGATCAGGTTGATGAGCACGTCCTCGGGAAGCACGGCCGCGCCGGACGACAGGTTGCGGGCGATCGCGGCGTAAAGCGCCCTCTTCTGCTCGAGCGTCCGTCCCGCGGAGATGGTGACCTGAACGAAGACAACCCCGCGCGTCCGGGGAATCGAGAGATAGTCCGGATCGAAAACGAGCCCGCCCGGTCCGTGCTCCGCGATCACCTGGAAGCGGTCGAGCACGGGAATTCCGATCGACTCCACCAGAGCCTGGTGAACGCCTTCGCAGATGGCGTCGAGCTCGCCGCGGCTTCGACCTTCGAGAACGTCGATTCTCACGAGGGGCATGCGGACTCCTCAGTCGGAAGGCGGCAGGCGGGAGGCGGCAGGCGGCCGTCTCCCGCCGAGCGCGTAATGCAATCGGACCACTCCGTCAGGGTAGGCCTGCGAGGACTGGAGCGTCAGCGTCAGTTCGCGCCTGCCCGGCTCGACCAGAGGGATTCCCTCGCCGATGAGAACCGGAATGACGTGGAGGATGAGGTCGTCGACCTGACCCGCATCCAGGAAGGACCCGATGAGGCTCGCCCCTCCCACCAGCCAGATGTCCTTTCCGCGCTCGCTCTTCAGCCGCCGTGCGAGTGTCCCCACCTCTTCCGTCACGAACTCGATGCCCGCGGCGACCGCGGGCTTCGGGCTCCGCGAGAAGACGTAGTTCTTCTTACCCTTAAAAGAACTCTGGCCGAGCTTCACTCCCATCTCCCACGTCCTGCGTCCGAGCAGCACCGTGTCCACCGAGCGATAGAACTCCGGCATCCCGTAGTCGCCGGGAGGACGGGGACGGTCGAGCCAGGCAACGTCTCCGTCGGGGCGGGCGATGTATCCGTCCGCGCTCGTCGCGAGATACGCGATGATTTTTCTCACGAGTTCTCTCGCATGAATTCGACCGTCTACCGCCGCCCGCCTGCCGCTTTCTCCAGGGCGTACACCACGGCCGGGTGCCGCACGCCGCGCAGCACGAGGCGGTCGCCCACGAGCCCTTCCCTCCGCGCGCCCGCCTTTTCGGCGACGCGGTGGCTGCCGGCGTTTCCCACCGCCACGACGATCTCGAGGCGAACGAGGTTCGTATCGCGAAAGGCGAACCGGGCAAGGTGCCGCACGGCCGCCGTCGCGACACCGCGTCCGGCCGCTGATGTGCGCACCCAGTACCCGAGGTTGGCAACGCGCTCTGCCGGGCGGATCTGGTTCAGGCCGCACGTGCCGAGAAAAGCGTGCGACTCGTCCTCGATCGCGAAGTTGTATTCGCGTCCCTCGTGCCAGACGACCTCGCAGTGCGCGATCCATCCCCGGCTCTCCTCGAGTGAGTAGCCCGGGTGGCACCACGGCATCCACGGAGAGATCTCCGCGAGAGATTCTCGCGCGGCCTCGTAGAGCCGTTCGGCGTCGCCGGCCTCGTACCGCCGGATTCCCACGGGCGGCGCGAGGGGTGCCGGGCGCTCGACGTGCCGGGGAGGGGCGCCGGTGGATCGGGTGTTCCGTCGCGGGACCATGCGGCATTGTTTCCCAGCGAGGCAGCGATCCTCAAGACGCCGCGCGCCGCCTTTCAGGACCGCGGGCCACTTCAGAAGGGCGGCAACGGACGCTTCGGCGCGCGCATGAAGGTCCGGCGGCGCTCCGGCCCGGCCCGAGGACCCCGATGACGGCGAAGGCGAATCCCGGGTTCTTGCGAGCGTTCTCAGCCCGGCTCGCAGGTCGCGGCAAGTCCGTTCATGAACCACCTCTGACGCTCAGACCCGCGGGGCGGCGCGAAGTTTCTGCGCGGGCAGGCCAGCGACGTGGCTGCGATTCCGGTCTGCGGGGCCGCCGTCCTATCTTTGGGAGGTGGAATCCGGGCGTCGTCGCGTGATCGTCGTGGGCGCGGGAGCCGCCGGCACCATGGCGGCGATTTTTTCCGCGGGCGGCGGTGTCGAGACCCTTCTCCTCGAACGAACGCCGGACGGCGGCCGAAAGATCCTGATCAGCGGCGGCGGGCGCTGCAACATTCTGCCGGCGCGGCCGGACGAAGGTCGGTTCGTTACCGACTCCTCCGTCCACACGCTTCGCAAGATGCTGCGGTCCTGGCCTCTCGCGGAGCAGATCTCCTTCTTCGAGCGGGACGCGGGCCTTCCGCTCGCCGAGGAGACCGAGACCGGCAAGCTCTTCCCCGCGTCTTCCCGCGCGCGCGACGTCAGGGACCGGCTCTTCGCGCTCGCGCGCCGGCGCGGCGTCCAGCTCCTGACGAATACTCTGGTCACAGGCCTCATCCCTCAAGGCGCTCGCTGGAGAGTCGAGCGCGCCGGCGCTCCGCCGATCGAAGCCGACGCCGTCATTGTCGCCACCGGCGGACTCTCCATTCCGAAGTCGGGCAGCGACGGGTCGGGGATCGGCATCCTCCGCGCGCTGGGCCACGTCGTTCACGAGACATACCCGGCGCTGACGCCGCTGACCGCGGCGGCGTCCGTCTTCTCGGATCTGGCCGGCGTCTCGCTCGCGGTGAGCCTGACCGCGCGCGACGGCGCACGAACCGCGACCGCGGCGGGAGGGTTTCTCTTCACCCACCAGGGCTACAGCGGCCCCGCGGTCCTCGACGTCTCGCACGTCGCGGTGAGGTCGCTCGGAGATCCGTCGCCCGCCCGGCTGTCGGTGCGCTGGAGCGGCCGCAAGGAAAGCGACTGGGCCGCGGCGCTTCGGCCGGAGGGATCGAAGACCGTCGCCGGCGCGCTGCGCGGCGCCATGCCGGACCGGCTCGCCTCCGCGCTCGCCCGGGCGGCCGGCGTCAACCCGGCACGCCCTCTGTCACGCCTCCCGCGTGAAGAACGCGTTCGGCTGGTGGAGCAATTGACCCGCGGCGCGCTCCCCTGGGACGGGCACGAAGGCTACGCGAAAGCGGAAGTCACGGGCGGCGGCGTCAGCCTCGCGGAGATCGATCCGCGGACCATGGAGAGCCGCCGCTGCTCGGGCCTCTTCCTCTGCGGCGAGGCGCTCGACGCGTTCGGCCCGATCGGAGGGCA
>JAIVJS010000066.1 GCA_020199905.1 Acidobacteriota bacterium
GCGGCCCACGAGCGGGGCATCGTGCATCGGGATTTGAAGCCGGCGAACGTCATGATCACGCGCGAGGGAAGGGTCAAGGTGCTCGATTTCGGTCTCGCCAAACTCGAGGCGCCGGACTCCGGCGCGAACGCGACCGACATGCCGACGGAGAGCCGGGTCGACCTGACGGGGGAGGGCGAGGTGTTCGGCACGGTCGCCTACATGTCGCCGGAGCAGGCGCGCGGCGGGAAGATCGACGCGAGATCCGACGTGTTCTCGCTCGGAGTCGTCCTCTATCAGATGCTGACCGGCGAGCGGCCGTTCAAGGGAGCGTCGCCGGCGGACATGATTTCGTCCATCCTGCGAGACCAGCCCTCTCCTGTCACCGAGGTGCGCTCGGACCTTCCCCCGCATCTCGGGCGGATCCTGCGCCGCTGCCTCGAGAAGGAGCCTCGTGACCGTTACCAGACCTCGCGGGATGTGTACAACGAGCTGAAGGATCTGCGAGCGGAGACATCCCCGGCCTCCCCGGCCTCTACGCCGAAGTTCGAGAGCGCGACGGGGGGAATGAAGCCCACTCCGTCCGGAGCCGTCACGCCCGGGGTCGTCGAGGGGAAGGCCGCCCCCCGTGCGCCCGCGCCCTGGAGGAGGCGGGCATGGACGGCGGGGATCGCCGCAACCCTCCTGGCCCTGACGCTGTACGCGGCCATTCGAGCCGGGATCCTGCACTGGCCATCTCGCCCGGGGGAGGGCACGGCCGAGCCGCATGCGATCCGATCGATCGCCGTTCTTCCCCTCGACAACTACTCGGGCGATCCCAACCAGGACTATTTCGCGGAGGGGATGACCGACGAGTTGACTTCGGATCTCGCGACCATCAGCCAGCTTCGCGTGATCTCACGCGGCTCGGTGATGCAGTTCAAAGGGAAGGGCCGGCCGCCGGCCCCCGAAATCGCGAAGACGCTGAATGTCGACGCGCTCGTGGAAGGCTCGGTGCTTCGGGCCGGCAACAGAGTTCGAATCACGGCCCAGCTGATCGACGCCCGGGCAGACCGGCACCTCTGGGCGAAGAGCTTCGAGCGCAGCTCGGGTGACGTTCTCGCGCTGCAGGACGAGCTCGCGTCGGCGATCGCCCGCGAGATCCACGTTCAGCTGACTCCGGCCGAGCAAACACGCCTTACCAGCGCTCGCAGCGTGAATCCGGCGGCTTACGACGCGTACCTAAAGGGCCGATACTTCTTCAACCGCCCGAGCGACGAGAACCTGACGAAGGCGATCAACTTTTTCGAAGAGACGGTCAAGCTCGATCCGAAATACGCACCCGCGTTCTCGGGACTGTCTGACGCCTATCTCTGGGCCGGCTACAACGAGGGAGTCTGGACCGGCTCGGAAGCGAGGCCCAAGGCAAAAAGCGCGGCCGAGAAGGCCATCGAGTTGGATGACCAATCCGCCGAAGCTCACACCTCGCTTGCCAACTTCAAGCTCTGGTACGAATACGATTGGGCGGGCGCTGAGGTCGAGTTTCGTCGCGCTTTCGCGCTCAATCCGAATTACGCGTTCGCCCACGACCAGTTTGGTATCGGTCTCGCCCTTCAGGGAAGGTTCGACGAAGCGATCGCGGAGGGCACGCGAGCGGCCGAGCTCGATCCGCTTTCCCCCCAGATTCCCCTCGACTCGAGCGTCGGGCTCTCCTTCCAGGGGAAGTACCAGGCCGCGAAGGATCTGGTGAGGAGAGCCGCCGATCTCGATCCGACCTTGTTTTTCGCTCCCTGGGAAGCCGGCTGTATCGCACTTCAAGAGGGTAACGTGCGCGACGCGGTCCTGATGTTCCGCAAGGCCAAGGCGATGGAATCGCCGGCGTTCGTGTCCGCGTGGCTCGCATACGCCTCTGGAGCTTCGGGCGACCGGGCGGGCGCGATGGCGGAGCTCGAGGATCTGAAGAAGAGGTCGTTGCGCGGTTCTGTGACGCCGTTCAACCTGGCGCTCGTCTATCTCGGCCTGGGCGATCGCGCACGCGCGCTGGATTACCTGGAAAAGGCGTATGCGGCCGACTCGCAGTGGCTGGGGTGGCTCAAGAACGACCGAACCTTCGACTCTCTCCGCTCGGAACCGCGATTCGCCGCGCTGTTGAAGAAGGTGAGACTGGAAAAGTGAGCGAGAGAGGGGCCGGCGAACTCCGTTACAGGCTGCCCATCCGGCCGCTCCGATAGTCCTCCATCGCCTTTCGGATCTCGGCTTCGCTGTTCATGACGAACGGCCCGTAGCCGACGACCGGCTCGTCGATCGGCGCTCCCGACAGGACGAGGATGGTCGAATCGGCGGCGGCCTCGATCGAGACCGCTTCTCCGTGACGGTCCAGCACCGCCAGGTCTCCCTCGTCGACCGCGTCGGCGCCGTTCACGAGCCCGCCCCCGCGAAGAAAGAGGAGCGCGGCCGCGTGCCCCTCCGGGATGCGGAAATTCGCCGTCTTCTTCGCCTCGAGCCGCATGTCCCAGAGGTCGATCGGGGTCTGCGTGCGGGCGGGGCCTCTGGCCGCCTCGAACTGGCCCGCGATCACCCGGACGGTCCCGGCGTCGGCGGCGAGCGTCACCGCGGGGATCGCGGGACTCACGATGTCCTGATATCCGGGCGGGGACATCTTGAGCTTCGCAGGCAGGTTCACCCAGAGCTGGACCATCTCCATCGTGCCGCCCTTCGCGGTGAACTCGCGGCCGTGCTTCTCCTCGTGAACGATGCCGCCCGCGGCCGTCATCCACTGGACGTCGCCCGGGCCGATCCGGCCCTTGTTTCCGGTCGAGTCACGATGCTCGACCTCGCCCTGGTAGACGACCGTCACGGTCTCGAAGCCGCGATGCGGGTGCTCGCCCACGCCCCGGGGAGCGAGGGCGGGAAGGAAGTCCGCCGGCGCCGCGTAGTCGAGAAGCAGGAACGGGCTGAGAGACGGGGCGGTGTCGTACGAGAACATGGAGCTCACGGGGAAGCCGTTGCCGACCCAGTGGCGGGGCGGAGCCTGCTCGATGCTCAGAAGGCGTTTGCGATTGGAGGTCGTCATAGAGTCCTAAATAGTGCTTTTCGGGGGCGATGGGTTCAGGCCGGCGCGACGCCTCCGAAAGCAGCCAGATGGCGGTCAACCCGAAATCTGATTCCGCGAGACCTCGCTCAGTGCTTCGCCGGCGCCGCCCCTGCCTTCGCGGTGTCCACCACCTTCAGATCGAACTTCCCCCGGCTCTCCAGAAAGAACACGCACTCCGAGGCGGCGTCGCAGCTCGTCGCGTGTCTGTAGTTTGCGCCGGGCTGCATGAAGTAGGAGCCCGGTCCAAGGCGAAACTCGGGCTTGCCCTCGGGCGCCTGGATGTACGTGCCGGACACGATCACGACTCTGTAGTCGCTGGTGTGCGTGTGGAGCGGAAC
>JAIVJS010000110.1:0-5637 GCA_020199905.1 Acidobacteriota bacterium
GGAAAAGGCTAGTGGTCCGGTGAGAAAAAAACACGCCTCGTCCGTCAACCGGATGACCTCGATCACCAGGACACGTCGACGGACGAGCCGCAGGCAACGCGAGCACCGGCTTTCGGATCCTGGTAGGGAGGGCCTTCGATTCGTTGCAGGACCCGACCGAGCTTCAGACCGGCGCCCTCGAGAATCTTGCGTGCATTACGCGACCCTCCGCTCAGGACATCGGGAACGGTGCAGACCTTCGGGAGAGCCGCCTCGGGCCGAACCGGCTCAGGCCGGACCGCCTCGGGCCTGTGTCCATCAGGCTTGACCGGTGGAACGGAAGAGATCACGAGCGAGACGGGGGTTCCGGGAGGCACCCTCGTGCCGGGAGCTGGAGACTGCCGCGCCACCTTACCCGGCTTTGCGCCTGCGACCTCTTCCTCTACCGTCTCTCCGGTCTGGAAGCCTGCAGCGGCCAGCACGATTCCTGCCTCCAACCTGCTCATTCCCCGCACGTCGGGAACGGTCGACTCCCCCGCGACGTCGAGGTCGACCGGGGTTCCCAGACGCGCGCGCTCACCCGCGCGTCGGCTCTGCCTGAGCACGGTTCCGAGGGGTTGGCCGGCAACCCGCTGGATTCTGCCGACCCGGAGCCCCGCTCGGCTGAGCTGCGTCCTCGCCTGGTCGAGAGACAACCCGGTCAGATCGGGTATGACGGCGGCGAAGGCAATGGCCTCCACACGACTGCCCCAACCGAACGTCCGATCGAGCTCATCTTGTGGGACGCGTTCTCTCGGCGACGGCAACTGCCCGGCCCGAATAGTTGCTCCTTCGCGGGCTCCCACCGTCTGAGGAGGCCAGCTCCGGGTCGTGGACTCCAGAGTCACCGTTCCTTCGAGAACAACCACGGAGACCAGGTCTCCCCGGTCGACCCAGACAGCGAACTCCGTATGCTCAACACCGGCGTTGACGTACTTCGTCTCGACCGTGAATTTTTTCTTTATTTCCTTCAACTTCTTGACGATCACCTTCCCGAAATTCAAGAAGATGTCGGGGCTGATCGAGATATCCGTGTTCGGACTGAGAAGGACTTCGTAAGCGTCGCCGAAGAGGATTACGGCCTCCGACGAACCGTCCGTGACGATCCGGTCCCCTTTCTGGAGCGCCAGGCCCGTTGCGGTCGTCAGGCTTGCCGCCCCTCGCGTGACCCGCACCCCCTGGAGCTCCGCCCCGGCCGCGAGGCGGTTCTCCCTGACCACGCTCTCGACCTGGGCGAACGGCGCCCGTGCCGACACGCAGCCGATCGAAGCCATCACAGAAAGGAGCAGGAGAATGCGTCTTTCCAGACCGGGTCTGGGGATCCAAGCTGGCATGTTCAAGGGCCGCCCCTTTCCTTCTTCGGCGTCAGAACGCCGTGCTGGCTCTACCTGGCGATGCCGGCGCCCGGCTGCTCGCGCGGTCGTTCGAACTCCACCATCCACCGCTGGATGCTCCTCCGCGCCTTCGGATCGAGAAGACGCTTTGAGGGTTCCGCTTCGCCGCGGATGACGCCGTACTCTCCCTCTCCGTATGACCTTGCGCTCCATCTCTCAGTCCTGGATTCCACCCTGACTTTTCCCTCCAGAACCGCCAGCGAAACGACGTCGCCCGAATCGACCGACAGGTCGACCTCCGTACCTTCCACTCCCGCGACGACGTACCGGGTCTCCAGCCGAAAGAGCTCCCTGAGCTTCGAAAACAGCCTGCCGCGAGTGAGGAAGACAGACCCCTTGCGCACCTTGATCTCGCTGTCGGGACCGAGAAAGATCTCCGATCCGAGTGTGGATGCGAGCACGATCCGCGTCTGGCCGTTTGTGCCGAGGGTGTCTCCCTCGCGCAACTCCATGCCCAATTCCGGCGTTGTTTCCTTGCCCTCGCGTACGAGCCGGACCCCGCGCGCGACACCCGTCGTCGCCGGGCCCTCTTCGTTGATCACCTTCCGCAGGGTGCCGACAGGTTCGGAGAGGATCCTTTGAGGCACTGCCGTGATTGGCGCCGAGCTTTCCGGGCGCGCCTCCGAACTGCGGCGCCCGCAGCCGAACACGAGTGACAGGCAACCGAGGGAGACAACAAGAACGTGAGTCGAACGGCCCCGGGCAACCGAAGGAGAACCGGATCTCGTAATGTCTCGTCTCATATCAGCGCCTGCCTTCCATAACGACGAACCAGCCGGTAGCTCAGAACAAGAGCGAGCAGCGGATAAACCGTGGGAACGAGTGCACGGTAGAGCCCGTAGGCCCCGATGGCTCCGGCAAGAGAGAGAACGGCCATGGCCACGAGGATTGCCCGGCGAACCAGGGGTCGGTTGGGCTGCCAGACCCAGACGTCCAGCCGTGAAACGCCGCCACGGCCGCCAGCGCCAGAGACCGGAGAGGTTCCTGATTCGGCTGGCCCGGTTTGTCGACGAGTAGCGGGACGAGGTCTGCCGAATCCTGAGTCTCGCCCACACACAACAGACCCCAGCCGGTCACGGTGCTGAGAGCGGGAGCGATCGCGGGCTTACGATCCCGGACCTCGTCGACTCCGACGACGACAGCCGTGCCTCGTTCTTTCGCCGCGCCGATGGCCCGCGAGAAATCCTCGTCGAACTCCTTCGGCTTTGGAAAGAACATGTCGAAGACCACGACTCGAGCCCCCGCTTGCGACAGTTTCTCCACGAGCCTTGCGTGTTCTCCTCTCCAATTGGCTCCCAGAAGAGGCTTTCCGAATCGGCTCGCTGTCTGATCGGTCATCGGAACCAGCGCGATCCGATCGCCGAACGACTTGGGGAAGAAGTTGTCGACGAGCCATATCGTGTAGCTCTGAATCTTGAGGCCGCGAGGGAGGGTGTCGAAGACGCCGAGCCAGAGGAGCGAGAAGAGAAGCGGAGCGACGAGGAAAGCGGCGGCGACGGACGCTTTCCCGAGGCGAAGCCGGAGCCTGAGGTTGCGGAGCTCCTCCTCTTCACGGCGCACGTCCGCAATCACTTCGTCGGTTCTCGCTGGCTCGCTCTTCAGGACCTTCAGGTTTTCCAGGCGAGTACCGATGACCGCTTCGGAAGCATCGAATTGCGCCGGCGTGCGGGGAATGTCCTGCAGCCCATCCCCGGTGCGAAGCTCGAACAGAACGCCTTTGACCGCGCGCGAGAAAAGGACGGGCGTTCCGACCACCCGATCGCCCGGAAAGGCCTGCAAGAGGCTGTTCCGTGCGAGCGAGACGGCCATCTCGACCCGCCCCTTGTCCCAGCCCTGAAACAGCGCGCCGTAGAACTCTCTGGAAAACAGGATCGCCTGGTCGTCCCCGATCTCGTACTGCATGGCGATGACCGCAGGGACGCCGCATTTGACGAGCTGCGAAGCCATCCCGACGAGGGGTTCGGTCGAAGAGACCTCCGCGCCCTTGCAGGAGTTCAGCAGCACCAACTTCATCGTTGGGTGATTGGTAAAAAGGCCGCCAACGCTTTCATGATCCGCGGACTCGTTGCCTCCCCGTCCGTCGTCGAGAACCAGAAAAGGGAGGTTGCCCTGAAATTCTCCGTGACCGATGAAGTGAAAGAGGTGAAACTGCTCATCCCTCAGCACGTCGCTGATCGCGGCGCGCGTCACGTCTTTGTCAAGAAGTCGGGTGGTGACCTGTCCTTCCATTCCTTCGATGGCCTTGAAGAGGTTCTGGGTTTCCGCCAGGGCGTTCAGCCCGCTCCCCTGGGGGGCCGCGATGAGCATGTGAAGCGGAGGTTGGACTTTCAGCTCGCGGATCACCTGCATCAGGTCGATGTATCGGACGATCGGTGTCTCGATCGATGCGGAGAGAAAACAGTCTCCCCTGCGATAGTAGAGAAACTCCCATGGCAGCGCGGCCATGTTCGGCGGCTCGATGCGTAACCGGATTCGGATGCCCTGCTTACCGCTGCCGAGAAAGGCGCCACGACACCGCTCGAGAAGCGCCCCGAGGTTCCCGTCTCGTGCCGAGAAGAGGGCGGAGTAGAGAAGGGTCCCGAACTCCGCGAGAAAGTCCTTGTCTGTATCCTGGCCGACGAGGCGCTTTCGCATCTCGAGAATGGGAGCGGAGTCGGGGTCGAGAGAGCAAACGTCCTCGGCCTCTCCCTGCAAGTCACAGGAAGCGCGCAGCGGGTACCCCTCCGCAGTCCGGCTATCTAGTAACCGGACGTCGAAGTCGTGGTACTGCATTTCCTGGTCAGGCGGGAGGACCCGTCCGGGAGGAGCGGATGTCGGGGTCCCGCGTCTCGGCGCCCCGATCCGGCTGACGCTTCTCATCCGAATACTTCTTCAGGAACCGCTGCCAGGCGATCTCCCTGGTGAGGTCCAGCGTGGCGTAGAGAGGAGAGATCTCCTTTCTCGGGAAGTAGACCGAGACCCCGTACGAGTGCTGCATCCTGGTTCCCTTGAAGCCCGAGTCCAGAACGAAGCCCGGCTTGAGGATTGTCTCCATGACCTTGTGACATGCCGTGCGGACGGGGCCGTCGGAGATCTTTCGGGCGAGGAGGTCACAGAAGTTGTAGAGATCGACGTAGTCCTGGACGTCGTAGTCCTGGACCCGCTCCCGCGCCTCGAAGATGGCGCTCCGCACGGTCGGATCGGAGAACCCCGGTATCAGTGCCTTTGCCAGCTGGTCCATGGCGCCGGCCAGCGATCCGCACTTGTTCAAGTCGCAGGCGGCCTGTGTGACGTCGGAGTCGGAGGCGTACGACGCGACGTATTTCCGCACGATGAGGACCGCGAGTTCCTCGGGGGTCATTTCGGGTTGGCTCGCCAGCTCCTTGAGAATCGCGTCGTAAGGCCATCCGTCCGAGGGCTCGACTTCTTCCGAGCCCACTGTGATCGCAACGCTGTCGCGAACCTGGTACGCCACCTCGGCCATGCTCATGAGGCAGGCGTCCATCCCGAGAATGTCGATCTTCCGGCCGAGGTCCTTCGTTACGGCGGTGAGAACCTTTTTCATTTCGATGTTGTCGAGGAAGTCTTTCGAGGTGTCGTCAAAGGCGATAGCCCGGGACGCGGCTCCGGGACGCAGCGCCGACGCAATGGTGGTTTTGAAGAGGGCCCGGCGCAAGGGCTTGCTGCCGACGGTGCGGACCCGGCGAACGGAAATGGTCTCCTCGGATTCCCTCGACGATGGCGGCACGACTTGCCCCCGCCGCGTGATGCCCAGGCCCATTTCGCTCCGGGCAGTGCGGTAGATGTCCTCGTCGTCCCAGCCCGCCCCGTGGTTCCAAAGAATCACGAGGTACTTCTTCGCGGGATAGGCCTTCATCCCCCAGCGCAGAAAGCTCTCGAGCACCGCGGGGTCTCCCGTGTTCGTCTCACCGACATCGCCGACGGCGTCCGCCCCCAGATCACTCCCCTGGCGCAGGTGGTACCGCTTCGAGACGGTCTTTCCCGAGCGGTCGAGCTGAGCGACGACATCGACCTCCGGTGTGGAGCCGAGCTTCTTCATCTCGTGCAGGTCCGCCAGGGCGGCGTCAGAGAGGTTGTTGTCGCCCGCCATATACGCGAGGACGGTCCATTGCTTCTCTCCCGCCGGACTCATGCGCCTCTCCTTTCTACCGCTCCCCCCGGGTTTCGAACCTCCGGTTTCCCGGTTGGATTCATGGCTTTATCAATCCTGCGAGGAACGTGAAGA
>JAIVJS010000110.1:5684-6698 GCA_020199905.1 Acidobacteriota bacterium
GAATGTGGCCGGACGGACTCCCGATGGCGATCGCCCAGACACAGAATGCGACGGCAGAGACCACGAGCTGCAGGGGCTTCGTCACGCCGGCGGAAAATCGGAGATACAGGATCGTCGCCAGCAGGCCGAATGCGAAGAGTCCCCAGCTCAGGCCCGGTGAGTGAGGCTTTGAGCGTGCGAGCCCGTCGACCGAAAGATAGAGCGTCACAACTTCCGCCGGGATGTACTTGAGCACCCTGTCGTTGTAACCGTCAGCCGGTGGGGCAGGCGGGGGGCCTGGCTCTGTTGTCGCGGGAACTCGCAAGACCCCCCCGCGCCGCGTTCCGATCGTCGGCGAGTGACGGTCAGCAGCTCCTGGAGCCTCACCGGGATTGACGATCGTGCGCGGCATGGCAGCTCGCTTTCTCGTCGAGAGCAACCGTCGCAGAGCCCCCTGGGGCGGTCGGCCTCGATCTCTGGCGGCCTCCTTTCTTGTTGTGTTCAGGCAGACCCGGGGTAGGAGGCCGGCGGCGCGCCTTTCTGCTTTCCCAATCGCGTGAGATCGGAAAAAGGCTAGTGTTTCCGCAAAAAAACTCCTCCCGGCATGACCATGAAACAGTCTCGATCCCGATCTTTCTGGTAAGGAGGAATCCAATGATCCGAAAAGGCGTCGCGGCGTTTGGCATGTCTTTCCTTCTGGCGGCGATGTCTCCGGCGCAGAGCTCCGGAGCCGCGAAGGCGAAGAGCGCTCCGAAGGGCGCGTCGAGCCGGCTCGTCGTGATGCCGGCGGGCGATCTGAAGTGGGCGAATCTCGACCCGAAGGGAGCACCCGGCGTCAAGATCGCCGACCTGTGGGGCAATCACGCGACCGGCGCCTTCGGGGCATTCATCCAGTTGCCGGCGGGATTTTCTGTTCCGCTCCACACGCACACCAGCGACTACAGAGTCGTGATCGTGTCCGGCACGTACATCCAGGCGCCCGAGGGCAAGCCCGAGTTTCGCCTTGGACCGGGCTCCTACTTCATGCAGCCCGGC
>JAIVJS010000004.1 GCA_020199905.1 Acidobacteriota bacterium
ATCTCGCAGTTGACGCAACTGAACATCGTCGTCGACCCCGAGGTCCGCGGCACCGTGACGGTCCAGCTCGAAGACGTGCCCTGGGACCAGGCACTCGACCTGATCCTGAAGCAGAACGGCCTCGGCTACGTCCTCGAGAACAACATCATGCGTATCGCCACCAGCGCCAAGCTCCAGACCGAGCAGTCGGACCGCGCCCGGCTGGCCGAGGCGCGCCAGGCGGCGGAACCGACGCGGACCCTCATCAAGAAGCTCTCCTACGCGCGCGCCGGAGAGATCTCGAACACGATCAAGAGCGTCATGTCCAAGCGCGGCGACATCGTGATCGACGCGCGGACCAACACGCTGATCATCCGTGAGATCCCGACGTATCTCTCCGCGGTGCTTCAGCTGATCGACCAGCTCGACACGGCGACGCCGCAGGTGATGATCGAGTCCCGGATCGTCGAGACCACGAAGTCTCTCGGGCGCAGCCTCGGGATCAACTGGGGGGTCAACGGAAACGCGGACGTCGCCCACGGCAACTCGACCAACCTGGTGTTCCCGAACAGCATCATCGGAACCGGGCGGGTCGGCCTCGGCACCGGCCCCACGGTGGCGTCGATCCGGCTCGGCAACATTCTGGACACCTTCAACCTGGATCTCGCGCTGACCGCGGCCGAAAACCAGGGCCTTCTGAAGATCATCTCCTCGCCGAAAGTCGCGGCGCTGACCAACACGGCGGCGTCGATCCAGTCCGGCGTCCAGATCCCCGTGCAGACCAACGTCAACAACACGACGACGGTCATCTACATCGACGCCACCCTGCGCCTGACGGTCACGCCTCAGATCACCAATGAGGGGACGGTCCTTCTCGACGTCCAGGTCTCCAAGCGGGAGCCGGCGGTCGCCCTGAACCTCTCCCTCGGCAGCAACGTCCCTCTCACGATCCGCGAGTACAAGGGCCAGATCCTGGTGCGCGACGGCGGAACGACCGTCATCGGCGGCATCTTCCAGATCAACGACCAGGACCAGACCAACATGATCCCCGGCCTGTGGAAGATCCCCATCCTCGGAAACCTGTTCCAGAACAAGACCCGCACGGAAAAGCACGACGAGCTGCTGATCTTCATCACGCCCCGGATCCTCCGGTCCTAGAGAGGTCGAACGCCATGAAGAAAATCCTCTGCGTTTTAGTCTCGGTCCTGGCCGCGCTCTTCTCGAGCGGGTGCACGAACAAACAGGGGGAGACGGAATCGCCCGTGTTCATCACCACGGACATTCAGCTCCAGCCCGGGTTCGTCAACGTGGGAACCGTGGCCCCCGTCCAGATCCAGACGATCCGGCTGCAGAGCCATCTGAAGAACCCGACGGCGACCGATCCCCAGCACTTCTCGGACGTCCAGATCGAGAGCTACCGCGTCCACTTCCGGCGGACGGACGGCGGCACCCTGGTGCCCGCGGACAAGACCTTCGGCGCCGGCGTCCTCGTCCCCACGGAAGGCACCTCGACGCTCTCGAACTTCCCGATCCTGGCGAGCTCGGACGTACAGCTTTCCCCGTTTGACCAGCTTCTCCCGTTCAACGGCGGGATCGACCGCGAGACTCGCAACAACGAGATTCAGATGACTTTCGATCTCACCTTCTTCGGCCACACGGTCTCGGGCCACAGGGTGCAGAGCGAGACGGCGAGCGGCATCCTGCTGTTCCGATTCGCCGGTGCGACACCGCTTTCCAAGTCCGTTCGATAAGGGGAGGCACGACATGCGCCGGAATGCCATCGGACTACTCGGGATCGCGCTCGTCGCGTTCACCCTCGCGTGCTCGGCGGATGCGCCGGCGCCGACGCCGCCCAACGGCGGCGGCGGAACGCCGCGCATCACCCCCGGCGCCGCCTCTCCGCTCCAGATCCGGCTCTTCACGAGCAACGCGAACCCGACGGCCGGGAATTGTTCGCTCGTCCAGGCCATCGTGTCCTTGAACGGCGCGAACGTGCCGGACGGCACCGGCGTCGCGTTCTCGACGGACTTCGGCGTCTTCCAGCAGAATGGCCAGTCCGTCGTGTCCGTCACGACGCAGAACAGCGCCGCGGTGACCGCGATCTGCTCCGCCTCGGCCGGGCTCGCGAACGTCCGCGCCAGCGCCACCGTCGCCGGCCAGACGGGAAGCGCCACCATCGCGATCTCCTTCCAGCCGTCCGCGCAGTCGGCTCCCTTCTTCTCGTCGTGCTCGCCGAGCTTCGCGTCCAACGCGGGCGGCGATACGGTGACCCTGAACGGCGGAAGGTTCTTCGGCTCTCCGGCGACGACCCGGGTGACTTTCACCGCCGCGGGCGTGACCCGCGAAGCGCTCGTCACCGACCTGACGGCGACCTCCGTCACCGTGCGCACACCCGCGTTCCCGGAGGCGATCTCGCCCTCGGTCCCGGTGACGATGACGTTGACCCTCGGGACCAACACGGCCTCGCCCGTGGTCCTGACGATCCCCAACTGCTTCGCCTTCGGGACGGCCGCGGGCAACGTGCCGACCATCACGGCGATCCTCCCGGCGACCGGCACGAAGTCGGGTAACACCCGCGTGACCATCGTCGGCTCCGGGTTCTCGGCGCCGCTTCAGGTGTTCTTCGGCGGGGTCGAGGCGCAGGTTCTCTCGATCTCCTACAACCAGATCATCGTCCTGACGCCTCCCGTCATCGCGGGCGGCCCGGTGACCGTCGGAACGCCCATCGACGTGCGCGTGCACGAAGTGACGTCGGGGACGGACGGGATCCTCGCGGGCGCCTATCGCTACACCACTCCTCTCGCGATCACGTCCGTCGGGGCCAACGAGCAGCGCGTCGACAATCCGTTCCAGCAGGTCACGATCTTCGGGCAGGGGTTCGAGAGCCCGGTCGCGGTCAGCCTGGCGGGTATCACGGCCACGGTCATCTCCGTGTCCTCGACCGAGATCCTTGTGCTGCCGGGCAACCCGGCGCTCTCCGCCTGCACGGATCTCTCTGGTCCCGTCACCGTGACCAACATCAACACGGGTGAGACCGTGAGCGGCTCGGTCTTCCGATACCTGGTCCAGCAGACCGGCCCGGTGATCACGGGGGTGAGCCCCGGCGCGGGAACCGCGAACTCGGTGATCACCATCACGGGCGGCAACTTCGCCGGCAGCGGAAGCACCGGAAGCGGCCGGGTCATCAGCGTCTCGATCGGAGGGCGCGGGGCGTCCTTCACCGTCCTGTCTGACAAGCTCCGGTCGCGGGCGGCGTGGCCTCGCCGTCGGCAGGGCCCCGGTAAGTCCTGGAACGTGAGCCTGCGCCTTCGTTTCACAGGGGAGCCTGCCGCCCTCCGAAGGGGGGGCGGCTTCGCTTCGCCTCCCCGTGGCTGAGCTCACCGGCGACGCCCGGATCCGGGACCTGAAACGGCGCCTCGAGCTCGATCCGGGCTCGAGGCTCTTCGTCGCGCTGGCCGAGGAGTACCGCAAGAGCGCGCTCCTCGCCGAGGCGCTCTCGACTCTCCAGAAGGGTCTTCTCGCTCACCCGACGTATCTCTCCGCGCAGGTGGCCCTCGGACGCGCGTACCTCGAGGCCGGGCAGATCACCGAGGCGATCGCGACGTTCAGCAAGGTCCTCTCGAACGATCCCGGGAACCTCGTCTCCGCGAAGTCTCTCGCCGATATCTACCTCTCGCGCGGTGAGAGCGTCGAGGCAATCAAGAAATACAAGCTCTACCGAGCGCTCTCCGGGGACCGGACCGTGGACGAGATCGTCCAGAGGCTTCAGGTCGAGCTCGCGCCGCCTCCGCCTCCCGTCCGCGTCGCGGAGCCCCTCCCGCCTCCGCCGACGTTCTTCGAGAAGAAGCCCATCGGCCCGATCCGGACCTCGCGGGAGCTGCGATTCGACGCGCAGCCGCGGACGCGCGCCTCCGAGATCGGCGAGTCGACCTCTTCGATCGCGCCTCTCTCCTTCGAACTCGACGATTCCACCGCGCGCCGGCCGCACCGGGAGCCCGAGCCGATCGGCGTTCTCTCGCGCGACAACACGCCGAACCATCCGCAGACTTCGGTCCTTCAGTCCTCCTCTCGCCCCGCGCCGGCGGCCGCGGCCGCGGTTTCGCCGTCCTGGCCGATGGCGGCTCCCGCCCCGGTCGCCGAGCCGGAGCCGATGCCTGCCGCGGCGATGGACGAGCCTGAGCGAGCGGCCGGGGAGGCCCATCCGGGCGCGGAGGCCCGTCCGGGCGCGGAGGCCCGTCCGGGCGCGGAAAGGGTCCAGGAGCCGACGACTCCCGGGCCGGCTCAACGCGAGAGCGGGAGGTCCGATCCCTGGATCACGCCGGAGTCCCTCGTCTCGCCTCCTGGAGCCGGTTCGGAGCCCGTCGCGGCTGAAGCGGCCGCCGACGACGCGGAAGATGGCGATGCGGAGACGCCGCCCGCGAGCCCGGACGACGTGACGACGCGCGCGTTCCGACTCGCGGACGTGTCTCCGTCGTCGGTCGGCGGGAACGGGCAGCCGGAGGAATCCTCGGCGCATGGGGCGCAGGAAGGAGGCTCGGAAGAAGACAAGAACGGAGAGCCCGCCGGACGAACGCTCGCCGATCTGTACTTCGCCCAGGGGCACTACGCGGAGGCGCTCGACCTCTACGACGAGCTGGTCCTGGCCAACCCGTTCGACACGGAATTGAAGCGCCTGCGCCGCGATGCCGAAGCGCGCCTCCTGCCGGCGTCTGGCGAAGCGGGTGGCGCGCAGGTCGATCCCGCTCTGACCAGGCGTCTTGCCCGCGTCCGCGCTTTAAAACGCTGGCTCTCCGTGGTACAAGCCGGCTGATTGGCGCGCCCGGTGGGCGACGCCGGGAAGAAGCTCATGAACATTTTCCAGGACACGCTTCGCCGCATTGCGGAACGTGTGGAAGGCGCGCAGGCCGTGTCGCTTCTCGGCGTCGACGGGATTCCGATCGACTCCTACGGGCCGGCCGACGGCCGGGCCTTCGAATCGATCGCCGCCGAGCTGGGCTCCTTCGTCAAGACGTCGTCGACGCGGGGCGCGATCGAGGCGGGGACGATCCAGCAGATCGTGCTCGAGACGGACCGTTCGACCGCGATCCTGTCCCGGGTGACGGCGGAGTATTATCTGCTCCTCCTGCTGTCGCGGGACGGCAACTCCGGAAGAGGACGGTTCGAGCTGCGGAAGGCCGGGCTCGCTCTCGAAAAGGAACTGCTTTAACCGATGCTCTCCTTCAAGGAAATCCGGGAACTGATCGACCTCGTGTCCGAGCGAGGGCTGTCGGCTCTGGAGATCGAACAGGCGGGGTTCCGGGTCCGGATCGAGGGCGTCCGCGCTGCCACGAACGGCGCGTCGGCGACGGCGGCGGCCCCCGCCGCCCTTCCCGCTCCCGAAGCGGCCCCGGCCGCGCCTCCGGAGGTGGACCCGCGGCTTCACGTCATCACGTCCCCGATCGTCGGGACCTTCTACCGTTCGCCGTCTCCCGAATCCGAGTCGTTCGCGGAGGTCGGGCAGAAGGTCGCGCGGGGGAAGATCCTCTGCATCATCGAGTCGATGAAGCTGATGAACGAGATCGAATCGGACGTCGAGGGTGAGATCCTCGAGGTCTATCCGAAGAACGGCCAGCCGGTCGAGTACGGAGAGAAGCTGTTCGCGATCCGGCTGGCGGCATGAAGGAAGCTCTCCGCTCTCAGCTTTCGGCTCTCAGCTCAGGAATGCGCCTCAGGCTCGGCTGACAGCTGAGAGCTGACGGCTGACAGCTCTTCCTCCATGTTCAAGAAGATCCTGATCGCGAACCGGGGCGAAATCGCGCTCCGCATCATCTCCGCGTGCAAAGAGCTCGGGATCAAGACCGTCGCGATCTACAGCGAAGCGGACCGCGACGCTCTCCACGTGCGCTACGCCGACGAGGACGTCTGCGTCGGCCCCTATCCCTCCGCCGCGTCGTACCTGAACATCTCCTCGATCGTTTCCGCCGCCGAGATCACGGAGGCCGACGCGATCCACCCCGGCTACGGCTTCCTCTCCGAGAACGCGTATTTCGCCGAGATCCTGCACGACTGCAACATCACGTTCATCGGGCCGTCGCCCGATGCCATCCGGAAGATGGGAGACAAGTCTCTTGCGCGGAAGACGATGACCGCCGCCGGCGTTCCCACCGTGCCGGGCTCGCCCGGCCCGGTCGAGACCGCGGACGAAGCGCTCGCCTTCGCGCGCCGCGCCGGATATCCCGTGATCCTCAAGGCGTCCGCGGGCGGGGGCGGCCGCGGAATGCGCGTGGCGCGCGACGACCGCGAGCTCTCGGGCGCGTGGGAGACGGCGCGTAACGAGGCCGAGAAGGCCTTCGGAAACGCGGAGGTCTATCTCGAGAAGTACCTCGAGAGCACGCGCCACGTCGAGTTCCAGGTCTTCGGAGACCATCGCGGCAACCTGAGGCACATGGGCGAGCGCGAGTGCTCGATCCAGCGGCGCCACCAGAAGCTCATCGAGGAGTCGCCCTCGGCCGCCCTGGATCCGGAGCTTCGCGGGAAGATGGGGGAGGCCGCGGTCGCGGCCGCGCGAGCGGTCTCTTACACCAACGCGGGAACGATCGAATTTCTCCTGGATCCGCGCGGCAACTTCTACTTCATGGAGATGAATACGCGGCTCCAGGTCGAGCACCCGGTCACCGAAGAGGTGACGGGCGTCGACATGGTGAAGGAGCAGATCGCCGTGGCCGCGGGCGCGCCGCTCTCGTTTCTGAACTGCGACTTGAAGCCGCGCGGTCACTCGATCGAGTTCCGGATCAACGCGGAAGATCCCGTCTCGTTCAAGCCGTCTCCGGGCCGGATCACGACCTTCAACCCGCCGGGCGGCCTCGGCGTCCGCGTGGACACCGCGGCCTACCAGGGGTATCTCATTCCGCCCCACTACGATTCTCTGATCGCCAAGCTCATCATTTCGGGACGAGACCGCGAGGAAGCGATCTTCCGCGGCCGCCGCGCTCTCGACCAGTTCGTGGTCGAGGGAGTGAAGACCACCATCGCCATGCATCGTCGGATCCTCGAGGATCCCGACTTCGTCGCCGGCCGGATCTCGACCCGATTCATGGACCGCTTCGCCGAAGCGTGAAGAGGACGGTAGGCGGGAGGCGGCAGGCGGCAGGCGGAACGAGGGGAATCCTCTCGAGCATCGGTCGGGGGCGCGGTGGCCGCGCCGATTCCGCGTTCGTGCGCCCCCACCCCTGACCGGAGTCACGATGCCCCTGGCTCTCCCGGCGGTCTACGCGATCACGAGCCGGTCCGAACCCGGTCCGGGGCACGCGGAGATCGTTCGCCGCCTGGTGTCGGTCGGCGTCCGATGCGTCCAGGTCCGCGAAAAGACTCTTCCGGACCGCGACCTTCTGCCCGACGCCGACGCGTGCGCCGCGATCGGCCGCCGCGACGGGGCTCTGGTCTTCGTCAACGACCGCGCGGACGTGGCGCGAATCGCGGGAACGGGCGTCCATCTCGGCACGGAGGACCTGCCCGCGGAGGACGCCCGGCGGATCCTCGGCCCGGACGCGGCGATCGGCGTTTCGACCCATTCGGTCGCGGAGGCCGAGGCCGCCTTCTCCGCACCGGAGCCCGACTACGTCGCGTTCGGCCCTGTGTTCCCGAGCGTCACGAAGAGCACGCGAGAGGCTCGCGGCCTGGAAACGCTGTCCCGCGTCGCGCGGAGCAAGACGCGCCCCCTCGTCGCGATCGGCGGGATCGGCCCCGAAACTCTCCTGCAAGTCCTCGAGGCGGGAGCGGACTCCGCCGCGATGGTCGCGGCTTTCTCGGACGGCGGCCGTTACGAAGAGAACGCTCGGCGCCTCCTCGATCTGGCGCGGCGGCGTGTCCCGCCGGGAAGGATCTACCTCGTGGGATTCATGGGCAGCGGGAAAACGTCCGTCGGGCGGCGCGTGGCGGAGAGGCTCCGCGTCCCCTTCGTCGATCTGGACGACGAGATCGAGCGGACGTCGGGCCGCACGGTTCGCGCCCTGTTCGAGGATACGGGAGAGGCCGCGTTCCGGCAGCGCGAGTCCATTTTCCTCGAGGCGACCGGGAGCCTTCCCGACGCGGTCATCGCGACCGGAGGCGGGTGCTTCGTTCAGGAGGGCAATCGCCGCGCGATCGCCTCACTCGGCCGGGCGGTTTTTTTAGACGTCCCGTTGCCCGTCCTGCTGTCGCGGCTCGCGGGCAAGACGGACCGCCCGCTTTTCGCGGGCCCGGAGCAGGCAGCGCTCCTGGCGGCGGCGCGGGAGCCTTTCTATAGAATGGGCACGGTTCCCGTCTCCTTGCGCGAAGGGTCCATCGAGGAAGCCGCCGACTCTGTGCTCCTCGCGCTCGATGCGCGCCTTTCGCCGCTGTTGTAAAGCCTGAGGGCCATGCGATACCTGATCCTGTCCGACATTCACTCGAATGACGAAGCCCTGGCGGCCGTGATGGCCCGCGTCAGGCGGAAGCGCTACGAGCGTGTCGTGATTCTGGGCGATTTCGTGGGCTACGGCGCCAACCCGAACCATGTGGTCGACCGGATCCGCCGCATCCGCCGGGAGAAGCTCGCGATCCGCGGCAACCACGACAAGGTCGTGTGCGGACTCGACTCCGGAGAGCTTTTCAACCCGGTCGCACTCGCCGCCGCGCGATGGACCGCCGGCAAGCTGACCCCGCGCAATTTCAAGTACCTGGAGGCGTTGCCGCTCGGACCCCTGGAAGTCGAGGAGGCGTTCGCCATCTGCCACGGCTCGCCGCGGGACGAGGACGCTTACATCTTTTCGGACCGCGACGCGTGGATGAACTTCCGGGAGTTCGGCTTCGGTCTCTGCTTCTTCGGCCACAGCCACATTCCGTCGGTCTTCACGCTCGAGCCGCACGGGATCCAGGTGGACGTCGTCAGGGGCGACCGCGTGCGGTGGAAGCTCGAGAAGGACCGGCGTTACCTGATCAACCCGGGGTCCATCGGACAGCCGCGGGATCGGAACCCTGCCGCGGCCTACGCGATCTACGACTCGGAGGAGCGCGTCGTGCACTTCGATCGCGTGCCTTACGACGTCGAGAAGACCCGCGAGAAGATCCATCGCGCGGGGTTGCCGGCGATGCTCGGGGATCGCCTGCTCGTCGGAGCCTAGGGAGTTGAGAGTTGAGAGTTGAGTCGGGTTCACATTCGGTTTCTACCTTTCGATTTCCGATCTAGTTGACCGCGGAATACCGCGGCCGTCTCGCTCCCGCTGGTCGCTCGGCTCCCGATTCCCGTCCCCCGGCGCCGTCCCCCGTCCCCGGCTCCCGTATAATCCCGCGCGCCTTTCAGAACCACGTGAAGAGGAGTCGGATGACCCTGCGGCGGTGGAGCCTTCTCTCGCTGGTGCCCGCTCTCGCGCTCGCCGCCGGCTGCCGGAGCCACCCGGCGGGCCCGCCCCCCGCGTTTCCCGAGGGCCCGACGGCTGTCTCGACGCCCGCACCGGCCTCATCCGCACTTTCGGGGCTCGAAGCGGAAGCAGCGCTGCTCGAGCTCGAGGACCGGCGCGCCTTCGACCAGGGCACGATGCTCGCGGCGTCCCGCAGCCTGGAGGGCGCGACACGCATCCGGGCGGCGCTCGCCGTCGGGCGGATCGGGGACGATCGCGGGGAGCCGATCCTTCGAACGCTTCTCGCCGACGGCGATCCCGACGTGCGCGCGGCCGCGGCGTTCGCTTCCGGATACCTGCCGGAATCCGCGGCCTCCGACCTGCGGCCTCTCCTCGGCGATCCGGACCCCCGGGTCGCGGCCGCGGCCGCCCGCGCCCTCGGGTTCACCGCGCGCCCGGAGGCCGAGGAAGCCCTCATCGCCGCGCTGCCGGGCGCGCCGAGCCCGGAGCCGCGCGCGTCCCTCCTCCGTTCGCTCTGGCGTTTCTCTAATGCGGCGAGCGAAGCGGCGGCGCTGCCGTTCGCCGGCGACCCGGAGCCGCGCGTGCGCTCCGCCGCTCTGTACGCGCTGTCCCGTAAGCCGCAGCCCGGCTCCCTTCGGGCGCTGACCGCCGCGCTGGCCGCAGAGGCGGATACCGATGCGGCGGCCGCAGCGGCCCGCGCTCTCGGAGTCCTCGGCCGGGCGGAATCGCTCGAGCCTCTGGGAGCCGCGCTCGAAAAGCGGAGCCCCGTGGCGATCAACGCGCTCGTCGCCCTCGGGGGCGTTCTCGACAAGGCTCCGGGCGCCACGCTCCCGGTGGAGAGGCGCGCTCGCGTGGTGGCCCTGTCGACGGACGCGAACCCGAACGTCGCGGTCGCCGCGCTCGCGCTTCTTCGGCATTTCGCGGCGGGCGACCGCGAAGCGTCCCGCCGGCTCTGGTCTATCGCGCTCTCTGGAGAGGGACGCCGGCGCCAGGTCGCCGTCCAGTCGCTCGCGGCGGCGCTGCACGGCGGCGCCTCCTCGGCACTCGACGCCGCCGCAGCGTCCCCGGACCCGGCTCTCCGGGCCGCCGCGGCAGAGGCGGCGGGCGCGCTTCCCGGATCCGAAGGCCGCCCCTGGAGAGAGCGCTTCGCGGCCGACCGCGACGTGGCGGTTCGCCTCGCCAACCTCGGCGGGATGAAGACCGCGGAGTCCGTGCGCGAGAACCGCCCGCTCGTGAACTCGGCGCTCACGGACCCGGACCCCGGCGTGCGATCCGCCGCCGTCGACGCGCTCACGCTTCTCGCCGACCCCGCCCTCCTCCCGCTCTTCGCGGAAGCGGCAGGGAAGGCGCGCGCCGACTCCTCGCCCGATGTGGCGATCTCCGTCATCGGCGCGTGTGAGAAGCTGCCGAAAGACCCCGCCGCGGCCGCGCTCGTCGAAACGATCTACCGCGGAGGCAGGACTCTCCCCGCGAGGCTCGCCCGGAAGTCGCTCGTCACGGTCTTCGGTCGCACCCGGGCGGATCTGCCGGTCCCCGAATACGTCACGGGCCGCAAGCGGTCCGATTACGCCGTGCTCGCCGAGCGGGCGAGACAGCCGTGGCAGGCCCGGGTCGAGACGGCCGCCGGAAGCTTTACGATCCGCCTCGCCGGCGATTCCGCCCCCCTCACCGTGATGAACTTCGTCTCGCTGGCGGAGCGGCGCTACTTCGACGGAGTCCGCATCCACCGGGTGGTCCCGAACTTCGTGCTCCAGGACGGCGACCCGACCGGAACGGGCAACGGCGGTCCCGGCTACGAGATCCGCGACGAGATCAATCCGCTCGAGTACGGGCGCGGCGCCGTCGGGATGGCGCTCTCCGGCCCGGACACCGGAGGAAGCCAGTGGTTCGCGACGCACTCACCTCAGCCGCACCTGAACGGGGTCTACACCGTCTTCGGACAGGTGGTCGAGGGTCAATCCGCGCTCGAGAGGATCGGCCAGGGAGAGCGCATTCTGCGCGTCTCCGTGTCGGTTTCCGGCGCGACCCGGTGAGCGGGGGACCACGATGTATTCCGTTGCGCGCGCGCTGCAGTTTCTGGGGCTTCTCGTGACCGGGTTCGGATTCTTCACGGGAGTCCTCGGCGGCAACGTGCGCGGCGAGCTCGTCCTGCTGGCGGTCGGCGCGGGAATCTTCTTCGGCGGCCGGTTGCTCCAGGTGCGGGGCAGCGGCAAGTGAGACCCGTCGTCCTCTCGACACGCGAGCTCCCGGAGCCGTCGCTCTCGACGCTCGAGCCCGAGTTCGAGGTCCGCACCATGGGGTACGCCCCGACGGAGCTCGAGCTTGCGACGGAAGCGGCGGACGCCGACGCCCTGATCTCGATCGTCTCGGACCCGGTGACCGAAGCCGTATTCCGCAACGCGAAGAAGTTGAAGATCGTGGCGCAGTACGCAGTCGGAGTCGACAACATCGACCGGGCGGCCGCCGCGGCGCGCGGCGTCGTCGTCACCAACACGCCAAACGTCCTGACGGACGCGACCGCGGACCTGACGATGGCCCTCCTCCTCACGCTTTCGACGAGCTGCTGCGGCGCTCGGACGTGGTCTCCCTCCACCTGCCGTTGAACGACGAGACGCGGCGGCTCTTCACCCGCGAGACGTTCGCGCGCATGAAGCCGGGGGCGTTTCTCCTGAACACCGCGCGGGGGGCGCTGATCGACGAGACGGCGCTGACCCGCGCGCTCGATGAGGGGCGGATCGCGGGAGCGGGGCTCGACGTCTACGAAAACGAGCCCGGCATCACTCCGGCGCTCGTCGACGACGACCGCGTCGTGCTGATGCCCCACGCCGGCAGCGCGACTCTGGAAACGCGGCGCGAGATGGCACGGATGGTGGTGGAAGACGTCCGGCGCGTCCTGACGGGGGAGAAGCCCCTTCGCCCCGTCGGTCCGGGCGTCGCGCGCGAAAGAATCCGGGAGGAGTCATGAGACCGGTCCGCACCGACACGTTCGTCCGCCTCGACACGCTCGCCGACGGACTCCTGCGGCGCATGAGCAAGGGCGACACGGCGCTTCTGTGGCTGCGTTCCCGCTGGGGCCGCATCGTGGGGGAGCCGCTGGCGCGGAAGATTCAGCCGACGGGGCTCTCGGGCCGCCGGCTGACGGTCTCGCTTCTCGACCCGGCGTGGAAGAAGCCGGTGGAAGCGACGCTCCCGGAGCTCGAGCGGCGGCTCGCCGAGGAAATGCCGGAGCTGAAGCCGCGGATTACCTTGAAGCCGTGAGCTGTCAGCTCTCTCCTATCAGGAAGAACTGAGAACTGAGGACGGAGGACTGAGAAGGCGGCAGCCGCCGCGCCTCACGCGTACAGCCCGCGCACCATCGTGTCGTGGGCGACCCGGGAAATCCCAAGCATGTAGGCCGCGATCCGGAAGCTCACATTGTATTTCTCGGCCATCGACGCGACGTCCCGGAACGACTGGACCATGATGTCCTCGAGCCGCTCGTTGACTTCGCTCTCGCGCCAGAAGAACCCGGCGCGGTCCTGCACCCACTCGAAATAGGACACGGTGACGCCGCCGGCGTTGGCGAGGATGTCTGGGACCACGAGCGTGCCGTTGCGGTTCAGGATCTCGTCCGCCTTCTGCGTCGTCGGCCCGTTGGCGCCCTCGACGATGATCTTCGCCTTGATGTTGCCCGCGTTCTTGCCGCGGATCTGGTTCTCGTTGGCGGCCGGGATCAAAATGTCCGTGTCGAGCTCCAAAAGCTCCGTGTTGGTGATCCGGGAGATTCCGGGGAAGCCCTCGAAGCTCCGCGCCTTCTCGTAATGGGCGACCAGAGCCGCCATGTCGAGCCCCGCCTCGTTGACGATGCCGCCGGCGATGTCGGAGACCGCGATGACCTTCGCCCCCGCCTCGTGGCACATCCGCGCGGCGATCGAGCCGACGTTCCCGAAACCCTGGACGACGATGCGGCTGCCGGCGAGGGTCAGGCCGCGCAGGGGAGCCGCTTCCCGGCAGATGAGCATCAGGCCGCGGCCGGTGGCTTCGACCCGCCCGCGGGAGCCGCCCAGGGAAAGAGGCTTTCCGGTCACGACCGAGGTGACCGTGTGGCGGGCGTGCATGGAGTACGTGTCCATGATCCAGGCCATCATCTGCGGGTTGGTCCCCATGTCGGGGGCGGGGACGTCCTTTTCGGGGCCGAACTGGTCCATCAGCTCCGCCGTGTAGCGCCGGGTGATCTTTTCGAGCTCGGCGCGAGAGAGGCTTCCCGGGTCGCAGATCACGCCGCCCTTGGCGCCTCCGAAGGGGATGTTGACGACGGCGCACTTCCAGGTCATCCAGGCGGCGAGGGCGCGGACCTCGTCGAGGTTCACGTTCTTGTCGTAGCGGATCCCGCCCTTCCCCGGCCCCCGGGCGATGTTGTGGAGGACTCGATAGCCGATGAAGACCTCGATCCGGCCGTCGTCCATCGCGATCGGAATCGAGACCTTGGTCTCCCGGACCGGCTCCCGCAGAACCTTGTAGAGGCCCGGGTCGAGGCCGAGCTTCTGGGCGGCCAGATCGAACCTCGACATCATCTCTTCGAAGGGGTTGGCGGAGTCGACGCCCTGGGGAGACGAGCCGATGGTGGGAAACTTCGGTTCGACCGTCGCTGGTTCCACTTAGGATCACTCCTCGCCGGGCAGCGCGCCCGTTCAATAGAATGGGGGGCGGAATTGTAGCGCATTGATTCCGGCCAACCCTTTGACCTTCCCTTGAACACCAGAGACGCCGCGTCAGAAACCGAGATCGCCGACGGCGAGATCGTGCGGCGCATTCTGGCCGGTGAAGAAAGCCTGTTCGAGCTCCTCGTCCGCCGCTACCAGGCGCGCGTTCTCTCGCATGTCGCCCGCATGGTCGGAAATCGCGACGACGCGCTCGATCTCTCCCAGGAGATCTTCGTCAAGGTGTTCCAGGCGCTCGACCGGTACAACCCCGAGTACAAGTTCTCCACCTGGCTCTTCCGGATCGCGGGCAACGCCGCGATCGACCACCTGCGCAAGCGGCGCCCGCGGACGGTCCCTCTCGAGGTCCGGGACCCCGACGGGCAGTCGTTGTCCTCTCCGGAGTACAAGAGCGGCGAGCTCGACCCCTATGCCATCCTGCGAAATGTGGAGAGGGGGGACGCCATCGCCCGCGCCATCCAGGGGCTGCCCGAGGAGTTCCGGGAGCTGATTGCGCTGCGGCATTTCACCGGTTTGTCGTATGAAGAGATCGCGGAGATGAAAGGCATGCCTCTGGGAACCGTGAAAAACAAACTCTTTCGCGCCAGAGCCGTATTGAAGGACAGGCTGGCAGGAGAACTTTCTTGAACGAATGCGTGAGACCCCTCGATCCCCTTGATGCGGAGGCGCTTGCCGCCGGCGAGGAGGGGATACTGGCCGCCGATGCGCGCTCGCACGCTTCGGCCTGCGCCCGCTGCGCGCGGGCGGTCGAAGAGGCGCGCGCGCTCCTTGCCCGGCTCGAGGCGCTCTCCGGATCGGGCAAGACGTCTCATCAGGACGGCGCGGCGGATCTCGCCTCCCGGGTGGTCCGGATCCGGCCATTCTCCGCGCGAGAGCGGCGAAGCCTGGGGCTGTGGGCGCCTCCGGCGGGGGGCGGGTTGCTGGTCTTCATGGCGGGATTCGCACTGCTCGCGGCGCCGGGCCTGACGGCCGGCGACCAGGCGGCCCTGGGATTTTCCGCGCTCGCCCCCCTGGCGGGGCTCGCGCGCGCGGCCTTCCGCTCCTTCGCCGACGCGCTCTCGACGGCTCCGGCCGCCTGGGAGGCCCTGTCTTCCGCGGCGCGGCTCGAGGCGCCGCTCGGCGCCCTCGCGCTTCTGATCCTGGCTCCCACCGCGTTTGCCTTCCGCCGCGTGCTCGCCCGGGCCACGCGCCGCGGATGATCCGGGTCCTCCTCTTCACCGCGGCAATCTCCGCCGCTCCAGGCGCGGCGACGACCGCCGCTTCCGGTTCGCCCGCCGCTCCTCGCGTCTCGGTCGGGCGGGACCTCGCGATCTCGGAGCCCGTCTCCGGCAACGTCGTCGCCGTGTTTTCGGACGTGACGGTCGACTCCCGCGTCTCCGGCAACGTGATCGTCTGGGGCGGGAACGTGCGGTTTGGTCCTGCGGGGTCGGTCGACGGGAACCTGTCCGTGTTCGGCGGTGAGGCCTCGCCCGCCCGTCCCGGCGCTCTGCCCGTGTCGGGAACGGTGTCGACGCCCGGCTCTCTTCTCCGTCTGTATCTGGAGGAGATGCATCGCGCACCGTGGCAGGGCGGCGGATCCGGCGCCGCTGCCCGGGGACTCCGCATGATGGCGCTCTCCCTCTGGCTTCTCGCGTCGCTTCTGCTGCTGTGGGCGTTCGGGTCTCCGTTCGCGCGCGCGGCCGCGGCCGCGGAGCGGGACTGGGCGGGCGCTCTGCTCGCCGGCGCCCTCGGAGTTCTGACGCTCTTTCTCGCCGCGGCGGCGGCGCTCGCGCTACTGCCTTCGGGAATCTCCGTTCCGCTCGCGTTGACTTTCGCCGCGCTCGCGGTCGCGGCGAAAGTGTTCGGCATGGCGGCTCTCTTTCTTCTGCTCGGCCAGAAGCTCCTGAAAAACGTGGCGCCTCCGCGGCGCCCCGCAGCGCTCGCGTGCGGTTTCGGACTTCTTGCCGCCGCGTCGCTGGTTCCGCTCGTCGGCGGAGTCCTCTGGAGCGCGGCGTCGATCGTGGCCGTCGGGATCGCCTTCTCCTCGCGCTTCGGCACGCCGAGGCTCCGGGTGGGAACGGTGATCGGGTATCCGTAGTCAGCTATCAGCTATCAGTTCCGTTCCGCCGGCGACGGAGTTCCCACCGAAACTGACCACGGAAGACTGAAAACCGACGATGACCTCTGCTGTTCCTGCGCCAGCGGGCTGACAGCTGAGAGCGGACAGCTGAAGGCTCATAAACCCTTTACCCCCTCCCCCCTCCGCAATAGAGTCAGCCCTCGATGGACATCCGGACCCTGGCGGTCGTCGGCGCGGGACAGATGGGCGGCGGCATCGCTCACGTCGCCGCGGCGGCCGGTCTCGATGTCACGCTCGTGGACGTCGAGGAATCGCTGGTCGCGCGGGCGCGCGCGTCGATCGAGAAGAACTTCGACCGGGAGATCGCGAAAGGCAACCGCACGCCGGAGCAGAAGTCGGAGGCGCTCGCGCGGCTGAAGCAGACCGCGGACGTCTCCCGCGCGGTGGCGGGCGCTCAGCTGGTCATCGAAGCGATCGTCGAGAATGAGGCGGCGAAAGCCGAGCTGTTCCGGAAGATCGACGGTTTTTGCCCGCCGGAGACGGTTTTCGCCTCCAACACATCCTCGATCTCGATCACGCGCCTCGCCGCGGTGACGGGCCGGCCGGGCCGATTCATCGGCATGCATTTCATGAACCCCGTCCCGGTGATGGAGCTGGTCGAGGTGATCCGCGGCATCGCCACATCCGACGAGACCGCGGCCGCCGTCGAGGGCCTGGCCAGGCGGATGGGGAAAACACCGGTGTTCTGCAACGACGACCCCGGGTTCGTGTCGAATCGGGTCCTGATGCCCATGATCAACGAGGCCATCGAGGCCCTGCGGGAGGGTGTGGCGACCCGCGAAGCGATCGACACGATCATGAAGCTCGGCATGAACCACCCGATGGGGCCCCTCACCCTGGCCGATTTCATCGGTCTCGACACGTGCCTGTCGATCCTCCGCGTGCTGCAGAACGGGTTCGGCGACCCGCGCTACCGGCCGAGCCCTCTGCTCGTGAAAATGGTGGACGCCGGATGGCTGGGCCGAAAGTCGGGGAAGGGTTTCTACGATTACTCCCCTTCTCCGAAGAACTGAAACCTGATAACTGAGAACTGACAACTCTCTGATGTTCTGCCAGGTGTGCGGGCTGAAGAATCGAGACGACGAGGAGTTCTGCGAGCGCTGCCACTCCAAGCTGCTCGTGCTCTCCGGCGTGGGGGTCGTGGATGAGTCCGGCGAGCCGGCCGAAGAGATCCCCTTTGACGAGCACCTTCTCGAGCGCATCTCGACGCTCGAAGACGTCGTCAAGCGGACCGCGGAGGCGTTGAAGACCCTCCTCGAGTCGGTCGGGAATCTCGAGAAGAACCTCTTCGTCGCCCACACCGGAATCCTCGCGCTCCAGGAGACGCTCGAGCGTTCGGGGGCGGTGCGCTCCGAGGAGGTCCTCGATCTCTGGGAAACGAAGATGGACGAGCGGATGCAGGCGGTCGAAAAGAAGGACCGCTTCCTGGAGAGGCGCGACCGGATCGTCGCCGGGTACGCCGGACTGGAGCGCGAAAATTTCATCCGCCGGCTTCGGGAGGCGGAGTTCGCGATCCTCGCGCTCGATTCGGACCGCGGCGTCCGGGCGCTCGAGGAGCTCTCCCGCTCGGACCGGCAGAACGTCGAGCTCGCGTTCTACCTCGCCGAGACCTACTTCTCCGGCGGCGACTTGAAGCGCGCCGGCGTTTTCTTCAAGCGGATTCTGGCGGTCGACACGATGCACTTCGAGTCGCTCGTCTATTCGGGGATCGCGGCGTCGGAAGAGGGCGACGCCGTCAACGCGGAGTCCCTGTTGAAGCGCGCGATCGACCGCAAGCCCGACGCCTTCCTCCCGCACTTCGCCCTGGGAGCGCTCTATGCGAACGGCTCGCGGTGGAACGAGGCCGAGAGGGAGCTGCGCCGCGCTCTGGACGCCGCGCCCGTCATCTCCGCGCAGGTCCTTCTCGGTACGGTGCTGCGGGAGAAGGGGGAGCTCAACCGGGCGATTCAGACGTTCGAGGAGGCGCACCGCGAACAGCCGGATTCGGAGGAGGCCGTCTTTCAGCTGGGCCTCTGCTATCTCGAGAAGAACTGGACCAAGCGGGCGCTCGACTGTTTCCAGCAGGCGCTCGAGAAGAATCCCAAGCGGCTCGAATACCAGGAGGCCGTGCGGCTGCTCGAGCGCCGGAGCCGGTATTCGCTGCCGCGCGTGGACGGTCCCGGCGGCGACGCCTATCGCGAGGCGGAGGAGGCAGTCACTCTCGGCTCTCTCCGGACCGCTCACGCGCTCTACAAGAAGGCCCTCGAGGCGGAGCCCGGCAATTCCACCATCCGGATCTCCTTCGCGCTGCTCTCGGCCTCGCTCGGCCTGTGGCAGGAGGCGATCGCCGCCTGCCGCGCGGTGCTCGCGTCCGAGCCCGAGGACGTGGTCGCCGCGGCGGCCTGCTCGACGCTCGCCGAGGCGCTGCGCGCCGAAGGGAAGGCCGACGAAGCGTCGCGTTTCGTCCGCGAGTTTCTCGAGAGCCACCCGTCCAAGACCTCCCAGGCGATCGGTTATTACGAGCTCGCGACGGCTCTGGCGGATTCGGGCGAGGACCTGGACTCGGCGCTCGAATACGCTGGCCGCGCGCTCTCCGCGGCCCCCGACGAGCTGAAACCGTACCCGCTCGCCGCGCTCGGGTGGGTGCACTACAAGCGCAACGAGTTCGAACGGGCGATCGATTGCCTGCGCAAGTCGAGCGAGCGCGCCGCCCAGCCGACGACCTTCCATCATCTCGGGATGGCGTACCTCGCGGCTGGACGCCCCGACGAGGCGAAGGCGGCGTTCACCCGGGCCAAGACGGTCGCTCGGGGCGGAGCGCTCGAGGACCGCATGCTCCAGCAGGTGCGATCCAACATGCGGCTCATCGAGAAGTTCGGCACGAAGAAGAAGGAGTCCGCCGGGGCGAGTCGGAAAGGTTGAAGCTCTCAGCTGTCAGCTCTCAGCCGGAGAGATCGGCGGTTCAGTCCCAGCCTTCTGAAACGATTCCCGATCGAGTTGACCGCGGAGTACCGCGGCCGTCTCGCTCCCCGTTGGTCGCTCGGCTCCCGGCTCCCGTCCCCCACTCTTGCGGTATCTTCCCGAATTCCAAATGCGCTGGTCTCGATTCTTCCTGCAGACCGTCCGTGAGGTGCCGGCGGACGCGGACGCCGTCTCTCATATCCTGCTGACGCGGGCGGGGATGCTCCGCCGTGTGTCGGCGGGGGTGTACTCGCTCACGCCCCTGGGACTCAAGGCGCACCGGAAGGCCGAGGCGATCGTTCGCGAGGAGATGAATCGGGCGGGGGCGCTCGAGGTCGAGCTGCCGATCCTCCAGCCGCGGGAGCTGTGGGAGGAAAGCGGGCGCTGGTCCCGCTATGCGGCCGAGGAGATCCTGTTTCATCTGACCGACCGCAAGGGCGGCGAATACTGCCTGGCGCCCACGGCGGAAGAGGCCGTGACGTCGATGGTCCGCGCGGGCGTCACGTCGTACCGCCAGCTTCCCGTGACGCTCTACCAGATCCGCACGAAGTTCCGGGACGAGATCCGGCCGCGCTTCGGCCTGATGCGCGGGCGCGAGTTCCTCATGTACGACGGATACTCCTTCGACGCGGACACCGAGGGGCTCGATCGCTCTTACCGCGCGCAGGAGGCGGCCTATCGCCGCATCTTCGAGCGGTGCGGGCTCGACTTCACGGTGGTCGACGCGGATTCGGGCGCCATCGGCGGCAGCGCGTCGCAGGAGTTCATGGTGCTCGCTTCGACGGGAGAGGACGCGGTCGTGCGGTGTCCCGCGTGCGGGTATGGCGCCAACCTCGAGAAGGCCCGCACCGGACCGCGGCCCGTCCCCTGGGAGGACGAGACGATCACCGGGATGCAGGAGGTCGAGACCCCCGGGCGGGGCGGGATCGAATCCGTCGTCGAGTTTTTGGGGATCACCGCGTCCCGGATGATCAAGTGCCTGGTCTACGAGACCGAAAAGGGCTGTGTGGTCGCGCTCCTCCGCGGGGACCTCGACGCCAACGAGGTCGCCTTGAAGAACGCGCTCGGCGTCGATCACCTCGCGCTCGCCTCGGAAGAGAAGGTCGAGCCCGCGACCGGCGCGCCGGTGGGCTTCGTCGGGCCGCATGCCCTTCCCGAGGGCATTCGCGTGATCGCCGACGAGTCCGTCCGCGGGGCCGTGAACGCGGTGACGGGGGCGGGGCGGCGCGACTGGCACGTCCGCGGCTTCGCGACGGAGCGCGACGCGCGCGTCGACGACTGGGCCGAGATCGCGCAGGCGCGGGCCGGGGATCCCTGCCCTCGCTGCGGGAAGCCCCTCGAGATCGCGCGCGGCATCGAGGTCGGCCACATCTTCAAGCTCGGAACCAAATACTCTACCGCCCTGAAGTGCGAGTTCACGGATGAGAAGGGTGACACGAAGCCCGCCGTCATGGGGACGTACGGGATCGGGGTCGGCCGCACCATGGCCGCCGCGATCGAGCAGCACCACGACGCGGACGGGATCGTCTGGCCACTCGCGCTGGCGCCGTTCGCGGTCGAGATCGTGTCGTTGAACTCGGCGGACGAGGCGACGCGGCAGGCGGGGGATGCGCTGTACGAAGCGCTCGCCGCCTCGGGCACCGAGGTCTTCTACGACGACCGCGACGAGAGGCCCGGAGTGAAGTTCAAGGACGCGGACCTGCTCGGATTTCCGCTGCGCGTCAACGTCGGAGGCCGGGCGCTCAAGGACGGGAACCTCGAGCTCGTCACCCGCCACGACAGGAAGGTGCGCCTCGTGCCGAAGGACGGAGCGGCGGAGGCCGTCCGGAAGGCGCTCGAGGAGCTGGCGGCCCGATGAGAAAGACGACGGCCGAAGAGGCGCTCGAGTACCACCGGAGCGGGCGCAAGGGCAAGATCGAGGTCGTCCCGACGAAGCCCTGCCGGACGCAGGAAGACCTCTCTCTCGCGTACAGCCCCGGGGTCGCGGTCCCGTGCCTGGAGATCGAGAAAGACCCGGAGATGGCCTATGAGTACACGGCCAAGGGGAACCTCGTCGGCGTCATCTCGAACGGCACGGCGGTGCTCGGCCTCGGGAACATCGGCGCGCTCGCATCGAAGCCGGTGATGGAAGGGAAGGGCATTCTCTTCAAGCGGTTCGCGGACATCGACGTGTTCGACATCGAGGTGGACGAGCAGGACCCGGCGGCGTTCATCGACACCGTCGCCCGCATCGCCCCGACGTTCGGCGGGATCAACCTCGAGGACATCAAAGCGCCCGAGTGCTTCGAGATCGAGGAGCAGCTCCGCAGGAGATTGAAGATCCCCGTGTTCCACGACGACCAGCACGGCACCGCGATCATCTCGGCCGCGGCGCTCATCAACGGCCTCGAGATCGCCGGCAAGAAGATCGAGGAGGCCAGAGTCGTCTTCGTCGGCGCGGGCGCGTCGGCGATCGCCTGCGCGAAGCTGTACCTCTCGTACGGGGTCCGCCCGGAGAACCTGCGCATGGTGGACAAGCCCGAGATCACGCCGGAGGAGGCCCGCGCGGCGCGCCCCGACGTCATCATGGCGACCGGCCGCAGCGACTATCCGAACCAGGTGAACAACGTGCTCGGGTTCCCCTTCATCTTCCGCGGCGCTCTGGACGTCGCGGCCACGGAGATCAACGAGGAAATGAAGAAGGCGGCCTCCCAGGCTCTGGCTGCGCTCGCCCGGATGGACGTGCCCGACGCCGTGTCGAAGGCGTACGGGGGCGAGAACTTCCGCTTCGGCCGCGAGTACCTGATCCCGAAGCCCTTCGACCACCGCGTGCTGCTCTGGGTCGCGCCGGCGGTGGCGGAGGCGGCCATGATGTCCGGGGTCGCGCGGAAGCCGATCACCGACATGTCGGCGTACCTGCGTCGGCTGGAGGCGATGATCTCGAGGTCGCGCGAGGTCGTGAACATCGTCATCCAGAAGGCGCGCGCGAACCCCAAGCGGATCGTCTTCCCGGAGGGGGAGCATCCCAAGATCCTCCGTGCCGCGAAGATCCTGGCGGAAGAGGGCATCTGCCGGCCCATCCTGCTGGCGCGCGAGGCCCACATCGAGAAGACGGCCCGCGACCTCCAGCTGCCGATGGACAAGATCGACTTCATCCACACGGAGACCTCCGACCGCCTGCCGCGCTACGCGAAGCGGCTCGAGGAGCTGCGGCGGCGCTCGGGGGTGACCGTCGAGGACGCGGGGAAGCTCGCGCGCGTCCGCAACTATTTCGGGCCTCTGATGCTCGACGCCGGGGACGCGGACGGCGTGATCTCCGGGCTGACGCAGTACTACCCCGACACGATCCGGCCGGCGCTGCAGATCGTCGGCACGGCGCCGGGAGTCCAGCGCGTCTCGGGCCTCTACATCCTGGTGCTCAAGGACCGCAGCTTCTTCTTCGCCGACACGACGGTGAACATCGACCCTTCCGCGGAAGACCTGGCGGAGATCGCGCTCCTGACCGCCGACGCGGTGCGGCGGTTCGACATCGAGCCGCGCGTGGCGATGATCGCCTTCTCGAACTTCGGCTCGAACCAGCACGAGGGCGCCCTGAAGGTGAAACGCGCGGTCGAAATCGTGAAGCTCGCGCGCCCCGACATCGCGATCGACGGCGAGATGCAGGCGGACACGGCGGTGGTCCCCGAGATGCTCGAAAACGACTATCCGTGGGCGACCGTGCGGCGCCCGAACGTCCTGATCTTCCCGGACCTGCAGTCCGCCAATGCCGCCTACAAACTCGTCTGGCGCCTCGCGGGCGCGGAGGCCATCGGCCCGATCCTGCTCGGGATGAAGAAGTCGGTGCACGTCCTCCAGCGTGGCGTCGAGGTCGCGGACATCGTCAACATGGCGGCGATCGCCGTCGTCGACGCGCAGGAGAAGGAAGCGGCGGCGCTGGAGGGATAGCTCTCACCTGTCAGCCGGACGGGCGGGCGGGTCGAACGGAGGGAGCCTCTTTGACACGAGGAATCGCGATCGCTCTCGCGCTGGGGCTCGGCCTCCTGCTCTCGACCCTCGGAGGGTACGGCTCCATGCGTCCCGCCGCCACGCGGGAGTGGCTCGAGCGCCGGCTCGGACGCGCGCCCTCGGAGCTGCGGATCGAGCTCGGCGCCGCCGCCGTGGCGATCCTGGGGATCTTCGTCACCATCGTGGCTGTGATCTTCGAGATCTGGCTGCTGCAGGGGACGCCGCTCGTCTGAAAACGGGCGGGGAACGCTACCGGGACGTCGGGGAAACCGCGGGCGCGGGCGACGATGGAGCGGGAGGCGCGCCGCGCACCGCGGTCCAGGGGACGATGCCCGAGATGGTCTCGAAGGTCCCGTTGATCCGGTCGCCCGAGAGCACGCCGATCAACTGCCACGTGCCGACGGCGCCGGGGATCCCGAACGAGATCTTTTCTCCCTGGACGTTGACGCCCGTCAGCGGGGTCTCGCGCCCGCTCGGGGCCACGTAGGCTCCGGCGAGCGCGCCGCGCTGGTTGAAGAACCGGAGGCCGCCGCCGATCTCCCGGTCCGCGGAGCGCGCGCGGAAGGTCCAGCTGCCGAGAACGGGTGACGAGAGAGACGGTGTCGGAGCGGGCGTCGCCGGCGCCTCCGTGGGGGCGGCGCTGGCGGCTCCCGGCTCTCGCGTCGGGGGTGGAGTCGGACGGACCTGCGCCATGGCCGTCATCACGCGCGTCGGACTCGGCGCGGGCTGCGAGGTCGGCGGGGGAGTCGGACGCGCCGGGGCGGGCGAAGGCGGGGGGGTGGCCGCCGGACGCGGGGTCGGAACGAGCGCCACGCCTGTCGGAACGGCCGCCGGGGCGGATGCAGTCGGCCGGGCGGTCGGCGGGGAAGTTGGAGGGACCGCCGTGGCGGGGATCCGGGTCGGCACGGGGCTCGGGCGCGCCGTGGGAGGGGCCGGGGTCGCCACGAGTTCCCGGACGCCGGTCGCTCGCGGAGCGGCGCTGCCGGCCTCCGGTGCCGGTCTCGTCGCCGTGATCGTAGGCGGCGGACCGGACGTCGGCCGGGGCGCGGCCGTGGCCGTCGCCGTCGCTGGCAGGACAGTCGCGGCAGGCGCGGTCGCAATGCGCGGCGCCGCGGGAGACGGAACGCGCGTCGGCGGCGCGGGCGCCGGAGACGGAGTCGGCGCCACGGGAGTCGGCGTCCTCTCCGGCGGCGCGGGGACGGCGGTGCGCGGCATCGGCGTCGGGGTCGGGACGGTTGCGACGGCGGCGCCCGGAGTAGGAGAAGCGAGCCGCGCGACGACCACCCGGGGCCCGCAAGAGGAGCCCGCGAGCACGAGCAGGGCGAGGCCCGCCAGGAATGCGCGCTGGTTCACTCGCGGAAGGCTATCTCAGCCCGGCCGGACTTTCGCCGAGCGCAAGGACTACCGATCCGACTCCCGCAGCAGGAGCCGGCCCGCGGGCACGTCCCGCCGCTCGGCCTTCCGGCCCGAGGGCCAGAGGACCGTCACCAGGTCCGCCTTCGCGGCGTCCCCGAGGCCGAAATAGAGCGCCCTCGAGCTCGAGGAGAGAAAGGAAGAGCCCGCGGCCACGACCTGGGTGCGCTTCGACCCGCCGGCCTCGACGGTGACCAGGGCCCCGAGACCGTCCCGGGTCGATTTGTAGGGACCGGGTCTCGCCGGTTCTCCCTGGACCGCGACGACGAGCGCATGGGCGTGCGAGGGATTTCGGTTGACCCAGAGAGAGGGCGGCTGAAGGAACCCGGTCGCGAAAAGATCCGGAGCACCGTCGCCGTCGACGTCGAGCACGACGAGCCCCCGCTGGTTCGCGTCGGACTCGAGCCCCGTCACCGCGGCGATCTCGGCGAACCGGCGCCCGTCGAGATTCCGGTAGAAGCGCTTGGGCGGGCGTCCCCACAGCGAGTCGTCCCCGAAATCCGCGGTCGCGATGCCCTTCTCGAACTTCTTGTACTCGGCGCTCATCGTGTTCCAGAAGTCGATCTCGCGCTCCTTCACGTTCTTTCCAGTGACCATGCCGTTGACCACGAAGAGGTCGGGCCGGCCGTCCATGTCCGCGTCCACGAACACGCATCCCCAGGACCACGACGTGTCCTCGACCCCCGCCTCTTCCGAGACGCGCTCGAAGGTCCCGTCGCCGCGCGGGCGAAAGAGGGAGGAGCCGCGCGCCAGCGCCGTGAGCCGCCGCCAGACCAGGGGGCGGCCGAGCGAGTACGGGAACTCCGGCATCGGAAAGCGCGGGTCCTTCAGGAACCACTTCATCGGGAACGAGTAGTTCGAGACGTAGAGGTCGAGCTTTCCGTTTCCCTCGACGTCGTCGATCGCGACGCCCATCCCGAATCCCGGGTCCAGGATCCCGGCTCGCCGGGCGAGGTTTTTGAACGTCCCGTTTCTCTCGTTGTGGAGGTACGTGTGGTTCCCGAAGTCGTTGGCGACGTAGATGTCGGGCCAACCGTCGCCGTCGAGATCCGCGCACTCGAGCGCGAGACCCCATCCGGTATCGGCGGTGCGAGACGCCGTCGAGACGTCGGTGAACGTCCCGTCGCCGTTGTTGTGGAAGAGGTGGTTCGGCGGCGCGTTGTTCGCCTGGATGTTGGGGCCGCGGTCGCGCGGACCGTAGACCAGGACGTAGAGATCCGGCCGCCCGTCCCGGTCGTAGTCGAGCGCCGCGGCCGCCGTGCAGTAGTTCGAGAGCGCCACGCCCGCCTTCTCTCCTACTTCCTCGAAGGTGCCGTCGCCGCCGTTGCGAAACAGAAGGTTCGGCCGGTCGATGTACGTGACGTAGAGATCCGGCCGGCCGTCGTTGTCGAAGTCGAAGGCGAGCGCGCCCACGGCTTCTCCCGGCTGTCCCGAGACGCCGGCGCGCGACGCGACGTCCTCGAACTTCCCGTTCCCGAGGTTGCGGTAGAGGCGGTTTCCGTCGCCGCCCGCGACGAAGAGATCGTCCCGGCCGTCGCCGTCGAAATCGAGCACGGCGGCGCCGGGCGGCATGTGCTCTCCCGGGATGGGGACATTTCTGGCCGCGTCCGGCAGGAACGCTCGGTGCGGACGGCCGAGTCCCGCCGCCGCCGCGCGCTCTTCGAAGAGAGGCTCCGAGGCCGAGGCGCTCATCCACTCTCCGATGGAACCCGCGGCGGCTTTCCACGGACGGCCCGGCGCCTCCCGCGTCAGACGGAGGCGCACCTTGCCGCCCTCCTGGCGCAGCTCGCCGCGGGCGCCCGTCCCGGTGAGGAGGATCCCGAGCACGACCTCGCGCGCCGCGCCCCGCCGGCGGAAGTCGAAGAGGATCGACTCGGTCCGCCCGAGCTTCGAGAAGCGTCCGCGGACTTCCCGCAGGCGGACGCGGAGAGCGGCGCTGCCGGTGATCGAGGCGCCGGGTGCCCCGGCGGTCGCGCGATAAATCCCGATCGAGAGGGGAGCTCGCGAGGGGGCCGGCACGAGGTCCGCTGCCGGAAGGGGCCCTGCCCACCGGAAGTCGTCCGCGTAGAGATTCCCGTTCGCGACGCCGGATTTCCAGTCGGTCAAAAACTCGTCCGCCCACACGGAAGTCCCGTCCGAGTAGTCCTCGAGCGTCGGGAGGGGGCCATTTCGCCGTGAAACGCACGCGGGCGTCAGCAGAAGGACCGCCGCCGCCAGAACAGCCGCGGCGCGAAGCGGACAGCATTGCATCGCCTTGGAAAATATAATCGAGAGTGCCTTGTCCCTGACCGATCGACTCCGCGAGCGCATTGCCCGAGAGGGCCCGATCTCGTTTCGAGACTTCATGGCGGCCGCGCTCTACGACGGCGAGGAGGGGTATTACTCCCGCGGCCCTTCGATCGGAGAGAGGGGCGATTTCGTGACCTCGCCGTGGATATCGCCCGCCTTCGCGCGCGCGCTGGCGCGCCGGTTCGCGCGCCAGGCGCGGGAGTTCGATGGGCCGCTCGACTTCGTGGAGGTCGGCGCCGGGGAAGGCAAGTTCCTGGAGGAGTTCGCGGCGGCGCTGGAGGCCAACGACGCCGACGTTTTCGAGCGCGTCCGGCTGACGGCCGTCGAGCGCAGCGCGAGCGCGCGCCAGACCCTTCTCCGCCGCCCCTTTCCGCGGGGATTGCGGGCCCTCGATTCCCCGAAAGAGCTTTCGGAGGGGAGCGTCAACGGCTGGATCTTCTCCAACGAGCTCTACGACGCCCTGCCCGTCGTCCGGGTGACGGGATCCGCGCGCGGGCTGCAGGAGCTCCGCGTGGATTTCGAGGGCGACGCGTTCGTGTGGCGCACGGCGGCGGCGCCCGACGCGTACCGCGAGCACCTGGAGCGCTACGGCGTCGCGATGGAAGCGGGACAGGTCGGCGAGATCTCCTTCGGCGCCGCCCCGCTCCACCGGATTCTGGCGCGCGCGCTCGGCCGCGGCTCGCTCGTCTCCTTCGACTACGGGCACCGATCGCCCGTCCTCTACCATGCGACCGCGCGCCGGCACGGGACCCTCGCGGTGCATTTCGCGGGCCTGCGCCGGGGAGATCCTTTGTCGCGGCCCGGGCAGGTGGACCTGACAGCGCACGTGCACTGGGACCTGCTGATCGAGGCGGGGGAGGCAGAGGGGCTGACGACGGAAGGCATTTCGCGCCAGGGCCGCTTCCTCGTCGAATCGGGCGTCTTCGATTTCACTCCGGACGACGCGGCGCGGTGGCGCGCGTACCGTCTCGTCGACCCCGAGGGAATGGGCGACGAGATCTCGGTGCTGGTGCAGTCGCGCGGCGTCGCCGCTCCCGGTCTCGCCGCGTCGGCGACGTCCGGGAATGCGGGTTGATTCCTTTTTTCCCTCCGATAGAATGGCCGCTTAAGTGGCCAACTACTTTCCGATCCTGATTCTGGGTCTGCTGGCGGCGGCTCTGCCCCTGGCCACGATTTTTCTCGCCCGGGCGATCCAGACGCGTCGGCCAAACCCTGCCAAGCTGGAACCTTACGAGTCCGGGATCGCGGCCACGACCTTCGCCTTCGACACGCGCTTTTCGGTCCGCTATTTCCTGATCGCGGTCCTCTTCGTGGTGTTCGACGTCGAGACGATCTTTCTCTTCCCCTGGGCCGTCCTCTTTCACCGGCTCGGCCTCTTCGGCTTGATCGAAATGGTCATTTTTCTGGTGATTCTCGTCGTCGGATATTTCTACGTCTGGAAGCGCCAGGCGCTCGACTGGGCGTAGCAGAAGGGCGAACCGATCCATGGGTCTCGTCGACAACCGATTCGAAGAAAACGTCCTGACGACGACGGTCGACTCCGTCATCAACTGGGCGCGGCGGTCCTCCATCTGGCCGATGCAGTTCGGCCTGGCGTGCTGCGCGATCGAGATGATGGCGGTGATGGACGCCCGGCACGACCTGGCGCGGTTTGGCGCCGAGGTGTTCCGGGGAACTCCGCGGCAGTCGGATCTCATGATCGTCGCCGGGACCGTCGTCGAAAAGATGGCGCCCGTCGTCAAGCGCCTGTACGACCAGATGCCCGATCCAAAGTGGGTCATCGCGATGGGATCCTGCGCCACCTGCGGCGGGCCCTACAGGACCTACGCGGTCACGCAGGGGGTGGACCGGATCGTCCCGGTGGACGTGTACGTCCCCGGCTGCCCGCCGCGGCCCGAAGCGCTGATCTACGGGATCATGGCCCTCCAGAAGAAGATCGACCGGATGAAGGTCATCCGGAAGGCCTCTTAATCCCACGGCATGGCCGAGGAGATCACGCCCCCGGCCGCGACCGGGGCCAAGGAAGTTGCGAAGCCGAAGCTCGTCGCGACGGACGCGGCGAGCCATCCGTGGGTGATGTCGCTCTCGGCGGGCGTCCCGGGCGCCGTTGTCGCCTCCAAGACGTTCGCTGGACAGGTGACCGTGACGGTCGCGCGCGAGAAGATCGCGGACGTCGCCCGTCACCTGAAGCAGGCCGAGGACTTCGCTTACTGCGTCGACGTTACGGCGGTGGACTGGAAGGAGCGCGCGCCGCGCTTCGACGTCGTCTACCACTTCTACTCCTTCTCGAAGAACGACCGCATCCGGGTCAAATGCGGCGCCGCGGACGGCGAGGACGTCCCCTCGATCGCGCGCGTGTATCTCGCCGCGAACTGGTGCGAGCGGGAGACCTTCGACATGTTCGGGATCCGCTTCTCCGGGCATCCGGACCTGCGGCGGATCCTGACCTGGGAGGGGTTCCACGGCCACCCGCTGCGCAAGGACTTCCCGCTCGAAGGAATCGACACCGGCGCCGCGATCTACCCGGAGGAATGGCCGGAGGGCGGCGGCCCGGGCGCCAGCGATCCGAATCGCAAGGTGGTGTCGTGAGGGAACGAGGTCGGGAAACGGAAAGCGAGGGGAGCTCTTTCTCTTCGATTCACGATCGAGTTGACCGCGGATTACCGCGGCCGTCTCGCTCCCGTTGGTCGCTCGGCTCCCGTTTCCCGAGTCGTTCTTCATGACGGACGAGAAGCTCTCTCAGGCGGAGCGCGACGAGGCGGCGTACTTCGCAGAGCGCGCGGCGGCGGCCGGCGTCGGGAGGCCGCTCTCGCAGGGCGACACGCCTCCGGCTCCGGGGGAGCCGCCGACGCTCTTCGACGTGCAGGAGATGGAGCTCAACTTCGGGCCGCAGCATCCCTCGACGCACGGCGTCCTCCGTATCGTTCTGAAGGTCGACGGGGAGAAGATCCTCGAGGCCATCCCGGACGTGGGATTCCTCCACCGCGGGACCGAGAAGCTCTTCGAGACCGAGACGTACCCGATGGGGATCCCGCACACCGACCGCATGGACTACGTGGCGGCGGCGACGAACAACCACGCGTTCTGCCTGACGATCGAGAAGCTCCTGGACGTGGAGGTGCCGAGGCGGGCGCAGCTGGTCCGCGTGATCTTGGACGAGCTGCAGCGGCTCTCGAGCCACCTCGTGTGGCTCGGCACGTCGGGGATCGACCTCGGCGCGGTGACGCCCTTCTGGTACGCGTTCCGCGAGCGCGAGCAGATCCTGGACTTCTTCGAGGAGTATTGCGGCGCGCGCCTCACCCTGAACTGCATGCGCATCGGCGGGCTTCCGTTCGACCTGACTACCGGGTGGGTGGAGCGGCTCTTAGAGTTCGTCGACGACCTGCCGGCGCGCATCGACGACTACGAGCAGCTCCTGACCGACAACCGGATCTGGAAGCGGCGGACCGTCGGGATCGGCGTGCTGACCGCCGCGGAATGCGTCGAGTACGGCCTGACGGGCCCTCTGATCCGCGCGTCGGGGATCGAGTGGGACCTGCGCCGCGCTCAGCCCTACGAGTGCTACGACGAGCTCGACTTCGCGGTCCCCACCCGGCAGAACGGGGACACGTACGACCGGTACATCGTGCGCGTCCAGGAAATGCGGCAGAGCGTGCGCATCCTCCGCCAGTGCCTGGACCGGCTCGAGCCGGGAGAGATCCGGGGGAAAGTCCCCCGGGTGATCAAGCCGCCCGCCGAGGAGATCTACGCGTCGATCGAGTCGCCGAAGGGCGAGCTCGGCTTCTACTGCGTCTCGAACGGCAGCAACCGCCCTTATCGGATGCACTGCCGTCCGCCGTCGTTCATCAACCTCCAGGCGCTGCCCAAGATGGCGAAGGGCCACCTGATCTCGGACCTCGTCGCCCTGATCGGCACGATCGACATCGTTCTGGGCGAGGTGGACAGGTGAGGAAGACGGGAAACGGGAAACGGGAAACGGGAAAGGAGGAGAGCCGCTTCTCTTCGATTCCCGATCGAGTTGACCGCGGAGTACCGCGGCCGTCTCGCTCCCGTTGGTCGCTCGGCTCCGGATTTCCGATTCCCGGCCCCGGGGGTCACGCATGAAAATCCTCACCCCGACCTTCCTGACCTACGTGAAGGTCCTGCTGATCGTCGCGGTCGTTCCCGCGATCGTCGGGTTCGTCATCGTGCTCGCCGAGCGCCGGATCATGGGCTTCATGCAGGTGCGGCTCGGGCCCAACCGCGTCGGGCCCAAGGGCACCCTTCAGGGGCTCGCCGATCTCCTGAAGCTCGTGACGAAGGAGGACGTGACGCCCGCGCGCGCGGAGAAGTTCGTCCATTTCTTAGCGCCCGTGCTGGCGGTCATCCCGGCGCTCACCGCGCTCGCCGTGATCCCGATGGGCCCGTCGATCCGGCTGGCGCGGCACGTCTCGACCCCGCTCTGGGTCGCCGACATCAACATCGGGCTTCTGTTCCTGCTCGCGATCACCTCGATCGGCGTGTACGGGATCATCCTCGGCGGCTGGGCTTCCAACAACAAGTATTCGATGCTCGGCGGCCTGCGATCGGCCGCGCAGCTCGTGTCCTACGAGGTCCCGATGGGGCTCTCGCTGGTCGCGGTGCTCCTGATGACCCGCTCGCTCTCTCTCGTCGAGATCGTGATGCGGCAGGACCGGATGCAGCTCTGGTTCGTCTTCCCCGGCCTGCTCTCCTTCTTCCTGTACTTCGTATCCGGCGTCGCCGAGACCAACCGGAACCCCTTCGACCTTCCGGAGGCGGAGTCCGAGCTCGTGTCCGGGTTCAACACGGAGTACTCGGGGGTGAAGTTCGCCTTCTTCTTCCTGGGCGAATACGCCGCGATGATCATCATCTCGTGCGTGGCCGTCACCGTGTTCTTCGGGGGCTGGCTCCCGCCCTTCGGCCACGTCAAGGCGTTGTCGTTCCTCCACATCGTCCCGCCGTTCCTGTGGTTCCTGGCGAAGGTCGGGTTTTTCATTTTCTGCTACATCTGGTTCCGATCCACGTTTCCGCGGTACCGGTTCGACCAGCTGATGGCTCTCGGCTGGAAGTGGATGATCCCCCTCTCGCTCGTCAACATCGTGATCGTCGCGCTGGCGATCCTGTGGACGCCGGGACGGACCGACGGGCTCGTGCGGCTCGGGTGGCTTTTCGGCGCGCTGTTTCTCCTCATGTTTTTCCTGGCGAAGCTCCGACAGGCTCTCGCCCGCCGCGACCGGCTCGCATCCGAGCCGGCGGGCACACGGCAATCGGCTTTGAAGGCTTGAAGGCACAGAAGAAGAAGAGGACAAGGTGCCCATGGCACTCAAGAAGTGGCTCGACAAGCTGACCCTCCTCGATCTCTTCGACGGGCTCGGCGTCACGGGACGGCACCTCTTCGGCAAGAAGGTGACGATCCAGTACCCGGAGCAGAAGAAGATCCCGTCGGACCGGTTCCGCGGGATGTTCCGGCTGGACGAGGAGCGCTGCATCAAGTGCACGCTCTGTGCGATCGAGTGCCCGATCAACATCATCTACATCGACTGGCACAACGAGAAGAACGAGGCGGGCAAGGGCATCAAGGTCCTCGACCGCTTCGACGTGGACCTGAAGCGCTGCATGTTCTGCCAGCTCTGCGAGGAGGCGTGCCCGACGGTCCCCAAGTCGATATGGCTGACGACGAAGACCTACGAGATGGCGTCGTACGACCGTAACGATTCGCTGTATCTGGACATCCGCAAGCTCACCGACTGGCAGGAGGCGCCGAACGTCAAGCCCTTCACCGTGATGGAGCAGGGCTGATGGGAGCGGCGGAGGCGGCGGGCAGCGCGCTACTCACGGGAGTGGCCGGCTGGCTGTTCGTCGGCTTCGCCCTGCTCATTCTCGGCACCGCGATCGCGGTCGTCTGGTCGAAGAACCCGGTGCACTCGGCACTCTTCCTGCTCGCGTCGTTCCTCCTCGTCGCGTGCGTCTTCATCCTGGAGGAGGCGGAGTTCGTCGGAGCCGTCCAGATCCTCGTGTACGCGGGCGGGATCATGGTGCTGTTTCTCTTCGTGATCATGCTCGTCCACCAGCGCACGGCGGCCGGCACGCCTGCGTTCCAGCACCAGTGGGACATCGCCCTGCTCCTGCTGCCCGTGTTCCTGATCCCGTTCCTCTACATCCTGGGCACCGAGAAGTTCACCGACATCGCCCGCAACCCCGACGCATTCCGCGCCGTCGCCGGCCGCGTGATCGGGAACACGGAGGCGGTCTCCTGGCTGATGTTCCGGGACTACCTGCTGCCCTTCGAAGTCGCGTCGGTCTTTCTCCTCGTCGCCATGATCGGCGCCGTCGTCCTCGGTAAGCGCTCCTTCGAGAAGGTGGATTAGTGAGCGGCGCGTCATGACGATCACCATCAACCATTTCCTGATTCTGTCGTTCCTCCTCTTCGCGATCGGGTTCTTCGGCGTGCTCGTGCGCCGGAATTTCCTGACCGTGCTCATGTCGATCGAGCTCATGTTGAACGCGGTGAACATCAATTTCATCGCCTTCTCCCGCAGGCTCTCTGACCTGACGGGCCAGGTCTTTTCGGTGTTCGTCATCACGATCGCCGCCGGCGAGGCCGCGATTGGCCTCGCGCTCACCATCTCTCTCTTCCGCCAGCGCAAGACGCTGAACGTGGAAGAGGCGAACACGATGAAGGGCTGACGCCTTGAAGGACCTGCTCTGGCTCGTGCCCCTCTTTCCGCTGGCGGGATTCCTCGTCAACGGGGTTCTGTACCTGATCTCCCATCGCACGCGCGGGGAGGCGGCCGACGCCCACGGGTCCCAGGGCGCGCCGGCCCTCGCCGCGGCCCCCGCTCCTTCCGTGCACGGCGAGAATCCCGCTCACACGCACGCGGGCTCGTCCGCGCACGATCCGGCCGGCCACTCGCCGATTCCGTTGAAGACGGCCCACACGGTCGTCGGAACCGTCTCGGTCGGTCTCTCCTGCGTCTTCGCGTTTCTGGCGATCTTGGACGTCGGAATCGGCCGTCTCTCGGAGGGCGCGGCCCACGTCGTGACGCTCTACCGCTGGCTGCCGCTCGGCGTGAACCAGGCCGTCGGGCAGGTGCATGGCCCCGCCGGCGAGTGGTTCGTGGACGCCGCGTTCCGCCTCGATTCCCTGTCGGCGCTGATGATCGCGTTCGTCACGTTCGTTGGGTTCCTGATCCACGTCTATTCCGTCGGGTACATGGGGCACGAGGAGGGCTACGGGCGCTACTTCGCGTATCTCAACCTCTTCATGTTCTCGATGCTGCTGCTCGTGCTCGGCGCGAACTTCCTTCTGCTCTTCGTGGGCTGGGAAGGGGTCGGCCTCTGCTCGTACCTGCTGATCGGGTATTTTTACGACCGGGACGCGGCCGCGGACGCCGGCAAGAAGGCGTTCGTCGTCAACCGGATCGGCGACTTCGGCTTCATCCTGGGCATCTTCGGGATCTTCAGCCTCTTCGGCTCGCTCGACTTCGGAAAGGTATTCCCCGCGGCGGCCGCGCATCCGTCCGCGTACGCGCCCTACCTGACGCTGGTCTGCCTCTGCCTCTTCGTGGGCGCGTGCGGCAAGTCCGCCCAGTTTCCGCTCTACGTCTGGCTGCCGGACGCCATGGCGGGCCCCACGCCCGTCTCGGCGCTGATCCATGCGGCGACGATGGTGACCGCGGGCGTGTACATGGTCGCGCGGTGCAACGTCCTCTTCCGCCTCTCGCCCGACGCCCTTCTCGTCGTCGCGGTCGTCGGCGGATTCACCGCGCTGTTCGCCGCGACCATCGGCGTCGCTCAGAACGACATCAAGAAGGTCCTCGCCTACTCGACTGTGTCGCAGCTCGGGTACATGTTCCTCGCGTGCGGGGTCGGGGCCTTCGTCGCCGGCATGTTTCACGTGATGACACACGCGTTCTTCAAGGCCTGTCTCTTCCTGGGATCCGGGTCCGTCATCCACGCGCTCGGGGGAGAGCAGGACATCCGGAAGATGGGCGGGCTCGCGTCGAAGATCCCCGTGACATACCGGACCTTCCTGGTCGCGACGCTGGCGATCGCCGGAGTACCGCTCTTAGCCGGGTTCTTCTCCAAGGACGCGATCCTCGCAGCGGCCTTCGAGGCGCATTTCGCGAGCGCCCCGTGGCTCGGCCGGGTTCTCTGGGCCGCGGCGCTCTTCACGGCGGGCCTGACGGCGTTCTACATGCTGCGGCTCGTCTCGCTCACCTTCTGGGGGAAATTCCGCGGCGGGACCGAGCAGGAGGCGCAGATCCATGAGTCTCCCCGCTCGATGACCGTGCCCCTGATCGTCCTCGCGTTCCTGTCCGTCGTGGGCGGATACGTCGGGATTCCGATGGTGCGCGGCGGGGACCGGATCGGGGAGTTTCTCCATCCGATCCTGCTGCCTCTCGCGGGAGCGGGCGCGCATACGGCGGCGCACGAAGCGGCGGCGTCGACCGAGGCCCTCCTGATGGCGGCCTCCGTGGCCGCGGCCGCGATCGGGCTCGCCCTCGCCTACGTCTGGTACGCGAAGGGGGAGGGGGCGGTGCCGGCGCGGATCGCCGCACGATTCCCCGGAGTCTATCGGGCCGTGTCCAACAAGTACTACGTGGACGAGGCCTACGACTCGGTCTTCGTCCAGGGACTCGCCAAGGGCGGGGGCCGTTTCCTCTGGGATTTCGACGCGACGGTCGTGGACGGAGCCGTCAATGGCACCCGGCACGTCACGGTCGGGCTCTCATGGCTGTCGTCCTTCTTCGACCAGTACGTGGTGGACGGCCTCGTCAACGGCGTCGCGAACACTCTCCAGGCCGGTTTCCGCGGCTTCCGGCGCGCGCAGACCGGCCGCGTTCAGAACTACGCCCTCGTGATGGGCGGCGGGCTCTTCTGCCTCGTCGCCGTGTACCTGCTCTTCCGGTGACCGAAACTGAAAACGGATAACTGAAAACCGAGAACTGAACGAATGAACACTCTGCAACAGCTGCCGATCCTGTCGATCATCGCGTACATCCCGCTCGCCGGCGCGCTGATCATCATGTTCCTGATCCCGAAGGAGAAGACGGGAGCCATCAAGGCGTTCGCGACAGCGGTTGCCGCTCTCGACCTGGCGGTCTCGCTCCCGCTCTGGTTCTCCTTCGACCGCGCGAAGGCCGGGTACCAGTTCGTCGAGCGCATCCCGTGGATTCCGTCTCTCGGAGTCGACTACCACTTCGGGATCGACGGGATCACCCTGCTTCTGATCCTCCTGACCACGTTCATCGGGGTGATCGCGATCTACTCGTCCTTCTCGGCGATCGCGGAGCGGCAGAAGGAGTACTACATCCTCCTGCTCCTGCTGCAGACCTTCATGATCGGCACGTTCTGCTGCCTCGATTTCTTCCTGTTCTACGTGTTCTGGGAAATCATGCTGGTGCCGATGTACTTCCTGATCGGCGTGTGGGGAGGACAGCGGCGGCTCTACGCGGCGATCAAGTTCTTCCTGTACACGCTGGCGGGGTCCGTGCTGATGCTGCTCGGCATCATCGCTCTCTACTTCTACAACACCACGGGCTTCCTCGGGTACAAGGGCCTCGGGCACGCCGCGACGTTTTCCGTTCCGAAGCTGACCGCGGTGGCCGCGGCGATGCCGCCCGAACTCCAGGTGTGGCTCTTCTTCGCGTTCTTCTTCGGCTTCGCGATCAAGGTTCCCATGTTCCCGTTCCACACGTGGTTGCCCGACGCCCACACCGAGGCGCCGACCGCGGGGTCCGTGATCCTCGCCGCGGTCCTGCTGAAGATGGGCACGTACGGCTTCGTCCGGTTCTCCCTGCCGATGTTCCCGGAGGCCGTAAAGACGCCGTGGGTGATAGGGACGATGGTGTTCCTCGCGATCGTCGGCATCGTGTACGGCGCCATGGTCACTCTCGTCCAGAAGGACATGAAGAAGCTGATCGCGTACTCCTCGGTGTCGCATCTCGGGTTCGTGATGCTCGGGATCTTCGCGCTCAATATGGCGGGCGTGCAGGGGGGCGTCCTGCAGATGATCAACCACGGCATCTCGACGGGCGCCCTCTTCCTCTTAGTCGGCGTGGTCTACGAGCGCCGGCACACGCGCATGATCGCCGAGTACGGCGGCCTCGCCCGGCAGATGCCGATCTATGCCACCTACTTCCTGATCATGGCGCTGTCGTCGATGGGGCTTCCTCTCCTGAACGGGTTCATCGGGGAGTTTTCGATCCTGCAGGGAGCGTTCGCGAAGAATTTCTGGTGGGCTCTCTTCGCCTGCACGGGCATCGTGCTCGGAGCCGCGTACCTCCTCTGGCTCTACCAGCGCGTCTTCTTCGGGGAGCTCTCCAATCCGGCCAACGCGAAGCTTCCCGACCTCTCCTTTCGGGAGCAGCTGACGCTGGCGCCGCTGGTCGTTCTCGCTCTCTGGATTGGCCTCTACCCGAAGCCGTTCTTCGACGTCCTCCGGGTTCCCTCCGAGAACATCGTGCGATCCGTCGGAGGCGCCACGATGACTCCGCCGGCGTACGCGGGCGCGCCGGGAACCGGCATCCCGGCGGCGGGGGATCTGGCGCCCGCCGCCCCGGTTCCGGCGGTCCGGTGAAGGTCCAGGCGACCGACTGGCTCCTGCTGTCGCCGGAGCTGTTCTTGACCGCCGCGGGGATGATTTTGCTGGCGTCGAGCGTCTTCGTCGGCAAGGCGAAGGAAGAGCTCTTCGGGTTCCTCTCGGTGCTGATGCTCGGGATCACCGGGGTGCTGCTCGTGTTCGTCTCCACGATGCCGGAGCGGGCGCACGGCCCGATCCTCGGCGGCATGTTCGTGGTCGACAACTTCGCCCTCTTCTTCAAGTTCCTCGTGCTGCTGGCGATGGTGCTGACCGTCCTCGCCTCCGTGCGGTTCGTCGGAGAGGCACCCTACCCGGGAGGCGAGTACTACGCGCTCGTCGTGTTCTCCGGCGTCGGGATGTTCTTCATGGCGTCCGGGAGCAATCTGATCTCGATCTACGTGGCTCTCGAGCTGATGGCGCTCGCCTCGTATGTCCTGGCCGGATACTTCAAGGGAGAGATCAAGTCGACCGAGGCGGCGCTCAAGTACTTCATCCTCGGCGCGTTCTCGTCCGCCGTTCTCCTCTACGGCCTCTCTCTCGTCTATGGTCTCGGCGGGAAGATGGGCCTTGCCGACCTCGCCCGGCTCTATACGGGCACGCAGCGGACGAACGCCATCGCCCTCGGGATCCTCATGATTCTGGCGGGGCTGCTCTTCAAGATCGCGGCCGTCCCGTTCCACCTCTGGACCCCGGACGTCTATGAGGGCTCGCCGACGCCGGTGACCGCGTTCTTTTCCGTCGGGCCGAAGGTCGCCGCGTACGCGATCTTCGCGCGCATCTTCTACGTGGCGTTTCCGAAGTTCCAGGCCGACTGGGGGTTGATCGTGGCGCTTGTCGCGGCGGCGACCATGATCTGGGGCAACCTCGCCGCGCTGCTCCAGACGAACGTCAAGCGGATGTTCGCCTACTCGTCGATCGCCCACGCGGGATACGCGCTGCTCGGCGTTCTCGGCTTCCAGACGAAGTTCGGGATGTGGGGCGTGCTGGTCTACCTCCTGGCGTACACGCTCATGAACTTCGGCGCCTTCGCGCTCATCATCTTCCTCGAGGCGAAGGGGTACGCGGCCGAGTCGGTGTCCGACTTCGACGGCCTCGCGAAGCGGAACATGCCGGCGGCGGTCGTGATGCTCCTCTTCCTGCTGTCGCTCGCGGGCATCCCGCCGACGGCGGGCTTCATCGGCAAGTACTACCTGTTCACCGCGGCGATGGACGCGGGGTACGCCTGGCTCGCGATCATCGCCGTGCTCGCCTCCGCGGTCTCTCTCTTCTATTACTTCCGGATCGCGGCCGCGATGTTCTTCACCGACGGCGTCAGCGCGAAGATTCCCGTCTCCTACGCGCTGACCGCCGCCGTCATCATCTGCGCGGTCGGAACGCTCGTGATCGGCGTCGCCCCCGAGAGCGTGCTGGATGTTCTGCACCGGTGCGTGCCGAGCAAGTACTGAGGAAGCTGCCAGCTCTCAGCTGTCAGCTCTCAGCCCGGGGACGCTCGGCCGGCTTCTCTCGGGTTTCACGTCGATGAGCTCTCCCGAGCCGCCCGGTCGTTCTCGCGCGTCGGCGATCGGGGAAGGGACGTCCGCCGGGCTCCTGTTTCTCGCCGGCCCTCTCCTCGGGTACTTCCTCGGGCGATGGATGGGTGGCCGGTTCGGATGGGGAGAGGCTCCCGCGTGGATCGGCGGCGGATTGGGGCTTGCGGCCGCCTTCGTGAACTTCTTCCGGCTCGCCGGCAGACTCAACCGGTGAGAGCTGACAGCTGACAGCGGATAGCTCCACCGACGCCCTGATTTCCCGCGTCCGGCGTCGCGCCTTCGTGCTCGGAGCGCTCGCGATCGCGGGCGCTTTTTCCTTCGGGTGGCGCGCCGGCGTCTCCTTGACAATCGCGGCAGCCGTCGTTATTTTCAGCTTTCTCGCGCTCGAGAGACTGACCCTGCGTCTCGTACCCCAGCAGAATCGGCCCGGAATCAGGACCGTGGCGCCTCTTCTCCTGGTCACGGCCGCCAGTTTGTTACTCTTCGCGGTCGTTCTGTTTCGCTGGAAGGATTTCGACCCGATTGCCGGCGCGGCCGGCCTTTCGATCGTGGTGATGGCCATCGTCCCGGAGCTGTGGGTCAGCCGGCCGGGTCAGGAGTGAGGAGAACCGCTTGGAAGAGCATCACTCGATCCTGTACGGCCCGGTCAACGGGCTTCTGAAGAGGCTCCTGGGGGAGCCGCCGGTCGAGAAGCTCTCCGCCGCTCAGGCCGCCTTCTTCTTCCCCGACGGGAAAGAGGCCTGGATCCCGGACGCGGCAATCATGACCCTCCTCCTTCTCCTGATCTTCGCGGTCTTTTTCCCCCTGCTGGCGCGCCGGTACGACCGCGAGAAGCCGTCCAAGCTTCAGAGCTTCTTCGAGATGCTGGTCTCCGGTCTTCGGAGCATGTGCCAGGACGTGATCGGGCACGGGGGCGAGAAGTACGTGCCGATCATCGGGACGTTCGCGATCTTCATCGGCGTGGCCAACCTGTTCGGGCTCTTCTTTTTCCTCCAGCCGCCGACCGGGTCCTTGTCGACGACGGTGGCCCTGGCCGTCATCTCGTTCATCTATTTCAACTGGAAGGGGATCCAGGAGCACGGCCTGCTGGCGTACCTGAAGCACTTCACGGGGCCGCTGCTGCTCATCGCGCCGCTCTTTTTCGTCATCGAGATCATCGGAACCTTCGCCCGGATCCTGTCCCTCTCGCTGCGCCTGTTCATGAACATTTACGGAGAGCACACGACGACGGGGGTGTTCGCGAGCCTGGTTCCGATCGGGGTCCCCTGGCCGATGATGGCGCTCGGTCTTTTCACCGCGGCCCTGCAGGCGTACGTGTTCGCGCTGCTCTCCGCCGTCTACGTGGCCGGCGCCACCGCGCACGAGGAGCACTGACGGACAATCAATCGAGTCCCTGAAAGCTGACAGCCGAGAGCTGACAGCTCATGATAGTTTCCGGCATCACCGCGCCGGCGGGCGCGTCAAAGAAGGAGATTTGCGGATGGTGAAGAAGACGGTTCTGTTTTGCGCGGTGCCGTTCGTTTCGGCGCTTCCGGCGTTCGCGCAGGAGGCGGCGACGACGGCCGCGGCGGCCCCCACGGGCGTGCGGTGGGGAGTCATCGGAGCGGCTTTCCTGCTGGCGATCGCGGCCGCGGCCGGCGCCACCGCCCAGGGCAGGGCGACCGCCGCGGCCTCGGAGGGAATGTCCCGGAACCCCGGCGCGGCCAAGGACATCCGGGGCATGACCCTTCTCGGTCTCGTCCTGATCGAGTCCCTGGTGCTGTACGCCCTGCTCATCTGCTTCCTGATCCAGAACAAGTAAGCCCTTGCGGGCTCCGGCGTCCTCCGCCGGAGCCCCCGATTCGCGCCCGAGGCCCCGTCATCGGGGTGCCGGATGTCTCCTTTCGGGGCCAAAGTGACCCCAAACGGAAACCATTCCCGCTTCCGGTGCGTATTTCTCCTTGTCGCCCCTCAACGCCGGCGGGGCGTAATCCGTAGAAGCCAAGAAGCTTATCGGACGAGCCTCCTCCGGGCGGCCGGTTCCACGGGTCGGGCAGGATTATTGAAATACAGGGAGACATGGAAAAGGTGAACGTGCAGCCGAAAACGGAACAGACCGGCGTCTCGGCGTGGGACTTCGACTCCCTGGTGATGCCGTACCTGGACTCGCTCTACAACACCGCCTACCGCATGACGCGGAGCGCGGAGGACGCCGAGGATCTCGTGCAGGAGACCTACTTCAAGGCGTACAAGTACTACGACAAGTTCGAAGAGGGCACGAACTTGAAGGCGTGGCTCTTCAAGATCCTCAAGAACACCTTCATCAACAATTACCGCAAGAAGAAGCTCGAGCCCCGGAGCGTGGATTTCGCCGAAATCGAGGATTCCTTCGAGCGCATCGTGCGCCGCGACAACGCCGATCAGGCCGCCGACCCCGAGTCCGAATACTTCACCGGCGTGATGGACGAGGACGTCAAGAAGGCCCTCGAGTCGCTGCCGTACGACTACCGGATGGTGGTTCTGCTCGCCGACCTCGAGGACTTCTCGTACAAGGAGATCGCCGACATTCTCGATTGCCCTGTCGGCACGGTGATGTCGCGCCTGTACCGGGGACGCAAGCTGCTCGAGAAGGCGCTCCTGAAGTACGCCCGCCAACACGGGTACATCCGGGGCGCCGAGCCGACCAAGATGCGGACCCGGCCGAAGAGCCCGGCAGCGTAGCAACGCGGCGGGGGCGTCTCCTCGCCGCCCTGATCGGACCCGTCGAGGGCGCGGCCGGGGGTGGAATTTAGGCCCCGGGCGGCTCGTTGCTGTCTCCGGCACCATGAATTGCGTCCAGGCTCGCTTCCTTCTCTACGCTCACCTCGAGAGGGACATCTCCAAGATCGAGGCGGAGGCGCTCTCCCGACACCTTTCCGAGTGCGATCCCTGCGAGGCGCGAGCCCGTTCCGCCCGGGGGCTCGCCCAGGTCCTCCGGTCGCACCGGGAGCGCTCCCCGGCGCCCAGCCGCCTGAGACAGCGCCTGCATCAGGGCGACGTTCGCCCGCCGCGTTTCGAGTACCCCCTTCTGGCGACGGCCGCGGTGGTCCTGCTCCTCCTGGTCCCCCTGGTCGCCGACGTCTCGAGCCGGCCCGTGCAGACGGACGACGCCGGTCTTCCGAGCGCGACCTCCGGGATCGCCACGCTGGCGTCCCTATCGGCCTCCCGCGGCCCGACCTCGAGCCGGCCGACGCTCGTCTCGCGCCAGATGACGGGGACTCTCGTCTGCCTGGACTGCGAGTCCCGGGTCGAGGCCGGACTCTGCCCCCTCCCGCAGGCTCACCATGAGGCGGCGTTCTGCGCCGAGAATGGCGAAGTGTGGCGGCTGATGTCGCGCGACCCGGCGATGACGTCGAAGTCGGCCGGCCAGACACTGACCGTCGAAGGGGTCGGCTTCCCGCAGTCGGGATTCCTCCGCGCGAGCCGGGCCGGTTATTAGCTGTCAGCTTTCAGCGTTCCGCTGTCAGCTCTCAGGTCTTCCTTCTCGCCGCCGCGTCCTTTGAATCACCCCTGGCTTCGGCGGCAGGGCGCATTCCTCCCTGACGTTTCGATCCGGTAAGGCATGATAGCTGACAGCTGATAGCTTCCCCCGATGTCCTCTGTTCGCGCTTCGGCCCCTGCGCGAGTGGACCTGGCGGGCGGGACGCTCGACCTGTGGCCCCTTCACGTTCTCCATCCGGGCACGTTCACGATCAACCTGGCCATCGACCTCTTTGCGTCCTGCCGGGTTCGGCGCTCCGATGGGGTCTTCCGGGTTTTCGCCTCGGACGGCTCATTCGACTGCCGCTCGGCGGAATCCAATGGTCTGCTGGCCGACCCTCGAGCGGCGCTCGTCGGATCTCTCCTCGATGCTCTGCTGATCCGCGAGCCTCTCGAGATCGAGCTTCAAACATCTGTCCCCATCGGTTCGGGCCTCGGGGGTTCGTCGGCGCTGACGGTTGCTCTGATGGGCGCCCTCGAACGGTTTGCGCCCCGGGATCTGGCCGGCGTCGACCGCGTTGATTTCGTGCGCGACGTCGAGACGCGGGTGCTCGGGAAGCCCGCCGGGGTGCAGGACTACTATCCGGCGCTCGCGGGCGGCCTCCACACGATCGAGTTCCTGCCGGGCGCGACCCGCGCCGTCAGGGAAGAGGTGGAGCCCGTGGTGTGGGAGCGGCACCTGACGCTGTTCGATACCGGCGCGGCGCACTCTTCCGGGATGAACAACTGGGAGGTCCTGCGGGCCCGGCTCGAGGGGGACTCGGCCGTGACGCGAGAAATCGAGGGCGTCCGACTGGCGGCGGTCTCCATGGCGGCCGCGGCCGCGCGCCGGGACTTCGAAGCCATGGGCTCGGCGCTCGCCAGCGAATGGGAAGCGCGGCGCAGGCTCGCTCCCGTCGTTTCGACGCCGGTGATCGAGCGAGCCATCGCCGCCGCGATCTCGACCGGAGCGTGGGGCGGCAAGGCGTGCGGCGCCGGGGGAGGGGGCTTCGTCGTCATCCTCGCGCCCGCGGAGGCAACGCCAGGGGTCCGACGGGAGCTCTCGGAACTCGGCGTCGGCCGGGTGGTCCCCGCCGCCGCCGTCTCCCGGGGCCTGGAAGTGGAATTGGAGAGCTGAAAGCTGAGAGCTGAGAGCTTTCAAACTCCCTTCATCCACGCGACGCAGCGCTCGAGCTCTCGCCGCATCGCTCCCGTCGATTCCGCCCGGTGCCACTGGCCGTGCCCGGGCAGAACCCACTCGAAGGAGTAGTCGAGAAGGCGCTCCATGGAACGCGTCTGCTCCTTCCACGAGTACCAGCACGCGTCCCGGAAGGCGATCAGGCCGTTGCGGCGCGTCGACCACGCGAGGTGGTCGCCCGTGAACAGGTATCTGTCGCGATAGAGGAGCACCGCGTGGCCCCGGGTGTGGCCCGGGGTCGGGATGGCGAGGAGATCGTCCGCGAGAGGCACCGGGTCCTCGCCCGAAAGGTAGCGCTCGAGATCGGCCGTCTCCCGGGATCGGTCGGCCTCGTGGAGGACGCGTTCGCAGGAAAAGCGCCGCCGGAAGGCGGCGTGATCGGCGACGTCGTCCCGGTGGGTGAGGAAGAGAGTGGCGATGCCGCCTCGCACTTCGAAGTCCCGGAGCAGGTGCGTGACGGCGCGCGGCGAATCGACCAGGACATTGCCCGCCGGCCGCTCGACGAGGTAACTCCACGCGCCGAAGGAGTCCTTCGACGTGAACCCGCAGAACGAGACGTTGCCCTCGACGGTTTCGGGGAATCCCTCGATGCCGGGTCCCGCGTCCTCCCGGGGAGACGTTCCGATCGAGCCCGTCGGACAGGCGACCAGCGCCATCAGCGCGCGCCGCTTCTCCGCATCATCCGCCGGCTGACGCGCCACGAACGAGTGGTCCGAGGCTTCGGCGAAGACGGCGGGCGCGATCCGCCGGCAGGCGTCGCAGTCGATGCACGTCCGGTCGACGTAGAAGGTTCCGTCCGCGTTGTCCGCCCAGCGATCCCGGAGGTTGGCCATGAACGAGTTCTCAGTCCTCAGTTTTCAGTTCTCGGTATCCCTAGATCCGTTCCGGCGCCGGGACGGTCCGCTCTCCGGGGGCATTTCCCGTGTTGACCGTCGTCTTCGGCTCGATCAGCAGGACGTGCGCCTCTTCCCTCGCAAAGGGCTTGTGCTCGACGCCCTTCGGCACGATGAGCATTTCGTTCTCGGCGAGCTCCACGTTGCCGTCCCGGAAGCAGATGGTGAGGCGGCCCTTAACGACCAGGAACATCTCGTCTTCGGCGTCGTGCGAATGCCACACGAAATCGCCGAGGACCTTGACCAGCTTGACGTGGTTGTCGTTCAAGTCGCCGACGATCTTCGGCGTGAACGGCTCATGGAAGAGAGCGAGTTTCTGGGCGAGATTGATTTTGTTCATAAGAGTTCTCAGTTCTCAGTTCTCAGTTCTCAGTGTGGAGTTTGCGGTCACGCGGCGGGCGGTCCATTTAACTGACAACTGACACCTAACAACTGACGACTCATTTCACATCCTTCCCGGCTCGGGAATTCCCAAAAGCTCCAGGGCGCGGGACATCTCCCGCCTGAAAATACGCGCGACCGCCAGGCGTCGGTTCCGGAGGGCCGCGTCCGGCTCCTGCAGGATCGGGTGGCGGTGGTAGAACTGGTTGAAGCTCTGCGCGAGGGTAAATGCGTGGCGGGCGAGCGTCGAAAGCTCCAGCGACTCGACCGCCCGGTCGGCGACGTCCGGCAGCGAGGCGGCGTCCAGGAGCAGGGACCAGAGGTCGTCCTCCCAGGCGCCGTCCGGGGATGCCGCCTCGATGCCCTTCTCCTCGAGCTTCCGGAAAATGTTGCCCGCCCGTACGAGGGAGTACTGGAGATAGGGCCCCGTGTCGCCCTCGAAGTTCAGGGCCTCGTCGAAGTCGAAGGCGATGACCTTGTTGCGGCCGAATTTGAGGAGAAAATAGCGGAGCGCCCCCACGGCGATGGCGCGGGCATCGGTCTCGCCGTCCGAAGGGTCCTCGTTTCCGCGGCGTTTCCGGACCTCGCCGCGCGACCGCTCCAGAAGCAGCTCGACCAGATCGTCGGCTTTCACCCCGAGCCCCTTGCGGCCCGACATCTCGACGTACGGCTTCTTCTCCTCCTCCGCCGAGAGGCGGTACTCCTCGCCGAACCGGTCGGCGAGCTCGCGGGCGGCCGCGGGCGAGAGGGCGACGATCTCGTAGGAGAAGTGCGCGCTCCGGTCCGCCTCCGAGGCGAATCCGAGCACCCGGAGACCCTCGCGAACCACCTTCTGGGGATACGACTGGCGGACGTCGATGACGTTCACGACGCGCTGCGCGCCCCCGAACGACGGAGCCCCGCTCTCCCCGCCCTCGTGCGCCGATCTCCAGACGGGATGGCGGCGCACGAATTCCGGCACCTCGCCGGCGTGCACCGTTCCCGAGTCCCAGGACGGGGGAAAGCGGACGTAGTCGAAGTCGATTCCGAGCAGGCCGAATTTCCAGAGCTGGTAGGCGATGTCCTTGGCGGTGTACGTGACCGTGCCGTTCGAGCGGACGAGGATCTTGTCCGGCTCTTCCATCCCGGCGAACTCCTCGGATTCGGACAGGCGGAGGACCCAGCAGCCCGCATGCTTGCCCCCGCTCTCGAGAATGACCGCGCCCGAGCCGCGGAGCATCTCGAAGGCGCGGGACCAGAAGTTTTTCTTCAGGATGTCGCTCTCCCGCGGAAGCAGGTCGTAGGCGATTCCGATGCGCCCCATCGTCGCGAGATGGGAGGAAGACACCGCGTGCGCCACCGCGGCGGCGATGCGGGCGACTTCGTTGCCGCCCTCTTCGATCGCGTGCAGCACTTCGGACCGCCAGGCCTTCGTCTCGGGCCGCCCCTCGTACGTCCGGCCGACCTCGGCGTAGAGGTCCCAGCAGAGATACGCGAAGCCCTTGGGGTTGGGCTCCCCGCCCGGAAGCCGCGCTTCGGCGATGGCTTCGAGAGCCGCGGCTTCCGTCCGGACGCCGCCGATGTGGAGCATCCCCGCAACGACGTCCGCCACCTGCACGCCGGTGTCGTCCAGGTAGTTCTGAACCTCGACCTCACCTCCCAGAAAGCGGAGCGTCCGCACCAGCACGTCGCCGAGCACGGCGTTTCGCAGGTGCCCGATGTGCGCCGCTTTGTTCGGATTGATGTTCGTGTGCTCGACGACGGTCTTGCCGCCGCGCGGCGCCGCCGCCGGAGCGACCTCGGCGAGGGAGGCGGCGAACGCGGCGCGGTCGAGCGACGCGTTGACGTAGCCCCCGCCTTCGACGCGGACGCCCGAGACGCCGGCGGGAGCCGAAACAGCCCCGGCGATTTCCGCGGCGATCGCGCGGGGCGCCTTCTTCAGCGCCTTCGCGAGGTCGAAGGCGACGGGGGACGCGAGATCGCCGAGCGCCACGTTCGGGGGACGCTCGACGACGACGCGCTCGATCGAAACTCCGTAGAGTCGAAGCACGGCCTCCCCGAGCGCGAGCGCGAGGGCTCGACGCATCTCTTCGAGGGTCGGACTCTCCGGCATGGCGGCACAATATACGTCGCGCGCCGCGGAAGGCCACGGTGCTCGGCAAGATCGTGGAGTTCGAGATGGGCCGCCGTCTCGTCGTGCGGGACATCTCGTACGAGCCGAGCGCCGGGGAGCCGCTCGAGGGGCTCGGGATGGTCCTGACCTTCTCGGACCGCGAATCGGGCTGCCTCGTGACGGTCGAGTTCGACGTTCCGGACGCGGGGCCGGAGTACGACCGGTACCGCGGAGAAGTCGGCTCGGGTTGGGATTCCAGCCTTCAGGATCTGAAGAGATATCTCGAGAGCCCGCGCGAGCGGCGGTTCTACATCGAGAGCGGTCTGCCGGAGAATTGAACGGCTATTATGGGGATCGTGGCATCCGATCCGGTTCCCTGCGGCGACTGCGGAGGCACGGGCTGGATCCTGGAAAACGTCGACGGGCGGAAGCTCGCTCGCTCCTGCGCCTGCCGCGACGGGATACTGCGATCCGACCGCGTGGCCGCCGCGGGAATTCCAGAGCGATATCGCGTCTGCAACTTCGCCAACTTCTCGGACACCAACGCCTCGCTCAAGAAAGCCAAGTCGATCGCGCGGGAGTTCGTGGACACGTGGCCCGGCGTCGATGCCGGCCTCTTGCTTCTCGGCCCCTCCGGCCTCGGTAAGACCCATCTCGCCTGCGCCGTCCTGTCGGATCTCGTGTCGAAAAAGGGCGTGACGGGGTTGTACGTCGACTTCTCCGACCTCCTGATGAAGATTCAGACGAGCTTCCGCCCCGACGCGGATCTCTCGAAGGAATCGATCCTCTCGCCGATGGCGGAGGCGGAGCTGCTGGTGCTGGACGAGCTGGGGACTTCGAAGCCGCACCCGTGGGTGCTCGACGTTCTCTACAACCTCCTGAACACGCGTTACAACCGCAAGAAGATCACCATCGCCACGTCGAACTTCGAGGACGAGCCCGACGTGAAATCGGGGGAGCGGGACCGGCTGGAAGACCGCATCGGGAGCCGGATCCGCAGCCGCCTGTTCGAGATGTGCCTGATGGTCACCATGCGGGGAGAGGACTTCCGGCGGACCGTCGTGCAGGGCCAGATCCGATCGCGATTTTGAGAGCGTTCCTCCCGCGGACGCCGGCGTCCGCTTTCCTCTGTTCCGTCCTCGCGGCACTCTGTCTCGCCTCCGGCTGCGCGAAATCGGTGCCGCCGCCGCGCCCCGCCTCGCCCCCGGAGGCCGCGGCGCCCCCGGCAGCCGTCGTTCCGACGCCGGCCCCGGCCACCCCCCGCGGCCCGAAGGCGGCGCCGCCGCTCGCCGCACCGGCGGCCGCGGCGCCGTCCGGCGTCCTTTTCGGAGTTGGCTTGAAGAGCGACCTCCCCGAGCTCGTGTACGGACCCCCGGGGCGCCGCTGGCTCGTGGCCGCCTCGGGGCGCGCCGAGATCCTGCGGGGGCCGCTGCGCCTCCGCCCCGAGGGCCGCCGGGGGGTCTCGTTCCAGGTGCAGGCGGGCGCGTTCTCGCAGGAGGAGCCCGCCCGCCAGCTCGTCGACCGTCTGGCGCGGGAGTTCGCGACGCCTGGAACCGTCGCGTTTTCGGCGGACCGCGGCGTGTATCGCGCACTCCTCGGAAGCTTCCCGGATCGCGCGTCGGCCGACTCCTTCGCGGGGACCCTGCGGGCCGCCGGGCAGGATGCTCTCCCCGTGGAGGGCAGCGCGGCCGCCGCGCCGGGGGCGGCGGGCACGATCCTGGTGGCCGCCGAAGACGGAGCCGCGCGCCGTCTCGCCTCTCCGGTCGGGATCTACTCCGAGGGCTCGGACGGACCGGTTCTCTGGGAGAGCAAGCCCTACCGGGGGAGCCTCCGCGTTCTCGTCAACGCGCGGGGGACTTTGAATGTCGTCAACCGCGTGGACCTCGAGGAGTATCTGTACGGGGTCGTTCCGGCGGAGATGGGACCGAAGCGCTTCGACGAGCTCGAGGCGCTGAAGGCGCAGTCGGTCGCGGCGCGGACCTACGCGATGGCGCACCGCGGCCAGTTCGAGAGCGAAGGCTACGATCTCTGCGCCACCCCGAAGTGCCAGGTCTACTCCGGGCTCTCCTCCGAGGACCCGCTCTCGAACGCCGCCGTCGACGCGACGCGCGGTCTCGCGCTCGCCTCGGGAGGGCGGTTCGCCGACGCGCTCTTCATCTCGACGTGCGGCGGGCGGACGGAAGACGTCGAGAACGTGTTCGGCGAGACGCCCGTGCCGTACCTGGTGTCCGTGGCGTGCGGCGAGCTCGCGACGACGGAGCTGCCCGGCGCCGCCGTCGACCGCCGGGCGCCCGCGAAGGACCGCAACGCGCTCGAGTGGCGCGGCTACGTCCTGACGAAGCACGCGGGCCGCCGTCGGGCGACGCGCGCCGGCGCGCTCGAGACGGCGCAGCGCTGGGCAGGCGTGCCGGTCGACGGGGCGCCTCCCTCGACCCTGCATCCCTCCGCCGTCTATCCGTCGATCGTGAGCGCGTTCGCGCTCGCGCCTGCGCGAGCAGCCCACCTCCTGCCGGGCGACGAGCGTTACTACGCCGAGACGCCGGCCGTTTTCGGGCGGCTGGCGGGCGCCGGCCGCGACGCGTACGACTTTCTCCTCCGTTTCCGGTTCGGCGCCGGAGAATCGCTTCCGGCTCCCGACCGGAACCTGACCGAAGAAGAGTACGCGGGCCTGCTCCTGTCGGCGGCCATGCGCGCCGCCGGCGTTGTCGAGGGATCGGGCCGCTTCCTGCGCCGCGAAGGCGCCAACGTGTGGGTCAAGACGGCGGAAGGCCGGCTGGGGCTCCCGGTCGATCCGGAGCTGCCGCTCGCCCGGCGCGTCGGGGATCGCTTCCTGGCCGCCTCGAGCCTGACGCTTCGGTCGGGTGACCGGCTCCGGTGGTGGAAGCGGGGCTCCGACGTCGTGGCGCTCTGGGTCGAGCTCGACGCGGCGGGTCCGTCCTTCGAGCGCGAGTCCTCCTGGACGGAGTGGGTCCGGCGCGTCTCGGGCCGCGAGCTCGCGCGCCGCATGGCCGCCCGCGTCGCCGGAACGGAAGTACGCGACATCCGGATCGTTCGCCGGAGCGCGTCCGGACGCGCGATCGAGATCCGCGTGGTCACCGATGCCGCGGAGGCGACGATGAAGCGGTTCGACCTGCGCCAGGCGCTCGAGATGCCCGACGCGCTCTTTACCGTCCAGCGGGTTCGCGGACCTCAGGGGGAGGCCGAGTTTCTCTTTCTCGGACGCGGATGGGGCCACGGCGTGGGCATGTGTCAGAACGGGGCATATGGCATGGCCCTCGCGGGCGCGACCTACGACCGCATCCTCACGCACTACTACACCGGCATCCAGATCGTGCCGGCGTCGACCCTGTCCGCGGCGCCCCCCTCGACGCGCTGACGCGCCAGACGACCGCGCCTGATCGTCCAGCGCGCCCCTTTCCTGCGCCGGGACTACGGGAAAGTCACGGGGCACCCGCCGAACGCGTTCGTGTCCTGGATCGGCGCAAACGGCGTGTTGAGCGGATTCACGTACGTCTTGACGACGCCCGTTTGCGTGTCGGTGACCGTGAGGGTGACCTCCACGTTCGTCATCCCGCCGGCGAACACCCAGAACCGGGAGTTGAATCCGCAGCCTCGCACCACCTTGACGAACACTTCCACGTTGTCGGCCGAAAAGAACCAGAAGTGTCCCGTCGTGTCGGTCAGAGCGACGGGAATGCCGACCCCGGAGGCCTGGGCGCTCCGCCAGGAGGCCTGGACCTGGAACCGCCCGCCCGCGAGGCACATCGTGGTCGACCCGACGCCGCACGGCAGCGGGGGGATCACGCCGCCCAGAGTGAGCCTGCGGATGCGCCCCGGCCCGAATTCCGTCACGAAGAGCTCCCGGCTCGTGCGATCGAACGCCATGTTCGTCGGGGTGATGAGATCGGAGGCCACCACGGTCGGAGGCGCCGAAGCGGGATTGAACAGGAGCAGCCGGCCGGGCGCATTGACGGACTGATTCACGGAAAACTCGAGCGCGAGGTACTCGTCTGCGGCGCCCACCACGGGCAGGACGTCGATGGCCGAGTTCAGCCCCGTCAGAAGCGCCGTGCTGGCTCCCGTCGCCGGATCCACGAGCCGGACTTCCGCCCGGCCCGGCGTGAACGGGAATCCGGTCAGAAAGGACACCAGGAACTGGCCGTTCGTGCTGCGGATGCTGTCGGGCACCGCATCCACCACGGGTGGCGGGGGCGAGGGGTTCGAAAGCGGCGCGAACGTGGCGGCCGTCACATAAACGCCGGTGACGGGGTCGACGCTCTGAATCGCGTTCAGGCTCGCGTCGACGACGTAGAGCCGGCTTCCGAACGCCAGGATTCCGAACGGATTGGAGGAGCGCGGTCCGGTCAGGTCCGGAAAGTCCACCAGCAGCGAGACGCGAAGGGTCTCCGTCGCGGGGTTGTTGATCACGAGCTCGCGTCCGCCCTTCAACGCGACGTGCTGCGCCGGAGTCAGGACGAAGTTGCCGAAGGTGGAGTCAATCGAGGAGCTGAACCGCAGCTTGAGGACCGAGCTCAGGATCGGCGAGGCGGGGTTCGGGTTGGCGATCTCGAGGCCGGGCGCGGCGCCCGGGAGACTCTCGTCGCCGGCGCCGATCACGAGGTACCACGCGTCGCCCAGCTGCTCGATGCCCGCGGGACCCGACGGGGAGTTCTCGCCGACGGCGGAGAGGCCGGACGGCAGACCGTCGAGGATCGTGGTCCGGGTCCCGTCGCGCTTGACGAGCGACACGCGGCCCGTGTTCGGCCCGGTCCCCGCCTCGCTGACGAGGAGGTTTCCGCCGGGCGTGAGCGAGATTTTCATCGGCGCCTTCAGGCCGGTCGCGAGCACGGTGCCCGTTTGCGCCCCGGCGTTTTCCGGCGCGAGAAGTGCGCCGAAGGCGAGGGCGACAGCGATCGAAGCCGCGATTCTCGGGGATTTCGCGTGAAACATGACGACCTCCTCGATTAGCCCCAGGAGACTTCAGGCGATTGCGCCCTGGCCCGGGAGCGCCTGTGCCGCAACGTCCCACAAGAATGTTTGAGACGCAAGCTTTCCATCGGGCTTTTCCTGCGTTCCGGTGGTTTCGGGGGAAATCTAGATGATCGCTTTTGTTCACATCGTTTCTCAGCAAGCGCGCGCGGGGGGGACGCCTGCGCCCCCGTCTGGAGCCGCGGTCTTGCGGGCTCCGTTTAGAATAGGGAGGTGACGACGACCCAGGTAGCCGAGCGGGACGCCATTCTCCAGTCGGTCCGCGAGTTCGCGGACGCGGAGATCCGGCCCCACGTCATGGAGTGGGACGAGGCGCAACATTTTCCCCTCGACGTCTTCCGGCAGCTGGGCGAGCTCGGATTCCTGGGCGTGCTCTTCCCGGAAGAGTACGGAGGCTCGGCGCTCTCGTACGGCGACTATGCCGCGATCGTCGAGGAGCTCGCCGCCGTCGACGCCTCGATCGCCCTGTCTCTGGCCGCCCACAATTCCCTCGGGTCGAATCACATCTTTCAATTTGGCAGCGAAGCCCAGCGGCGCCGCTACATTCCAAAGCTGGCGTCGGGGGAGTGGCTGGCGGCGTGGGGGCTCACGGAGCCGGAGGCCGGCTCCGACGCGAGCGGGACGAAGACGACCGGCGTCCGCGACGGCAACGACTGGGTGCTGAACGGGTCAAAAAACTTCATCACGAACGCGTCGGTGGCGCAGGTCGCGGTTCTCATGGCGGTGACCGACCGCCCGGCGGGCAAGCACGGGATCTCGGCCTTCATCGTCGAGCTCGACAACCCGGGAATCCGCGTCGGCAAGAAGGAGAACAAGCTCGGCATGCGCGCCTCGGACACGTGCACGCTCGTCATGGAGGACTGCCGCATTCCGGCGGAGAACCTGCTCGGAAAAGAGGGCGGCGGGTTCGTGGACTCGATGAAGATCCTGGACGGCGGACGGATCTCGATCGCGGCGCTCTCGATCGGAATTGCCCGTGGCGCCTACGAGGCGTCGCTGCGATACGCGCAGCAGCGCCGCCAGTTCGGCCGGCCGATCTCGGAATTCGAGGCCATCCAGTTCTATCTCGCGGACATGGCCACGGAGATCGACGCGGCGCGGCTCCTGACGATGCGCGCGGCCGCCGCGAAGGATTCGGGCGAAGAGGTGACGCGCTTCTCGGCGCAGGCGAAGCTCTATGCCTCGGAAGTCGCCGTGCGCGCCACTGAGAAGGCCATCCAGATCCATGGCGGCTACGGCTTCATCAAGGACTACCCGGTCGAGAAGTTCTATCGCGACGTAAAGCTCTGCACGATCGGCGAGGGGACGAGCGAGATCCAGCGGCTCGTGATTGCGCGCAGCCTCCTCGGTTCCTGATCCCGCCTTGACCGCCCGTTCGCGTCCGCGTCCGGGAACTCCCGAGATCGTGGAAGGGGTTCTCGCCGGAAACCCGCGCGCGATCGGACGCGCGATCTCTGCGCTCGAGCGCGACGGGGGAGCCCCCGACCTGCTCGCCCCTCTGTTCGCGCACACGGGGCGGTCGCGCACCCTCGGGATCACCGGGCCGCCTGGCGCCGGCAAGTCGACTCTGGTGCAGCGGCTGGCTCAGGCCTACCGCAGGGGCGGGCGCCGGGTCGGCATCATCGCCGTCGACCCGTCCTCCCCGTACACGGGCGGCGCGATTCTCGGGGACCGCATCCGCATGTCGGAGATCTACACGGACCCGGGCGTCTTCATCCGCTCCATGGCGACCCGGGGAGCGCTCGGGGGGCTTGCGCGTGCCACGTGGGACGCGGCGGATGTTCTGGATGCGGCGGGCTACGACGTCGTGATCCTCGAGACCGTCGGAGTGGGGCAGGGGGAAGTGGACATCGTGAAAGCCGCCGAGACCGTCGCCGTGGTGCTCGTGCCTGGCCTCGGAGACGACATCCAGGCGATCAAGGCCGGGATTCTCGAGATCGCGGACGTCTTCGTCGTCAACAAGGCGGACCGCGAAGGCGCTTCCCGCGCTGAAACGGAGCTGTCGATGATGCTCGACCTCGCGCCCCCGTCGGGGTGGCGGCCTCCGATCGTCCGCACCGTCGCCCCGTCCGCCTCGGGAGTCCCCGAGGCCGTCGACGCCTTCGCGCGCCACGCGGAACACCTTCGCTCGGGAACGGAGGGCGAGAGGCGCGCGCAGCGGCGCGCGCGAGCCCGGCTCCTGGCCGTTCTCGACGAGCGGTTCCGGCGCGAAGTCGAAGCGCCGTCGCGCGCCGGCGGCGGCCTGGCGGCGGCGGTGGCGCGCGTCGCGGCGCGGCAGGAAGATCCCCACGCCGCGTCGGCGCGCCTCTTCGAAGAGGTCGTGCGCGGCCGAGAGCGGAAGACCGACAGCTGACAGCTGAGAGCTGATAGCTTTTCCGCATGCCCGCCTACAGGATCGACCACATCGGCGTGGCGGTCGTCTCGATCGACGACGCGCTCGACGTTTACGGCGCGCTCGGCCTGGAGGTCGCCCACCGCGAGGAGGTGCCGTCGCAGAAGGCGCGGACGGCGTTTCTTCCGGTCGGGGAGAGCCGGATCGAGCTCCTGGAGCCCATGACGGAGGACTCGCCTGTCGCGAAGTTCCTGGCGAAGCGCGGGCCCGGGGTCCACCACGTGTGTTTTTCGGTCGACGACATCGAGAAAGCGCTCGAGGATCTGGCGTCCCGCGGCTTTCGGCTCCTGCACCGCGCCGCCGTGGCCGGGGCCGACGGGAAGAAAGTCGCGTTCCTCCATCCGGACGCCGGTCACGGCCTTTTGATCGAGCTGTCGCAGGCGGCGGCGCCGTGAAGCCCGGCGACTTCGTTCTGGTCGCCCTCGTCAATCCGCGCGAGAAGTTCTGGGGACTCCTCCGGGAGAGAGACGCCACCGGGGTCATCGTCCGGGGGCTCTCGCTCGAAGGATTCGAGGGTTGGGTGAGGGAGATCGCCCACAAGGAGCCGCTCACGTTCTTTCCGGCGACCGTGTTCTTTCCGTTGCACCGCGTCGAGAGAATCTTCGCGGACGAGCCGGCGGGAGAGCTCCCGTCGTTCGCGGACCGGTTTCAGCGCGCGGTGGGCGAGGACGCCCGCTACCACCTGACTCCCGTCCCGGACACGCTCGAAGGCTCCTGACGGACGAGCGCCCGATTGGGAGTGTTCGTCCCGCCTCCCTCCGCCAGCGGGCGGCCGCCTGCGCGCGGAGCCGCCGCCGGTTCACCGCCTCGTTGCGCCTCCGACGGGGACTCCCCGAACTCCCGGTTTTCCGCGTGGAAGGCGCAGGCGCGGGAGTGGTGCGGCGGCCGGTCCTGGCTCTGGCGCGCGCCCCTCGTTCTCTACTTCGCCTGGTCCGGGCTTCGACGGCTGCGCGACCCTCTCGCCGCGGACCTCTTCGGCGGAATCACGCTCGGCGTCCACGAGCTCGGCCATCTGATCCTCGCGTCGGCGGGGCGGTGGCCTTCGGTCGCGGGCGGAAGCCTGGCTCAGGTCGCGGCGCCGGTCGCGGCGGGATGGGTGCTGGCGCGGCAGAGGGACTGGTTCGGCATCACCGTCGCCGGCGCGTGGCTCGCCTCGTCCCTGTTCGGTCTCGCGGCGTACGTCGGCGACGCGCGGGCGCAGGAGCTTCCCTTAGTGGGGCTCGTACCGGATCCCATCCACGACTGGAACTGGATGCTGTCCCGGTTGGGACTTCTCGACCGGGACCGCGGTCTCGCCGCCCTGACGCGGGGACTCTCCTTCGCGATCTGGACGGCGGCGGTCATCGCGGGCGCCTGGCTGTGCCGCGAGATGGCGCTCTGGAAGAAGGCGGAGACCAGGGGATCCGGGACCGAGAGCTAGGAGCCGAGAGCTGCGAGCTCCTCAGCACCGGAAGTAATCCGCCTGCCAGTCCTTGATCCGCTTCTTGATCTCGTCGCGGTTGACGATCTTGTTCGTGAGGACTTCCCGGACGAGGTCGGGCATCTCGGCGTCTCCCGCGAACCGGAGCGCGACGATCTGATCCCGGTTGAGCTCCTCGATTCGCCCGCGCAGGTCCGCCGGGAGTATCGCGGCGAGCCGCTGCCGCATCTCGAGCCGGATCACCCGATCCTGAACGGTGAGGGCGAAGATCCTCGAGAAGAAGAAGAGGCAGAGAAGCGCGAAGGCCACCGCGAGAGACAGGCCGGATTCCCACGACGGGAACCGCACCAGACGCACGAGCGCATAGATCGCGTTGATCGCGAGGATTCCGAACGCCACGAAATGGTAGATCGGGATGAACCGGCGGTGATTCTTGTAATTCTGGGGATGGGCCTGAGCCATGTCTCTCCTCGATGCCGCGCCGCGCCGTCTGGTCCGCGCACGCCCTGCGGCGCGGGGCAGAGGCTCAGAGGATCACGTTCTTCAGGAAATAGTCCGCGACGGTGATGCTGCCGTTGACGATCAGGCGCGCCTGATCGGCATTCATCTCGAAAACGCCGCCCGACTCCCCGCCGGAGGTCGTCAGCACGATCTCCGCGGAAATGTCGCGTCCCCTGGCGGCGAGGTCGGCGATCGCGCGCGCGGCGGCCGAAATGGTGTTGAACACCGTCTCCTCGTTGTTGGTCGTCGCGAGAAAGCGGATCCTGCCGTGCGACGCGGTCAGGCGGTACTGCGCGATCCCGGCGCCGTCGAGAACCCTGCGGAACGCCTGGTCCACGGTCGCGTCCACCTGCATCGAGGCGGCGGCGGCGGTCTCGGCGGCCGTGTTGCGGCCCGTCCGCGTATCCAGAGAGACCTTCTTCTTCCGGATCACGTCCTGCAGGCTGACCGTCGGATTGGCCGTCGGGAGCGGCACCGCGAGCTGGCTGTCGCCCGTGTTGTCAATCACGAGCACGTTGCCCGGGTTGTCCTTGTTGTACTGCTCGGTTCCCGGGATGTCGATCTGTGAAAGGTCGTAGCTCGTCACGGTGCCGTTCTGAAGAGTGATGATCGCCTTCTTCCCCTTCACCTCGTACTTCGTGCGGGCGAAGATGATCGATCCGTCCTTCAGCTTGACGTTGTAAGCGAGAAGGGAAGAGGAGCACAGAAAGGCGGCCATCGCGACGCATGCGAGTCGCGACGGAAGCCGTGAAAGAGCGATCCGTCTCATGCCGGGCTGCCTTTCGACGAGTTTGACAGGATGTGATCCGGACCATGATGATAGCACCCCGATGCTCATCGTTATGGACGCGGCGGCCAGCGCCGAGGATGTGCGGCGCGTCGTCGAAACCGTTCAGGGACTGGGTCTCGACGCGCATCCGATCCCGGGCGCGCAGCGCACGGCGATCGGGATCACGGGCAATCGCGGCACCATCGAAGCGGGGGCGTTCGAGAACCTCCCCGGCGTCGCCGAGGTCATACCCGTCTCCGCGCCCTATAAGCTCGTTTCCCGGGAAGCCAAGCGCGAGGACACGGTCGTCTCGATACGGGGCGTGCCGGTGGGAGGAAAGCATCTCGCGATCGTCGCCGGGCCCTGCGCGGTCGAGTCGGAAACGCAGGCCCTCGAGATCGGCCATCTGGTCAAGGCGGCGGGCGCGAACCTCTATCGAGGCGGCGCCTTCAAGCCGCGGACGTCCCCCTACTCGTTTCAGGGCCTCGGGGTGGCGGGCCTGAAGATCCTGGCGAAGGTGCGCGAGGAGACGGGGCTGCCGATCGTGACCGAGGTGCTCGACACGGAAACGGCGGAGACGGTCGCCGAGTACGCGGACTGCCTTCAGATTGGCGCGCGAAACATGCAGAATTTCTCCCTGCTGCGAAAATTGGGGCAGATGCGCAAGCCGGTGCTCTTGAAGCGCGGGATGTCTGCGACGATCGAGGAGCTGCTCCTGTCGGCCGAGTACCTCCTGTCGGAAGGAAACTACGAGGTCGTGCTCTGCGAGCGCGGAGTCCGCACGTTCGCGGACCACACCCGGAACACCCTCGATCTCGCCGCCATCCCCTATGTGCGTCGGATCTCGCACCTTCCGATCCTCGTCGATCCGTCGCACGGGACCGGGAAGCGCCAGAAGGTCCTCCCTCTCTCCCGGGCGGCCGTCGCCTGCGGCGCGGACGGACTGCTGATCGAAGTCCACGCGCATCCGGAGTCCGCGCTTTCGGATGGACCCCAGGCGCTGCTTCCCGACATGTTCACCGAGCTCGTCCGCCAGGTGCGCCTGCTCGCGCCGGTCGTCGGCCGCACGGCGTGAACGGTCTCCTCGTCCTCGAAGACGGCAGCGCCTGGCGCGGGGAGGCCATCGGACGGCCCGGCACCCGCTTCGGGGAGATCGTCTTCAACACGGCGATGAGCGGTTATCAGGAAGTCCTCACCGATCCGTCCTACGCGGGACAGATCGTGGTGATGACCGCCGCGCACATCGGCAACTACGGAGTCCGCGCCGACGAAGCCGAGTCGGCCGACGTCCACGTATCGGGGTTCGTGGCGCGAGACTTTCCGGAGCGGTGGAGCGGGACCGGTGGCGAGCGCAGTCTCGCGGGGTATCTCGACGAAGCCGGCGTTCTCGGCCTGCACGGCCTCGACACGCGCGCTCTCGTGAAAAGGATCCGGACCGAAGGCGCCATGAGGGCCGGGATTTCCACGGAATTCGACAGGCCCGAGGATCTGCTCCAGAAGGTGCTTTCCTCGCCGGGGATGGTCGGCAGCGACCTGGCGCTCGCGGTCTCCGCGCCGGAGATCTCCGTTTCGCCGGCCTCCGGGGTGGAGCAGTTTCACGTCGCGGCGATCGACTATGGGATGAAGAGGAATATCGTCCGGCTGCTGAACGCGGCCCACTGCCGCGTCACCGTGTTTCCCGCGTCGTCGACGGCCGAGGCGATCCTGGCGGCCCGTCCGGACGGCATCTTCCTCTCCAACGGGCCCGGAGACCCTGCCGCTCTCGCCGGGCCCATCCGTCAGATCGAGCGGCTGATCCCGGAGCGCCCGATCTTCGGCATCTGCCTCGGGCACCAGCTGCTCGGCCTCGCGCTCGGAGGCAAGACGTTCAAGCTCAAATTCGGCCACCGCGGAGCCAACCATCCCGTCGCCGACGTCGTCACGGGCGCGGTCGCCATCACGTCTCAGAACCACGGGTTCGCCGTCGATCCCGACCGGCTTCCGCCCGAGATCGTCCCGACGCACCGCAACCTGAATGACGGGACGCTCGAGGGTTTCAGGCACGCGACGCTTCCCATCCTCGCGGCGCAGTTCCATCCGGAGTCGGCGCCGGGCCCGCGCGATTCGTACGGCCTCTTTCACGACTTCGTGCGATCGATGCGCGAGGCGGAGGAGGGCGTCTCGCGCATGCCGGCGGCCTCGAGCCCCCCGGCCTCGAGCCCGACGCACTCCTGATGCCGCTCGAGCTCGAAGTGGCGCTCGCGTATCTGCGCGCGCGGCCTTCGCGGCTCGTCTCCTCCGTTTCTCTGCTCTCGATCGCGGGCATCGGCCTCGGCGTGGCCGCGCTCGTCGTGGCGATGGGCCTCCTGTCCGGGTATCGGACGGAGATCCGCGAGAAGCTGATCGGCTCGAACGCGGAGGTGGTGGTGTTCCCGCTCACTCTCCCGTCGGGCGGCAACTCGGACACGGAGGCCGCGGAACGGCGGATCGCGGCAGTCCGGGGCGTGCGCGCCGTCGCCCCGGTGATCTACCAGGCGGGGGTCGCTTCCTCGGCCTCGACGCCCGACGGCGCGGACGCGATTCTGAAGGGAGTGGATCCCGCGCGCGAGCGGGCCGTCTCGGAGATCGACGCCTACCTGCCGGACGCCGAGGCGGCGCTGACGCGGGGTGGAACGGGCGTGCTGCCCGGGATCGCGATCGGGACCGAGCTCGCCCGCCGCCTCGACGTGCGATCGGGCGACGCCGTCACGCTGGGCGTCCCGGACCGCGCCCGCGACACGGGACGGCTCTCCCCGCGGTTCGGGCAGTTTCGCGTCACGAGGATCTTCCGGACGAATTTCGCCGAGTACGACTCCGAGTGGGTCTTCCTGGATCGCACGGTCCTCCGCGCGCTGTGCCGGCTGGAGTCGCCCGCCGACGTGATCGAGGTGCGCCTGGCGCCGTCGTCGGACGTGGGAGGCGCCGCCCGCGCGATCGAGAAGGCCGCCGGGCGCGGGTTCTCCGTCACCGACTGGCGCTCCATGAACGGCGGGCTTTTTTCGGCGCTCGCTCTCCAGCAGACGACGCTCTTCCTGGTCATCGGGCTGATCGTTGCCGTCTCGACCTTCAACGTCGTGGCCACTCTCGTGATGACGGTCCAGGAGAAGAAGCGGGACATCGGCGTCCTCGCGACTCTCGGCGCGGAGCCTCGATTCTTCTCCCGGGTCTTCGTCTGGCTGGGCGCGCTTCTGGGGGGCAGCGGCGTGCTGGCGGGGATCCTGTTCGGAGCGCTCGTCTGCTGGGCGGCGACGACCTTCCGCCTGCTGTCCTTTCCGCCGGGAGTCGCCGAGATCTACTTCGTCTCCTTCATTCCATTCCTCGTGCGAGGCATCGACCTTCTGGCCATCGTCGGCTTCGCGGCTCTCGCGATCCTCATCGCCTCGTGGCTGCCTGCCCGGCGGGCTTCCCGGATCGACATCGCTGAAGCCCTCCGGTACGAGTAGCCTCCCCGGGCACGAGCCTCCTGGCGCCGCAGCCCGACCCGTTTCGTACGCGCCCGGCGCCGTTCGAGCCCAACGGGAGTAAGATCTTGCGCATCGGAACACAAGCGACTTCAGAGGAAAGGTGGCGATGACGCACACGCAAAACGGACGCCCAGGCGGGGATCAGGCCCCCGGAGTTCGGGTCAGCGAGGTGTTTCGAAGAGCGCTCCCGGCGATCCGAGCCGCGCTCGAAGAGTACCGGGTCCCGGCTTCCGCCGCCGCGTCGGTCGAGACCGATCTGGCGGCCTGGCTGATCCGCTTCGCCCGCCGCAATCGCGACGCGAGCCCGGAAGCTCAGACCCTGGCCCTGGTGTCCCTCGCGTGCTCCTTCGGACGCGGGTACCAGGCGCGCATCAGCGAGACCGACACTCCCGACCGCAAGATCGCCTCCCTGCTGGCCGAGAACCCGGAGGCCGTCGCGGCTCGGATTTCCGCGGGCTTCGGATGCGGTCCCTCGATGGCTCCCGCGCGCCTCGACCTCTGGACGCGGATGCGCGCCCTCGCGCGCCGCGACCCCGACAAGCCGCGCAGCGAATAACGGCGCGCCTTCCGACGGGCCGCGCCCGCCCCGGCGGGTCTATAATCGGCGCACTATTCGGAGGCCCTCATGTTCCGTCTCGTGACGAGATTTCTCTTCGTGGCCGCGGTGTCGCTTCTTCCGGCCCTTCCGGCGGCGGCGCAGTGCGGGGACCTCCAGTGGCGCAACCCGACGCCCCAGGGCAACCGGCTCGGCGGCGTCGCGTTCGGCAGGGGAACCTTCGTCGCGGTCGGCGCCGCCGGCACCGTCCTGACGAGCCCGGATGGATCGACGTGGACCCCGCGGGTGTCCAACTCCCGCGCCGACTTCGAAGCGGTCTCGTGGAACGGCTCTCTCTTCCTGGCCGTCGGCGCCGGCGGAGCGGCGATGACGAGCCCGGACGGAATCACCTGGACCGCGCACGGCTCGGGAACCGCGCAGACCCTGCGCCGGATCTCGTGGAGCGGATCGCAGTTCGTCGCGGTCGGCGACGGCGGCGCGGTGACCACCAGCCCGGACGGTGCGGCGTGGACGCCGAGATCGTCCGGCTCCTCGAAGACCCTTCGCGACATCGCCTGGAGCGGGTCCCGTTATGTCGCCGTCGGGGACCTCGGCGCGCTGCTGGTCAGCGCGGACGGCGTCTCGTGGGCGGCGGCGCCCTTCGAAACACGCGACATCCTCTCGGCCGTCGCCTGGAACGGGTCTCAATTCGTCGTCGGGTCGACCGGATTCCTCGCGACAGCGAGCGTCCTGCGCAGCACCGACGGGATGAAGTGGTCGAGCGACTCGCAGGGGCTCGCGTACCCGATGCAGTCGATCCAGTGGACGGGCTCCGGCTTCGTCGGCGTGGGGGAGGCCGGCACGGTCTTCTCCAGCGCCGACGGCGCGCGATGGACCCATGCGCCGTCTCCGACGATCAGCGATCTCGCCGCGCTCGCGACGGACGGCGCGACCCTGGTCGCCGTCGGCGCGCGCGGCACCGTTCTGACGAGCCGCGACGGGACGACCTGGACTCCGGCGGGCGGCGGCTATCGCAACAACGCGATCTCATCGATCGCCTCGGACGGAAAGCAGTACGTCGCTGTCGGCGTGTACACGACGATCCTGACGAGTCCAGACGGCGCGGCGTGGACGCCTCGCGGGAAGAACACCGAGCGGCACCTCTACGGAGTCGCCGGAAACGGGAGCCGCTGGGTAGCGGTCGGCGACCAGGGGACGATTCTCTCGAGCGAAGACGGCGTCACCTGGGCGGCGAGGGCGCCCGAGCGCAACGACACCTTCACCGACGTTCTCTGGGACGGATCCTCCTTCGTCGCGGTCGGGTACGGGGGCACCACGGAGGTCAGCCGGGACGGGCTGACGTGGCGCACGGGAGACCTCGCGGACGGCGGCTTCTACGCGGTGGCCTACGACGGGAAGCAGTATGTCGGCGTGGGAGGAGGCGTGGCGCGCGTCATCTCGACGAGCCCGGACGCGCTGCACTGGACGGTCCGCTATTCGAGCTCCGGGGGCACCCTCTCCGACGTCGCGTCCAGCGGGTCCGGGTTCGTCGCGGTCGGCGACAGCGGCGCCGTGCTGACGAGTGCGGACGGCATTCGCTGGGAAGAGCGCTACGCGGGCACCGGGGCGAGCCTCGGAGGGGTCGCGTGGACGGGATCCCGGTACGTCGCCGTCGGCGAGGGCGGCTTGAGAGTCGAGAGTCCGGACGGAGCGACGTGGGCGGCGGAGCCGTCTCAGACGACAAACGACCTCTACAGAATCCGCGCCCTCTCGGGCCAGATCTTCGCGGTCGGCCGGCACGGCACGATCCTGCGCGGAACGTGCGGCCCGGAACGGTCCGTCGCGCCGCCCGTCTCGACGCGGCCGGGAACGCGGCGGGTGAGGGAGCAGGCACCCCGGCCCGGATCCTAGGACGCGGGGAATTTCTCCGGGCCCGCTTTCGTGTTCCGAAGACTCGCGGGCAGACTTTGAAGCGGGCGGTTCGGCCGCAATGGGCGGGCAGCTCCCGCCCGGATCCGCGGTCCGCGCGCTCCCTCCCATCCGGAGCCGCCGGTGTGAGCGGTCCCTCATGGCGTGAACGCGATAAACTCCCCGCCCGCCCGATGAATTCATTTCCCGATTGCCCCGGCCCGGGCCGCGGCTGATGCCGAGACGGACCGACATCGAGTCGATCCTCGTCATCGGTTCCGGCCCCATCGTCATCGGGCAGGCCAGCGAGTTCGATTACTCGGGCACGCAGGCCGTCCGGGCGCTCCGCAAGGAGGGTTATCGGGTCATCCTCGTCAATTCGAACCCGGCGACGATCATGACCGATCCCGAGCTCGCGGACGCAACCTACGTCGAGCCGCTGACGCCCGAGTACCTCGAGCTCATCGTCGAGAAGGAGCGTCCGGACGCGATCCTGCCGACGGTGGGAGGGCAGACGGCCCTGAACCTGGCGCTCGCGCTCGCCGATCGGGGGATTCTCGACAAGTGGAGCGTGAAGCTGATCGGCGCCAATGAGCACGCGGTGCGCCTGGCCGAGGACCGCGAGCTGTTCAAGCAGGCGATGCTCGAGATCGGAGCCCACGTGCCGCGCTCCGGCACCGCCCGCAGCCGGGAAGAGGCCGAGGCGATCGTCGCGAAGATCGGGTTGCCGGTCGTGATCCGCCCCTCCTTCACTCTGGGGGGCTCGGGCGGCGGATGGGCCCGCACCCGCGAGGAGTTCGAGGCCAACATCGCCTTCGGCCTGTCCGAGTCCCCCGTTCACGAAGTGCTGATCGAAGAATCCGTCGAGGGATGGAAGGAATTCGAGCTCGAGGTGATGCGCGATACCGCGGACAACGTCATCATCATCTGCTCGATCGAGAACTTCGACGCGATGGGGGTGCACACCGGGGATTCGATCACCGTCGCCCCCCAGATGACGCTCTCGGACCGGCAATACCAGGAGATGCGCGACGAGGCGAAGGCGGTCATCCGGAAGATCGGCGTGGACACCGGAGGGTCGAACATCCAGTTCGCCGTCGACCCGGTCTCCGGACGGCGCGTCGTCATCGAAATGAACCCGCGCGTCTCGCGCTCCTCCGCGCTCGCCTCCAAGGCCACTGGCTTTCCGATCGCGAAGATCGCCGCGCTGCTCGCGGTCGGTTATCTCCTGGACGAGATCCCCAACGACATCACGAAAAAGACGCCGGCCTGCTTCGAGCCTTCCCTCGACTACGTGGTCGTCAAGATCCCACGCTGGGCGTTCGAGAAGTTCCCCCGCGCGGACACGCGTCTCTCGATCCAGATGAAATCGGTTGGCGAGGCCATGGCGATCGGGCGGACCTTCGCCGAGGCGATGGGGAAGGCGATCCGCTCCCTCGAGATCGGCCGCGACGGGCTCGACGATGGCCGGGGGCCCATGACGCGCGAGGAGCTTCTCGCCGGGCTCAGGGTCCCGACCTGGGAGCGGATCTTCCATCTGCGCCGCGCCTTCGTCTCCGGAATGTCGCTCGAAGAGATCGCGAAGCACACGCGGATAGACCCCTGGTTCCTGGACGCGGTGCGGCGGATGGTCGAGGAGGAAGTGGGCCTGCGCGGGCGGCGGGTCGAGGACCTCACGCGGGAGGATCTGCGCCGCGCCAAGAGGCTCGGCCTGTCCGACCGCTCGATGGGCCGCGCCCTCGACTGCGACGAGGCGGCCGTCCGCGAGGCGCGGCGCAGGACGGGCGTGCTCCCGGTGTACAAGACGATCGACACGTGCGCGGCGGAGTTCGAGGCCGAGACGCCCTACTTCTACTCGACGTACGAGGATGAGAACGAATCGATCCGCACGGACCGGAAAAAGATCGTCGTTCTCGGCGGAGGGCCGAATCGGATCGGGCAGGGGATCGAGTTCGACTACTGCTGCGTGCACGCCTGCTACGCCCTGTCCGAGGCCGGGTTCGAGACCGTGATGATCAACTGCAATCCGGAGACGGTCTCCACGGATTACGACACGTCCGACCGGCTCTACTTCGAGCCTCTGACCTTCGAGGACGTCTCGGCGGTCCTCGACAACGAGAGGCCCGACGGCGTGCTCGTACAGTTCGGCGGTCAGACTCCGCTGAAGCTGGCTCGGTCGCTCGAGGCGGCCGGCTATCCCATCATGGGCACCTCTCCCGAGTCGATCGACCTCGCCGAAGACCGCGGGCGCTTCGGGAAGCTGCTCGGCCGGCTGGGCCTCCGCGCGCCGGAGCACGCGGAGGCGCGAACCGGCGAGGAGGCGCTCGAGGCCGCGCGACGGATCGGGTATCCGATCATGGTGCGGCCTTCCTACGTGCTGGGCGGCCGCGCGATGGCGGTGGTCTTCGACGACGCGCACCTGACCCGCTACATGGCCTCGGCTCGGGAAAGCTCGCCCGAGCACCCGGTGCTGATCGACCGGTTCTTAGACGACGCGTTCGAGTACGACGTCGACGCCCTCTCCGACGGGAAGGACACGTGGATCGGCGGCATCCAGCAGCACATCGAGGAGGCGGGGATCCATTCGGGCGACTCGTTCTCGGTCCTGCCCGCGTGGAAAGTGGGGCCGGAGCAGCTCGCGGAAATTCGAGAGGCGACGAGGCGGCTCGCGGTCGCGCTCCAGGTCCGCGGCCTCATGAACATCCAGTTCGCCACCCAGGGAAAGACGCTCTACGTGCTCGAAGTGAATCCCCGCGCCTCGAGGACGGTCCCCTTCGTCTCCAAGGCGATCGGCGTCCCGATGGCGCGGGCGGCCGCCCTTCTCGCCGCGGGCCGGTCCCTCGCCTCTCTCGGGCTACCCGAGGAGCGGGACCCCGTCGACTTCTTCATCAAGGCTCCCGTTTTCCCGTTCAAGAAGTTTCCCGGCGAGGACACGCTGCTCGGACCCGAGATGAAGTCGACGGGCGAGGTCATGGCGATCTCGCCCCGGTTCGGCGACGCCTTCGCGAAGGCCTGCGCCGCGGTGGGAACTCATCTTCCGACGGAGGGACGGGCGTTTCTGACCGTCAATCCGTATGACAAGACGTCCCTTCTGCCGATCGCGCGCGAGCTCGCCGATCTGAAGTTCGCGTTGTGCGCGACGGAGGGCACCGCGGCCGCGCTCGCCGCGGCGGGCATCCCGGCGGAGCGGGTCTTGAAGGTCAACGAGGGGCACCCGAATGCGGTCGAGGAAATGCGCGCCGGAAGGATCCAGCTCGTGATCAACACGCCCCTGGGCGGCGCGTCCCATTACGACGAGGCAGCGATCCGCGCCGCGGCGCTGGCGCTCGGGATTCCGTGTCTCACGACGCTGTCGGCGTCGGCGGCCGCCGTCGAGGGCATTCGCGCGCTTCAGGAGGAGAGGACGGGGGTGGCGTCGCTTCAGGAATATCACCGGGACTGATCCGGAGGGATTTCAGTTGGAATTCGTCAGTCGTCAGGTCCGGGCGCCGGCGCCATCTTGAAGGCTCCGGGCTTCTATCCGCGTTTTCCGGGCACGCCGGTTCGCGTGCTCCTGTTCGCGGCGGCGCTCGCGTCGGGGGCGCTCCTTCTGACCGCGGGCTTTCCGCCGGGCGCGCGCGACCGGCTTCCGGTTCTCGCGCTGGCCGTCGTGATCGCGCTCTGTGCGGCGGTGTCTCCGGCCCGCGGGATCGCGCTCTTCTGTTTCGTCTTTCCGTGGGTCGGTCTCATCGCGAGGGCGGCGGGGGGCGCGGACCCGGTCGCCTGGCCGGGCGTTCTCCTTTCCGGGCTCGCCGCGGGGTGGTGCTTCCGATTCATCTACGACTTCGAGAGCGCTCCCCGTCCGGCGCGGGCGGACCCCGCCTTGCGGGCGCTTCTCGCCGTCTGGGCTCTCGCGACGCTCCTCGCCGCGGGGCGCGCCGTGACGCTGTGGGCCGTGCTCCGCGGTCTCTCCGGGCGCGCCGTGAACCGCGAGGGCCTGCCGGACGCGGTGGCGCTCCGGGAGACACTCTTCGCGTTCGCGGCGCTCGCGGGAGGGGCGGCCTTCTATTTCCTGCTGCGCCGCTCTGGAGAGGCGGCGCGCCGAGCCGCACTCCCGGCGTGTCTCGCCGGGATCGCGGTCTCCTCCCTGACGGCGGTTCTCCAGCGAGTCGGCGCCTTGCCGCCGCGGGCCGGAGCCTACTGGAAACTGACCGGGAGGCTCGAAGGGGGAGCGGTCGATCCGAATTCCCTGGGCCTTCTCTGCGCGCTCGGGCTCCTCGCCGCCCTGGCCTCGGCGGTCCGGGCGCCTGCGTCCGCCCGCCGGCCTCTCGCCCCGCTCCTTCTTTCGATCCTCCTCGCGTCCGGCCTCCTTCTCTCCGGCTCGCGCAGCGGGTTCGCGGTCGCCGCGGGGAGTCTCGCGCTCCTGCTGTTCGCCCCCGCGTTCTCCGGCCGGGCGCGCGCCGCGGTCGCCGCGGCTCTCGTCGTCCTGACCGCGGGCGCGGCGGGAATAGCGATGTCCGCGGGGAAAGGGAGCGCCGGAGCGCGCATGGCTCAGACGTTCGATCCCTCGCTCCCGCTCGAGTACCGCGTCTCCGCCCGGCCCGTGCTCTGGCGCGCCGCCGGCCGTCTCTTTCTCCGCCATCCGATCGAGGGGGCCGGGATGGGAGCGTTCTCGTGGGAGCTCCCGGATCTTCTCGCCGAGGAGGGCCGGTCGCTCTCCTCCCGCGACAACCCGGGAAGCGGATACGCGCAGGCTCTCGCCGAAACGGGCGCGCTCGGTTTCCTGGTGACCGCTGCCGCGGTTCTCGCGCTCGCGGCCCAGGCCTGGCGACGCGCCCGGGATCGCGCCGCGGAACCGATGATCGCGGCCGCCGGGATCTCCGTCGTGGTGTTCCTCGCGGCGCTCGTGGCGGGCTCTCACTGGCTCGCTCCGGACGTCTCGCTCCTCTTCTTCCTGCTGGCAGCGGTGAGCGCCGCGCCGTCAGGCGCGGAGCCCGGGAACGCCGTGCGGAGAGTCGGCCTCGCGGCGATGGTCGCGTACGCCGCGGCGGCGCTCGTCGCCGTCGGACGAACGGGGTCCTTCGTCGAGGCCTTCCGCTACGCTCCCCGGATTGGATTCCATTCTCTCGAGACGGGTCCCGGAGGGCCGTTCCGGTGGACGCGCCGGCGCTTCGCGGTCTTCGTTCCTCCCGGACAGACGCTCCGGCTGGGGCTCGCGAACTTCGGCCCGTCCGGCCAGCCGGTGGCGTTCGAGGCGCGCTCGGCCGGCCGGACCCTCACCGGCGCGCTGCCTCCGGGAGGCGCGACCGCGATCCGCATCACGACCGCCGCCGCTCCCGCCGCCGTCCGGTTCTCGCTCGACAGGAGCTTCGTGCCCAAACGCATGGGCCTGTCTTCCGATCGCCGGTCTCTCGGGGTTTTGAGCACCTCGACCGCAGACGGCGGGCGCGGCGGACTCTGACGTGCAGCTGCAGTTTCATCCCGGGTCGAGCCGCGGAACCGTCCGGACCCTTTCGATCGGGCCCGGCGGCGTGCGCGCGCTCACGGCCGCCGCCGCCGCGTTTGCCCTTCTCGCCGTCTCTCTCTGGTTCACGGTTCCGGCGGTGGCGCTGCGGCTCGAGCGTGATCGGGACCGGGAAGGCGCGCGCGGGGAATCGCAGGCTCTCCGCGCCGAGGAGCAGTCCCTCCGCCGCCTCGCGGCGGACCTTCGCCTGCGGGCACGGTCGAGCGCGGACCTCATGAACCGCATCGCTTTCCTTTACGGGGTCGCGCCCCCGGCCTGGCCCCGGGTGCTCGGGCCCGAACATCCTCTTCTCGGGGAAGACGCGCCGGAGCGCGTCGCGGAACGCCTTCCGCGGTACCTGCGGGCTCTCGACCGCGGTTTCGCGCTTCTCGCCGCGCGCGAGGCGGAGGATCCGGCGCTTCCCCGGGAGGTGCCCGCGATCCTGCCGATCGGTCACGCGGTGTTCGAGCCGGCCGCGCACTTCGGGCCGCGCCGCTCGCCCTGGACGGGAGAAGACGAGTTTCTCTCGGGCGTCGAGATCGCCGCGCCCGCGGGCTCGGCGGTGGTGGCTCCGGGCGAGGGCGTCGTCGCGTTTGCCGGGACCGTGCGCCGCGGTGTGGGGGTCCTGTGGCAACTGGGCAACGTCGTCGTGCTGTCTCACGGCGCGCGCGGCGCGACGATCTTCGGGCACCTCGGACGCGTCGACGTCCGGCCCGGTCAGCGGGTGGTCCGGGGCGCGCCGCTCGGCCTCGTCGGCAGCAGCGGCTGGGCGGTCTCGCCGCGCCTGCGGTACGAGTACTGGCGCCCCGACGCCGGAGAGCTCCGGCCGACGGATCCGCTCTTCGCCGTCCTCGACTCGCCGCTCGAATCACACCGGTGGTCTCTCGCGCAGATGGAGGCGACGTGGGCGCCCGGCCCGGTCTCGCCGCTTCCCGGAATCGGCATGCCCGCGGAGAGCGCCGCCGCGCCGGGGCCTCAGCCGGTGCGCCGTGTACGGGGGAGGAAGATGCGTTGAGCGTTCAGCGAGCCTTCGGCGTCGTTCCGTAGGATTCTGTCCGGGCGCGGTGGCGGGTGAGGCGGTCGAGAACGTCTTCCATCCGATCTCCGCCCGTCATCTCCAGCAACGCGTCGGCGAGAACGAACGCGAGCATCGCCTCCGCGACGACGCCGCAGGCGGGGACCGCCGTCACGTCGCTTCTCTCATAAGCGGAGCGGGCGGCCTCCCCGGTCTCGAGATCGACTGAATCGAGCCCGCGGGCGAGTGTCGAGATCGGCTTCATGTAGAGAATCGCCACGATCTCTTCCCCGTTGGTCACCCCGGCCTCGAGTCCGCCCGCGCGGTTGGTCCGGCGGCGGAGTGCTCCGCCGGGCGAGCGCTCGATCTCGTCGTGCGCCCGGGAGCCCGGCCCCCGCGACGCGTCGATCGCCGAGCCGAACTCGATCGCCTTGACCGCGGGGACGGAGAGAAGCGCCTGCGCGATGCGGCCGTCGAGCTTGCGGTCCCAGGAAACGTAGGAGCCCAGGCCCGCGGGGACGCCGGACGCCGCCAGCAGAATCGATCCGCCGAGCGTCTCTCCGTCGCGTTTGGCCGCGTCGATCCCCTCGATCATCTTCGGCTCCAGCGCGGGGTCGGTAACGCGAAGCGGTGAATCGTCGACGGCGGCGGCGGCGGTCGCGAAGCTGCGAGGCGACGCGGTGTCGGCGACCGCTCCCACCGAGAGCACGCCGCTCGCGATCTCGACGCCGCACGCGCGCAGCAGGATCCGGCAGACGCCGCCGGCCGCGACGCGGGCGGCGGACTCGCGCGCGGAGGCGCGTTCGAGGACGTCGCGGAGATCGCTCGATCCGAACTTCATGCCTCCGGCGAGATCCGCGTGGCCGGGGCGCGGACGCGTGAGCCGGCGGGCTCGCGCCGCTTCGGGTTCGACCTCGAAGGCGCCCATGACCGCCTCCCAGCTCGCGTGGTCCCGGTTGGCGATTCCGACCGCGATCGGTGACCCCAGAGTCACGCCGCCGCGAACTCCTCCTTCGAAGACGGCTTCGTCCTTTTCGATCTTCATGCGGCCGCCCCGGCCGTAGCCGTGCTGCCTGCGCGCCAGATCCCGCGCGATCGAAGCGGTGTCGATGGCCAGCCCGGCGGGGACTCCTTCGAGCACGGCCGTCAGCCGAGGGCCGTGGGATTCGCCCGCCGTCGTGAGTCGGAGAGGCACGCCCGGAGTGTACGCGAGGGCAGGCGCGCGCCGCGCGCGTCTACTCCGGCAGAATCGAATCGGGCGAGGCGGTCACGATCTGGGCATAGGACTCGTCGCCATCCTCCGGCGGGCTCGCATTCGCCCTCTGTCCGAGGCCGGCCGCGAAGAAAAACAGGAGCGCGGCCGCCGCGGCGACCCCCAGGCGGCGCCGCACTCGGCGCATTCGGTCCTCGCGGACCCGGCGCAGGACGCCGCGGACGAAGCTCTCGTCGACCGAGTCGGCTTTCTCGAGGTCGCGCGGGGAGGGCATCGCTTTCCAGGCGGCGGCGAGCCTGGCTTCCCCGCGGCAGGACCGGCAGACGAAGAGATGCGACTCCTCCCGCGGAGTCAGAGTCCCTTTGCGAAGATCCGCGACGACTCGCGGGCAGCTCGTCTTTTCGGCGCTCATCGCATCCCCTCCAGAAAACGGGCCCGCAGCTTCTTGCGCGCCCGGTACATTCTCACTCGCACGCCTGTGACGCTCATCGCGAAACGGCGCGCGACATCCGCGTCGCCGGTCCCCTCGACTTCCCGGGCGAGGAGAATCTCCCGGTCGAGAGGAGAGAGCGTCGCGAGGGCCACACGAAGGAGGTCGGCATCCTCCTGCCGCTTCTCTTCCGACGTGCCCGCCAGCGAGCCTTCGGGAAGCGGGTCCTCCGGCCGGCGGCGGCGGACCAGGTCGATCGCGGTGCGAACGGCGATCTTGCGGATCCAGGCGACGAACGACGATTCCTGCCGGTAGTCGCCGAGGGCCCGGTACGCGCGAAGGAAGGCCTCTTGCGCCGCATCCTGGGCGAGGGCCGGATCCCTGGTGATCCGGCGCGCGGCTCCGAGAGCCGCCGGCCCGCCCAGACGGATGAGCTCCGCGAAGGCGTCTTCGTCCCCGCGGCGCGCCCTCTCGACCAGGGCCGCTTCGTCGGACCGGGGAGAAGACCCTCGAGGCGAAGCGGGGACGGGCGCGCTCAAGATGACGTCAGGAACCGCTCTTGATGAACCGGTCGAAGGACTGGACCGCGCTGTCCCGGCGACGAGACCGCGACGCGAACGTATGGACCTTCGTGCGCTGGTCGGGAGTCAGGATCGGGTCGATCTCCGTCCGGATCCGGGCGAAGAGCACGGCGCCGTCGGCTTCGACCTTTCCACCCTCCTCGGCCCGGGCGCGGATCGCCGCTTCGTCGACCGGCTGCGCGAGCATCGCCTGCCGCAGAGCCTGCCGTGCGGTCCGTTTGGCGGCCATCTGCACTTCGATCTCGGCGGCGTGCGCCTTCAGGACGGCCTTGATCTGCGCCTGCTGGTCGTCGGTCAGCTCGAGGAATCGCGACATCCGCGCGAACATCCGGGGGGCGAAATCGCCGCGGCCCTTGTGCGGAAAGGCGTCGGCGGACACACGCCCGGCGAAAAGCCCCGCGGCCGCCAGGGCGGCAACCCCGGCCACCACCAGGACGGATCGGCGAATCTCTTGAATGCTCATGACTCGGTCTCCTTGGCCGGCCCGTAACGTCGCCAGGCCCGTTCATTAGAACGCGAAGGCAGGCAGAAAGATTACCGTGACGGGGCGGGAGGCGGGAGGGGGAAGGTTGAGCGCGTTCAGCGTTGAGCGTTCGTTCCGGCCGCCGGACTCTCAACTCTCAGCTCTGAACTCTCCACTCTGAACCGCCCACTCTCAACTCCCATAAACTCAACAGGTGGAACGCCGATACGTCCTCAAGAAGCCCGTTCCTCTCCGGAATTACCGCGTCGACTACGACCGGGAGTTGAACGAAGAGCAGCGCGAGGTGGTCTTAGCCGGCGGGGGGCCCCTGCTCGTCATCGCGGGCGCGGGCTCGGGAAAGACCCGGACGCTCGTCTACCGCGTCTCCCGGCTGATCGAATCGGGGACGGACCCCTCGCGGATCGTGCTGCTGACCTTCACCAACAAGGCGTCCCGCGAGATGCTGCGGAGGGTCGAGGCGCTGCTCACCGTGGACACGCGGCGCCTCCTCGGAGGGACGTTTCACTCCGTCGGCAACCGCCTGCTCCGGCGCTTCGGCGTCCGCGTGGGCCTGGCCTCGAACTTCACGATCCTCGACCCGGAAGACGCGCGCGAGCTCCTCGAGGCGTCGACGTCGGACCGGGGCATCCCCGTCGTCGAGCGCCGGTTCCCCAAGGGCGACGTGCTGCTCGACCTGTACTCCAGCACGATCAACACGGGCCGGCCGTTCTCCGAGGTCCTCGGCGAGCGCGCCCCGCATTTCTCAGCGCTCGAGGCGGAGATCGCCGGCGTCTTCCAGCGGTACCGGGAGCGCAAGCGTCTCGGTAACGCGTGCGACTACGACGACCTGCTGCTGCTCTGGAAGCGGCTGCTCGACGAGAGTCCCGAGACCGCGGCGCAGATGGCGGCCTCCTACGATCACGTCCTCGTGGACGAGTATCAGGACACGAACCGGCTCCAGGGCGATCTCGTCGACGGCATGGCCCGCGTGCGACGCAACGTGACGGTCGTGGGCGACGACGCGCAGGCGATCTACTCGTTTCGGGGGGCGTCGTTCGAGAACATCCTCGGGTTCCCCGAGCGATACCCGGATGCGAAGACCTACCGGCTGACCACCAACTACCGCTCGACGCCGCCGATCCTGGCGCTCGCCAACGCCTCGATCGCGCACAACGTGCGGCAGTTTCCGAAGGATCTTCGCGCGGCGCGCGAAGGAGGAGTGCCTCCGGCAGTCGTGGCGCTGCCGGACATCCCCGATCAGGCCAGTTTCGTCGCTCAGCGGCTGCTCGAGTGGCACGACGAAGGGGAGAAGCTGTCCGAGCTCGCCGTCCTCTATCGGGCGCACTACCAGGCGCTGGAGCTCCAGATCGAGTTGACGCGGCGCGGCATTCCCTACGAGATCCGGTCCGGCATGCGGTTCTTCGAGCAGCGCCACGTCAAGGATGTTCTCGCTTTCCTGAGGATCGTCGTGAACCCGAAGGACGAGCTGTCGTGGAAGCGGGCGTTGAAACTCTTTCCGCGCGTCGGGGAGCGCGCCGCGACGGCGGTCTGGCAGGCGATCGGCGGCCGGCCGGATCCTCTCGCGTCCTTTCGCGAGAGAGAGGGCGCCGGGGGGATCGAGCTTCCGCGAGGGGCGGCGGCCGCGCTGCAGCCGTTCCGCTCCCTCCTCGGGCGTCTCGAATCCCCGTCGCTGCGCTCGTCCCCCGCGGAGGCCATCCGGGCGGTCGTCGACGGCGTCTACCGCGATTTTGCGCGCGCGAAGTTTCCCAACGGGGACGCGCGGCTCGACGACCTCGAGCAGTTCGCGCAGTTCGCGCAGTCGTACGACTCGCTGCCCGCGTTCCTGGAGGAAGTCACGCTCTTCAACGAGCTCTCGGGAGAAGACGTCGTGGCGGGCGAGGCCGACGACGACCGCGTCGTCCTCTCCTCGATCCATCAGGCGAAGGGGCTCGAGTGGAGCCGCGTCGTCGTGATGGGGCTCTCGGAAGGACGGTTCCCGAGCTACCGGTCCGCGAACACCGACCAGGGGCTGGAAGAGGAGCGCCGCCTCTTCTACGTGGCGGTCACGCGCGCGAAGAACGAGGTCAACCTGGTCTATCCGATGCTCGCCCGTGACCGTTACGGGGTCGACGTGATCCTGGAGCCGTCGCGGTTTCTCGTCGAGCTTCCCGCCGATGTCTACGAGCGCTGGACGATCGAAACGGAGGCGGTCCCGGAAGAGACGCCCGCTTCCGAGGACGTTCCGAGCTCGAATCCGGACGGGCCGGTGAATTGATCGGAAGGGCCGAAAAGCGAAGGCGAGGGCCCTCCTGTGCGACAATGAGCGCGTGAGGCCTTCGCCCCGGGCCGCGGTTTTCGAGCGCCCTGCTCGTCGGTTTTGCAAGGCGCGGATTTTGCTGTTCTCTCCCTCCTCATGAAAGACGACCTCTATTCCGCGATCTGCCGGGAAGCGCTCGAATCCCGCCAGCGAGACGTCATGTCCTTCGTCGACAACGGAATGGCCGGCATGTCTTCCCGCCTCGAGAAGACGCTCCTGCGGCTGCCGGAGGGGCACTACCTGCTGGGGCTCGGTCCCTACAACGCCGGTCTCGTCAAGCTCGATTTCGAGGAGTTGCTGATCGGGCGCGAGGTTCCCGAGTTCATCGGCGTCGGGATGCCCGTCTCGGGATTTCGCGTCTCGTCGCCCGACGCGTTCCTAAACGCCGAGGTCTCGCGGATCCACGCGAAGCTCTATCGCCGTCTTCTCTCCTCGACGCCGCAGTTTCGCCTGGTCGACATGCGCTCGACGTGCGGGACGTACCTGAACGGCGAGGCGATCCCGGTCCCCGACGATCTCGGCGGCGCGACGGAAGACGATTGCGCGGCGACGCTCCGCTCCGGCGACTTCTTCTCACTCGGCCCCACGGCCGTCAATCTCTTCCTCTTCTTCGAGAAGTGACGGTTCCTTCGGAAGTGACGGTTCCTTCGGAAGTGACGGTTCCTTCGGAAGGGACGGTTCCTCGAGAACAGACGGGCGCGGCGCCGCTCCTCGCGTGAGGCGGGGGACCCCGGCCGCTTTCCTCGTCGGGCTTCTCTTTGGTTTCGTCTCCGCGGTCGATCTCGTGCGGGCGTTTCGTCCGCTCCCCCTCACCGATCCGGATCCCGCCTGGGCGGTGCCCCGGTTGCTGCTCGGGCTCGCGGTGATCGCCGGAACGGCGCTTGCGGCGGGCGCCGCCGCCGGGATCTTCCGCATCTGGATCGAACGGGGGGAGACCCTGACGGCTCCCGTCGAGCCGCTGGCGCTGTCGCGGCGATCGCTCGCCGCCGTCGCGATCCTGGCGCTGATCCTGGGAGCTCTCCTCCGGTTCGCCGCGCTGGAACGTCTGCCTCCCTCTCTGTGGATCGACGACCTCTCGCTCGTGACGCCCGCTCTCGAGCTGCGGGGAGCGACGTCGGACTTCGCCAACGCGATCCGCCCCGCCCCGTACGGGGTGGAGAAGCCGTACGGGAGCGTCGGAGTTCTCTACCTCGAGGCGTATCGCGCGGCGCTCTCGAGGTTCGGCACCACCGTTCTGGGGGTCAGATTCCTCGCCGCCGCCGCGGGCCTGTGCTCGATCGGGACCGTCTATCTCCTCGCGCGAGCGCTGCTCCCCTCCGGCGGAGGCGCGCTGGCGGCGCTCGCGTTCGCGGCGCTGCGCTGGAACCTCCTGAACTCCCGGTGGGGCTGGAACGCCGTGGTGCTCGCCCCGCTCGTGGACGTCGCGGGGCTGCTCCTCCTCCGGGCGCGGCGCCGGCGGAGCGCGGGGCTCGCCGCCGCCGCCGGAGCCGCCGCGGGGATCGGGACCCACGTGTATCTCGCCGCGTGGGTCGCGGCGGCGGCATTGCTGCTGCTCGCGCTCTGGCCGGTGCCGGCGCCGGGCTCCGCGGGCACTGCCACCCCGGTCGGCCCCGGGCGTCCTCTCGCCCGCCTTCCCCTCGCCTTCGCCGGCGCGTTTCTGCTCATCACCCTCCCGATCTTTCTCTGGAAGGAGGGGCGTGTCGCCCCTTATTTCGCCCGGGCGTCGGATCACAACGTGGTCCGGGAAATGCGCCGTACGCGCTCCCCGATGCCGCTCTTCGCGGCCGCCGCCGACTCTCTTTCCGCTCCCTGGTGGCGCGCGGATCCCTTCTCGCGGTACGCCCTTCTGGGCTGGCTGGTGGCCGTCCCCGTGGCCGTCGCGGCGGCCCGCGCGCTCGCGCGTCCCGAAGAGGAGCCCTCCGCGTTTTTCCTCTCTCATGGCGCTGCCGCGCTCGCCGCCTCTGTCGTCGGAGGGCAGGCGGGGATCCCCAACGGATACCGCTTCGGGTATCTCGCCGACGTGGCGGCGGTCGCGGCCGCCTGCGGGATTCTGACGATCGCCGGCCGCGCGGTCGGCGCCTTCCGGCGTGGGACCTCCGCCCCGCGGCTCCTCGATCTTCCGCGGCGGGCCGCCGCCATCGCGGCCGTCGGCGTCGTCGCCGTCTCGGGCGCTCTCGGCGCCCGGGATGCTCTCGCGGTCTGGCCGGTCCAGCGCGAGACTTTCGACGCGTTCCACGGGCAGGACACGCTGCTCGGACGGGCGGCCGCGCGGTGGGAGACCTTCGGCGCCGTCTCGGTCGAATCGGGCACCGAGCACTCGCCGATCACCGTCCGCGCGGTCCGCCAGTACCGGCTGGACCCGGATGGCTCGGCCTCGAGCGCGCCGCCGCTCTCGTCCGTCGCCGCGCGCGCCTTTCGCGTCGCCGATCCACGGTCCGCGCCCCGCAGAGGAGAGAGAGTGGTGGAGCGGGTGCGCGACGCCTGGGGACGCGACTGGGGCGTCGTCCTGGCGGTCCCCACTTTCCCGCGCGGCGGCGCATGACGCTTTCGCGTCCGGAACGCGCCGCCGTGATCGCCGGCCTGGGCGCGGCCCTCGTCGCGGCGGCGGCGGCGGTTCGCGTTGTCCGTCCCCTGCTGCTGACCGACCCGGATCCGGCGTGGGCGCTGCCGCGGTTGCTGCTGACACTCGCGGCGATCGCCGCCGCGGCGGCCGCGGGCGGCCTGTGCGCCGTGGCCTTCTTGCTCTGGAGCGGATCGAAAGTCGCCCGCGCGCCTCTCGATCCATTGCCATGGCGCGGGACCGCCCTCGCCGCGCTGGCGGTCGGCGCGGTCGCGGCGGGCGCGGCGCTTCGTTTTACGCGGCTCTCCTCCGTGCCTCTCGCCCTCTGGATCGAGGACCTCACGCTGATCGATCCGTCGCTCGCGCTCTCGGGGTCGTGGCGCGACTTCGCCGACGCGATCCGCCCCGCCCCCTTCGGCGTCGCCCGACCGTATGGCAGCGTCGGGGTGCTCTATCTCGAGCTCTTCCGCGCGACCCTCGAAACGTTCGGGGCGACCGTGTTCGGTGTGCGGTTTCTCTCGGCGCTCGCCGGCAGTCTCTCCTGCCTCACCGCGATTGTGCTGGGACGCGCGCTCCTTCCGCGCGGGGGAGGAACTCTCGCGGGGCTGGTCGTCGCCGGGCTGCGCTGGAGCCTGATCCTGTCCCGCTGGGGATACGTGGCGATCGTGATTGCGCCGCTCGTCGATCTCGCGGCGCTCGCGCTGCTGCGCGCCGTGCGCCGCCCGTCCGTGGCCGCCGCCTTCGCCGCGGGAGCCCTTCTTGGCCTCGGCGCGCACGTCTACCTCGCCTCGTGGATCGCGCTCGGGGCCTTCCTCCTGTTCGCCCTGTGGCCTCTGGAAGCGGGACTGCCGCCCTCGCGCCGCGTTCGGAATGCTCTCGCTCTGGCGGCCGGCTTCGCACTCATCGCCGCGCCCCTCTTTCTGCTGCGGGAGGGCCGGCGCGCGCCCTACTTCGCGCGCGCCGGCGACCAGAGCATGGTTCGCGAGCTGCGCGCCGCGCGCTCGCCCTGGCCCGCGGTCACCGCGGCGGCGGACGCAATCGCCGCTCCGTGGTGGCTTCCCGATCCCTCGCCCTGGCAGGACGTCCCGAGGCCCCGGCTCGGATGGCTGATCGGGATCCCCGTCGCCGTCGCGCTCGGGCGCGCGCTGCTGTTCCCGGCCCGGGAGCTCTCGGCTTTTATGCTCGCGCACGGCGCGGCAGCTTGCGCGGCCTTCGTCGCCTCGGGTCCCGTCATGCAGCCGAACGGATTCCGATTCGCCTACCTGACGACGGTCACCGGCGTCGCTGCGGCGGCGGGAGCTCTCGCGCTGGTCAGTGCCGTGCCTCGCCGGGCGGCGCGGCCGGCCGCGCTCGCCGCCGTCGGGGTTCTCCTCGTCGCGGGAGCGCTCTCGGTTCGCGCGCTCTTCCTCGATTGGGCGCCGCGCCTGGAGGTGCTCGACGGATTCGAGGGACACGACAACCTTCTCGCGCGCACCGCGCTCGCGTGGGAGCGATTCGGCCGCGTGGAGATCGATCCGCGGCTCGTCCACTGGGCACCCGCCGTGGAAGCGGTGAAGCGCGTCCGGCGAGCCGGTCCGCCACCCGCGCGGCAAGACTCGCGAGCGTTCCGCGTGGCGCCACGGGAAGTGCCCCTCGAGGCAGGACAACGAGTCGTGGCGCGAATCTCAGACGAACGCGGCGCGCCTTGGGCTGTCGTGTCAGGAAAGCGGACGAAGCCGGGGCTGGACGCTCAACGCTGAACGCTCAACGACCTGCGCCGGCAAACTCCTCCACGCCGACCTCGAACTCCGAGCCGCGGATCTCCCGCAGCCCGCCGTCGTCCCAGATCCCCATGCTGCGCAGCGGAGGCCTGTAGACGTGGAGGGTGACGGCGCGGGGCGACTGCGGCATCAGCCGGTGCAGAACGGTCGGCCCGGTATCGCAGAGGTCTCCCTCCGGACGGACCTTCGAATCGCAGAGCTGCGGCGCGAGATGGGGGGTCGTGAAGCGCTCTTCGAGGACGGCGCCGGAAAGCACGGCCATTCCTCCGAGGACGCCGCGGTGGTCGTGTATCGGCGTGATCTGGCCGGCCTCCCACCCGATCACCATGACCTCCCAGTCCTCCCAGAGAAGGAGAGCGTGCCGCACGTAGCGCGCCGGATCGAATCGTACGCGCTCCAGGTACCGCTCGGCCTCCCGGGCGATCCGGGGCACGAGCCCCCCGGGCGTGGGACGTTCCGGCGCGGCTCCCGCCTCGATCAGGATCTCCCGGACACAGTCGCCGATTTTCATGACGCCATACTACCGGGCGAGGGGGCGAAAGGCGAAGGGCGAAGGGCATGTGCAAGGCCTGGGCACCGGGCGAGGGGCGCGGGGCGGAGGGCGCGGTGTTCCGCAACGGACGACGGAGAACTGAGAACTGAGAACCGGGACGCGCTGAGAGCTGACAGCGGAGAGCCAACCCTCGTTCTGCTATGTTCCCCGCGGCATGAAGCTCGCGATCGTGCCGGGGGACGGTATCGGGGTCGACGTCACCCGGGAAGCCGTCAAGGTCCTGGAGCGCCTCGACGCGCGACGTTCTCTTGGCCTCGAGCTCGTGTCCTTTCCCTGGAGCGCGGACCATTACCTGGCGACGGGGGAAACGGTCCCGCCCGGGGCGTTCGACGACCTGGCCCGAAACTACGACGCGATCTTCATGGGGGCCTTCGGCGACCCGCGGGTGCCGGACATGAAGCACGCGGCGGATATCCTCCTCGGCGCCCGGTTCCAGCTGGACCTCTACGTCAACTACCGGCCGGTCCGCTGCCTCGACGACCGGCTCTCGCCGCTCAAGGGATACACGGCTGCCGACGTCGATTTCGTCGTCTTCCGCGAGAACACGGAAGGGTCCTACGTCGGCATCGGCGGACATTTCAAGAAGGGAACCCCGGACGAGGTCGCGACGCAGGAGGACCTGTCGACCCGCCGCGGGGTCGAGAGGATCATCCGCCACGCGTTCTCGTTCGCGAAGGAGACCGGACGCCGCCGCGTCGTCATGTCGGACAAGTCGAACGCGATGCGGTTCGTCGGAGACCTCTGGCAGCGCACGTTCGCGGAGGTCTCGCGCGAGTACCCCGGGATCGGGGCGTCGCACCTCTACGTGGACGCGCTCTGCCTGCAGCTGATCCGCGACCCGCGTCCGTTCGATGTGATCGTGACGAACAACATGTTCGGGGACATCGTCACCGACCTTGGCGCGGCGCTCCAGGGAGGCCTCGGGATGGCCGCGTCGGGAAACATCCACCCGGGACGCGTTTCGATGTTCGAGCCGGTCCACGGATCGGCGCCCAGGTACGCCGGGACCGGCCGCGCCAACCCCTTTGGCGCGATCCTGACGGTGGCCCTCATGCTCGAACACCTCGGAAACAAGGAGGAGGCGGTGGCTGTCGAGCGAGCCGTGGCCGCCTGCGTTTCGGCCCGGAAATGCACCTCGGACGTGGGCGGGGAGCTATCGACGTCCGCGGCCGCGGATGCCGTCTGCGAGCGCCTGGCCGGATGACGGGTGACCACCCGCCCGACAGGCGAAGGTTTTGGTAGAATTCAAGCCGCAATTAAGGAGGCCCTGATCATGCTTCGTTACACCACGCGTTTGTTCGCCATGTCTCTTGTCGCGTTCCTCGTGCTCTCCGCCAGACCCGCGGAAGCGGCCAAAAAGGGATTCCAGGATTCGGACGATGCGAAGGAACGGGACGAGCCCGCGAAGTTCCTGCCGGACTACGACAAGCTCACGAAGGGCAAGGACGCGGACTGGGTCTATTTCCCGGAGGGAAACCTCAAGAAGTACAGGACCGTCTCCGTCAAGGAATTCGACGAGAACGGCCGCGGCCGCGAGGCGCGCGACGCCGCCCACGATGCCCGCGACTACATGGAGCAGTGGCTCGACAAGCAGGGCTTCAAGGTCGTCAAGTCCGGCGGCGACCTCGTGGTGACCGGCAACGTCTTCAACGCCTGGGAGCCGCGGGGCGCCGGCCGCTACTGGGGAGGCTGGATGGCCAACCCGGGCGTGGGCCTTGAGGTCCTCGTCAAGGATTCGAAGGGCAACGTCGTCGGGGAGATCCGCCACAAGAACAAGGGCTCGACCATTCGAGACGCGGTCGAGAACGGCCTCGAGGAAGTCGCGAAGGCGATCGCCGACGGGCGCTGAGGCGCGACGGGGCGCGGGACTGCCATCCCGGGCCAAGCGACTGATTCGATGAGGGTTGATTCAAGCGCGGGCCCCGGCTTTTCCGGGGCCCGCTTCTTGCTCCCCTCTTCCGCATGGTAGGTTTGAAGGCGCGATCCGAGAGGCGCCCGCCCGGCCGGCGCCCGGCCGCAAGGAGCGAGCAAAATTCCTGAACCAACGACGGCTCTGACCTTTCCCGAATCGGGCCTGACGGAGTTCTTCGGAATCGCGGACGAAAACCTTCGCGCCATCGAGGACGCGTTCGGCGTCCGGCTGGCCGCCAGAGGCAACGAGATCTCCGTCGTCGGCGAGGGGGAACCGCAGGACGCGGCCCGCCGCCTTCTCGGCGGATTCTCGGAGCTCCTCACGCTGGGATACCCGCTTCGCGGAAGCGACGTCCTGACGGCGATCCGAGTCGTGAAGGAGGACCCGAACGCCTCCCTGGTCGAGTTCTTCATCGACAGCCCTTTCGGACCGACGCTCAAGTCCGTCGTGACAGCCCGCAACGTGAAGCAGCGCGTGTACGTCCAGACGATCGAGCGCCACGACTCCTCGGCTACGAGAAGACCGCAAAGCTTCTGGAGCGGGGGGTCATCGAGGTGGCGCCGATCGCCTTCATGCGCGGGCGAACTCTGAACGACGCCTTCATCATCCTGGACGAAGCGCAGAACACGACGTCCGAGCAGATGAAGATGTTCCTGACGCGCATCGGCTTCGGCTCGAAGGCGGTGGTGACGGGCGACGTCACCCAGATCGACCTGCCCTCCGGGAAGACCTCCGGCCTGCGGGAGGCGCAGCAGCTCCTTTCGAGGATCGACGGGATCAAGTTCGTCCTCTTCGATCAGAAGGACGTGGTGCGCCATCCTCTCGTCCAGTCGATCATCACCGCGTACGAGGCACTCGATCGCGAGCGCGAAGAGCGCGAAGCCAACCGCCCCGCTCTCGGGCGCTGACATCTGATGGGACCCGGCGCGCCATCACGGCGCTCGATGATCACATTTCGCGGTTCCGGCAGCGTGCCGCGCGAGCCGGGGCAGCCCCCGAAAGAGCGGCGTCCCTGGCGTTTCTGGGCCTGGGCCGCCGCCTATGTCTTCGCCACCACGTTCGCCTTCGCGCCCGCGTTTTCCTTCCGCCGGGCTCCGGCCCGCGCGGGGGAGATCGCGACCCGCGACGTCATCGCTCCGCGCGACCTGATCGTGCCCGACGCGGCGGCCACGTCGCACCGGCGCGTGGAAGCCGCGGCCGAGGTTCTCCCGGTTTACGACTGGGACACCGCGGCGCCCGATCGGCTGACCGCGGAGATCCGGGGATCCTTCACGAAGGCGCGCGCCGCCGAGACCGGCGGGCGGCGCCGAAACGGGCTGCCTCCGGCTCTGAGAGACGCCTTCGATCTGCCGGTCGGAGATGAGGCCCTGCTCGCCCTGGCCGGCCTGCAGTTTTCTCCGGCGATCGAGGAGCGGCTCCTGCAGGCGGGGGCCGACCTCTACCGGGCGGGCGTCGTCGACAATCGCGAGCTTCTGTCGGAGAGCCACGACCGCGGAATCGTCCTGCGCGACGTCCGCAGCGGACGCGAGCTGCGGCGGAAGGACCTTTCGGACGTCGTCGAGTACGGTTCGCAGACGAAAAACGCGGTGGCGAAGCGGCTGGCCGGCGGTCCCCTGGCGGGCCGGGCGCTCACCGAGGTCTCGGCGTTCCTGGCCGCCGCGCTCCGCCCCAACCTGACGCACGACGCGACCGAGACGCTCCGGCGCCGCCAGGAAGCGGCCCGGTCCGTCGAGACGGTGCTGACCCGGATTCCGCGTGGGAAGGTGATCGTCCGCAAGGGCGACGAGATCTCGCCCAAGGCCGCGGAGTGGATCGCCGCGGTTCGCGCGTCGGCCGCGGACCCGTCCTCGTGGGTCAAGGTCATGGGAATCGTCGTCCTGCAGCTCCTCGCCGCGTCCGCCTTCTGGGTGGACGCGCGGCGGCAGCGCCGGCGGAGGCGGGAGCGCGGGTCGGAGATGGTGTACGCCTCGATCCTCGCGGCCGGGATCCTCTTCTCCCTGCTGACGCGCGGCGCGTTCGTGCTCGCGCAGGGGCTTTCTTCGAGCTTCGAGGGGTCCGCGTGGGCGGCGCACACGTATTACGCAATCCCGTTCGCCGCCGGCTCGATCATGGTCAGCCTCGTCGCCGGGATGGGCCCCGCCCTCCTGTTCGCCGCCATTCACGCCATCGGAGCCGGCATCCTCATGGGCCAGAGCTTCCCGTTCGTCCTGTTTGCGCTCGTGGGATCGCTGGCCGGCATCTTCGTGATCGGAAAGCTGCGTTCGCGCAGCGTCCTGCTCGGGATGGGGGCCGTCGTCGCCGCGGCGAACCTGGTCTCCATCTCGGCGATCGCGTTCTTGAACGGCGAGGCGAGGGGCTGGGACTTCGCCGCGGACGTGCTCGGCGGGCTCGCCGGCGGATGGTTCGTCGCGATGATCGTCGGCGTTTTCCTGCCGGTTTTCGAGCACCTCTTCCACGTCACGACGGATATCCGGCTGCTCGAGCTCTCGAATCAGAACCTGCCGCTCCTCCGCACGCTCGCGCTCGAAGCGCCGGGCACGTACCAGCACTCGCTCGTGCTGGGACACCTCGCCGAGGCGGCCGCCGAGGCGGTGGGCGCCGATGCTCTGCTGGCGCGCGTCGCGGGCTACTACCACGACATCGGCAAGACGAAAATGCCCGACTACTTCATCGAGAACCAGCCCAAGGGAGCGAACCGCCACGATCGCCTGGAGCCGTCGATGAGCGCGCTCGTGATTGCGGCGCACGTGAAGGAAGGGGTCGATCTCGCGACGAAGGCGCGGCTGCCGGAACAGCTCGTGTCGGCCATTCGCGAGCATCACGGGACCAAGCTGATCCGGTACTTCTACCAGAAGGCGCTCACCAAGTCGGGGCCGGAAGCCTCGCCGATCCGGGAGACAGAGTACCGGCACTCCGGCCCGCGGCCCACGACCCGTGTGAACGGGATCCTGATGATCGCCGACGCCGTCGAGGCGGCGTCCCGCACCCTGATCGAGCCGTCGCCGGCGCGGATCCGGGCGATGATCCAGACGATCGTCGACGATTGCCTGCGCGACGGGCAGTTCGACGACTGCGACCTCACGATGCGCGATCTGGCCATCATCGTCGACACGCTGGAGCGGACGGTCTCGAACATCTACCACCATCGGATCGACTACCCGGGCTTCGAGTTCAACCGCGGCTTCTCCCGCCGGAAGACCGGAGAGGCGCCCGCGCACGATGCGGCCGCGGCCCCCCGGCCGAGCGGAACGCGGGCGTCCGAATCGCGGTGAGGTGCGACGTGCAGGCGAGCGCCTCGGGAGCTCCTCGACCGGCGCGGGTCCGGTCGCTCCTGTCGCGGGCGGCGCGGCTCACGGAGGCGCGGGCGGAGGAGGTGTCGGTGCTCTTCTGCGGCGACGCGCGGATGCGCCGGCTGAACCGGGATTACCGGGGGAAGGACCGTTCGACGGACGTGCTCGCTTTTCCTGCCCCCGGCGGCTCGCTGCTGGGAGACATCGTCGTGTCGGTGCCCTATGCCTCCCGCCAGGCCCGGCAGCGGGGCGAGCCCGCGTTGCGCGAGATCGACCGGCTTCTGGTGCACGGCTTCCTGCACCTCCTCGGGTACGACCACGAGACGGACCACGGCGAAATGGAAGCTCTCGAGAGCAGCGTCCGGCTCCGGCTCGGGATCGCGGACTCATGATGGCTCTCATCACCGCCGGGTTCTGCTACCTGGCGTTCCTGTTGTTCGAAACGTTCGCGCTCGCCCTCGACCGCCTCTCACCGATCCGGCTGCGGGGCCTCTTCGAGGAGCATCCGGACCGCGCGAGGATCCTGTCGGGCCCCGGCGAGATCGAGATCACCCGCACCACGACGAAGGTGCTCGTCCAGATCCTGCTGCTGACGGGCCTCCTGACCGTCGTCCATGCGTTTGCGGGATTCGGCCTGCAGCCGCCGTGGGCGTGGGGCGGCGCGGTGTTCCTCTTCGGCTGGCTGGTGACCGAGATCCTGCTCCTGAGGTGGGGCGCGAAGTCGGACCCGGAGAAGATCGTGGCGCGGCTGCTGCCCACGATCACGGCGGCCTCCTGGCTCCTGCTCCCGGTCGCGATTCCCGTGCGGAGGATTTTCGGCACCCGCGAACGCCCCGAAGTGCCGCCCGCCACCGAGGAAGAAGTCCAGGCGTACATCGACGTCGGCCGGGAGGAGGGAATCCTCGAGAAGGAAGAGGAAAAGCTTCTCCTATCGATCGTCGATTTCGGCGAGACGCGCGTTCGCGAGGTCATGACTCCTCGGACCGACATGGTCTCGATCGAGGAAAGCGAATCTCCTGAGGCGCTCGCCGAGCTCTTCACCTCCACGAAGTACTCGCGGATCCCCGTCGTCCGGGGCTCGACGGACAAGGTCGTCGGGAGCGTGCACGTGAAGGACCTCTTCTTCACGATGCGGCACGGCCGGTTGAGCGGGATCGCCGACATCCTCCGCGAGGCGTACTTCGTCCCGGAGTCGAAGAAGGTTTCGGAGCTGCTGCGCGAGTTTCAAAGGCGGCACCTCTGGATGGCGATCGTGGTCGACGAATACGGCGGCGTGTCGGGGCTCGTCACCGTCGAAGACCTCCTCGAAGAGATCGTCGGGGAGATCTGGGACGAGCACGAGGACGAGCGCGAGGCCGTCACCCCCGCCGGGGAGCGCGCCTACTCCGTGTCGGGCAAGGAGAACATCGAGACCGTCCGGGAGCTCTTCGGCAGAGGCCCCGAAGAGGAAGAGTTCAGCTCTCTCGGCGGATTCCTGGCGGCGCGGCTCGGGCACATTCCGCGGCCCGGTGAGACGCATCGCGAGTCGGATCTGCTTTTCACGGTGGAAGAGGCGGATCGCCGCCGGGTCCATCGCGTGCGTATCGAGCCGGCCGTTCCGGTCGCCGAGTCCGAGGTCGCCGGGCCGCGCTCGGGCGCGGCGTCGTGAGCGACAGCGAACCCCCGGTCCCCTTCCGGGCGGGCGGGGTCGCTGTCGTCGGGCGTCCCAATGCCGGCAAGTCCACGCTGGTCAATCGCCTCGTCGGCGAGAAGGTGGCCATCGTCTCCGACAAGCCTCAGACCACGCGGCGGCGGATTCTGGGCGTCGCGCGGCGGCCGGGGGCCGAGATCGCCCTCGTGGACACGCCCGGAATTCACCGGCCCGAGCACCGCATGAATTCCGCGATGGTTCGCGACGCGACGGACGCGCTGTCGACGTCCGACCTGGTCCTGCTCGTGATCGACGCTGCCGATGCGCGCGGCAAAGGAGAGGAGTTCCTGATCCGTCTTCTCGAGCGCGCCGGAAAACCCGCCATTCTCGCGTTGAACAAGGTCGACCTTCTTCCGAAACCCGCGTTGCTCCCGCTGCTCGCAGATTTTTCCGCCCGCTATCCCTTTCGCGACGTGATCCCCATCTCCGCGAAGACGGGAGACGGCGTCGAGCGCCTCGCCTCTCTTCTTGCTGCCGCCCTTCCCGCGGGCGAGGCGGCCTACGACGACGACTTCCTTACCGCGACGCCCGAGTCCGAATGGATCGGCGAGGTAGTCAGGGAGAAGCTTCTGGAGCGCACGCGCGAAGAGCTGCCATTCGCCTCCGCCGTCTTAGTCGAGTCCGTCCGCGAGGACGAGGCGAAGAACCTGACGGTCGTGTCGGCGTCGATCGTCGTCGAGAAGGAAGGGCAGAAGGGAATCATCGTGGGGCGAGGCGGCACGATGATTCGCGACATCGGCACCGCCGCCCGCCAGGAGCTCGAAACCCGGAGCGGCCGCCGCTACTTCCTGGAGCTCACCGTCCGCGTCCGCTCCGACTGGCGTGAAGACGATCGGTTCCTGTCGAGGCTGGTTGGGGGGACTTGAGAGTTGACAGTTGAGAGTTGAGAGTCGGATAGAGCCGGCTTCTTACTCTGAACTCATAACCGTGAGCTCTTAACTTTTCTAAGCTCCCCGAACTGCTCGTCTGAGCCGCTCCGACAGATCTCCCAGCGAGTCCGCCAGGGACTCCCGCAGGCGGTCGAACTCCTGAGACAGGCGCTCGTCGTCCGCGCCCCGCTGGCCGTGGGCTTCGAGAAGCGGGGCGATCTGGCTTCGGATGTCCTCGGCTTCGCGGTGGCCGTGACCGATCCGCTCCTCGATCGCTCCGCGGAGCGTCTGAAGCTCCGTCCGGATGTCGTCGGCTTCGCGGCGGCTCTGGGACGTTTTCTCGCGGAGCGCGGCTTCGAGGACCTCGAGCTGCTGATGGATCGTGGCGATCTGCTCCTGGAGCCGGTCGTGGCGGTCTGCGATTCCGGCGATCTGCGCCGAGACTTTTTCGCCGCGCTCGCCGAAGCTGCGCAGAGAGATAGAGACGTCGTCCTCGTAGGTGCGCTGCCGTTTCTCGCTGGCTGAGAGCCGGTCGTGCGCCTCGCGGATCCGGGCCTCGACGTCTTCGTGATTCTCGAGCGAGCCGGCGAGCGTCTGGATACGTCCCTCTAAGGCATCGTGCTTTTCTCCGAGAGTCTTTCCGAAATCGCGCGCGTCGCGTTCGATCGCCTCCAGGCGCGCGGTCAGCGCGGCCGCGTCGCTTTCCGCGCGGCGTCGTTCTCTACGCTCGCGAGCGATTTCCGCGACGGCGCCTTCGACCCTCGCCTCGAGCGCGCGGAGGCGGGCGTCCGTCTGCGCGTCCGCCGCGGGCTCGGAGGCGGCCTGCGCACGAAGGGCTTCGGCCGGTTCGGGAGTTTCGTCTGAAACGTCCGCCGCGATCGCCGCAGCCGGCTCCGCGATCGCCGCGCTCTCCGGCTGCCCGTCGAGCTCCATCCCGGAGGAAGGGTCGAGCGCCGTCGCGGGATCCAGGAGCTCGAGCGGTTCCGCGGAGGTCGTCGACGCGCTGCCGAAGGCTTGCTCCGCGGGAGCCGGCGGTCCGGTCTCCGCCGCGACCGGGCCGGAGGATGCCACATCGTTGATCGCCGGCAGCGGCGGCAGGGAAAGCTCGGGGAGCGCCCCGGTAGACCACGCATCGGAGGAGGGAGGCGGCGGGCCGTCGGAGTGCTCGGCCGGGCCGGCGGCCGCGCGGTGCGAGGCGCCCGTCTCGAAGAAGGGAGCGTCGGACTCCGCGGAAACCTCGGGCCCGGCGTCCGCCGCGTCTTCCGTCTCGAACGGAGCCTCGTCGGGGAGGGACGGCACGAGCGCGAGAGGCCGTTTCGTGAGAGGCGCGGGCTCGGGAGCCGGCGGAGCCTCACGGGCGGCCGCCGGCCCGGGCGGAGGGGTCGTCCCCCGGTTCAAAAGTGAATCCTTCCACGAGAGCAGGTCGTCCGGCTCCCTGCGGGGAGGCACGGGCCCGGCCTCTTCGGGCTTTCGGCCCTGCAGCCGGCGCAGGAGATCGACGAACGTCAGCTTGGAGATCAGCTTGAAGGTCTCGGTGACGCCTCGCCCGGCGCTGGCCACCGCGTCGACGAACGGATACGAGGAGAGCCCGAGGGCCTCCTGCAGCGCATCGACGGAGAGGATGTCGCTCAGGTCGCGCTTGTTGTACTGGATGACGATGGGGATGCCTTCGAACGAGACCCCGTTGGCCTTCAGGTTCTCCTTGAGGTTCTGCCAGCTCTCGAGGTTCTTCGGAAGCATGGTCCACTGCGAGTCCGCCACGAAGACGATGCCGTCGGTGCCCTTCAAGACGACGCGGCGCGTCTCGTTGAAGGCGGTCTGCCCCGGAACCGTCGCGAGCTGGAAACGGATCTTGTAGCCCTTGATGTCGCCGAGCTCGACGGGAAGCAGGTCGAAGTAGATGGTCCGGTCCGTCTGCGTCGCGAGGTTCAGGAGCTTCCCGACCGTCGCCGGCTCCAGGCGCTCGTGGAGCAGGTGCAGGTTCGTGGTCTTACCGCCCAGTCCCGGACCGTAATACACGATCTTCGCCGTCAGCTCACGCGTAGCCGCGTTGTAGATGACCATTTCTATTTTTGTGCAATTCTAACTCGAATCGTTCGGACAGAGGGCAGTTTTCGGCCGTTTTCCGCCGGGGCCCGCGCCTTGACGGGGGGGGACATCGCCCATAGACTGCCCCGACGTTGGCTGAAACGCTCGTCAAAAAGGCCCGGATTCTCGACAGCGAGCGGATCCGTCGCATGGTCGATCGCATGGCGCACGAGATCGCCGAGCGACAGAAGGACCTTCCCGACCTGGCCTTCATCGGAATACGCACCCGGGGCGTCCCCCTGGCCACTCGCCTCGCGGCGCGCCTCGGCGAGCTCGTCGAGCGCCCTTTTCCGGTGGGCACGCTCGACATCACGCTGTACCGGGACGACCTCTCCCTCGTCGCGCCTCAGCCGCTGCTCAAGAAGACGGAGATCGATTTCAACCTGAACGGGCGGACCGTTCTCCTGTGCGACGACGTCCTCTACACCGGCCGGACGATCCGCGCGGCCCTCGACGGGATCATCGATCTCGGCCGCCCCCGGGCGATGCGTCTGGCGGTCCTGATCGACCGCGGCCACCGCGAGCTGCCGATCGAGGCCAACTACGTGGGCAAGAGCGTCCCGACCTCCGGCCGCGAGGTGATCAAGGTCATGTTCCAGGAGACCGACGGGACGGACGAAGTCTGGATCCTCGAGAAGACGGCGTGACCGGAGAGGGCGCCGAGCCCCGCTCGCCGCGCGGCGTATCCGCTCTTCGCTTCGCCCGGCGCCTCCGACACAGCGCCTAGCGCCCTCCTCCGGTGCCCACGCTCCAATCCAAAGACCTGCTCGGAATCGAAACTCTTTCGCCCGACGAGATCACGCTGATCCTCGACACCGCCGAGGCGATGCGGTCGATCGGCGAGCGGCAGATCAAGAAGGTTCCGGCGCTGCGGGGCCGGATGGTCGTCAACCTCTTCTTCGAGGCCTCCACCCGCACGCGCTTCTCCTTCGAGACCGCGGAGAAATGGCTCTCGGCGGACTCGCTCAACTTCGCGGCGAAGGGAAGCTCGGTCGAAAAGGGCGAATCTCTCCTCGACACCGCCCGCAACCTGCAGGCGATGGCGCCCGATCTCATCGTCATCCGCCATGGGACGCCCGGCGTGCCTCATTTCCTGGCGCGGCACCTCCGCGCCGGGGTCGTGAACGCCGGGGACGGCGCGCACGAGCACCCCACGCAGGCGCTCCTGGACGCGATGACCATCCGACGGCACTTCGGGCGGCTCGAGGGCCTCCGCGTGGCGATCGTCGGCGACCTCGCCCACTCGCGCGTCGTGCGGTCGAACATCTGGCTGCTGACCAAGATGGGCGCGCGCGTCGTCGTGTGCGCGCCTCCGACGCTCCTTCCGCCCCGGATCGATGAGATGGGCGTCGAGGCGACGACGGACTTCGACGAGGCCCTCGCGGAGGCGGACGTCGTCATGATGCTGCGCATGCAGCTCGAGCGGCAGGGATCTTCGCTGTTCCCGTCGGCTCGCGAGTACTTCAAGAGGTACGGCCTGACGGCCGCGAAGCTCGCGCGGGCGAGCCCCGACGCGGTGGTGATGCATCCCGGCCCCATGAATCGCGGCGTCGAGATTTCCTCGGAGGTCGCCGACTCTCCAAGGTCGCTGATCCTGGAGCAGGTCTCCAACGGCGTGGCGGTACGGATGGCCGTTCTCTATCTCCTTCTGACGGGGCACGGCTGGGAAGGCGAGGCATGAGGCGGCTCGTCATCCGGGGCGGCCGTGTGATCGACCCGCGAGCGAACCGCGACGCCGCGCTCGACGTCTCGATCGACGTCGATTCGGGCGCGATCGAGCGGGTCGGCGAAGGGCTGCCCGCGGAGGGCGCGGAGATCCTCGAGGCGGCCGGCCTGCTCGTCTTTCCGGGGTTCATCGACCTGCACGCGCATCTGCGGGAGCCGGGACGCGAGCATGCCGAGACGATCGCGTCGGGCCTCCGCGCGGCCGCGGCGGGCGGTTTCACCGCCGTCTGCGCCATGCCGAACACCGATCCCGTCACCGATAACCGCGCGATCGCCGAGTACGTCGTGTCCAAGTCGCGCGGCGTCGCGGCGACGCGGCTCTATCCCATCGGGGCGATCACGAAGGGCCAGCTCGGGAAGGAGCTCGCCGAGTTCGGAGAGATGCGCATCGCGGGGGCGGTGGCGCTCTCCGACGACGGGAAGTGGCTCTCGGACGGAGCGCTCCTCCGGCACGCGTTTCAGCATGCGAGCCTCTTCGGCATGCCGATCGTCCAGCACTGCGAGGACCCGACCCTTTCGGGCGGCGCGCCGATGCACGAAGGCGCGGTCTCGACCCGCCTCGGCCTCTCGGGACAGCCCGCGATGGCGGAGGCCGCCGCGGTCTCTCGCGACCTTCTCGTGGCGGAGCTCGCCGGGGGTCGGCTGCACATCGCGCACCTCTCGACGGGCCGCGCGCTCTCTCTGGTGCGGGAGGCGAAGAGCCGGGGTCTCGCGGTGACGTGCGAAGTCGCGCCGCACCATCTGGTCCTGACCGACGAAGAGGTCGCCCGCTCCGGCTTTTCGACCAACGCCAAGATGAATCCGCCGCTTCGGGAGCCGGAGGACATCGAGGCGCTCATCGCGGGACTGGAAGACGGAACGGTGGACGCGATCGCCACCGACCACGCTCCGCACCATGAAGACGAGAAGGCCGTGGAGTTCAACGTCGCCCCCTTCGGAATCGTCGGGCTCGAGACGGCGGCGGCGCTGATCCACGACCGGCTCGTCCGGAAGGGCCGGCTTTCTCTGCGCCGTTTCGCGGCCCTGTTCTCCACCGGCCCGGCCGCCGCGTTCGCGCTGCCGGGGGGAGGTCTCGAGGACGGAGCGCCGGCGGACGTGACGGTCTTCGATCCGGAGGCGCGCGCGACCGTCGACCCGGCGCGGTTCGAGTCTCTCTCCCGGAACACTCCCTTCGCCGGCTGGGAGCTCCTGGGCGCTCCGGCCGCCACGGTCGTCGGAGGGCGCGTCGTGTGGAGGCGCGGTGGAGCATGAGGAGCGCCCCCGCGGCCCGGCGGGCGGTCCGGCGCGCGGAGATTCTCGCGGCGGTCTGGCTCTGCGCGATGACCCTCGCCGCGTGCCGGCAGATGGGCGGTGAGGCGCCGGCCGCCGCGACTCCCGCCGCGAGCCCGGCCGCGCCGACTCCCCGTCCCGTGTCCAGGCGCCGCATCGCGGTGCGCGCGGCGGAAGGCGTCCTGACCGCCGCGGAGCTCGACCGGTTCGCGGGATGGGCCGGCCGCCAGGGCATCGAGGTCGAGCCCGGACCCGAGGGCGCGCCGGTTGCGGCGGGCTGGGAGACGCTGCGCGTGGCGATCTCTCCGCCGTCCCCGGAATTCTCCCGCCGCCTTGTGCGGTTCGGCGTCCGACCCGAAGGAAAAGGGTTCGTCTTCGACGGCCGCGCGTACCTCTCGCCCGAGGACGCCATCGCGGTGAGGGATCCCGGGAGCGCATCCGAGACGCTGCTCTTCGCCAATGCGCGCTCCGCGGTGCCGCGGCTGGCCGGACGTCGCCTGTTCTTCCGGGATGGGCCCGAGACGGACTACATGGTCGTGTCCGGGGATCTCGTCAAGACGGGACGCTTCCGCGCGGCGGGTCCCGTTCTCGCGATCGTTCGCGCCTCCGACCACGACGAGATTCAGGTCCGCGAAGAGCTGCTGCGCTCCTTCGTGACCGTCGAACGGGCCGGCGTGCGGTGGAGGTTCGCCGAGGCGGATCGGGGCGCCGTCGAGCGGTTCGAGCCGATGCTCGCGCGCTTCCTGAAGAAGGGCGGGCTTCCCGTCGCCGTGCGGGTCTTTCCCGACGCGACCGTGAAGGCCCGACTCACCGGATCCTCACGTCCCGCGGACGTCAGCCGCCAGGGGGAGGAGGTCGGGGTGGACGTGGACGCCTCGTCGCCCGCCGAGGTCGATCTCCTGTCTCCCGCGTTCGCCGCGGCGGCCCACGGATCGGCGGCCCCTGGACTCTTCTCCCGGCCGACGCTCCTGATGGCCCTGGGCGCCCGGGCGTCCGGCCGCTGGTGGGGGCGAGACGTGGCGGGCTTCGCCGCGTTCGCCGAGCGGGCGCGTGTCGCGCCGTCGGTGAAAGAGGTGATGGATTCGGACGAAGACGTCTCGCCGATCCTCGCCGTCGGAACGGCGGCGGCGTGGATCGAGGCCGGCGTCCGGGCGGAGGGCGAGCCCGCGGTCCTCCGCGCTCTGGGGGGCCCGGCGCCGGCGCTGGCCGGCGCGCTGACCCGCTGGCAGGCCGCGGCGGGCAAGTCGGCGGTCTCCGCCCCCGCGCGCCGATCTCTCCCTCCCGGTTTTCTGCGGGGCTTCTCCTATGCCATGTCGAACTCCATGGACGCGAGCTACTCCTCGCCGCGGTCGCGGGAGACCCTGGCGCGCCTGGCGGGCCTCGGCGCGAACGCGATCTCTGTGATGCCCTTCGCTTTCCAGCGCGAGGCATCCCGGCCCGGACTGTCCTTCGTCCATCGCAGCCCTCAGGGCGAGACCGACGAAGGAACGCTGCGGGCGGTGACCGACGCGCGCGCCCTCGGGATCACGTCCATGGTGAAGCCGCAGATCTGGGTGGGGCACGACGTCTTCGTCGGCAACATCGGGATGAGCTCGCCGGAGGACTGGTCCCGCTGGTTCGCTCTCTATCGCCGGTTCCTCGTCCACCACGCGATCGTCACCGAGGCGTCCGGAGCCGCGCTCTTCTGCGTGGGGACGGAGCTGATCCAGACGGAGGGCCGCGTCGCCGAATGGCGCGAGGCGATCGCCGCCGTGCGTCTCGCGACGGGCGCCCCGCTGACCTACGCCGCCAACTGGACGGCGGGGGCGATGCGGATCGGGTTCTGGGACGGCCTGGATGCGATCGGCGTCGATTTCTACGATCCCCCGAGCACCGAGCCCGAGGCCGCGGACGCCGCGCTCGAGGCGGGTGTGCGCGCGGCGGCGCGGCCGCTCGGAGCGCTGTCCGCGAAGATCGGCAAGCCGGTGATCTTCACCGAGGCGGGATTTCCGCTCTGCCGCGCCGCCTGGATCGCGCCGCACGACGAGAACACGGGGCGGCCCGCCCATGCGGGCGATGCGGCGCGCGCGATCGCGGCGGTCTATCGCGCCCTCGAAAAAGAACCCTGGTGGAAGGGGGTTTACTGGTGGAAGGCATTCTCCTCCGGCCGCGACGCCCGGCCGGACGAGCGAGGGTTCAACGTGCTCGGCGGCGCGCCGCAGAAGGCCGTCGCGGAGGGTTTCGAGCGCCTCGCCCGCGAAAGAGCGCGTTGACGCTCCTCCAGGCCGCGATCGAGGCGGCGGCCGCCGCGGGAGAGATCCTCGTGCGCCGATGGCGCCACCTGCCGGCCGGATCCATCGAAGAGAAGAAGAAAAACGACTTCGTGACGATCGCCGACCGGGAGAGCGAGGAGCGGATCGTCTCCTCGGTCCGGTCTCATTTTCCGGCGGACAACTTCCTCGGTGAAGAGGGCGGCGTCCGCGGCGCGGATCAGACGGCGCGAACCTGGATCGTGGATCCCCTGGACGGCACGGCGAATTTCATCGCGGGCTTTCCCTTCTGGTGCATCTCGATCGCGGTTCGCGAAGGGGCGCAGATCGTCGCGGGCGTGATCTGGGACCCGCTCCGGCAGGAGCTCTACAGCGCCGAGCGGGGCGGCGGCGCATTTCGCAACGGCGCTCGCCTGAGCGTCTCTCCCCGGCCCGGTCTCGACGGCGCCTTCGTCGCCACGGGGTTTCCGTTTCGCTCGCGCGATCGCATCGACCTGTACCTCACCCTCTTCAAAACCGTGTTCCTGAAGGCCCGGGGGATTCGGAGGGCGGGCTCCGCGGCGCTCGACCTCGCCAACGTCGCCGCCGGGGTCTTCGACGGATTCTTCGAGTTTCAGCTCTCTCCCTGGGACATCGCTGCGGGAGCGATCCTGATCGAGGAAGCGGGCGGGACCGTCACGGACTTCGACGGGGGAGACCGTTTCTGGGAGCGGGGAAACATCATCGCGGGATCCGCCGGCGTCGCGGCGGAGCTGCGAGCCGCGGCCGCGGGGGTTCTGAGCGAAGGAGAGATCTAGCCGTCAGCCGTCCGCTCGGGCGCCGGGCGCCGGGCGCCGCGCGGGGTGGCGACGGGGGAATTGGCCAGGAGCGAAGGGAACTTTCCAGCGGGTTCTTCGTAGTCCGCGCGACGCCCGACGCTCGACGCTCAACGCTCGATAATCACCCCCGCATAACCGACCACCGACGTCGTATCCCCCGTCTCGTCTCCGCTGTCGCGCCGGGCGACGACCCGAGCGGACGTGACGCCCGCGGCTCTGGCGGCGAACAGAAGGGCCGTCGCGGGCAGGAACCCGCACATCGAGATCGATTCCGCGATCACCGTCGAGAAGAGCCCCTCGGCGTCGATCGCCTCGACCCTGGCCAGGGCGCGCGCATCCTTGCGTGAGCCGACCGCGCGGGACTCGTAATGGTTCATGTCGGAGGAGGCGAGCAGGAGGGGCGGCTCCGCCTGCTCGTCTCGGAGGCGCGCGACGGCTTCCCCGACCTCCTCGCAGAGCGCGAGATCCGGGGCGCCCAGGCAGACCGCGACGATGGAGACGTCGGGCCGGCGGACCTGCAGAAAGGGGAGCTGGACCTCGAGGGAGTGCTCCCGGGCGTGCGCGGCGGAGTCGAGCGTGAGCGAGGGAGCAAGCTCCGCCAGGCGCGCGGCGAGCGTCCGGTCGACCCGGACATCTCCCAGGGGAGTGCGCCACGCGTCCGACGGGTCGAGCGACGCCGGCGCCCCCCGTCCCGTATGGTTGGGGCAGAGCAGAATGACGGCGGGAGGAATGCGCAGCCGCGCGTAGACCTCTCCGGCGACTGGGCCCGAATAGACGTATCCTGCGTGCGGCACGATCGCTCCGAACGCGTCGGAAGCCTTCGCGGCTTCGGGAAACAGCGTTTCGACCTGGCGGCGGAGCGTCTCCGGACTGTCTTCGTAAAACATGCCGGCGACCGCTGCGGGACGGATCATTCGAAGCCCCGGGACGAGATCATTCCCGCCCGGTCCGTGCGAGCGGCGTGCCGTCCGGGCGAGGGGGGCGGGTTCGGGCGAAGGACGCGGCGTCCAGGTCCGCGAGTACGCGGGGCGCGGGAGCTGAGCATTTTCGAGCGCGCGGGGGCTCCGCGCGCCCGAAAACGACGCGGCGTCCAGATCCGCGAGTACGCGGGGCGCCGCGGGCTAGTTGACGATGAGGGTCGCCTCGGCCGTGGCGCCGGCGAGCACGGCGCGGATCGTCGAGGCGCCGGCGCTCACGCCCGCCGCGTTGCCCGTCGGGCTGACGGTGGCCACGGCGCCGTTGGAGCTCTGGAACAGGGCGGAAGCGCCCTCGATCGACCGGCCGTCGATTCCGTAGGCGATCACCTGGAACTGCTGAGAGTCGCCAACCCGCACGAGGGCGGTCATGGGCCGGATCTCCAGGCGGGCGATATCCCGCACTTGAACGGTGGCCTCGGCGGCGCCCTGGATGTCTCCGACCTTGGCGACGATGAGAGCCACGCCGTTGGAGACCGAGCTGACGGCGCCGTTTGCGGAGACGGTCGCCACCGCCGGGGCGCTCGAAGTCCAGACCGGCATGACCGCGACCGGCTTGTCTCTGGAGTTTCGAATGACGAGCTGCAGCGGGATCGACGTGCCCGCGGGGCCGATGACGCGCACGGCGGGGGGCGAAACCTCGACGGCCTTGACGTCCACGACCTCCACGGGAATGTCTGTCGAGACTTTCTCGTACCGCGCCGTGATGACCGCTTTTCCTTCGGATTTGGGGATGACCAGCCCGCCGACGTCGACCGTGACGACCGCGGGGCGCGAGCTCTCCCAGTTCGCCGTCCCGAGCTCGAGCGGATTCCCGTTCTTGTCCAGGAGCCGCGCGGTGAGCCTCTGCGGGCGGTCGAGCCCGAAGATCTTGAGCTTCTTCGGCGACACTTCGACCCGGGCCGCCCGTTTCGAGCAGCCGCCCGCCAGCGCGAGGAGCAGGAGGGGAAGGATCGACGCAAATCGAGCCGGCCGCATGCTCAACCTCCAGAAAGTGAATGGGATGCGGGCAGAATAGCACGGCAGTCGGCTGGCCGGTCACATCCCCCGGAGGATCCTGGCGGCCCGGCGTCCCACCCTCGCGGGATTCCGGGCGGGATCGTAGAGGCGCGGGGAGGGGATCATCGCCGCCAGAGTCGCCGCCTCCCGCGCCGTGAGCGCGGAAGCGGGCTTGTGGAAATACCGGCGCGCGGCCGCTTCCACGCCGTAGGTGCGGGGGCCGAATTCGATGACATTCATGTAGAGCTCCAGGATCCTCGCCTTCGACAGCGCGCGCTCGAGCCGGCCGACGATCGCCCATTCCCGCAGCTTGCGCCATGGAGTCCGGGCGGGCGAGAGGTACAGGTTTTTCGCGAGCTGCTGGGTGACGGTCGACCCTCCTCGCTTCAGGCGCTTGTTCTGCCAGTCCTTCGCGAGGGCCCCCCGGATCGCTTCCCAGTCCATCCCGGTGTGCTCGTAGAAGCGCGCGTCCTCCGCGGCAACGACGGCGCGCGCCAGAAACGGTGAGACGAGCCTCAGGGGAACGGGCCGGTAGTCGAGAGCGGCGGCCTGCCCCTGGCGGCGCAGCTCCGTGCGCTTCCTTTCCATGAAGGCCGTCGTCCTGGGAAATTCGCGCGCGAGCGGCCGGACGTCGGGAAGCGTCAGCCAGAACGCCGCGGCCGCGGCGAGAAGGACGAGAAGGGCGGGGACGAGAAAGCGGCGGGGGAAAAACAAGGAGTTGTCAGTTATCAGTTTTCAGTCGTCCGTACATACGGCGTATCGCGCGAACCGAAAACTGAGAACGGAGAACTGGAAACTGAGAGCTATTTACCTTCCCGCCCCCAGCGCCCGGCGGAGCTTGCGCACTCCTTCGTCGGCCTCGTCGCGCGAGAGGGCGAGCGACGGACGGAAGCGGATCGCGGAAGAGCCCGAGGCGAGACCGATCAGGCCGTGCTCGAGGCAGGAGGCGAGAGTCTTGTCCCGCATCGCCTTGTCGGGAAGGTCGAACGCCAGGAAGAGTCCGCGCCCGCGGACGTTGGAAACGATCCCGGCGAACTCCTCCGCCATCTCGCCGAGCCGGCCCAGGAAGTACTCGCCGACCACCCGCGCGTTTTCGACCAGATTCTCTTCTTCGATGATCTCGAGGTATTTCGCGCAGCGGACCATGTCGACGAGATTGCCGCCCCACGTGGAGTTGATGCGCGAAGAAATCTTGAAGACGTTGTCGACGTCGTCGATGCGGTGATTGGATGCGAAGCCGCAGACCTGCGTCTTCTTGCCGAAGCAGAAGAGATCCGGCTCGACCCCCATCTGCTGCCAGCACCACATCGACCCGGTCAACCCGACTCCGGTCTGCACCTCGTCGAAGATGAGGAGGAACTCGAGCTCGTCGGCGAGAGCCCGCAGCCTCCGGAAGAACTCCGGCCGGAAATGGTTGTCGCCCCCCTCCCCCTGGATAGGCTCGAGAATCAGGGCCGCCATTTCGCCGGGACGCGCCTCGCAGGCCGCGCGGATCTCCTGTTCGACCTGCTCCTCGGCGCGCGCGACCCCCGACAGGACCTCGGCGGTCACGGGAAAGCGCAGCGCCGGGCAGGAGAGCCGCGGCCAGTCGAACATGGGGAAGTGCTGCGTCTTGCGGGGGTCGGCGGTGTTCGTCAGGGAGAGGGTGTAGCCGGAGCGCCCGTGAAACGCGTTCTTGAAATGCAGGATCTGGCTGCCGCGGGCGGGGCCGCCGCGGGCCAGATTCTTCCGCACCTTCCAGTCGAAGGCCGTCTTCAGCGTGTTCTCGACCGCCAGCGCGCCCCCCTCGACGAAGAAGAGGTGGTCGGCGTGGCTCGCGGGGACCGCGCGGGTGGAGAAGGTCTCTACAAAATCCGCGTAGAGGCCCGTATAGATGTCGCTGTTGGCCGGCTTCGTCTTCGCGGCGTGCAGCAGCTTCTCCTGGAACTCGGGCTCGTCCATCCTCGGGTGGTTGTATCCAATCGGGAAGGTCGCGAAGTTCGTGAAGAAGTCGAGCAGGGGGCGCCCGCTGCGCGCGTCGTAGAGGTAGGAGCCGCGGCTCTTTTCGAGATCCATGACCACGTGGTAGCCGTCGACCAGGATGTGCCTCGACAGAGCGTCGAGCACGTCCTTGGGGGAGAGATCGGTACGGGTCTGCGAAGAAGTGGTCATAGGGTCCTCAGAAGGTCAGGATGCCCGCAAAGTGCTGAGCGCAGGAGGATAGCACGGGGCGGGGGATGCGCCCGAGCGGGCCCCGAATCGGGAGCGGAGCGACCAACGGGGAGCGAGACGGCCGCGGTATTCCGCGGTCAAGCAGATTGGGAGTCGAAGGAGTCGGGAGACGGGAAAAAGGGGATTTGACGGGCTGAGAGCTGAGAGCTGAGAGCTGACGGCTATCCCCCGACGCGCATCTCCGTCGGGCGCGCGGCGGCGCTGCGGTCCTTGCCGCCCTCCTTGGCCTGGTAGAGCGCCTGGTCGGCGGCCCGAAGCAGCTCGTTTTTCTGCTGCTCGACCGACGCCGGAACGGTCGCGTGGGTGCGCACGGACGAGATGCCGAGCGACGCGGTGATCGTCTCCTGCAGGTTCAGGGCGGGGCTGTTGAAACCGTAGGGCCGCGAGAGGAACGTCGCCGAGCGGATCGCCTCCCGGATGCGCTCGGCGATCTCGAGCCCCCCTTCGAGCGAGTGGCCGGGAAGAATGAGCACGAACTCGTCGCCTCCGTAGCGGGTGAGCGTCGCGCGCTCGTCGGTGACGGTGCGCTTCAGCACGTAGCCGACCTCGCGGAGGACCTGGCTGCCTGCGAGATGCCCGTGGCGGTCGTTGACGGACTTCAAGTTGTCCAGATCGAGGAAGATGACGCAGAGGTCGCCCCCGTCGCGGGAGATCCTCGAAAGCTCCTGGGTTAGCCGCAGGTGAAGGTATCTCTCGTTGTAAAGCCCGGTCAGGCCGTCCCTTTTGGCGACCTCGAAGGCGCGCCGGGCGTCCAGAAGGTTCTGAATGGAGATCGACGCGTAGTCGCCGAAGATCTCGAGAAGCCGGCGGTCCTTCTCCCGGAATCCGCCAGGGCCGACGCGGTTGACGAGCTCCAGAACGCCGCAGACGGCGGCCTCGATCCGGATCGGAACGCAGAGGACCGACTCGGTATGGAAGCTCGGCGCTTCATACGTGGGGTAGAAGTAAGGGTCGTCCACGACGTCCTCGGTCATGTAGCCGACGCCCGTCGAATAGACGTGGCCGGCGATCCCGATCCGAGCGTTGATCCGCCGGGCGAGCCGCGTATCCCCGTCCGCCCCGAACGTGGCGATGAAAACGAGGTCGTTTTCGAGGCGGTCCTCGTTGTTCTTGGTGCTGGGGTCGTCCAAAAGGATGGAGCCGGCGGCCGACGGAACGAACTCGTTCGCCTTCTGAAGAACCTCGCGGAGAAAGCGATCGATCTCGATCTCGCCCGAGTAGGCGTAGTACGCCTTGTGCCTCTCGAGAAAGTTTTCGAGTCGCCGATTGTCGAGTGTATAGACGGATGACAAGGGAACTTCCTGTCGGTGCAACAGTTTACCATTTGATACCCTCGCGGGCGTGCCGGACCCCGGGCAACCCCCTCCCGCAAACATCGGCTGGGCCGAGCGCGTCCGGCCCGACGTCCGCCATCCGCCGCGGCTGATTCTGTTCGGACCGGGCGGGGGGCCTCCGACCCAGGAGGACGTCCCGATCGAGGGGATCCGGGCGCGACTGGCCTCGGGCAAGTCATTTCTCTTCGGAGACTTCCAGTCGCCCACGGAGGGCGAGCTCGAAGCGCTTTCCCGCGAGCTCTCGCTGCATCCCCTGGCGGTCGAGGACGTCGGGCACCGGCACCAGAGGCCCAAGATCGACGTCTATCCCGACCATTACTTCCTGGTCGCCTATCGCATCGGATATCCGGAGAGACGCCTTCGGCTGGACGAGGTGGACGCGTTCATCGGGCCGAACTTCCTGATCGTGGCCCATGACGGGGACGTGTCGCTGTTAAACGAGGTCCTCGACCGCTTCTGCCGCCAGACGGGCGTGCACGATGTGTCCGGCCTGCTGTACGAAATCCTCGACGCGCTGGTGGACGAATATTTCCCGTTGCTGGACATGCTGGCGGAGCGCACCGAGGCGATCGAATCCGCGGTGTTCGAGAAGTTCGACGCCCGACGCCTGGCCGATCTCCTCCAGCTGAAGAAGGACCTCTCGCTGCTGCGGCGCGTCATCGCGCCCGAGCGCGACTCGGTCAATGTCCTTCTCCGCCGCGACCCGCCTGTCCTCGACGCCGGGCGCGTCTTCTACTTCCAGGACATCTACGACCACCTGATCCGGATCACCGACTCCATCGACACGTATCGCGACCTTTTGACCGGCTCGCTCGACGCCTTTTTGTCCGTCGAGAACAATCGTCTGTCCGAGGTAGTGCGGCGTCTGACCGTCATCTCGACGATTTTTCTGCCGCTGACCTTCATCACCGGGTTCTTCGGGATGAACTTCGCGCGGCTCGCCGGCGCCGGCGACCGCCTCTTCCTCGCGAGCATCGTGTCCATGGTCGTGCTGCCGATCTTCATGCTCTGGCTGATCCGCCGGCAGAACGTCCGGTGATACCCGCCCGCAAACGCTGGGGCCAGCATTTCCTGGTGCATCCGGGCACCGCCGAGCGCATCGTCGACGCGGCCCGCCTGACGCAGTCCGACACGGCGATCGAGGTGGGTCCCGGGGAAGGCGCGCTGACGCGCATTCTCAAAGACCGCGCCGGCCGCCTCCTCGCCATCGAGATCGATCCGCTCCGCACGGCGGAGCTGGAGCGAGATCTGGCCGAGGAGGGACGCGTGCGTATCCTGGGAGGAGACGTCCTCGACCGGAGCTTCACGGAGTGGCTCTCGGAGGCGGGCTGGAGCGGGCCGGCCGTTCTGGTCGCCAATCTGCCCTACAACGTCGCGACGCCCATTCTCGTGGCGGCCCTCGAGGAGCCGGCGGCGATCGCCCGATCCGTCGCCACCGTGCAGAAGGAGGTCGCCCAGCGGTTCGCGGCCCGTCCTGGCAGCGAGCACTACGGCTACCTCTCGGTGCGGGCGGCCGCGTTTGCCCGCGCGCGCATCCTGTTCGATCTGCCCCCCGGCGCGTTTCGTCCGCGCCCGAAGGTCGTATCGAGTGTCCTCGAGTTGACTCCGCGGGAGCCGGCGCTCGCCGCGGATCTCCGCGGACGCGCGGTCGCCATCGCGTCGCTCGCCTTCCGCTCCCGGCGCAAGACGCTTCCGAACGCGTTGTCGTCGGCCGGGGGGAGGGCGCCGTGGGAGGCCGCTCTGACCGCGATGGGAAGGGACGTCCGGACCCGGGCGGAAGTTCTGGGCGTCGAGGACTACCTGGCTCTCGCGGCCTCGCCCGCGGCCGAGGGCCTCGCGGGCAGCCCGCTGTGACCGCCGCCGTTCTCGAGATCGTCCCGCTCGGCGGCCTGGGCGAGTTCGGGCGCAATCTTCTCTGGCTGCGGTGCGAGGGATCGAGCGTGATCGTCGACGTGGGCGTCTCGTTCCCCGACGAGACGTTCCCGGGCGTCGACCGGATCGCGCCGGACATGGCGGCGCTTTCGGGCGAGCGGATCGACGCGGTCCTGCTGACGCACGGCCACGAGGACCATATCGGAGCGCTGCCGCTGCTGCGGGAGTGGTGCGACGCGCCGGTCTACGGGTTTCCGTTCACGCTCGCCCTCGCGCGCCGACGTCTCGAAGAGGCGGAGCTTTCCCGCCGCGGGCTGATCGAGGCGCCGGAGCGCGAAAGGCTGCGGGCGGGAGCTTTCACGTTTCGATTCTTCCGCGTCTCCCACAGCGTGCCCGACTCCGCCGCCGTGCTGGTCGAGGCGGGAGGCTGGCGGCTCCTCCACTCCGGAGACTTCAAGCTCGATCCGGATCCGCCCGACGGAGAGCTCACGGACCGGGAAGGCATCGCGGCGGCCGTGGGAGACGGCGTCGACCTCGCGCTGATCGACTCGACCAACGCGGAGCGGCCTGGGCGAGCACTCTCCGAACGCGTGGCGGGGGAGGGGCTCGCGCGCGTCTTCGCGGGCGCTCCGGGCCGCATCATCCTGACGACTTTTTCGAGCCACGTGTCGCGGATCAGCCAGGCGGCGAAGACTGCCCTGGCCTCCCGGCGGCGCATCGGTCTTCTGGGCCGCAGCATGGTGACCGTGGCGGAGATCGCGGAGCGCTTCCAGCGTCTCTCGCTGCCAGCCGGGACCCGCGTCGCGCCGGGGGAGCTCGCCCGGCAGCCGCGAGAGCGCCTTTTGTGCGTGACGTCCGGAAGCCAGGGGGAGCCTTTCTCCGCTCTCTATCGGCTGGCGCTCGACGAGCACGCGGACTTGAAGCTCGATCCGGACGATCTGGTCGTGTTCTCGGCGCGGACGATTCCGGGGCACGAGCGGTCCGTCAACCGCGTCACCGACCATTTGATCCGGCGCGGCGCCCGCGTCGTGCGCGATTCGGATCCGCCGGTGCACGTCTCCGGGCACGCGCATCGCGACGACATCGCGGACTGGATCTCGCTCGTGCGCCCGCGGGCGGTGCTGCCCATCCACGGAGAGAGACGGATGCTCGCGGCGACCGGGGAGACGGCGCGCGACTGCGGGATCCCGCCGGACGGCGTCTTCCTGCTCGACAACGGCGACCGCCTCACCCTGTCGTCCGAAGGGATCCGGGTCGATCCCGCGGCCGTCCCCTCCGGGCGGATCTATTACGACTCGCGCACGGAAACGGTCGATCCCTCCGTGGTCCGAGACCGCCGGCACCTGGCCGAGGAAGGCTTCGTGGTCATCTTCGCTTCCTCCAATCCCTCGTCGCTGGAGGTTTCCGTCGTCTCGCGCGGCGTCGCCATCGACGAGAAGGAGCTGTCGGAGGAGGTCGGCCGGGCGGCCCGGGCGATTCTAGCCCGCGCGACCCCGGAAGAGCGCGCGGACCTCGACTGGCTCCGCTCCGAGATCTCGATCGCCGCCAAGCGCGCCTGCCGCCGCGTCTTCGACCTGCGCCCGGTCATAGTCCCCGTCGTCGCGTAACGCGCGCCGGCGGGACGCCGCAGTTTCGCCTGAGCTAGCCCCTTCACCCCAGCCCTCTCCCCGAGCCCGGGGCGAGGGAGCAGAGGGGAGCGGCCCGGCGGATCCCGCTCTCAACAGTTGGCATCGGCTGATCCGCCCAACAGGAACATCCGCTCGCGCCAGCGAGCGGAAGCGACGGATTATGCCCACCACCGCCGGGCATGCGCCGTCCCGAGCCTGATGGCGCCATAGACCGCGATGCAGCAGAGGAAATCGAGAAGAAGCCCGGCATCGACCTTGAACGGCTGGTGCTGGAGAGAAGGGGAGAGACCCGGAAAGAGCACCAGGAAATAGACCGCATTGCCCGCGAGGATCGCGACGGTGTACTCGACCCACCTCCGCGGGGTCATATTCGGAAAGAGAGGCGCCTTCACGGACCGATTCTTGCCGCGCCCGCGCCGGGAGACAACCGGAATCTGCCTCCGTCAGGCCGAGACGCCTTCGGTCAGGAGGCGGTGAACGGCGGGGACCGCCCGCCGACCGCGGAGTACCGCGGCCGTCCCGCTCCCGTTGGTCGCTCGGCTCCCGGCCCCGTCCCCGGGTCTCCCGAGATCGAAATAAACCCCCGCGTGAAAGAGGCTGTTCTCGTGGCCGGGGAGAAGCTGCTCGATTCCGGGGGTCGGGTCGCCCAGCCAGAGCCTGAGCCCGGCCGCGTCCGCGGGGAGGTCGAAGACGAGCGCGGTTCGATAGGACTCTCCCGGGCGCAGCGTGCGCGTGAAGGGAACCGATCGGGCGAGCCTTTCCCGAAGGGAGCTCGTGCCGGCCGTCGAGACTTCGAACCTGCGGCCCTTCGCGTCGACGAGGAAGGCGCGGCGCGGATTGGGCGTGAGCGGGGCATTTCCGCGGGAGGACGCGATCGTCGACGGATCGAACCACGTCTCCACCTCGACGACGCGAAGCGAGTCCCGAGCGCCGGCGGCGGCGCCGGGCCTGTCCACGCCGACCACCGAGTACGCCAGGTGGCAGTCGATCTCGCAGAAGTACTTCCGTGCGCCGGGGGGAAGCGTGCGCTCCCGGCTCACGGCGGCGAGCCCGAACAGGATGGCGAGATAGAGGGCGCCTCCGCCCGCGGTCGCGACGGCGAGGCGCCGGGCGAGGGTCTTTTTTCCGAGAAAGAACGAAAGGGCCGCGGCGGCAGAGCCCGCCAGGACGCCGCCCGCGGCGCCGAAGAGCAGAAGGAGCGAAAGAGACACGTCCGGCGGGACGAACGCGGCGGACAGGGCGGCGGAAGCCGCCGGGACTTCGACGCTTTTCAGGATACTCAAAGTACTTTGAAACATAAAGTTAGCCTCCAAAAAAAATCAGCTCCGGTTCCGGGCATTGCGAACGAGGGACTCCAGGTGGTCGAGATACTTTTCGAACGCGCGGCGTCCCTCGGCGGTGAGCCGGTATTCGGTGCGGGGGACCCTTCCGTCGAATCCCTTCCGGCAGGCGATGTAGCCCGCCTCCTCGAGCTTGCGCGCGTGCACCGAGAG
>JAIVJS010000074.1 GCA_020199905.1 Acidobacteriota bacterium
GCGGGAGCGAGACGGCCGCGGTACTCCGCGGTCAAAGAGAATCTGACCTCCGCGCTTCGCCCTCCCGCCTCCGCCCTCCCGCCCGGGGCCCGGCGCCTGCATCGCCCCCCCGCCGCTTGGTAGTCTTGCCCGTTCTGAAAGCCGAACCGGAACTCCGCGGCGCCAACGAACCGCCCCCTCCGGCGCGGTGGCGAGCGCTCCCGCTGCTTTCCGGCGCGATGCTGCTCGGGATGTCGGTCTGGTTCGCGGCGTCCGCGTCGGTTCCCGCCATCCAGAAGGAGTGGGGGCTTTCCGCGGCAGCGGCCGCCTGGCTCACCCTCGCGGTCCAGCTCGGGTTCGTCGCCGGTACTCTCGCGAGCGCCCTCGGAAACCTCCCCGACGTCCTGTCGGCGCGGCATCTCTTCGCGGGCTCCGCGGCGCTCGCGGCCGCGGTCAACGCGGCCTTCGCCCTCTGGGCCCGGGGCCCCGTCGCGGGGATCGTCCTCCGGTTCCTGACGGGCTTCTTTCTCGCCGGCGTCTACCCCCCGGGCATGAAGATCCTCGCCACCTGGTTCCGCCGCGGCCGCGGGATGGCCCTCGGAATTCTCGTCGGCGCCCTGACGCTCGGGAAAGCGTCTCCCTATCTCGTCAACGCGGTCGGCAGCCGCGAGTGGCGGCCGAACGTCCTGTTCCTGTCGTTCTTCGCCCTCGCCGGCGGAGGGATCGTGCTCTTCTTCGTGAAAGACGGACCGTACGCCCTCCCGAGAGCGCCCTTCGATTTCGGCCAGGTCCGCCGCGTCTTCCAGAACCGGGGCGTCCGGCTCGCCAACTTCGGATACTTCGGGCACATGTGGGAGCTCTACGCGATGTGGACCTGGGCTCCCGTGATGGTGCGCGCCAGCCTCGCCGCGCGCGGCAGCTCCCCGGCGCTGGCGGAGACGGCGGCGTTCGTGGTGATCGGGGCGGGCGCGGCCGGCTGCGTCGCCGCGGGACTGCTCGCCGACCGGATCGGACGAACGGTCGTGACCTCCTGGGCGATGGGAATCTCGGGCGCGTGCTGTCTCACGATCGGCCTGTTCTCTTCGGGCAGCGAGGCGCTGCTCCTGGCCGTCGCCGCGATCTGGGGCGCGTCCGTCGTCGCCGATTCCGCGCAATTCTCGGCGTGCGCGACCGAGCTCGGCGACCCGAAGTACATGGGAACCGCGCTGACGATCCAGACCTGCGTCGGCTTCCTCCTCACCATGGGATCGGCGGGTTCGCCTCGGGAACGGTGCGTCTGCCGAGGACCCGGCGCTACCATGCGCTCCTTCTCGCCGCGACTCATCCTCCCGCCGGGCGCTTCGTCCTCGTCAACGGATTCGACGCGGTCGCCGAGACGCCGTCGGGACGCTTTCCGATCTCCGAGCAGACGTACCCGGGAGCCGTCTCATTTCCCGAAGGAAGCCGGCGGGTCGAGAGCTTCCGAACGGATCCGTGGCCGCGGTGGACCTTCGCCCTCGAGGACGGGACGCGGATCGAGCAGGAAGTCTTCGCGTCCCGGCTGACTCGGGCGACGGTGCTCCGGTGGCGGGTCGTGTCCGGGGCGGGCCCGGTGTCGCTCGAGGTGCGGCCGTTTCTCTCCGGCCGCGACTACCACTCTCTTCACCATGAAAATCCGGGGTTTCGTTTCGAGCCCGAGGCGATCGGCGACGCTGTCCGCTTTCGTCCCTACGAAGGCGTCCCCGAAATCTCGATCCAGAGCAATGGCGAGTACTCGCACGAGCCCCTGTGGTACCGCGATTTTCTCTACGCGGAGGAACGTTCGCGGGGCCTCGACTTCCAGGAAGACCTCGCGTCTCCGGGCGTCTTTCGCTTCCCGCTGTCAAAGTCGGATGGGGCGATGATCCTCGAGGCAAACGCGGACGAGCGGGCGCCCTCTCTCTCGGGCGCGGTCCGAAGAGCGGACGCGCTCGCCGCGGCAGAAGAGCGCCGCCGCCGGGCCTTTTCCTCGCCGCTCGAGCGCGCGGCGGACGACTACATCGTGCGCCGCGGCGAAGGCAAGACCGTCGTCGCGGGTTACCCCTGGTTTTTGGACTGGGGGCGCGACACCTTCATCTCGCTCCGGGGCCTTTGCCTTTCGACGGGACGGCTGGCCGACGCGCGAGCCATCCTCCTCGAGTGGGCCGGCGCCGTCTCGGAGGGCATGCTGCCGAACCGATTCCCCGAGCGGGGGGAGGAGCCGGAGTACAACGCCGTCGACGCTTCCCTCTGGTATGTCGTTGCCGTTTACGAATATCTGGCCGCGGCGAAGCGGCTCGCCCGGCGCATCTCCGCCGCCGATCGCGAGGCGCTCCAGGATGCCACCGATCGGATCCTCGAGGGGTACACCGCCGGCACGCGATACGGGATCCGCGCCGACGGCGACGGGCTGCTCGCCTGCGGCGCGCCGGGAATCCAGCTGACCTGGATGGACGCGAAAGTCGGCGACCGGGTCGTGACGCCCCGGGCCGGCAAGCCCGTCGAAGTGCAGGCGCTGTGGATCAACGCGCTGAGGCTCGCGGGAACCCGCACGTCCCGCTGGAAAGCGCTCGCGGACAGGGCGGCGGGCGCTTTTCCGGAACGATTTTGGAAGGAGGACACCGGTTCCCTCTACGACGTCGTCGATTGCGATGGCGTCGCGGGCACCGCGGATCCGAGCTTCCGTCCCAATCAGATCTTTGCCGTCGGCGGACTCCCCTTCCCGCTCCTGACGGGCGCCCGCGCGCGCCGCCTGGTCGACGCGGTAGAGGAGCGGCTCTGGACGCCTCTCGGCCTCCGGTCCCTCGCCCCCGGAGAGCCCGGCTACGCCGGCCGCTACGCCGGAGGCGTCCTCGACCGCGACGGCGCGTACCACCAGGGGACCGTCTGGCCCTGGCTGATCGGTCCGTTCGTGGAAGCGTGGCTTCGAGTCCGCGGCGGCGGGCCCGACGTGCGGAGAGACGCGGAGGAGAGGTTCCTCGTTCCCCTGCGTGCTCACCTCCAAACCGCCGGCCTCGGGCACATTTCCGAGGTGGCGGACGGGGACGCGCCGCACCGGCCGGGAGGGTGCCCCTTCCAGGCCTGGTCACTGGCGGAGGCTCTCCGGCTGGAGCTTGACGTGCTGGCCGGCGGCCGGCGGTCGGCCGGCTCGCGAGCAAATCCCGACCGGGAGCCAGCCTCGTCGTTGTAAGGGGGCCGCGCCGGAACTACTCTCGGCTCTGGAACGGCCGAGAGCGCTCCGGACACCTGGAGGGGGCGGCGTTCCGGTCGCGGAAAGGAGTCGTTCTTGCGGAATTCCAGTGGTGAGGTCGACAGGGCGGAGACGCGGACGCCATGAAGTCCGACACTGACGAGCGCGGCCTCTTCATCCCCGTCATTCTCGGAACGTCACGGATGGGCCGCGCGAGCGAGAACGTCGCTCGATTCGTCGTCCGGCACCTGGCCGCGATGCCCGGAATCGAGACGCATCTGATCGACGTGCTGGAGCTCGCGCCGCGGATCGACGGCGCCGGCGAGGAGATCAAGATCCCGGCCTTCTCGGAGCTGTGTATGCGGGCGGACGCGTTCGTCCTTGTCGCTCCCGAGTACAACCACGGCTATCCGGGCCTTCTGAAGCACGTCCTCGACACGAACCTCAAGGAGTACATCCACAAGGCGGTCGGGATATGCGGCGTGTCCGCGGGCAATTTCGGCGGGACCCGTGTCATAGAAAACCTTCTGCCGGTTCTGCGGGAGCTCGGCCTCGTGACGATTTTCTGGGACGGAAATTTTTCGGCGGCACAGAAGCTGTTCGATGCCGCAGGACAGCTTCTCGACCCCGCTTACGTTCGCCGCATCGACAAGTTCGCGAAGGAGCTCGTGTGGATGGCAAAGGTGCTGAGATACGGGCGCGAACGCGTTTCTCTGGAGGTTTGAGATGGGTCATGAAGAAGTCGCCCGCCCCTCAGGCGCTCGTACGGTTCCGCTGCCCTGCCCGAGATGCGGAGACGAGATGAACCGGCACGCGGTCAAGGTCGACACGACCCTGGTCCCGGACGAAGGGTCGCCGGACGCCGGCGGCGTGATGGTGGAGTTCCACACGTGCCGCGAATGCCGCTACGTGCTGGCGCAGCGGGCCTGACGCGTCGGGGAAGTTTCCATGCGTCCGGAACCCGATCGCGCCGGGCGGACGTATGACAGCGCATGAGAGTGGCGGTCATCGGAGCGGGCGGGATCGGGGGCTACTTCGGCGCGTCTCTCGCCCGCGCGGGGCACGACGTTCACTTTCTCGCGAGAGGGGCCCATCTCGAGGTAATCCAGGCTTCGGGTCTGCGAGTGGTCGAGCCGGCTGAGACCTGGAGCGTCCGCGTGGCGGCCTCCGCCCGGGTCCAGGAGATTCCCCGCACGGATTTCGCCATCGTCGCCGTGAAGAGCTACTCGCTGTCAGAGGTGGCGGACGCCTCCCGCGAACTCGCCTTCGCCGGGGCCGTCATCGTGCCGCTCCTGAACGGCGTCGAAGCGTTCGAGACGCTGGCAGGGGGAGGCGTGCCACCCGAGGCGATCGTCCCGGGTCTCGCCGTGATCAGCGTCGAACGGAGCGCCCCCGGAGAGATCACCCTGCGCAGCGCGTTCAAGACCGTCGTCCTCGGTGAGCACGGGGGCGGCCGGTCCGATCGAGCCGACGCGATCGTCGCGGCGTTCTCCGCCAGCGGAATCGACGCGCGCGCGTCCGAGGGCATCGCGGTCGACCTCTGGAGAAAGTTTCTGTTCTTAGCGTCCATGGCCGCGGCTTGCGGCCTGGCCCGCGCGCCGATCGGGCCGGTGAGGATAGCGCCGCTCGGACGGCGGCTCCTGGAACGGGCGGTCGCGGAGATCGCGGCGGTCGCCCGCGCGCGGGGCGTCGCCCTTCCTCCCGGGGAAGAGGAGCGCGTCCTGGAGCGGATGTCCGCCCTGCCCGCCGCGATGAAACCGAGCTTTCTTCTCGACATCGAGCGCGGCGGTCCGACCGAGCTCGACGTGCTCTCCGGAGCCGTGTCCCGATACGGGCGCGCGGCGGGAGTCGACACGCCAATTCACGATGCCGTCACGGCCGCGATTTCCGCCTCCCTCCGGTTCCGGCAGCCGGAAGGCTGAGATATCCCGGACCCGCCATCAAAGGTTGCCGACATCCGTCCCGCCGCCGGCGGCCGTAACCCTTTAGGCGGGATCGGAATCAAATCCGTGTCCTGGAAGTTGTGGTTGTCATCACAGGAGGTCGCCTTGCGGATCCGTCTCATCGTCTCTCTCATTGTTTTCGGGACTTTCCTGGGGACTCTGCGGGCGGCCCCCGCGCAGCCTCCCCCGAAGGCCGTCTTCGCCGGCGGCTGTTTCTGGTGCGAGGAAACCGCCTTCGAGGGCGTGCCCGGCGTCCTCTCCGTCACCTCGGGCTACACCGGCGGGCAGAAGAAGAACCCCACCTACGAGGAGGTTTCGTCCGGCGGGACGGGGCATGCCGAGTCGGTCGAGGTCGCCTACGATCCCGCGAAGATCAGCTACGAGAAGCTGCTCGAGATCTTCTGGCACAACGTCGATCCGCTCCAGGCGAACGCGCAGTTCTGCGATCACGGTTCGCAGTACCGCTCCGCGATCTTCTTTCTGGACGACGCGCAGCGCCGCGCCGCGGAGGAATCGAAGCGCAGGCTCGAGGAGGAATCACGCTTCAAGGGAAAGATCGTCACGCAGATCGTGGCTGCCTCGACGTTCTATCCCGCCGAGGAGTATCACCAGGATTTCTACAGGAAGAACCCGGCGCGGTATCACCAGTACCGGGAAGGATGCGGCCGCGATGCCCGGTTAAAACAGCTCTGGGGCGACGCGGCAGGAGGTCACAAATGACTCACGCAGGATTTCTCGCCGCTGCGGCGGCGCTCGCAATCGCCATGGCGCGTCCGGTGGAGGGGCAGCAGCCCGCCGCCGGTGGACAAGGCTGGACGGGCAATTTCCATAAGCCCACGGATGCCGAGCTGAAACAGCGCCTGACGCCCATCCAGTATCAGGTGACCCAGCACGAGGGAACGGAGCGACCGTTCGCCAACGAATACAACGACAACCACGCCGCCGGCATCTACGTCGACGTGGTCTCCGGCGAGCCCCTCTTCTCCTCGCTCGACAAGTTCGAATCCGGGACGGGTTGGCCGAGCTTCACGAAGCCGCTCGAGAAAACGAATGTCAGAACGAAGACCGACTACAAGCTCGGTCTTCCGCGAACCGAGGTTCGGTCCGCCCACGCCGATTCCCACCTCGGCCACGTGTTCGACGACGGGCCGGCGCCGACCCGGCAGCGGTACTGCATGAATTCCGCCGCCATGCGCTTCATCCCGGCGGAGAAGCTCGCCCAGGAGGGGTACCCGCAGTACGCGCCGCTCTTCGAAAAGGGCGGGCGCGCGAAATAAACGCGCCCGGGGGTGCGGGTCGGGTGTTTCCGAATGCTCGATCCCCCGCCGACCCCGTCAGCCCTTGTCAGAAGGCACCGATCCTGACTCCTGGAGGAGAAGCGGCGGCCGGTTCGGGACGGGAGGGGGCGGGTCAGGGAAGAAGCGGGCGGGTCAGGCGCTGCTGCCGAGTCGGAAGGCGTTCTCCTGCCGGCAGAGCGGGCACACCGAGGTCTCCGCCCCGAGGACGGTGAATCCCGAATTTTTTTCTGACGCCACGCGCCGAGTTTACATGGTTCTTCGTGAGCGTTGAGGCCGCGCACTCTCGGCCCGTAACACACGCCCGGAGCCTGGAAGCGAGCGGGGCGCCAAAGAGATAAGCTGTGCCTCACACCACGCGCAAAGTTCGACGCAACATGACTCGACCGGATTCGCGTTTGCAATGGAATCTCGGGCGGCCGGCCGAAGTGGCCGCGCCGGAAACAGAGAGGGCGCGACCTTGGATAGCACGACGCTTCTCATCATCATCATCGTTCTCGTGGTCTTAGGCGGCGGCGGGTTCTGGTATCGCGGCCGGAGAAGATGACCCTCAGGGAGCGGCGGCGTTTACCGCCGCTCCCTTTTCCTCCTGCCCGACTCCTTTACGAGGCGGGCGCCGCCACCACGCCTTCGGCAAGGATGACCTCGACGCGCCGGTTTCGAGCGCGCCCGGACGGCGTCTTGTTCGAGGCCACGGGGAACTGCGACCCGTAGCCCTCGGCGACGATCCGCGAAGCCCCGATCCCCTGCTTCTGGAGAAACGTCGAGACCGATGCCGCGCGGCTTCGGGAAAGCTTCTGGTTGACGGCCTCGGTGCCGGTTGAATCGGTATAACCCTCGACGCGCAGGTTCATGTCGGGAAAGACGGACAGAACGCCCGCCATCTTCGCGAGACCCACCTGCGCCGACGGCTTCAAGGTCGAGCGCCCCGTCTCGAAGAGAATCCCCGGCAGGCTGACGACGATCCCGCGCGCCGTGGTCCGGGTCGTGGCGACCCCCGCCAGGGCGCCGGAAAGCCTCTGCTGCAGGGCATCGCGGTCCTTCTGGACGCGGTCACGATCCGCGGCGAGCGTCTCCTTCTCGGCCGTGAGCTGGGTCCTCTGCCGCTCGAGCGCGGCCGCCTGTTCCGCCGCTTCCGCCCGGGCGCGCTCCGCGGCGTTCTTCTGCTCTTCGAGGGCGGCGGACTGCTGCGCCGCCGCGGCCTGCGCCCGCTCCGCCGCCCCTCTCTCCTCCTCGGCCCGCCGGCGCAGGTCCTCGGACCGTCGCGACGCCTCTTCGGCCTGACGGCGGGCCTCGTCGGAGGCCATCGCGGTCTGCTCGGCGGCCTGCTTCTCCCGCGCCAGGCGCTCCGCGGTCGCTTCGGATTCCGACTGCGCGCGCGCCGCCGAATCCCGCTCGAGCTCCGCGCGCCGGCGCGCGATTTCGGCCTGCGCAGCCGTCTGCTCCCGCTCCATCTCGGCGCGGCGGCGCGCGGCCTCGGCCTCCGCCGCCGTCTGCTCCGCCCGCGCGACCTGCCGCCCGAGGGCGTCGAGCTGGGCGCGCCGCCCCGCGGCGATCTCCGCCTCTTCCCTCTCGGCCACCGCCTTCCACATCGCGCGGGCCGCGGTGCTCACCAGGCTGACCGTCCGTCGGGAATAGTCGGCGACCACGCGGCTGCTCCCGCCCGAGCTGGCCGAGTTGGCCGCCTGCGCAAGCGTCGTTCTCGCCTCCGACATGGAGCGCGCGTCGTAGTCGGCGATCCCCGCGAGCTCCGCGGTCTGGTAGATCCGGCGCGCCTGGTACAGCTCGAGAGGCTCCCGCTCGCGATATCGGAGCGAGCCGATCGATTCGACGTCGCGCCGGACGGCGGGCCGGAAAGCGGAATACGCGAACTGGGAGTTTTTCGCGTATTTCGATTTCACCGGCTGAGAGATGAAGACGACGAGGTCCGAGGGCCGCAGGGATCCGGGGATGGGCTCCCCGGTCACCAGAATGGCGAATTCCTTCAGCCCGGTCTGGAACCTGGCCTTGCCGTTCTCGTCCCGGCTCCACAGCTCCCCCAGATTCTGGGCGCTCCCGTCGCGGGCGACGGCCCACACCACGTAGCTGTTGATCTGCCCGCCGAAGAGGACGGCCGGTTGGAGGCCCCGGAACTCGAGCTCGACGGTCGCCTGGGGGCCCTTCGCGATGACTTCTCCTTCGAGAGTCGCCCCCGCAGGAGCCTGCCGGGTCGAGGAGAAAGGAACGTCGACGGACTTCCTTTCCGGAAATTGGACCGTGTTCAGTGGGACTTCGAGCGCGAAAATGACCGCAGAAACGAGAAAAAGCGGAAGGACGGCGCTGAGCTTCTTCTTCATGAGATCTCCCTCACCTTCAGGACGAACGAGCGTAACGACTCCGGTCGGGTGAACTCCTTCCTGACAAGCAATATGCACGCCCGCCGGGCCGACAATGCGGCTGCGTCGTATTTCGCCGTTCTGCATCTCCCGGCGAGGAACCCCCTCCCCTCAACCTCACGCTGTAGAAATCCCTCGGGAGAGGCGGGGCCCTCAGCAGGGAAGCGCCCGCGACGGCCCGACCGTGGCGTGGGATTCCGGTCTCACTGCAGGACAAATCGGCCGTTCAGCCGAGTCTTTTTTTAGCAGAGCTCGGCGCGGCCCCCATACCTCTTCCACACAAGCAGGGGGCTCAGGGAAACCCTTCCCCGGAGCGAAAAAGCCACCCGGTCTTGCTGCCGGAATCCCGGCAGCAAGACATTTCCGGGTCTCGCCTTCCCATAACGAAGCTTGAGATCAGAGAGGCCGCACGCGACGGGGGGTAGCGCGCAATGCTTCCCCCGCGGTCCGGACAGCCGCTCCGAGCAGTATCAAGTCTTTTAACAAAAACTGGCCAGGCTTCGACGATGGAAAGGGGAAGCCATAGCCTGGCTCCCACACCCCCGGTGTCGTGAGCACAAAGCTCAAGGTGGTCAAGAAGATTACGACCGCTCCCAGACTCCCGATCGCCGAGGCCGTCGGTGCAAATCGGCGCGTCGCGATCAACACGCCCATGGTGATCTCGAAGATCCCGATCAGAGAGGCAAATGCCCGCATGCTCATGACCTCGTAGCCCCATGACATCAGCGGACTGTGGGCGACGAGAGGCTGGATCCCCTCGGCTTCGTAGGCTGTGAATTTCAACGCTCCTATCCACAATAAGATCACGACGAGCCCGTAGCGAAGAACCCCCGATCCGATGTGTTCCAACGTTCGTCCTGCACTTTCCCTGCTCTCCATGCCCTCCCGAGTAGCCGCCATCCTGTTCTCACAATCTGGGTCACGAAAGTTGTCCGGAATTCTCTAATTCCCCACCCTGCGCCGTTAGAGCCGACCTATCAGAAAGCTGCGGTGCCCGCGACCGTCGGCGGCAGCCCTCCGTAAACGGCGACGGTCGTCAGACTGCCGTCGGCGTGCACGCGAAATGCGTTCATGGTCAGCGTGCCGACGTCGATGGCGTACAGGAAAGCACCGCTTCCGTCCAGCGCCGCGTCGCGGGTACCGAAGCCGCCGCTGCCGCCTGTCACGGCGGCGACCGGTTCCAGCAACGTGATTTTGCCGTCTTCATCGATCGTATAGCTGGAGATCGTCCCGCTGCCATTGTTCGTGACGTAAGCGTAGTTCCCGTCCTTCGTGATCACCGTCCAGCACACGTCCGACTGGGTGTCGCGAACCGTGCCGCTGATCAATTCGAACCGGTGGTGGCCTTCGAGTGAGTAAGACGAGGCCGCGGCCTGGCCGGGAGCGCCGTCGAACGACTCGGTCACGACGAAGACACCGTCCCGGCGAAACGCAAAACCAAACGGTCCCACACCGCTACTCTGGTGCGACATCACACCACTCGGGCGCCCGGCGTGAGAGATCCTGAATGTATCGATCAAACTGGTATTGCGCTCCGTCACGACGAGCGTGTTTCCGTCCGGGCTGAACTGGACCTCGGCCGGAAGGGCGCCCTCCTGGCTCAGGGACCGCCGAGTGCCAGGGAGCGGTGTCAATCGCCCACGCCGGTCGAGCGTGAAACCGGAGATGTTGTTCGGCGTGCCGGTGTTCAAGACGAAGACGAGACCGTCGTGGACCGTCACGCTTTCCGGCCGATCGCCGTTGGAAGGCTCGCGGTCCGTCAATTGGAGCGTACCGTCCGACCTTACGGCGAAGACGGAGAGGTCATCGCTCCCCGGATTCGTGACGAGCAGCCACCGATGGTCCTCGGTGAGTACGACCGAACCCTGCGAGCCGAGCCGCGGCATGCCCGTGCCTTTGCCGCCAGTGGGATAAGTGCCATTGGGCGTCAGAGTTCCGTCAGCGGCGCGGGCGTAGGCAATGATGGCGTTCGCGGTGGCGGCGTTTGTCATCGTGTAAACGGCGCCGGCGGAATCCGCGGCCCTCGCCGTTTCGGACCACCCGATGGCCACCAACACGAGCGAGAGAGCGAATCTGATGGCGCGAGACAATTCGAAATGACCCATGGGACAAGCCTCCTTAAATGAGAATCGATCGGATCGTCGTGAAGTCTCTCGATACGACGGGCGTGTTTCCCCTAGCGGCGATCGGCCGCTACCGCGTGGTCCGGATCCCCGGTTTCACTCATCGGCTGGAAAAGAAGCTTCTCCGTATAGGGGGCGGGTTGCTTGGCCTTCATCGCCGCAATCTGGTCGCCATACATCTTTCGGGCATCGGCGACGGAGCGCTTTCCGGTGACGATCTCGTGGGCGAGGTTCAACGCGAGGAAGTTCGCTCCTTCCTTGTCGCAACGTGCCGAGATCTCACCCGAGGTGCGCTCGACGACGACGCTGCCGTCATAGGCTGCGAGATCGCTGTATTTTTCGGGCGCGGCCTTGTAATCGATCCACTGCTGCATCACGTCGGTGTGGTGCGCAGGGAATTCATGCGGATGCTCGACTTTGTAGATCACGGTCCGCTTCCAGGGACCCGCCTTTCCCCAGACGAGCATGTCGGGCGTCGCTGCCGCGGGCGCGCCATACTTCCCCGTCATGAACGCGGCCGCTTCCTGCGCTGCCTTTGGCCAACCCTCCACCATCTTCATCCGCATACCCATGCTGTCGGATGCGCCCGCCTGCGGCGTCGCTCCTGTGGTTGAGGTCTGCGCAAGAGCCAGAGCGGCCGTCACACCGACCGCTGCCACGACAACAAGGATCCGAACACCAACCTTGGTTTTCCATTCGATAGAACCGCGGTGTTTCAAGAGAGCCCCCTTTTCTGTGAATCCGAACGTACCGCGGGAACTTCTCGAACAGTCATCACTTTTCGATCACGTTTTATCCACGACTCTCTGGTCAAATCAACGTCGCCAGGCGCTCCTTCCGAGAACGCATCCCGGCAGCAGCTGAGTACTCGCACTGAAAGGTCTGGGTCGATCTCTTCACGAAACGAGCATGGAACGCGAAGGTGGAACGAGGAGCCTGGAGTGAATGAGCCTCCCGCACGCGCCTTCCCGTGCTCTGATGGCAGACGCCGTCGGACGTGACCATTTCGTGAGATTCGCCTGTCATCGTCCCGACTCGGGGGCCTTGCCATGTCGACGACTCGTCGCGTGCTTCCCGTTCACGAAAAACTCGCGCACCGCGAGATGCTTCTTCGGAAGTCCTGGGAGAGCCTCGACCCTCAGTTCAGGACTCCGAACCAGGTTCTCGGACGGCGCTCGACGATCGGATGCGTGGCGCTCGAGATCACGCAGCGGTGCAATCTCGACTGCACGCTGTGCTACCTGTCGGAGAGCTCCCAGGCGGTCAAAGACCTCCCTATCGACGTGATCTTCGAGCGAATCAAGCGGATCCGCGAGCGTTACGGGACCGGAGTCAGCATCCAGGTGACAGGAGGGGATCCGACGCTGCGCCGCCATGACGAGCTCGTCGCGATCGTCCGCCGGATTTCGGAGTCGGGGATGCGGCCTTCTCTTCTCACCAACGGCATTCGCGCGACACGGGCGCTTCTTGCCGAGCTCGCGGCCGCAGGCCTCTTCGACGTAGCCTTCCACGTGGACACGACGCAGCGTCGAAGCCGGTATCCGGACGAACAGGCCTTGAACGCCGTGCGCGAGGAGTACATCGAGCGAGCGAGAGGACTGAAGCTCGCGGTGATCTTCAATACGACAGTCCACGCCGGGAACCTGGAAGAGGTCCCGTCTCTCGTCCGCTTTTTCCTGCGACACTCCGACGTCGTCGGCATGGCTTCGTTTCAGGTCCACGCCGTCACGGGGCGCGGTGATTGGAGGGAGCGCTCCGTACACGTGACGCCCGACGCGGTCGCCGAACGGGTTCGGGAGGCGGTCGGGCTGAGGGCCCTGGCGTGGGATACGGCGCTCGTGGGGCATCCCCGCTGCCACCAGGCGACGATGCTCGCGACCGTCGGCGAGGAAGTTGCGGACGTGCTGACCGACCGGCCTCTGTACGAGCGCTTCCTCGAGGAATTCCGGCACGTGCCCTTCGACCGCCGCGACGTGCGGGTCACGGCGCGCCAGGTGATCCTCCGCGCGTTTGCGGACCCGTTCTGGATCGCGCGGGGCGGAGCGTTCCTGATCGGCAAGCTGTGGTCCGTGAGGAAGGCGCTCTGGAGGCGGGAGAGGATCGGAAAGATGACGTTTTTCATCCACAACTTCATGGACGCCGCCGCGCTCGACCCGGAGCGGCTGCGCAACTGCTCTTTCATGGTCATGACGGACGACGGCCCCGTTTCCATGTGCGAGCACAACGCCCGGCGCGAGGAGTTCATCCGCAAGCCCGTATCGCTCGGGCACCATGCGGGCGCCGAGAGATTCTTCGATCCCGTCACCGGCCGGATCGCCGGCACGATCGAGACCGTTTGATTCAGGGAAATCTCGAGCGGCGCGAGCGACGTGCCGCCGGACGGTGGCTTCCAGCGAGGCAGATCGCCTTTGTGATCGCGACCCTGTTGGGTGTCCTCGCCGCCCGCGCCAGTGCCGGATCTCCGGGCCCGGTCGACGAGGCGCACGCAAGAGACTTTCTCGTCCGGCTTCTGTCGGCCGATGAAGGCACGCGGGGCACCGCGCGAGTCGGGATCATTCGGTCGGGCGACCGGGCGATGATCCCCGCGCTGATCGACGCGCTTTTTTTCGCGTCGCGGGAGGGCCGGCGCGACGTCGTGTCCTGTCTCGAATCGCTGTCCGGGGAGCACCTCGGAGGAAACTACCGATACTGGTTCGAATGGCTCGGCGGCCACGAGGGCATCCGTCCCGCGCCCTGGTACCGGCAATGGAAGGCCGCCATCTTTTCGCGAATCGATCCCGCGTTCGCCCGCTTCCTCGATCCCTCTCTGCCGCTGACAATCCGTCCGGAGGAGATCGTCTGGGGCGGCGTGAAGAAGGATGGCATTCCCGCGCTGCGCGACCCTGCCACCGTTCCCGCCGGAGAGGCGACGTACCTCGACGCGAACGAAGCGGTCTTCGGGATCGCCCACGGGGGCTCCTTCCGCGCGTATCCGCAGCGAATCCTCGACTGGCACGAGATGGTCAACGACCGATTGGGCGGCGAGCCCTTCTCCATTTCCTACTGCACGCTCTGCGGCTCCGCGATCGCCTACGCGACCTCCCGGCCCGACGGGCCGCCCTACGTCTTCGGCTCGTCAGGCCTCCTCTACCGGTCGAACAAGCTCATGTACGACGAGGCGACTCTGTCGCTCTGGAGCAACTTGACCGGCGAGCCGATCGGAGGGGTCCTGGTCGGGCGCGGCATCGCGCTTCTCGTTCTGCCGATCACCGTGACGACGTGGGGCGACTGGAAGACGCGCCACCCGGAGACGACCGTCCTTGCAGTTAAAACGGGATTCTCCCGGGACTACACGCCGGGGGCCGCCTATGGGAAATACTTCGCGAGCCCCGAGACGATGTTTCCCGTCTGGAAGCGCGACCCGTCGCTCGAGCCGAAGGCCGTCGTCTTCACGATCCGGCGGGGCGCCGCCGCCCGCGCGTACCCGCTCGACCTTCTTTTCCGCGAGCGGGTCGTCAACGACGCGGTCGCCGCGGAAAACATCGTCCTGGCGGCCGATCGGGCCACGGGCGCGGTGCGGGCGTACCGACGGGGCGGCCGCCGGTTCGGCGAAGGACCGGACGGCCGATTGGTCGACCTGGCGACGGGAAAGCTCTGGGAGATTCGGGAAGAGGTCCTCGCTCCCGAGAGCGGCGGCGAAAAAGCGGCATCCTCGCCCGAGCTGGCGCGAATCCCGGGTCATCGCGCTTTCTGGTTTGGATGGTACGCATTCTTCCCCGAGACCACTCTCTATTCCGGCTGCAATGACTAAGCGGATTCTCGTCATCGAAGACGATCGGGACATCGGGCGCCTGCTCCAGATCCACCTGCGTGACGCGGGCTGGGAAGCCGAGCTTTCGGCCGATGGACAGGAAGGCCTCGAGCGGGCGCTCGCCGGCGGCTACGACCTCGTCGTTCTCGACCTCACCCTGCCGCGTCTTGGGGGCCTCGATGTGTGCCGCGTTCTGCGGGAACAGCCGGTCTGGGTTCCCATCCTCATGCTGACGGCCAGGTCCTCCGAAGTCGATCGCGTGCGGGGGCTCGAAAGCGGGGCTGATGACTACCTGACCAAACCCTTCAGCGTCCGCGAGCTCGTCGCGCGGGCGCGAGCGCTATTCCGCCGCGTCGAGGCCACGAGAGGCGAACTCAAGAGCCATGAGCTCACGGCCGGCGACCTGACGATCGACGCGCAGAAAAGGCAGGTTTTGCTGATCGGAAAAGAAGTCGAGCTGACTGCGCGGGAGTTCGACCTCCTCCATCACTTCGCGCAACATCCGGGGCGAGTCTATACGCGCAGCGAGCTTCTCGACGCCGTGTGGGGCTATGGGCACGAGGGTTACAGCCACACGGTCAACTCGCACATCAATCGGCTTCGCGCCAAGGTCGAGCAGGACCCTTCTCAGCCTCGATACATCCTGACTGTCTGGGGAGTGGGCTACAAGTTTGCCGAGACCGGCGGGGCGAAGAAATAATCGTGTTCCGTTCGCTGTACGCCAGGCTTGCCGCGGCGTTGCTCGGGCTCTTCCTTCTGTTCGGGGCGTTTCACGTCGTCTCAACGTTTCTGACCACGCGCCTCTACCTCCAGGAGGTCGACCAGAGGGTCAATTGGACGCTCGCCGTCAACCTCTCCTCCGAAGAGATCCTGATGACAAACGGCAGGATCAACCAGAGGGCTCTCGAGCGGATCTTTCATATGTTGATGGTCATCAATCCCTCGATCGAGATCTATCTGCTCGATCCGTCGGGAAGGATCCTCGCCTTCTCGGCTCCCCCCGGAACCGTCAAGAGAGATCACGTCGCGCTCGCTCCGATCCGCCGGTTTCTCGCGGTGAAGGACAGGCTGCCGATCCTCGGAGACGACCCGCGCGACACCCGCCGTCAGAAAGCATTCTCCGTGGCGGCCTTGCCGCGGCGACCCGGCGCGCCGCCGAAGGCAACCGAGGGGTTCCTCTACGTCATCCTCGGCGGCGAGCAGTACGAATCTGCGGCGGCGCTCTTGCGCGGCAGCTACGTGCTGAAGCAGAGCGCGCGCGCCGGCGTCGTGGCGCTCTTCCTTACGACAGTCGCGGGGCTCGGCATCTTTCGCCTTCTGACGCGCCGCCTCCGAAACCTGACGGGGACTGTGGACCGGTTCGCGAGGAGCGGACTCTCTGAGCGCTCTCTCGATCTGGAGGCGAGCCCGGGAAGCGATGAGATCGATCAGCTGGCGGCCGCCTTTCGGCTCATGGCGGATCGCATCGGCGCTCAGGTGCGCGAGCTCAAGCAGACGGACGCCCTGCGACGCGAGCTCGTCGCGAACGTGTCGCACGACTTGCGCACCCCCCTCGCGGCCTTGCGGGGCTATCTCGACACGTTGTTGCTCAAGGAGGATGCGCTTTCGCCTTCGGAGCGCCGCGACTATCTGGAAACAGCCGCCCGGCACAGCGAAAGCCTCGGAAAGCTGGTCTCCGAGCTGTTCGAGCTCGCGACTCTCGACTCGCGACAAACTCTTCTCGAAATGGAACCGTTTTCGCTGGCCGAGCTCGTCCAGGATGTCGTCCAGAAATTCCGCCTCGCCGCGGAGAAGAAGGGCGTCACACTCACGGCGGAACCTCCGGGAGACCTCTCCTTTGCCCGCGGGGACATCGGCCTCGTCGAGCGGGTACTGGAAAACCTGCTCGACAACGCCCTCCGGTACACGCCGCAGGGAGGCGAGGTGGACGTCAGGCTGCTTTCGGAGAACGATTTCCTGTCCGTGACGGTCGCAGACACGGGGAGCGGCATCCGGGCCGAAGATCTCCCGAGAGTCTTCGAGCGCTTTTACAGGGCTCCAGCCCGCGAATCTGGAACGAAAGGCGGGGCGGGCCTGGGACTCGCGATCGCTCACCGAATTATCGACTTGCACGGCGGACGCATCGAGGCGGAGAGCCTCTCGGGTGCTGGCTCGCGCTTCCGATTCTGGCTTCCGTCCGCAACCGGAAGCGCGCACCCGGGGACGCTCGAATCGAGGCCGGCGTGATCAAAACGTGACAAATCCGTGACGCCGCGGTGACCTCGACGCGATATCCAACAGGAGCGCTGTGTGCGTCGCGCGGACACGGCTCCAGCGGCCACGACAACGCGGTCGTGGAACGGCCGAATCGGCACAATTTGGTTTTGAATCTCCGCGCATTTCGCGCTGAGGCAGGCAAATGGGGAGGCGCTCGTGAAGAGAATCGCGCTCTGGTCTCTGTCGGCGGTGCTGTGTACCGGGTTCGTGGTCGCGCAGGATGCGATGAAGAAGGACGACCACATGAAGAGTGACTCGAAGATGGCCGGCAAGATGATGACGGCCAAAGGCATGGTCACCAAGGTGGACGAGTCGGGCAAGATGATGATGATGAAGGACAGCAAGGGCAAGGAAATGATGATGAATTGGGACGCCAGCACCAAGGTCATGGGCACCATGAAGGAAGGCTCGAAAGCCACCGTCAAGTACATGATGATGGACGGCAAAATGATGGCTCACGAAGTGAAGATGTCCGGCGGCAAGATGATGTCCGAGAAAAAGATGTGACGCTCCCTTCAAGTCTTTGACCAGGCGGCCGGCCTTTCGAGGCCGGCCTTTCTCTCCCCGGCCCGTGCGACCACGCCGGAGGCATTCCAAAAAGGAGGCAGAATTGAACAGCTCTTTCCGACCGGTCCTCGCTGCCGTGGCGTCGTTTCTGGTCGTCGGATTCCTCGTAGCCGCGGATACGGCGATCGTGGTGGCTCCCGCGGGATCCGGAGGAGCGGAAGCGCTGACGCTGGCTCCCGACCTGTCGTTCACAAACGACTCCTCCGGCAACTTTCCAATACGCGGCCAGAATCTCGATGACGGAAAAATCGCGAGCGACCGGCCCACGGCGATCTTCTTCGGCACATCTCACTGCTGGAACACCAACCGCGAGGCGGAACGCTTCGTCGCGCTTTACCCGAAGGCGAGACAGACCGCGCGATTCCTCGTGGTCGATCTCGATCATCCCTCTCCCGACCAGAAGGTCCTGGTATCCAGGTTCTATCGCGGCTCCATTCCGACGCTCACGTTTCTCGACCCCGCCGGAAAGGTCGTCTACAACGATGCGGGCGAAACGTCCGGGCGGCGAGGCGACACGACGAGGCTCGAGGAGCTGCTCGCCAGGGCGAAGGTCGGAGGTCGATGAGGGAATCGTCCGTCCGCTCGGCCCTCGAGACATTCTTCCCGTCCCGATTTCAAAGCCGTTACCGGTCGGGATCGCGGGCCAGCGGGACGGGAGGAAAGGATCGCCCGCTCCGGGTCGGCGTATCTCCCGGCGGGGGAAAGCCACCCGCACAGACGCGTCTAGCCTGTTGGTGGGGGGTGCAGGGATCGAACCTGCGACCACCTGCGTGTAAAGCAGGAGCTCTACCGCTGAGCTAACCCCCCGCCGAGAGGATTGTAGAGCCGCCGGTCCGGCGTTCAGCCGGCACTCAGGCCCTAGAATCTAAACCGCTGCACGTTCGCGATCTCCGCGACGGGCATCGGCCGGGCGAGAAGGAATCCCTGGCCGTAAGGCACGCCCAGAGACTGAAGAACCTTCAGCTCTTCCCGCGTCTCGATCCCCTCGGCGATGACCTTCGTCTTCATCTTCCGGGCGAAGCTCATCAGCGCTTCCAGGAGGTCCTGCTTGGTCTTGCGGCGGTCGATCCCCCGCACGAAGACGTTGTCGAACTTCAGGTAGTCGGGCTCTATTTCGGCGAGCGAGGTCAGGTTGCTGTAGCCCGTGCCGACGTCGTCGACCGCGATGCGGAAGTGCTGCTGGCGGAAGCGCGACAGAACCTCGCGGAAGAGACCCTCGTAGACGGCGTACGTGCGCTCGGTGATCTCGAGGACGATCCGGTCGGGCGCGAGACCCACGCTGGCAACCTGGTCCAGAAACATCGGTCCGAGAAATTCCGGGTCCGAGGCCGCCGCGGGCGACAGGTTGATGAAGATCTGGCGGTCGCCCGGAGAGGACGCCGCCGCCTCGAGGGACCGCTGACGGCAGACCCGCTCGAGCGGGACGAGCAGCTCCGTCCGTTCGGCGAGCGAGAACAGCGTCTCGCCGCTCTCGAACTCGCTGCCGCGCGGGCCGCGGGAGAGCGCCTCCATGCCGATCATCTCGCCGGTCTGGAGATCGAACACCGGCTGGAACACGGGCGAGATGTCGCGGCGCGCGATCGCGTCCTGAAGCATCTCGCCGCCCCGGATTTCGGCGCGCACCGTCTTGCGGGTGACCTGGTCGCGCGCCTCCTGAATGCCGCGGTAGATCAGCCGCTCCAAACGGTACTTGGTGTCGAAGAGGATGCGGCCGGCGCCGACGAAGGATCGAAACCGGCCGGAGAGGTCCGCCCGCTCGGCGAGGTATCCGCGGATCAGCTGGTCGAGCTCCGCCGCCTTCTGCTCGAGGGCGCCCGGTTCCTCGAGGAGCGCCGTGCCCGGCTCGACCATGAGGATGATCTCGTCGGAGCGAACGTAGGGGAGGCAGAAGGAGCCCGTCGGGACGATCCCGTCCGTCTGGAACGCCTTCAGCCGGCGGACGAAATCGAGCAGCAGGTCGTCGTACGCCTCCCAGCCCCAGACCTCCTCGACGCGCCCTTCGGAGCCCGGCCGGAAGATCAGAACCGCCAGCGATCCGCGGGCCTGGAGCTCCTTGGCGAGGTCTTCGGTCAGGGTCGCGATCGTCGGGAGGCCGGTGTCCCGGTCGTAGAGCCGGGTACGCTCCTTCTGCCACTTCCCGCGAAGGGCGACGAACTCGCTCTCTCTCCCCTTGTTCATGGATTCAAGCCGGCACGAGAATACCACCCGGCGCGAGGAAGTCCGTAGGCCTGCCGCCAGTTACGCCGCGCCGGAGCGCAGCCGCGAGATCGCCTCGTCCGTTCCCAGCACGATCAAGACGTCGCCGGTCTCGAGCCGGTCGCCGGGCCCCGGCACGAACCGCCGCTCGACGCCCTGGCGCGTGAGCCTCTTCACGGCGAGCACCGAGACGCCGAACGTCTGGCGAAGGCTCGCTTCCGCGACGGTGCGGCCCGCGAGCTGCGGCGGGATCTCGACCTGGATCAGCCGGTGCTTCTCGGGCAGGTCGAACGTCCCCATCTGCGAGAGGTCGTCGCCGAAGCGCACCCGCGCGGTCAGCCGGTTGCGCTGGAGGACTTCGCGGTCGAAGGCGCCGAGAAGATCGCGGCGCGTCACGACCCCGAGAAAGAGGCGCGTTTCCGCGTTCTCGACGACCGGGAGCTGGCCGAGGTCGCGGAACCACAGCTTTTCGTTGACGCTGGTCAGCGGCTCATCCGGCGTCACGAACGGAAGCTCGGAGACGAGGTCCTCCGCGATGACGAGGCTCGCCAGATCCCGCTCGGGCATCGACTCCTTGATGTCGTGCAGGTCGACGACCCCGAGAAGCCGGCCCGCGTCGTCCCCGACGTACAGATAGAGGCTGCGCGTGTGCAGGAACGTCGAGACGATGTCGGCGAGCGGTAAGGTGCGAGGCACGAGCTTGACGTCCGTCCGCATCACGTCCGACACCTTCAGGCTGGAAAGCGAGGTGGCCTCGGGCGTCTGCTCCCAGACGATGCCCGCCGCCCGAAGGCTCTGCACGTAGATCGAGTCCTGCTCGAACGCCTTGGCCGCGACGATGGCGCACACCGACACGACCATCATCGGCAGGATGACCGCCGTGTTCTGCGTCAGCTCGAAGATCATGATCACCGCGAGCAGCGGCGCCCTCGTGACGCCCGCGAGAAGCCCTCCCATGCCGAGCAGCGCGTATCCGCCGACCGGCGCCTCGAGGCCCGGAACCGCGAGGTGCGTGACCTTCGCGACCGCGCCGCCGAGCGCGGCTCCGACCAGGAGCGAGGGGGTGAAGACGCCTCCGACACCGCCGGAGCCGATCGTGGCGGAGGTCGCGACGATCTTGGCCGCGAAAATCGCGACGAGGAACAACAGGGTCGGGTTGCCGCGGAGGATCCGATTGGCCCCCTCGAACCCGTTGCCCCAGACCTCCGGGAGAAAAATCCCCAGAGCGCCGACGGCCGCGCCTCCGATCGCCATCGCGATCGGCCGCGGCAGCTTCAGGCGCGCAAACGCCGCCTTGGCCGTCCGCAGGGACCGCATGAACAGCGCCGAACTCGGCCCGGCCAGCAGGCCGATCAACGCGAACGGGATCAGCTCGATGACGGATTCGAGTCGAAACGCGGCGACGCGGTAGACGGGCTCATCCCCGAGGACGAATCGGACGAGGATCGTCGAGAGAACGGCGGCGACGACCGTCGGGCCGAAGAGGGTCATGGAAAAAGACCCGACCACCACTTCGAGGACGAAGAGCGTCGCGGCAATCGGCGTGTTGTAGGCGCCGGCGACCCCGGCCGCCATGCCGCACGCGGTCAAGATCCGCACGCGCTCGGGTGAGAGCTTCAGGCGGCGCGAGAGCCACGAGGCCATCGACGCGCCGATCTGGATGATCGGGCCTTCCCGCCCCTCCGACCCTCCCGTCGAGATGACGGCGATCGAGGAGAAGACGCGCGCCACCGCCGGGCGCATGCGGACGCTCCGCCGCCCGAGGGAGACCACCTCGATCATTTCGGAGATCCCGTGCGTCTCTCCCGAGATGAGGGACTTGCGGATGATGAGGCCGCCGACGAACCCTCCAGCGGCCGGAAAAAAAAGACACAGGGCTACGGGCAGAGCCTGCGCCGCGGAGACGACGTCGTGGGCGTCCATGAGAAGCACCGTCAGCCGGGACGTCACGGCGCGGAAGAGGATGGCGCCGAGAGCTCCGAGCAGACCGACGGCCGCCGCGAGAAGAAGGAATTGGGTATTCGGGTCGCGCCAGAAGAATCGTCCGAAGCGGGACGGCCGGGAGGGCGTCGCCGCCTCCGGAGAGCTCATTCGTCGTCGACGTCGGAACCGGCGGCGTCTTCGACGTCCTCTTCACCGCCGAAGAAGAAGTTGTGTCCGCACGCCTTCGTGCAGAAGTTCGAGCCGCCCACGCGGACGTTGCAGCTCGCGCAGACCGGTTTGTGGCAGAAGCCGCACCGCGGCAGGCTGAAGAGGAAAGAAGTCCCGCAGACGCCGCACTTGTCCGAAAGGCCCGGCATGCCGGGAGTATAGAGGGAGCGCCCGTGCCTCCCGCGCGGCTTCGCGAACCTTCCGAGGGCGCGCCGCGTGGCCCGCCCCCTCCGGCTCCTTACCTCCGTCGGAGCGCGAGCATTCCGAGCGCCGCGATCACCACGCCGAGAAGCGCCAGCATCTCGGCCGACAGCGTCGGGATCGGCTGACTGGGACCGCCCGGTACTGGTCCGCCGAACGGGGTGGGTGTCACCGTGGGCGAGCCCGTGACGCCCGGGGGGACCGAGGTCGCTGTCGGGGTTGCCGTCGGCGACGCCGCGATTCCGGTGGGCGTCACGCTCGGAGTCACTGTGAGGGTCGGCGTCGGCGTGGGTGAGCCCGGAACTCCCGTGGGGGTCACGGTTGCCGTCGCCGCCGCGGTCGGGGTTGCCGTTGTCGTGACGGTCGGGGTCGCCGTGGCCGTGGCGGTCGGGGTTGCCGGGGACGTGGTGGTCGGGGTCGCCGTCGGCGTGACCGTCGGGGTCGCCGTGAACGTGGGCGAAGCGGTCGAAGTCGCCGTGGCCGTCGGAGTGAATGTCGCCAGAGGCGTTGCCGTCTGAGTCGGAGTTGCGGTGGGCGTGGGGGTCGAGGTGAACGAGGGTGTGGCGGTGGGCGTCGCCGTGACGGTCGGCGTCGGAGTCTGCGTTGCGGTGGGGGGCACCGGGGTCGCGGTCGGAGTGTTCGTCAGGGTGGGGGTCGCAGTCGCCGTGGGCGTGTCCGTAGGGGTCGGCTGGATGATGAGCACCGTGACCGTCTTCGTGCCGCTCGCGTCGTCTTCCGCCGGGTTGGTGTGAATCACCGCGGAAAAAACCGCGCTGGCTTTGGCGAACGTCACGCCCGGATTGACCGCGACGGTGCACATGACGGGGGGATAGGACTTAGTGGTGTCGGATGGGATCGTGTCTGTCGTCGCGAGAACGGTCGAGACCCCGGTCGGATTTCCGTCGGGGCCCGGGCATGTGAAGACGAGGGAGAGGTTCGTCGCGTCGCAGGCGAGGGGGACCGGAGGAGGAACGGAGCTGGTGTCCGTGAGGTTGACCGCGACAATCGAGTAGGTGACCACGGTTCCGTTCGCAATGACAGGATCGCTCGGATTTCGAGTGATGTTGAAACCGAGCCGGTTCTGGTTGCAGAACGCAGGGCTCTGGTGGCCAGGGTCGAGGCGCCCCGCAGGCTTCTTCGCTCTCGGCTGCGCCGGGAGCGCGGAGGAAGCGACGAGACAGACGGCGAGGGTGGCCCATGCGGAGACCTTGGATGAGTTCATGGAACTCCTTTGCGTGTCGCGCGTCGCAAGGCCCGAAGAGCATTGTCGGAGGAGGCTGGTTGTCTGCGAGCGTAACACGGAAGGACGGCGCCCCGCCAGGACCCGGCAACGGCTTCAGAAGGGGCAGAGCGGAATCGGCGCGGGAATCGGCCGGGTGAGAAGCCCGCCGGACCGCGAGAGCGCGGACGCGATCGAAGGCCGGCGACGCCTTCTACGCGAGTCCGACAAGGAGCGAGTCTGACGTGCGGCCGCAGACCGGCGACTTCCGAGGGTCAGGGCTTCCCGGGGAACGTCGACCGAAAAAACTGTTGTCGCGTCTCAGGCCTGCTGGTGCTCCGGGACGTAGTTCCAGGGAACGTCTCCGTGGTTCAACGTTCCGGTGATCCGATTCGCAAGATCGACGAAGACGATGCGGGGCGCGCGGTGATTGGCGGCTTCGTGCGGCTCCATGTAGGCGTACGCCATGATGATCACGAGGTCGTCCACGTTGAAGAGGAGGGCGGCCGCGCCGTTCAGGCAGATGACGCCCGAGTCCTCCGGCCCCTCGATCACGTAGGTCTCGACGCGGTTTCCGTTGTTGATGTTGACGACCTGCACCCGCTGGTACGGAAGGATGCCCGAGGCCTTGAGAAGCCTCGAATCGATCGTGATCGAGCCGATGTAGTTCACATCCGCCTGCGTCACGCGGGCGCGATGGATTTTTCCGATCACCATTTCCAGAAACATCGGCGTCTCCTCCGGATCTTCGTTTCGTTATGGCTCACGTCCGACGCAAGCGCGGCCCCGGCCGGAAACTTTCATTATGGGCCACGAATTGCTCAGATTCTGCACGCTCGTTCTGCGTGAGTCAGGCCGAAATGCCTGCTTCCTCCACCTATTATCCACATTCGACCCTCTAAAATCCCTCGAAAACGACGGAAAGGACCCGCTGCGCTTCCGTCGAGATCGTGGCCGGGCTCGCAGCGGGAGGAGCGTCCCGACCGAAGGGAGGCAGGAGCCTCCCGGTCCGGGAGCGTAGCGAGCGGAGGGGCGAGGCGAGCGGTCGAGCCCTCAGGCGAGCCGCTTCGCCGGGCGTTCGCCGGCGGTGAACGCCCGCCCGCAGCGAGCGCAGCGAGGTTATGGTGGCGGTGCAGGGATTTGAACCCCGGACACAGCGGATATGAGCCGCTTGCTCTGACCAACTGAGCTACACCGCCCCGCGGAGGGACCGCGGATGCTAGCACAGCGCCCGGGCCTTCGGGGCGTACCATCGTGGTGTGCGCCCTCTCCTCCATTCTCTGGCACGAGCCGCGCCGGCCGGCCTCCTTCCTCGGGGAGGGTCGGTCCTGCTCGCCGTCTCCGGCGGGGCCGACTCTCTCTCCCTTCTCTACGCCGCCGCGGAGCTGTCGCCGCGGTTCGAATGGCGCCTCGCCGCCGCGCACGTCCACCACGGGTGGCGCGGGCGCGACGCCGACCTCGACCTCGCCTTCGTCTCCGATCACGCCCGAAGGCTCGGTCTCCCCTTCCTGTCCCGCCGCGCCGACGCGCGCACGGCCTCCCGCGAGCGGGGCCTCTCGCCGGAGGCGGGCGCCCGGCACGTCCGATACGCCGCGCTGCAGGAGATGAGACGCGAGGCCGGGGCAGAGCGCATCGCGACCGCGCATCACGCCGGTGACGCGCTCGAATCCTACCTCCTCGCCCGGGAGCGGCGGGGCGGGGTCGCCTCTCTCGCGGGTCCTCGCCAGCGGCGGGAGGACGGGGTGGTGCGTCCGATGCTCGACGTCACCCGCGCGGAGATCGTCGAGGACCTCGAGGTCCGCGGTCTCTCGTGGCGGCGCGACCGGACCAATGGAGATCTCGGTCTCGCGCGCAACCGCATCCGGCGGCGGGTCGCCGGAGCCGCCCCGGCGCTGCGGCGGGAGTGGGAAGCCGGCGCGGCGGAGTGCCGGCGGCGCCGGAACGCTCTCGACGCGGCCTTTGCCGCCGTCATCGCTCCGGCCCTTCGCCACGGGCCCGCAACGACTCTGATCGACGCCCGGCTCGTCGAAACGTGCCCCGCGGACCTCCAGCGGCTCGCCCTGGAAGCGGCCGCCGCGCCCTTTTCCCGGCCCGGGCGCCCGCCCATGACGGGGCGCGAGCGCGAGCAGGTCCTCGAACGCCTGGCAACCGGAAGGGACTTCCATTTCGAGGCGGGACGCCGCATCCGGATCCGCCGGCGCGGCGCCGTTCTGTCTTTCGGGCTCTCCGAGCGGGCCGCGCAGGTGTACGATCTTGCGCAACTTCCTGCGGGAGACATCGTTCATGGAGAACCTGCGCCTTGAGCCGAGGTACGACCGCACGCGCATCAGCGCGCGGGTCAAGGAGATCGCCGGCGAGCTCGACCGGGAGTTCGCGCGGGAGCTTCCCGCCCTGGTTTCGGTGCTCAAGGGCTCCTCGTTTCTCCTGGCCGACCTCGCGCGGGAGATGACGATCCCCCTGGCCTGCGAGTACATGGCGGTCAGCCGTCACGCCGGATCGGGAGAGATTCTCCAGATCGATTTCTCGACCGGCTTTCCGCTGTCGCGTCCCGTGGTTCTGTTGAAAGACGTCGTCCACAGCGGAGTGCTCGAGAGCTACCTGATCACCCAGCTGACCGCGGCGGGGGCCTCTCACATCCGCCTGGTCTCGATCCTGGACAAGCCGGCGGAGAGGACCACAGACATCGCGGTCGACTTCTCTCTCTTTACGACGGAGGGCGGCCGGTTTGCCGGGTACGGCATGGATCACGAGGGCCGGCACGCCAACCTTCCATACATTGCCGAGGTTTACGCCTCTGCGTAGCGGCGCCACTTTCCTCGACGCGGGCAATAAATCCCTCCGGACCTCCGTTATGCTGGACGCCTCGACAAAAGCCCTTTCCGCAAGGAGTCACCGTTGAACGCGACGATCAAAAACCTTCTCCTCTGGATGGTCATCCTGGTCCTGATCATCCTCGCCTGGAACGTCTTCAAGACCGGCGCCACCGCCGTCGAAGAAATCACCTTCTCCCGGTTCCTCACGCAGGTGAGCCAGGGCCATGTCCAGAAGGTCACGATCCGGGGCGACGAGATCCGCGGCACCTACTCCCCTTCGTCGGGCAAGCGGGAGACGCTCTTCAAGACCTACGCGCCCGCCTATCCCAAGCTCGTCGACGATCTCTCCGCCAAGGGAGTCGAGATCGAGGCGACCCCCACGAAGGATTCCTCGTTCGTCTCGGCGCTCGTGATGTACGGGCCCCTGATCCTGCTGGTGGCGATCTGGTTCGTGATCATGCGGCAGATGCAGGCGGGCGGAAACAAGGCCCTGTCCTTCGGGAAGTCGCGCGCCAAGCTGCTCACTCCCACGCAGAAGAAGGTGACGTTCAAGGACGTCGCCGGGGTCGAGGAAGCCAAGGTCGAGCTCCAGGAGATCATCGAGTACCTGAAGGACCCGGCGAAATTCCAGAAGCTCGGCGGGAAGATCCCCAAGGGAGTGCTGCTGATCGGCCCTCCGGGCACCGGCAAGACCCTGCTCGCCCGCGCCGTCGCCGGCGAGGCCAACGTGCCGTTCTTCACGATCTCCGGCTCCGATTTCGTCGAGATGTTCGTCGGCGTCGGCGCCTCGCGCGTCCGCGACCTCTTCGAGCAGGGAAAGAAGAACGCTCCCTGCATCATCTTCATCGACGAGATCGACGCCGTCGGCCGCCATCGGGGGGCGGGGCTCGGCGGCGGACACGACGAGCGCGAGCAGACGTTGAACGCGCTGCTCGTCGAGATGGACGGCTTCGACACGAACGAGGGAGTCATTCTGGTGGCGGCGACCAATCGTCCGGACGTCCTGGACCCCGCGCTGCTCCGACCCGGACGATTCGACCGGCGCGTCGTCGTGGACCGCCCGGATCTCCGCGGCCGCGAGCAGATCCTCCGCGTGCACACGCGCAACACGCCGCTTTCGGAGACCGTCGACCTGTCGATCATGGCGCGCGGGACGCCGGGCTTCTCGGGGGCCGACCTCGCCAACCTTGTGAACGAGGCAGCCTTGAACGCGGCGCGGTTCAACAAGAAGAAGGTCGAGATGATCGACTTCGAGTACGCCAAGGACAAGGTCATGATGGGCCCCGAGCGCAAGTCGATGATCATGACCGAGGACGAGAAGAGGAACACCGCGTACCACGAGGGCGGACATGCGCTGGTCGCGGCGCTCCAGCCGGACGCCGATCCTCTCCACAAAGTCACGATCATTCCGCGCGGGCGCGCTCTCGGCGTCACGATGCAGCTGCCGGCGGAGGACAAGTACTCGCACACGAAGGAATACCTCGACGCCACGATCACGGTGATGATGGGCGGCCGCATCGCCGAGGAGAAGTTCCTCGGCCACATGACGACGGGCGCGGGCAATGACATCGAGAAGGCGACGGACCTCGCGCGCAAGATGGTCTGCGAGTGGGGGATGAGCGAGCTCGGCCCGCTGACGTTCGGCAAGACCGACGGGGAGGTCTTCCTGGGGCGTGACTTCGGGCACAACCAGGACTACTCGGAGGCGACGGCCAACCTCATCGACGCCGAAGTGCGGCGCATCGTCACCGCCGCCTACGACCGCGCGAAGAAGATCATCGGCGACAACGAGAAGTCGATGCACCGCCTTGCGAGAACCCTCCTCGAGAAGGAGGTCCTCGACGGCGAAGAAGTCCTGCAGATCCTCGCCGAGGAGACAGGCGTCGACATCGCGAAGCTCCGCAAGACCGGCCCGCCGCGTCCGCCGATCGTGGCGCCCCCCGGGGTGCCGCAGCCGTCGGGCGACATGGGTTCGATGGTGCCCGAGCCCGCGTAGCCGTCGCTTCCGCTCACTGCGTTCGCTCACGCTCCCGCCCCGAGAGGCTCCCCCGTCCCTCTGGTCGGAGACTCCTCCCGGGGCGCGCTCAGCCACCATCGGGACGGAGGTGCAGCGAAAGGGGCGCAGGAAAAGTGAGCCGTGCCCGTCGCCGCCTCAGCCGTCCCCGTAGATGACAGGCCTCTTCATCCCGATGGCAGACCTAACGGGAGACCGCCTCCTGAGACGCTAAACTCACAAAGTGACCGACCTCGTCTTCCCCGCCGCGGATGCCGCCGCCCTCTCGGAGATCGCCGGGTGGGACGGGTTCCGGCCGGCGACTTTTCAGGCGGCGGAGTTCCCGGTGGACGTCGTGCGCCTGGCCGGCTCCTCCTCCCCCCCGCTGATGATCTCCCGCGCGCGCCGGGCCGAGAGCCTCAAGGCCCTGCCGGCGACCCTCCGGGAGCGGGCCGGGGCGGCTTTCGCGGCGGCGGCGCACAGGGGCGCCCGGCTGGCTCTCGCCCACGGCCGCTGGCTCGACCTCGCCTCCGGGCCCCTCGTCATGGGCGTGGTCAACGTCACGCCGGACTCTTTCTCCGACGGCGGTCTGTATTTGGACCGCGACCGCGCCGCCGCCCGCGCCCTGGAGCTCTTCGCGGACGGGGCCGCTCTTGTCGACATCGGGGGGGAATCGACGCGGCCGGCTACCTACGGCGCAGCGAAGGAGGTCTCGCCCGACGAGGAGACGGCCCGGGTGGTGCCGGTCATCGAGGCGATCCGGAGAGAGACCGCGGCGCCCCTCTCGATCGACACGCGGCGCGCGTCGGTGGCCCTGGCGGCGATCGAGGCCGGCGCGGACCTCGTCAACGATGTGACCGCCCTGCGGTTCGACCCGGCGATGGCGGAGACGGTGGCGCGGACGGGGGCCGGAACGATTCTCATGCACATGCGGGGCCTCGACCCGCGGACGATGCAGTCGAACACCACCTACTCGCACCTGCTCGCGGACGTCGCCTCCTCCCTCGCCGAGGCCGTGGCGCGGGCGGCGGCGGCGGGAGTCCAAAGCGGCGCGATCGCCGTCGACCCCGGTCTCGGATTCGGGAAGAGCGCGGAGGGAAACCTCGTCCTGCTCCGCCACCTGGGGGCGTTCCGCTCCCTCGGCCTCCCGATCGTCATCGGGGCGTCCCGCAAGGGATTCGTCCGGCGGTTCTCCGGGGTCGCGGAAGACTCCCCCGCCGCGGACCGGCTCCCGGGCTCCCTCGCCTGCGCGGCGGCGGCCGCCGACGGAGGCGCCGCGCTCGTCCGGGCCCACGATGCGGTCGAGACCGTCCGATATTTGCGGATGCGGCGCGCGATCGCGACGCCCGCAGTGCGAACCGCGCCACCGAGGCCGGACTCCGGGTCGCTCGCTCCCGCCGCCGGAGCCCCCGCTTCGTGATCGAGCCCATCTCGCGGCTTCTGGGGCCGCTCGGGCACTTCTCCGTCACGTGGCGGGACGCGATCGACATCCTGATCGTCGCCTTCATCGCCTACAGCCTTCTCCGGCTGATCCGCGGCACGCGCGCCGTCCAGATGGTCTTCGGGATCGTGGCGGTCTTCCTCCTCTACGAGCTCGCGGTCGTGCTGAAGCTCGCGGCACTGCGGACCGTCCTCCAGGCCCTCTTCTTCTACGTCCCGTTCGCGATCATCGTGCTCTTCGCGGCCGAGCTTCGCCGCGCGCTGGCGACATTCGGGCGGACTCCCTTCTTCTCGTGGTTCTCGGGCTACCACGCTGAGGAGACGATCTCCGACATCGTTCTCGCGGTCACGTCGCTTTCCGCCCGCAAGACGGGCGCGCTCATCGTCCTCGAGCGCCGCGAGGGTCTCAAGAACTACATCGAGAACGGCGTCCGGATGGACTCCGCGGTCTCCTACGACCTCCTCGTGACGGTCTTCGCCCCCGGCACCCCCCTCCACGACGGCGCGGTCATCCTCTCGGGCGAGCGCGTCGCCGCCGCGGCATGTTTTCTGCCCCTCTCGGTCAACGAGGGCCTCTCGAAAAGGTTCGGCACCCGGCACCGCGCGGCGATCGGCATCACGGAGGAAACGGACGCGCTCGCGGTCGTGGTCTCCGAGGAGCGCGGCACGATCTCGGTCGCGCGCGACGGACAGCTCATCGAGGACCTCGACGGCAAGGGCCTGCGCGATCTTCTCCTGCGCGAGTTCACGGTGGCCGCGTAATGGCGCAGCGCCCGGCGCTCCTGCGCAATCTCGGGCTGAAGCTCCTCGCCCTGGGAATCGCGCTTCTGGTGTGGTTCGTGCTTTCCGCACAACGGCGTGAGCGCATTTCCGAACGCAGCTACCGCATCGCGCTTTCGGTCGTGAACATTCCGGCGCGGACGATCATCGCTTCGGCGGTTCCCCCGACCGTGGACGTCCGGGTGCGAGGTCCGTTCACGGCTTTGCGGCAGGTCGATCCGGATAAGATCGAAGCCGTGATCGATCTGCAGGGGGCGACGCGCGGGGAGCGGCTCTACCGCCTCGCACCGGAGGACATCAACGTGGCGCCGGAGATCGAGGTCATCGCGATCTCGCCTTCGGAAGTGCGGATCGTCCTCGACGCGGTCTCCGAAAAAGTGCTCCCCATCGCCCCGAATGTGACGGGGACGCCCGCCGCCGGACACGCCGTCGGGGACGTCTCCGTGGAGCCGCGCTCGGCCCGGATCGCGGGGCCTTCGGCGGTCCTGGCGAAGATGATGTCCGTCTCGACCGATCCGATCTCGATTTCGGAGCGCGCGACGACCTTCAGCGTGCCGGCGACCGTCGTGGCGGACGCGCCGGGCGTGCGCGTCCGCGAGGGACAGATCGTCACGGTGACCGTCCACCTGCATCCGACGGGAGGCGTAGAGCCACTGGCCACGCCTTCGCCGAAAGCGCGGAAACGATGAAGCTCTTCGGAACGGACGGCATCCGGGGGCACGCCGGAGAGTTTCCGCTGGACGACGGCACCGTGCGGCGCATCGGCCGCGAGCTCGGCCGGCGCCTCGCGAGATCCGGCAACGCGACCGCCGTCGTCGGGGGCGACACGCGCGAATCCACGCCCCGGATCGTGGCGCAGCTCTCCGCCGGGATCCGCGAGGCGGGAGGGCAGGTCGCGTCCGCCGGCGTGATCTCGACGCCAGGCGTCGCCGAAGTCGTTCTGGAGCTCGGCGCCGGAGCAGGCGTCTCCATCTCCGCCTCGCACAATCCGTGGCAGGACAACGGAATCAAGATCTTCGGTCCGGACGCGCGCAAATGGCCCGACCCGGAAGAAGAGGCGCTCGAGCGAGAGCTCCTCTCGGAAAAACGGGAAGGGACGCCGTCCGAGGCGAAGTCGATGGATGCGGACCCGGCTCTCTGCGAGCTCTACCTCGGCCGAATGGCGAGGAGCGTTCCGGTCCGTCTGAACGGCGTGCGGATCTTGGTCGACGCCGGCAACGGCGCGGCGTTCCGCCTGGGTCCCGAGGCCCTTCGCCGGGCGGGGGCGCACGTCGACACGATCTGCGACGCTCCCGACGGACGCAACATCAACGAGGGGTGCGGGGCCCTCCACCCGGAAAACATGCTGGGCGCCGTCCGCGAGAAGAGCGCCGCCCTCGGCGTGGCGTACGACGGAGACGCCGACCGCTCGATCTTTTCGGACGAGAACGGAAGGATCCTCGACGGCGACGACGTGCTGTGGATCATCGCGAGCGACTGGAAGCGAAAAGGCATCCTTCCTCCGGGAGGGGTCGTGGGGACAGTGATGTCGAATTTCGCGCTCGAGGCGGCGCTCATCCGCGAGGCGATCCCGTTTCGCCGCTCGGCGGTCGGCGACCGGAACGTGGCGAAGCTCATGGAGGAGTCCGGCGCCTCGCTCGGCGGAGAGACGTCGGGCCACGTCCTGCTCCCTTTCTCTCCCGCCGGCGACGGAATTCTGACGACGTTGCTCGTGGCGTCCATTCTCGTCGAAAGCGGGCAGCCCCTGTCGCGCCTGGCGACGCTCGAAAAGACGCCTCAAGCCCTCCGGAACGTCCGCGTCGCGCGCCGCATCGAGATCGACACGCTGCCTTCGGTCGCCGGAGCGGTCGAGCGCGCGCGGAAGCAGTTCGACGGCCGCGGCCGGATCTTCCTGCGCTATTCAGGCACCGAGCCTCTCCTGCGGATCCTCGTCGAGGGCCCGGACGCCGCCGAAGTTTCGCAGATAGCGGGCGACCTCGAGGCCGCCGTGCGCGCCGAGCTGACGTAGGAAAAAGCTGTCAGCTGTCAGCTGTCAGCTCTCCGCTGCGGACCGGCGCCGAACGGAAACGCGACCTGACCAGTGAGAGAACTGAAAACTGAAGACTGAAAGCTCCCCCAGAGCCATCCTCTTCGACGCGGGCGGAACGCTCATTCACCTCGATGGCGACCGGATCTGCCGTGCCGCCGGGGCTCCGCACGCCGCCACCCGGTTCCGAGAAGCCGCGTCCGCGGCGGCGGCGGCCCTGGGCGCCTGGATCGTGCGCCACCCCGCCTCGACGGACGCCGAGCGTGTGCCGTTTTTCCTGGACGAGATCCTGCGGGGCCTCGGGCTCGAGGGGGAATCCGCGCGAAAGGCCGCGGCGGCCGCCGTCTCCGCGGAGCACGCGCGGTCGAACCTCTGGTCCCGCGCCGGGGAAGGCGCCGCCGAGACGCTCTCGGCTCTCCGGAATCGCGGTTACCGGATCGGTGTCGTCTCGAACGCGGACGGGAGGGTGCGCGCGCTCCTCGAAACCGCCGGCCTCTCGGCCTTTCTCGAGTTCGTCGTCGATTCCTTCGAGGTGGGTTTCGAGAAGCCGGATCCGCGCATCTTTCTCGCGGCGACCGAGAGGCTACAGGTCGCGGCGTCCGAATGCGTGTACGTCGGGGACATCTTCTCGATCGACGTCGTGGGAGCTCGGGCCGCGGGCATGCGCGCGATCCTCTTCGGCACGGGCGCCGCAGAAGAGCCCGTGGAGCGCGTGCTCACCTTGCCGGCGCTGCTGGCGAAGTTCCCGGGGGTCGAGCGGGCCTGACCCGGCTGATAGCTGACAGCTGACGGCTGAGAGCTAACGCTCGATGTCCGGCACCGGCTCCCCGGTCGTGTTCGGCTCCGAGAACACCAGCGCGGTCCCCTGCACAGGCAGGAGCACCGTGTGATTGCGCTCGGCGAAGTCGAGCCAGATCTCGTAGAAGCCGTTCGAAGAGACGGCCATCAGGCGGCCGGGCTTGTTCTTCAATTCCAGCGTCGGGCAGAAGATGACGACTTTGGCGGGTAAGTCCAAACGACCTCCTGAGAGCCCATCCCCGGTTGTCCAACTGCCAGTTGTCAGGCGGCGGCGTCGGGTGTTTCTCCCATTATGACAAGCATCTCGGCCCACGTCACCACCGGCACTCCGAGCGACCGCGCCTTTTCGAGCTTCGAGCCGGCGGCCTCCCCCGCCACCAGGTAGTCGGTCTTCTTCGAGACGGATCCGGCGACCCGGGCGCCGGCGCTCTCGAGACGCGCCTCGGCCTCTTCGCGGCTGATTCCCTCGAGGGCGCCCGTGACGACCACCGTCCTGCCCAGGAGCGCGCCGTCCGGCGGCGGAGCCTCCTCGCGGGACTCGAAGTTGATTCCGTATCCGCGAAGGCGTTCGAGCAACTCGCGGTGCCGGGCGTGCGCGAACCACGTGACCACCGCCGCAGCCGTGTTGGGGCCCACCTCTTCCGCGCGCTGCAGCTCCTCCGCGGTCGCCGCGGCCAGTCCATCCAGCGTTCGGAAGCGGCGCGCCAGGATTCTCGCCGCCTTTTCTCCGACGTGGCGGATTCCGAGCGCAAAGATCAGCCGGGAGAGGTCGTTTCCCTTGCTCGTCTCGATCTGGGCCATGAGGTTGCCCGCGGATTTTTCGCCCCAGCGTTCCAGGGCCGCGAGGTCTTCCGCCCGCAGCCCGTAGATCGATGCCACGTCCGTGAGGAGGCCGGCCGTCACCAGCTGGTCGACGAGCTTTTCCCCCAGTCCCTCGATGTCCATCGCGCGCCGGGAACAGAAGTGGCGCAGAGCCTCCCGGACGACCGCCGGGCACGCGGGGTTGACACAGCGCGTCGCGACTTCCTCGGCGTCGCGGACGACCGGGTCTCCGCAGACCGGGCACCGGGCGGGTAAGACGTAAGGCACCGCGTCCCCCGGCCTCTCTTCCAGAAGGACCCGCACCACCTTCGGGATGACGTCGCCTCCCTTTTCCACGATGACCGTGTCGCCGACCCGGACGTCCTTGCGCGAGAGGTCCTCGTAGTTGTGGAGCGTCGCGCGCTTGACCGTGGTCCCCGCGAGGAGCACCGGGTCGAGGTGGGCGACGGGTGTCAGGGCACCCGTGCGGCCGACCTGAACGGTGATGTCGCGAACGACCGTCCTCTTCTCCTCCGCCGGGTACTTGTAGGCGAGCGCCCACCGGGGCGATTTCGCCGTGCTTCCGAGCCGTCCCTGGAGGCCGCGGTCGTTCACCTTGACGACGGCGCCGTCTGTCTCGAAATCGAGCTCGAGGCGCCGCGTCCTCCACTCTTCGAGAAAGGCTCGGACCTCCTCGAACGAGGCGCACTGCCGGGAGTGGGGATTCACGCGGAAGCCGAGCTCGCGCAGGCGGTCCAGGATTCCCGTCTGCGAATCGGGGATCGAGGGAGCCGCCGCGATTCCGTACAGCCACGCCTCGAGGCGCCGGCGGGCGGTGATCCGGGAATCGAGCAGCCGCATCGTTCCCGCGGCGGCGTTCCTCGGGTTCGCGAAGAGCGCTTCCCCTTCGGACTCGCGCTCCGCGTTGACTCTTTCGAACGCCTTCTTCGTGTAGAACACCTCCCCGCGGACTTCGACCGTTCCCGTCTCCGGGATCCGGAGGGGGATCGAGCGGATCGTGCGCACGTTCTCCGTCACGTCTTCCCCCCGGACGCCGTCTCCTCTCGTCGCCCCGCGAACCAGGCGCCCGTTTTCGTAACGAAGGGCGATCGAGAGACCGTCGATCTTGAGCTCCGCCACGTAGGCCGGAGGATCGCCTCCGAGGATCCGCCGGGCGCGCGCGAGCCAGGCCTCCGCCTCCTCCCAGTCGTACGCGTTCTCGAGCGAGAGCATCGGGGTGGCGTGCTCGACCGTGTCGAACCCGTCGGCCGGACGCCCCCCGACGCGGCGCGCCGGCGAATCCGGGACCGCGAGATCGGGATACCGCTCCTCGAGCGCGACGAGCTCGCGCATCAACTGGTCGAACTGCGCGTCGCTGATCTCGGGCCGGTTGTCGACGTAATAGAGACGCTCCTGTCGGGCCAGCTCCTCGCGGAGTTCGCGCGCCCGGCTCGCCGCCGCAGCGGGCGCGGGCGCGCCCGGGACAGCGTCCTCGCGTCCGGCCGGCGGAGACTTTTTGGGCACGCGCGGCATGCTACATTTCGCCAATGGGCTCGGCAAAGGCGAGAATCCTCCTTCTCGCTCTCGCGGGCGCGCTCGCCGCTCCCGCCGTTCCGCTCCCGGCCGCACCGCTCGCCGCGCCCGTGGCCTCCTACGAAATCTCGTGCCGCCTCGATCCGGAAAAGAAGACCGTCGAAGGCACGGAGCTCCTCACGTGGACGAATACGACGAGCCGTCCCGCGCCGACGCTCCAGTTCCACCTCTATCTGAACGCGTTTCTGAATACCCGAACGACGTTTCACCGGGAGGCGGGCGGCATCGCGCGCGGCGTCCCGATTCCGGATTCGTGGGGCTCCGTCGAGGTCCTTCGCATGACGTTCGCCGACGGGACCGACCTCCTGCCGGCCCTCGTCTCCATCTCCCCCGACGACGGCAATCCCGACGACCGCACCGTCGCGGAGGTGACTCTGCCCCGGCCGGTCGCTCCCGGCGAGACGGTCCGGGTCTCGCTCGACTTCCGGTCCCGGCTGCCCAGGGTCTTCCGCCGCACCGGGTGGAAAGGCGACTTCTTCATGGTCGCCCAGTGGTTCCCGAAGATCGGCGTCCTGCAGGAAGCGGGATGGAATTGCCATCAGTTCCACGCGAACAGCGAGTTCTTCTCGGATTTCGGCGACTACGACGTTTCGATCGACGTGCCCTCCCGATACCGCGGCAAGGTCGGGGCGACCGGAAAGCGCGTCGAGGAGCGGCAGGGGGCGGGAGACCGTGTGCTGTACCGGTTCCGGCAGGAGAGCGTCCACGACTTCGCCTGGACCGCCGATCCCGACTACGTCGTCGTCAAGGACTTCTTCCGCGAGGCGGGCTTAGCCGACGTCGAGCTCCTCCTCTACGTGCAGCCCGAGCACGCTTCCCAGGCGGCCAGGCACTTCCGCGCCGTGAAGGCCGCGCTCTCCCGGATGGGCCGCGTGCTGGGCCCCTACCCGTATCCGACGCTGACGATGGTCGACCCCCCCTGGGGGGCATCGGCGGCGGGCGGCATGGAGTATCCGACGCTCATCACCTGCGGGACACACGTGATCGCGCCGGCGACCCTGCAGAAGCCCGAGGAAGTCACGATCCACGAGTTCGGGCACCAGTTCTTCTACGGGATGATCGCGTCCAACGAGTTCGAGGAGCCGTACCTCGACGAAGGATTCAACTCCTACATGACGGACCGGGTACTGAAGGCCACATACGGGCCGGACCATCCGGTCGTGAACGTCTTCGGTTACCGGATCGCGCTCGGCATCGACAAGATCTATCCCGTCGACGCGGAACGCCGGTTCTTCGACGTGTCCACGCAGGACATCCACGCCCAGCCGAGCTGGAAATTCCGCGACGGCAAGAGCTACGGCGCGGACACGTACTCCCATACGGCGCTGGCGCTCGCGACCCTCGAGAACCTGCTGGGCGTCAACGTGATGGACCGCGCGCTGCGGCTGTACGCGGACCGCTGGCGCTTCCGGCATCCGACCTTAAACGACTTCATCCGGTGCGTGAACGAGGTAGCGGGGCGGGACTGGACGTGGTTCTTCGACCGCACATTCCGTTCCTCGGGTAACGTCGACTACGCCGTCGAGAAGGCCACGTCGACGCGGGCGAAGGCGCCGAAGGGGCTCTTCGAACGCGACGGCAAACTGGTCGATGGCCCTCCGCCCGCGCTCGCCCGCGTCCGCGGATACGACAGCATGGCGCTCGTGACGCGCCGCGGCGAGACGGCCCTGCCGGTCGACGTGCTGCTCCGGTTCGAGGGAGGAAAGACCTACCGCTCCTCCTGGAACGGAGAGGGACGCTGGAAGCGGTTTCGCGTCAGCGGGGGCCCCCGGCTGCTCGAGGCGATCGTCGACCCCGACGAAAAGCTGGCGCTCGACGAGGATCACACCAACAACGGCAAGCGCGTCGTTCCCGACCCGCGCGCCGCGTCCCGGTGGACGGCCCGGAGCGTGTTCTGGATGCAGAATTTTCTGGATACCCTGACGGTGGCCTGGTGAGCCCCGTCCGGTCTTCGGGGGCGCTCGCCTGTTTCGGCCGGGGGCTGCGGGCGTCTCTCTCCAAACCCTACCTCGCCGTGTCGCTCTGGCTCATCCAGCTTCTCCTGGCGTCCGTCCTCATCCTCCCCGTGTCCAACTCCCTCCACGATCTTCTCGACGACTCCCCTTCCGCCAGCCGGATGGTCGCCAACCCGGATCTGGGGTGGTGGGAGACGCTTCTGCGGACGCACCCGGATCTTCTCGGCAACTTCCCGGACCTCCTGACCGGCCTCCTGACGCCCGAAGGAGTCACGTCCTCGAAGCTGTCCGGCCTGCGGGGGATCGGAGCGGCCGCCGTCTCGCTCGGACTGCTCGCCATCGTGCTCCATGCGTTTGCTCTCGGGGGAATCTTCGGGACTCTGCGGGAGCCGCACGGTTCCCTTGTCACATTCGGGCGGGAAGGGATGCGGCGCTTTCCCGCCTTCCTCGCCTTCACGCTCGCGGCCCTCGCCGCCGCGCTGCTGGCCTACCGCTGGGTGTGGCTCGAGACCGGGCTCGCGTTGAACGAGCGTATGCGGGAGCTGCAGAGCGAGCGACAGGCGCTCGCCATCACGCTCGCCCGGGTCCTCCTGCTCGCCTTCGTTCTCTCCGCCATCAAGCTCGTCGCGGACTCCGTCCGGGCGATCTGGGTGGCGCGCCCCGATCTCCCCCCGGTCTCGCGGTTCTTCGCGGGAATCGCCGGCGCGCTCGCGCGGCCGGTCCGGCTCTTCGGAGTGCTGCTGTCGGCCATCGTCACGATCCTCACGCTCTATGCGATCTGGATCGTCGCGGACCCCTCCGCGGGGGGCGAGGCGAGGTTCGCCCTCGTTCCGCTGATCCTGACCCAGCAGGTGTTCGTATTCCTACGCTCGTTGATCAAGGTCGGTTACTACGCCGGGATCTCCGAGGCGCTGACTCGCACGCCGTCCCCCGAGTACTCCTACGTCGCGGCCCCGTCCTCAGCCGCCCCCGTAGCGCCCCCGGCCCCCGACGATGAACCCCCGCTCGAGAACCCGGCCGGCGCCGTCTAACCGCACGCGGTACACGAACGGCTCGCGGGTGTACTCGCCGTTCTTTCCCCTCGCCCACGGCCCGGTGAAGAACGGAAGAAATCGCAGGTCTTCGAAGGTCACCTCGGCGCCGCCGCCGGGCAGGAGCGACACCGTCTCCAGCGGGAAGCGCGCGAACGCCAGGTACGTCTGCACCTCGGGAAGCGACCGGGCGCGGCGGAGCTCGGGCGAATCCGCCGGCTTTTCGAACGTCCGTATCCGGGCCCTCCCGGGCGGCGGATAGAAATCGGGCAGCCGGCGGAGCGCCTCCGACAGCTTCTCCGGGACGCGCGGCGTCGGAACCGTGCGCGCGAAGGGCCCGATGTCGAAGAAGCATGCGTGAAGGAAGCCGCCGTGATCCGAGAGCCCCAGCCACCGGAACGGAGAGAGGAGCTGGGGGATCACCGCCGCGGCGGCCCCGGGCGGGAGACGGTCGATTCGCCGCCAGGCCTCCAGGGCCCGCGCGTGCAGGATGGCGCAGAAGCCGAGGTAGACGGCCAGCGCCGCGCATCCCGCCAGGGCGATCCTCCGCCCCCGTTCGGGCCGCGCGAGCGACAGAAGAAGGGTCACGAACCCGATGCCGGAGAAGAAGAGATCCAGGATGAAGACCCAGTCGAGCGAGTAGCGGGTTGTCGTGAGCGGCGTGAAGAACATCGTTCCAAACGAGGTGATCCAGTCGAACAGGATGTGAGATGCGATCCCGACGGCCGCGAAGATCCAGAGGTCCGCGAAGCGCGCCCTGCGAAAGAAGAGCCGCGCCACCGCCGCCATGGCGAGGGCGAAGAACGGCAGATACACGAAGGAATGACTCCAGCCGCGATGGTTGCGCAGGTAGTCGAGCCGGCCCGTCAGGAAGAAAGCGTCGGCGTCCGGCAGCATCCCGGCGAGGAAACCGAGCCACAGAGCGGCGCGCGCTCCCGGGCGGGACGTCATCGCGCGCGTCAGGATCGCGCCGGCGAGGCCGTGGCTCGGTGTGTCCATGCGCGGCGGATGATAATCTCGCGCGCGTCTTGGAGGCGCAGACGTCGGAGACGCTCCGCGATCGAGTGGCGCTCGTCACGGGCGCATCCTCCGGCCAGGGCCGCGCCTTCGCGCTGGGTCTCGCGCGCGCCGGCGCCCGGGTCTTCGCGGTGGCTCGCCGGGAGGAGCTGCTCCGCTCGCTCGTCACCGGGATCTGCGACTCGGGGGGCGACGCCGCCTATCACGTCGCCGACGTCCGCTCCGTGCCCGCGGTCTTCGACCTCGTGGACGTCGTCCTCGCCCGCTATCGCCGCATCGACATCCTGATCAACGCCGCGGGGATCGGATTTCGAGCGCCGTTCGCCGAGTTGAAGCGCTCCGAGATCGAGGAGATGCTCGCGACGGACCTTGCCGGAGCGATCTACCTGACTCAGGCGGCGCTGTCTTCGCTCGTCAAGAGCGCCCCGTCCGACGTCGTCAACGTCGCCTCGATCGCGGGCCTCGAGGGATTCGCGGAGGGCTCCGTCTACTGCGCCGTCAAGCACGGTCTCGTCGGCTTCACTCGCGCGCTCGCCCAGGAGTTGAAGCCCGACGGCGTGCGCGTCACGGCGCTCTGCTCCGGTTCCGTGGACACCGAGTTCTTCGACCGGTTCCGGCCGACGACCGAGAGGAGCCTGCGCCTGACGCCCGAGGACGTGGTCTCGGTCCTGCTCGCGGTCCTGACTTCCCCGCCCCACGTCCTCTTCGGCGAAGTCGTGGTGCGCCCGAGGGTCGTCAGGAGCTGATGGATGAAGTTGAGAGTTGAGAGTTCGGAGTTGAGAGAATAAGCGTCCGCCGGCGCGGCGTTTACGGGGCCACGGCGGCTCTGCAGCCGCTCCCGAGACCACCCCGCCCCTATAATCGATGACACATGAGCTCGGTTCTTCTGGTCGACGACACGGGGCTCTTCGACGCCGTCGCCGACGACATCGCGCGCCGCACCCATTGCCGTCCGCTGCGGGCGTCCAACGGGACGGAGGCGCTGGCGACCGCGCGCCGGGAAAAGCCGGACCTGATCTTTCTGGACGCGCAGATGTCGGGCATGACCGGCATAGACGTGTGCCGCGTCCTGAAAGCGGACTCCCACCTCGGACACCGTCCCGTCGTGGTCGCGGCCGCGACGGACGTCTCCGCGGAGGCGGCTCGCCGCGCCGGCGCCGACGCCTGCATCGAGAAGCCGTTCGACACTCCCGTCGTCTTCGACATCATGCGGCGCTACCTGCAGCTGTCCCCGCGCGACGCGGCGCGCGCCGCCGTCGAGTGGTCCGTGACGTTCTGGCGCGACGGCGCCCAGCACGAAGGCACCCTGAGAGACCTTTCGCGCGGAGGATTTTTCATCCGGACTCCCGTGCGGCAGCCCGTCGGCGCGCGCCTGGAAATCTCGTTCGACCTTCCGGGCCAGAAGGGCCGGACCGTCGTCGCCGAAGCCATCGTGGTGCGGGTCGGCCAGGACGCCGACCGGGGGCTGGGCTGCCGGTTCTTCCGTCTCACCGCCGGATCGCGCGCCCATCTGGAAGAGTGCCTGCGCCTGCTCGAGGCGGGGGTCCCGGTTGGAAGGATCTAGCTCTCAGCTGACAGCTAGACGATCCTCTCCCCCGGCCCCGTCCCCTTCCCCAGGTCGATCAGCTCGATGCCCGCCTCCCGCGCCACCTGGAGCGACCGTTCGTCGCGATAGAACTCGCCGTAGTAGACGCGCGCGATGCCTGAATTGGCGATCAGCTTGAAGCAGGGCCAGCACGGGCTCGCCGTCGTGTACAGCTCCGCGCCGCCGATCGCGACGCCGTTGCGCGCCGCCTGGAGGAGAGCGTTCGCCTCCGCGTGGACAGTCGAGACGCAGTGGCCGTCCTCGATGACGCATCCCACCTCCTCGCAATGCGGAAGGCCGCGGATGGAGCCGTTGTAG
>JAIVJS010000067.1 GCA_020199905.1 Acidobacteriota bacterium
CCTCCGTGTCTATGGACCTCCTGGTCCGGTCGCTCCTCGTGCTGGGGACTCCCGTGCGGCCTCTGGCACAGATCCTGGGTTCGGGACGACAGGCGCGCCCGTCCTCGATCCGTCGCTGATTCGATTTCGGAGAATCGGGGTCAGACCCGAAAACCTGATTTCGCCGATCCGTGCCCCCTGAAAACAGGATTTCGGGTCTGACCCTGGACATCCTGGATTTCGGGTCTGACCCTGGACATCCTTATCCTCGACATCCTCCTCCTGGACATCCTCACCGCGCCTCTGGCCTGAGAAGCCACGGTCGGCTCGCCGGATCTTGAGGCAAGATCTCCACCGCAGGAGGAGCACGCCAATGAACCACTCCCGGATCATCCTCGCCGCGCTCGGCGCCTTCGTGGCCTATGTCGCCGTGGGGTTCGTCGTTTTCGCTCTCACCGCCGCTCCGATGAAGCGGGAGTTCGCAAAGTACCCCGGCGTCTACCGCCCGCAGGAGTCCATGAAGGGAGTCATGCCGTTCGGGATGGCCGCGATGCTCGTGGCGATATTCGTGCTCGCGGTCCTCTACGCCATGGTCTACCGGGGAGGATCCGGCCTCGCCGAAGGGGCGCACTTCGGAGCCCTCATCGGCCTCTTCGTGGTCTGCGCGTTCGTGGCGCACAACTGGATGATGCTGAACATCGGATCGACGCTCACGCTCTACCAGGCCGTCTCGTACTTCGTGCAGTGGGTCGTCGTGGGGGTCGCGATCGGGTTAATCTATCGGCCGCGTTGACCGGGAGTAAAACGAACATGAAACCCAGGAACACGATTTGCCTCTGGTACGACAAGGACGCGCTCGAGGCCGCCCGCTTCTACGCGGCGACTTTTCCGGACAGCCAGGTGACCGCGGTTCACAAGGCCCCGAGCGACTACCCGGGCGGGAAGAAGGGCGAGGTCCTGACGGTCGACTTCACGGTGCTCGGCATTCCCTGTATCGGATTGAACGGCGGCCCGACGTTCCAGCACAACGAGGCCTTCTCCTTCCAGGTCGCGACGGACGATCAGGAAGAGACGGACCGCTACTGGAACGCGATCGTCGGCAATGGCGGCAAGGAAAGCCAGTGCGGCTGGTGCAGGGACCGCTGGGGCATCTCCTGGCAGATCACGCCCCGCGTGTTGACCGACGCGATGGCGGCCGGCGGCGACGAGGCCAAACGCGCGTTCGAGGCGATGATGCCGATGCAGAAGATCGACGTCGCCAAGATCGAGGCAGCGCGGCGGGGCTGACGGGCTTACGGACGCGGGACCCTGGGAGACGAAACGAGAGGGCCTCGAAGAGCTGCTCCCGCGTGATATCGCAGTCCCTCAGGATCTTTCCGAGAAGCCCCACGCTGATAGTTTCGCCAGAGTGCGTAGGAATTGTCGTCGTTCGGCCATCGGAGTGTCCGTAGGAAATTGTGGCTGCCGCGGGTTCTGACGACCAACTTTCAACGTCAGCAACTCAGAACTGCCCCGATCGCCTTCCCTCGAGATGCAGTAAAGCTGATCGGGCTCACCGCGAGCGCGACAGGAGCGCCTCGGCCTGCTCCTTGCGGCCGAGAGAAGCGGCGGCGTCGGCTAACGCGCGCGCCGTTTCGGGATCGGTGCAGCCGTAGAAGGCGTGGAAGTCGAGCGCGCTGCGCTCCTCGAACATCAGGAGCGCTTCGTCGAAGGCCGCGGCTCCGTCACCCGCCCGCGAGAGGCCGGAGAGCGCCTGGGCGGCGAGATGACCGCCTCCCAGGGCCCGCGGACGGCCGCGGAGCTGGAGCAGCGCTTGCCGGAACGCAGCAGCCGCGGCCTCCGCGTCCCCCTGATCGAGGGCGATCCGCCCGAGGGCGCAGAGGGAGTTGGCGCGGAGGGTGTCGCGATACATGTGGTCGGAACGCTCGACGGCGTCCAGGGCGGCCAGAGCCTGCTCCCGCGCCTCTTCGAGCCTGCCCTGGCGGCGCAGGCACTCCGCGAGATAGCCGGCCGTCCCCGTGAATCGATGCATGGGCGGTCCGGTCGTTTCCAGCTCCACCGCGCGCCCGAGGCTCGAGCGCGCCGCGGTCAAGTCCCCGAGAAGGACATAGTTCCAGCCGAGCGCGAGCCAGGCGACGCAGGCTTTCGGCTCCGCCTCGACGGCCTGCTGGAGCTGCGCCACCGCCTCGCGGTACCGCCCCGCAAACGATTCCGACACGCCTGCGAAGTAATGCGGGTACATTGCCGTCGGGTCCGCCGCGATCGCCGCCGCCAGAGGCTCCGCGGCCTCGGCGTAACGCTCCTCGCGCAGCAAGGAGTATCCCTTCCAGACCAGCGCCTCCGAGTTGTTCGGATCGATCGTGAGCGCTCGCTCGGCGAAGGAACGTGACCGGGAGAGCTCCTCCGGGTCCGTCGTGAATGTGAAGCGCATGCTGTGAACGCCAGCCAGACCGGCCAGCGCCGGCGCGTATGTCGGGTCGAGATCGGTCGCGCGTTCGTAGAGCTCCCGAGCCTTGTCGAACGAGCCTTTTTCCAGGCGTTGCCAGAGCCTGCGGCCCCGCGCATAGCATTCGAAGACCTCGAGCCGTGAGGCGCCTCCCGGAGCCGGTTGGGAGGCGCTCGGCTTTTCGAGGTTCAACGCGGCGGTCACCAGGGAGGACAGGCGGTCTTGCATCTCGAAGACGCTCTTGACGTTTCCGTCGAGCTTCTCGGCGCTGACGACCCGGCCCGTCGAGACCTCGGTCAGTCGCGCCGTAATCCGCAAGGACGGCCCGACCTTCTGGAATCCGCCTGAGAAGAGCCACCGGCAGCCCAGGAGCAGCGCGAGGTCGAGGGGGTCGGCGCCCGGCCGCTGCGATTCGAGCGACGCGCGCGCCCGAGCGATCTTTTCGGGCGCGATGAGCGTCAATCCTTTGACGCGAGACAAATCGGCGGCCAGGCTCTCTGCGATGCCGCTGCCGAGCCAGTCGTCGGCGGATTCGCGCGTCAGGTTCTGCAGCTCGAAGATGGCGAGCGTGTCCGGCAGCTCGACCACGAGGCGCCCCTCGTGGAGCCTCTGCAGGTCCGAAAGGAACTCTGCCGCCGAGCCGTAGCGACGCGCCGGATCGCGGGCGAGAGCGCGTCCCAGGATCGCAGGAAGCTCGCGAGGGATCCCGGGCCCGGAGAGCAGGCTCCAGTCCGGGTCCCGCGAGAGAACCGCCGCCAGCCGCTCGGTCGCCGTCGCGCCCGGGTACGCGGGTTTTCCCGCCAGCGTCTCGTACACG